>CAJAFV010000070.1 GCA_903939115.1 uncultured Geobacteraceae bacterium
CCTATTTCGACAAACTGGGGTTGGTCTCATTCATGGACCAGCACCACCGACTTCAACACACTTCATGAACCGCCGTGTACGGAACCGTACGCACGGTGGTGTGGGAGGACGGCGGGAGTAATCCCGCCTCCTACCCGATCACAGTTTCAAAAACTGACCATTAACCACATTAATCGGCGTGCCCGCCAGATAAGACGCGACGTTTGCGGTTACGATCACCATTAAACGCTTCCGTGCGGCGAGTGAAGCCCAGGCGATGTGCGGAGTAAAGATACAGTTGGGAGCCTTCAGCAACGGGTTGTCAGCGAGCATCGGTTCATGGGCGACAACATCGAGCCCTGCACCGGCAATCTGCCCCGAGTGCAATGCCGCTGCCAAATCCGCTTCATGTACCAGTCCGCCACGAGCCAGATTGAGGAGGAAAGCGCTCGACTTCATCAGGCCGAGCAGTCGGGCGTTGACGAAACCGCTATTTTCGTGAGTCTGGGGGCAGTTAAGGCTGATAGCATCAGCCGTTGCGAACAGCTCTTCAAGAGGGACAAAGCGTACCGGGACCGGCCCGGCATCCTGCGGTATACGGGGAGCATGCGCGATGATCTTCATCCCGAAAGCCGCACCAACCCGCGCTACTGCCTGTCCAATCGTACCATAGCCGACAATCCCCAGAGTCAAGCCATCCAGCTCCAGCAGCGGTGTTTTCCAGTAGGAATGATCCGGACAGCTGATCCATTCCCCGGCCTTCACAGAGGCATCATGCAGACCGACATGCTGGGCCAGTTCCAGCAGCAGGGCAAAGGTTGTCTGGACAACAGACTCGGTTGAGTACGCCGGAACATTCGATACCGGGATGCCGCGCCGTCCTGCGGTTGCGACATCAACATTATTATACCCGGTTGCCAGCATAGAAATATATTTAAGCTTCGGTAACGCATCTAGAGCAGCTTCATCCAGCTTGACCTTGCTGAGCAGAATAATTTCCGCATTACGGGCCCGCTCCAGCTTAAGTTCAGGCGGCGTTCGGTCATAGATGGTACAGTTCCCCAAAGCTTTAACTGAATCCCAGGGATTATCCCCGGGATTGATCGTATAACCATCCAAAATTACGATGGTGGTATTTCCAGTCATATCAGTTCCCCCAAGCTACACCGCTTCAGGTGCCGCTTCAGCTTCTTCACTCCCCTCTTCCTGTTCGGTCCCGTCAGTATCCTGCTCGCCCTTACGGGCTTTTTTTTCATCCTTCTTTTTCTGACGATCCAATTCCTTCTTCCGCTTTTCAAACGAATAATTCGGTTTTGCCATTGGTATTCCTCCTGATAATTCCAGTTTTATGTGGAGTTTGATATCGAGTTGTTATGCCACCCTATCGTGCGTGATGACTCAAAGTATCACCCGGATGGCGTCAGGTCAACCCATCTTCCAAAATAGCTTGTTAGCTGCAGCTAAACGATCTATTATCTGCTCCGCTCCAACTGTATTAGTCACTATAAGCGGTAAAGAATTCGACATGACCCAAGACTCCCGATTCATCTATCGCCCCATCGGCATCCTGCGATCCCCCTATTCACGCCGCATTGATGCACCCCATCAAAGTACCGTTGTGGAAGGCACGGAAACAGGGGATTTTGCAATAGCCACTTTGGAACTTATGGATTGGCTGGACGAGAAAGCCATTCAAGACCTGAGCGGCTTTGACAGGCTCTGGCTGATTTTCACCTTTCACCTCAGTGAAGGGTGGAAAAGCAGCGTCAAACCGCCTCGGGGGGGACCAAAACGGGGTGTTCTGGCCACCCGTTCCCCTCATCGTCCCAATTCTATCGGTCTGTCGGCGGTAGAATTAATTAAGATTGAAGGCAGGACGCTCCACCTTCGAGGCGTTGACCTCCTTGATGGCACACCTGTTCTGGATATAAAACCCTACGTCCCCTACGCAGATGCCTTTCCGGAATCCAAAGCCGGTTGGATTGATGAATTGGATGCAAAGCTGGGGCGTTACTTTGCACCAGGACCTCGAAAGCCGCGGTAAGGAAAAGGAAAAGGAAGGTATACTGTGCAGAAGCTTGATGGTGCAATTAGTTAGTTATCGTTTACAGAAAAGGAGTTGCATATGGAACTGAGAAAACTAGGCTCGCAGGGACTAATAGTCTCAGCTCAGGGGCTCGGCTGTATGGGGATGTCTGATTTTTACGGCCGGCGTGATGAAACCGAGTCAATCGCCACCATCCACCGCGCCCTTGATGTGGGGGTTACCTTTCTCGATACTGCCGACATGTATGGCCCTTTCACCAATGAAGAGCTGGTGGGCAAGGCTATCAAAGGTCGCCGCAATAAAGTCGTTGTTGCAACCAAATTCGGTATTATGCGCAGTCCGCCGGCCAAAGACGGCTCGGCACCCATCACCGGCATCAGCGGCAGGCCGGAGTATGTCCGCTCGGCCTGTGATGCTTCGTTGAAGCGCTTGGGTGTGGATCATATCGATCTCTATTATCAGCACCGGGTGGATTCTGAGGTACCGATAGAAGAAACAGTCGGAGCGATGGCGGATCTGGTGACAGCAGGTAAGGTGTGCTACATCGGACTGTCTGAAGCGGGAGTTCAAACCATCCGACGGGCCCACGCCATTCATCCGATCACAGCGCTGCAGAGCGAGTATTCCCTCTGGACACGAGACCCGGAAGACGAGGTGTTGCCTGCACTACGCGAATTGGGAATCGGTTTTGTTGCATACAGTCCGCTGGGGCGCGGTTTTCTGACCGGACAGATAAAAAGTCCTGATGATTTTACGGCAGATGATTACCGGCGCAACTCACCCCGCTTTCAGGGAGAGAACTTTACAAAAAACATGAAACTGGCAGAACAGGTCATAGCGATTGCCGAGCGGAAGGGAATTACTCCCGGACAACTGGCCCTCGCCTGGCTGCTGGCACAGGGGAACGACATAGTACCGATTCCGGGCACCAAGCGAAGAAAGTATCTGGACGAAAATATCAGTGCTGGAACGGTGGCTGTCAGTGAGGCTGAAATGTCGGAGATTGCAGAAGCGCTGCCGAAGGGAGCCGCTGCCGGAGGGCGTTATCCGGAGGCAATGATGGCATTTATAAACCGGTGATTCAGGCAGAAGCCGAAATAAAATATGAAAGGACATTAAGAACATGAATAACGTAGCTGCAGGAAACGATCGTAATTTGATTGCGCCGCACGACACCAGATATATTTTTGTTTTGCCATTTTCTACCGACAAAACACTTGCGAGACGTTTTTTGGCCAAAGATACCGATATGATAGGCAATATACGTTTTGGAAAGCTCCTGGAGACTTTGGACAAGGTTGCCGAAAACACGGCACTGGCATATGTTCACAGATTCTATCCTGACGCCAGAGTGGTAACCGCTGCCATAGACAGCATTGTGATCAGAAATCCAGCAGACACTAAACACGACCTGATTTTTTCGGCACAGATCAACTATGTAGGCAAGTCATCAATGGAGGTTGGCATCAGAATAGAGTGCCTTGGAGCCGGTTCCAGTCATCTGGCAAGCTGTTACTTCACCATGGTTGCACGGTCGTCAGAAGAAGGAGGCGGCAAAAGCCTGACTTTGCCGCCATTGGAGTACGAGCAGAAGATTGAGGTTAAACGAAAAAACAATGCTGAACAGCGTCGTCAACTGTATAAGGATAGTCTGGCAAAGGCCGAGGAGATGCCGTCGCTTGATGAGTACCTGTCTCTTAAAAAACTGCACAAAGAGCAGGAATCCCCTGACTTCAGTGGCATACGCGCAAGCGAATTGTCCCTGGAATCCACCATCAGGGCTTACCCGGAACAGGAAAATGTACCGCAAACAATATTCGGTGGTTATCTGATCAGAAAAGCGTATGAGTTGGCAGCACTGGCGGCAGAAAGTGTCTCCCCCGACCGTGTGGTACCCTGTCAGGTGAACCGCATTAACTTTAATCAACCGGTTCTTTTGGGCGACCATTTGAAATTCATTGCCAGAGTGGTCTACACCGGCAAGACGACCATCACCGTTCAGTCTGATATTGAGCGATTCAGCCGGACACTGGGCAGAAATACGCTGTCAAACTCCTGCCTGTTTACCTTCAGAAATGTTGGCGATGATATGGAGCCGAAACCGGTACCTTTTATATATCCCGTTACCTACGCTGAAGACACACGCTACCTGAATGCCTTCAGACAACGGGTTGATTGACAATTGAGCGACCGACTGTTTCCAGCCACTCTGACGGGATTATGAACGTGGCTGTGAAGGAGTGGCTCACTAATCAGACAAACAGGGGAACGCTGGAACCGAGGCCATGGACGACACTGGTGAAGGCATTTCTGTTTT
Organism: uncultured Geobacteraceae bacterium; assembly: GCA_903939115.1. Classification (GTDB taxonomy): domain Bacteria; phylum Desulfobacterota; class Desulfuromonadia; order Geobacterales; family Pseudopelobacteraceae; genus JACRCG01. Next base: position 4,344 of record CAJAFV010000070.1, read on the forward strand.
CCAGTTTATGCTGGCCAAATCGTTTGACAAACATATCCTGGATATAAGGAATCCGTGAAGTCCCACCCGTCAGGAAGACTGAATCAATCTGAGTTGGCAGTACCCCGGACCGTGCGACTACGTCATCAATACAGTCCGATATATGTGTAAAGTTTTCCGCATTGATGCGCTCAAACTCATGTTTGCTCATTTCTTCACTGATACAGAGATCCCGTTCCGTGAATTGTATCAAGGCCTGATCCATGGAGGAAAGGTCACATTTGGCCTTTTCAATAGCCTGAAACAGGAAAAAACCGTAATTATCGTTGATTATATTTTCCAGGTGCTCAATTGCGTGAGGGTCATCGGTGGTGCCTTTGATCACCCGGATCTGCTCCCTTGTTTTGCGCGACCTCAACAGTGGGATGCGATGCCACTGACAGAGAGTGTATATGATCCCCTTGGGCACATTAACCCAATCATCCTTGCCCATGGTCTTATAATGCGAGTAGCGACCGAAATAGTACGCGACCTTGTCCCACATGACCTGTGAATCAAACTTATCTCCAGCTACATAGACCCCACCCATCGAAAGGACGTCACTGCGCCGGTCAGATCGATCAAAGGCTCCACCCTTGACACGGATTACCGAAAAATCCGAAGTGCCGCCACCGAAGTCACCAATGAAAACAACCCGCTCCTGCCCGGGCAGTAACGAGTCCTCAAAGGCCAGTGCCGCAGCTACCGGCTCGTACTGAAACCAGATGTTTTTAAAACCGGCCTTGCGAGCAGCTTTTTCAAGTCGCTGCTGGGCCACAGAATCCTTGGCGGCATCCGTCGAAAACAGCACCGGTCTCCCCAAGACTACGCTATCAACTGAGCACCCCACATGCTCCTCGCCGCAGGCTTTGAGCTTTCTAAGAATGATCGCGACCAGATCGTCGATGGTATAACGCTTACCGAATACTTCGGTACTAACGAAACTTGTATTGGGGAGAAACGTCTTGATCGACTGCATAAAACGTCCTGCAGCGCCATCATCAACATAGTGACGGATCGCATCGTTCCCTGCATAAATCTCATTTTCCTCGCTAAAATAAAGCACCGAACGCATAAGGTCATCACTGCGTTCAGTGCCATCAACGGCTACTACTTCAACTGCCCCATTCCTATAAACTGAAAGCGCCGAATTGGTTGTACCAAAATCGATGCCGAATACTATCTGCAAAAAGTGACTCCTTTACTTAATAAACACTCTTAAACCTTCACTGAGCCTTTGATAAGTAATAATCATAGGTTCCTTCATAGACACGCATCTCGCCATGATCAACTTCAAAAACCCGATCGACCAGTTGGCGCAGAAAATGTCGGTCGTGACTGACCAGAACGATTGTGCCGCCGAAGTTTTTTAACGTCTCCAGCAGCATCTCCCTGGAACGAATATCGAGATGGTTGGTCGGTTCATCCAGGATCAGAAAATTGACCGGACGGGCCAGAATTGTAGCCAGCACCACCCTGCTTTTCTCACCGCCAGAGATATTTTCAATGCGCTTGTCTACCGTGTCGCCCGAGAAGAGAAACGCACCGAGCAGGTTGCGGATCATACCGATTGTCGCAAGCGGCATACAGTCCTGTAATGTTTCGAAAATGGTCTTTTTGGGGTCAAGCAGCTCCATCGCGTGTTGACTAAAGTATCCAACATCTACATTTGCGCCGATTGTCACACTTCCGGCGGTCGCTTCGGTCTGGCTGGCAAGGATTTTGAGAAACGTCGATTTCCCCGCACCGTTAACCCCGACAACGGCAATTTTGTTGAGCCGTTTCACCATACCGGAGACACCGTGAAATACCGGCTTTTCCGCTCCATCGGGCGTTATCCAGACCTTGCCCAGATTTTCAAAAGCAGCGACGTCGTCTCCGCTGCGCGGTGGATCAGCAAAACCGAAGCGCACGGTGCGTTCTTCAGCTGGAATTTCGATTCGTTCGATCTTCTCCAGCTTCTTGACCCTGGACTGCACTTGGGCTGCATGGGAAGCACGTGCGGCAAAGCGGGCGATAAACTCTTCTTCTTTGGCCAGCATATCCTGCTGCCGTTTATGCGAGGCGATCAACTGCTCAAAACGGATATCACGCTCCCGTTCATAGAAATCATAATTTCCGCCATACGTCGTTACGGTTGAATTGGCAACCTCAACGATTCGAGTCACAACACGATTCATAAAGTCACGGTCATGACTGGTCATCAGGAGTGCCCCTTTAAACTCGCTGGAGAGCCACTCTTCAAGCCAGATGATCGATTCCACATCGAGATGGTTTGTTGGCTCATCAAGCAGCAGCACGTCAGGTTTCAGGGTCAGGATACTTGCCAGGGCAATGCGCATCTTCCAACCGCCGCTGAACGATTCGACCGGGTGGTTATAGCGATCAGGGCCGATTCCGAGACCGGTCAGAACAGCCTGAGCACGTGAATCAAGATCATACCCTTCCATATGTTCAAACTCTTCAACAGCGCTACCATAGCGTTCCAGAAGATCAGCCATCTGATCGTCAGACTGAGGTTCGCACATCGCCGCTTCCATCTCCTGCATCTCCGCTGCCAGACGCACGGTAGAGCCGCAGGTAGCCATAACCTCCTCAAGTGCCGACCGACCGGACATTTCACCGACATCCTGAGCAAAATAGCCGATAGTCGTCTTTTTAGGCAGAATTACTTCACCTGAATCGGGCTCTTCCTGTCCGGCAATAATTCGAAAAACCGTCGTTTTTCCGGCGCCGTTAGGACCGACCAGTCCGGTGTGCGTCCCCGGCAGGATCTGACAGGACGCATCCCGAAAAAGAATCTGTGATCCATGCTGCCTGGATATATTTGACAATTGTATCATCAGGTTAAACTCCATATTTTTTTTGATGTATAACTTTTGTATAGAAGTAATATTGGGCCTTAGCGCAGCGGTACCAGCCACACATACGGCGCCATACCATAATTCCAGCCGAGGCAGAGTCGACGGTAGCCGGAAAAGAGTACCCCTTCCTCACCGCTGCTGAGGATTATCGGGGCCTTGAGATCAAGAGAACCAACCTTCTGCAACGCATCTTCCATACGGGAATAATTTATCCGGTACCCCCGCCTGGCTTTGGCGAGATACGTTTGATAGTCACTGTAGCTGTAATACGAGAGCGCAACAGGAATGTCGCCCAGCATCCCGGAGCGGGGATAGGGAACCAGTACTCCGCTGTCAAATCCGGCAACTATCAGATCCCACGTCACAGCGTGTAATCTATACCATTCCTGCTTTGCCGGATGATTGAAAAACTCCCAACGTTCTTCTTCAATATCCGGCTTCAACCAGGTGATACTGAGATTTGATTGAGAATTCATGGTAGCTCCATGGCGAAAGAACCACAGGGAAATCCCCTGTGGTTCTGGTGTTATACCAATTATATAACTTGAGGCAATTTACTGACTACAGGCTTAAATCGGCATGACCGTGGTACAGTTCATCCCGCTCTTTTGACACATCCTCGCTCTCAAGATAATCTTCAAAACCCATAGTACGGTCAATTACTCCGCCAGGAGTGATTTCGATAATCCGGTTGGCGATGGTCGAGACAAACTCGTGATCATGTGAGGCAAACAAAATGACCCCGGTGAATGCAATGAGGCCGTCATTCAGGGCGGTAATCGACTCCAGGTCGAGATGGTTGGTCGGTTCATCGAGAATAATCACGTTGGCGGCAGTCAACATCATGCGCGATAACATGCAGCGGACCTTCTCACCACCAGAGAGCACAGTAGTCTTTTTCATGGCTTCTTCGCCTGAGAACAGCATTCTGCCGAGGAAGCCGCGCGCAAACGTTTCACCCTCAGTCGGCGGAGAATACTGACCGAGCCACTCGATAAGGGTCATTTCACGTTCAAAATACTGGCTGTTTTCCTTGGGGAAATAGGCGCTGGTAATGGTAATACCCCAGCGGAAGCTGCCGCTGTCCGGCTCGAGTTCGCCCGCCAGAATCTGAAAAAGCGTTGTGCGGGCAAGCGTGTTGCCGCCGACAAAAGCAATTTTGTCATCCCTGCGCACGATCAGGTCAAAGTTATTCAACACCTTGACGCCGTCAATTTCTTTGGTCAATCCCTGTATTTCAAGGATGATGTCACCGCACGGTCTCTCCGGCTTGAATACCACATGAGGATATTTTCGGGATGAGGTCGGCATGTCTTCCAGAGTGAGTTTATCGAGCAGCTTCCTGCGCGACGTCGCCTGCTTTGCCTTGGAAGCATTGGAACTGAAGCGCTGGATAAAGGCCTTGAGTTCATCCGCCCTTTCAGACACTTTGCGGTTTTCGTTCTGTTTCTGCTTTAAGTTCAGCTGACTGGCATGATACCAGAAATCATAGTTGCCGACGTAAATCTGAATCCGCCCGAAATCAATATCAGCGGTGTGCGTACAGACCTGATTCAAGAAGTGGCGGTCATGGGATACGACAATAACCGTATTCGGAAAGCGGAACAGAAACTCTTCCAGCCAGTTTATTGACTTGAGATCAAGATTGTTGGTCGGCTCGTCCAGCAGCAGTACGTCGGGATTGCCGAACAACGCCTGAGCCAGCAATACGCGGACTTTGTCGCCCGGCTCCAGCTCCTTCATCTGTTTGGTGCGCAACTCTTCCGAGATGCCAAGACCGTTCAGAAGAACGGCAGCCTCAGATTCGGTTTCATAGCCATTCAACTCTGCGAACTCGCCCTCAAGCTCCGCTGAACGAACACCGTCCTCCTCACTGAATTCGGCTTTGGAGTAAATCGCTTCACGGGCCGTCATAACATCATACAGGCGTTTGTGCCCCATGATAACGGTATTGAAAACTGTTTCCTCATCAAAGGCAAACTGATCCTGACGGAGGACGGCAATGCGCTCACGGGGACCGACAACGACCTCACCTTTGTCAGCATCCAGTTCACCGGCAAGAATTTTGAGAAAAGTCGATTTACCCGACCCGTTTGCGCCGATCAGTCCGTAGCAGTTACCGGGGGTAAATTTGATGTTAACATCTTTGAAGAGGACTCGTTTACCATAGGAAAGGGTGATATTTGATGCTGCAATCATGCTGGTCTGGTGCTCCTTTGAAGTAAATAAAAAACCACAGGGCATGGTGAGCTCTGTGGTTCACGAACAGTTTATTACTATCACAATTGTTAGCTGCCGGGCAACATCTTTCGCAGTTCATTCTTTTAAAATTTTCCGGGCTCAACATTGCTGGAATAACTCTTGCGGTGACAATAGTATGCATTTTAGTACGTTTATAAGTTTGATTAAGCACGCATCCCCCGGTAGATCCGGGGGATTACCTAAAGGAATTTAAATCTGTCCCGGAAACCATCTGCGCTGGAACCAGAACGCCACATGCACTAGTCCTATCATGACCGGCACCTCAACCAGCGGGCCAATAACTGCGGCAAAAGCAGCACCGGAATTGAGTCCAAAGACGGCAATCGCCACTGCAATGGCCAGCTCAAAGTTGTTGCTGGCAGCAGTGAATGCCAGAGTGGTGGTCTTACTGTAGTCTGCACCCAGCTTTTTCCCCATCCAGAAGGAAACTACAAACATCACGATAAAATAGATGGAAAGCGGGATGGCGATGCGCACCACATCTAAAGGCAACTGCACAATCAGATTTCCCTTGAGGCTGAACATCACCACGATGGTGAAGAGCAGGGCAATCAGAGTCAGGGGGCCGACCTTCGGCACGAACTCTCGGTGATAACGCTCCTTGCCCATAACCTTGACGCCGATCAGACGGGTCAAAGCACCGACTATGCAGGGAATGCCGAGATATATGAATACACTCTTGGCAATTTCTGCAATGCTGACATTTACTTCCATCCCCTTTAGTCCGACCAACGGCGGCAAAACTGTTATGAATATCCAGGCATAAACGCTGTAGAAGAGCACCTGGAAGATGCTGTTAAAAGCGACCAGTCCTGCAGCGTATTCGGTGTTCCCTTTGGCCAGTTCGTTCCAGACAATGACCATGGCTATGCAGCGCGCCAGGCCTATCATGATCAACCCCACCAGGTACTCCGGTTTGTCCGGCAGCAGCAGTGCTGCCAGTATAAACATCAGCACTGGACCGATGATCCAGTTTTGGATAAGAGAGATACCGAGAATTTTCTTGTTTTTAAATACTTCCGGCATATCCTCGTACTTCACCTTGGCAAAGGGTGGGTACATCATGACGATCAGACCGATCGCGATGGGGATGTTGGTGGTGCCTACCTGGAAGGAGTTGATAAAGGCTTCGGTGCCTGGGACAAAATATCCGAGACCAACGCCCAGCGCCATAGCGGCGAAGATCCAGAGGGTCAACCATCGATCAAGGAAGGAAAGTTTGCGGGTAAGATGCTCACTCATGGTGTACCTCCAAAACAATCTATAATCCAATTTTTGATTTCATCCCGCACCCGGCGGAACTCGGGTATCACGTCTTCTTCACGTCCATTCAGACACGACGGGTCTTCAAAACCACGATGAAGCCGCTCCACTCCTCCAAAAAAGAGCGGGCATTTTTCATTGGCGTCACCGCAGAGGGTAACTACATGGTCAAAGGTCTGACCGGTAAATTCATCCATTGTCTTTGAATGGAGGAGTGAAGTGTCGATGCCGATCTCTGTCAGGACCTGAGCTGCCAGAGGATTAACCCGTGTGGCTTCAGTTCCTGCGGAAGAGGCCTGGCAGCTATCACCGAGGAAGTGATTAGCCAGTGCTTCAGCCATCTGGGAGCGGCAGGAGTTGTGGGTACAGAGGAAAAGAATTTGTGTTTTCATACGGGGGATTATATCCGCTTTTACAGATATATCAAGTTACAATTTTACTCAATGGCAGGCATATTTTCTTTGGTTTCTGGGAAAACAATCAATGTGTCGTGGTCTGACACCGTATTGATTACGTATCATCCAACCCTGCCATCCGGGAATTTTTGCATCTCTGCCTGCGAAAAGCCCCATAGTTTTGTCTCATAAAACGTCATAGTATAACGGCATCCTAAACATTAATGCCGGATTAACGTAATATGGCGCAGCAAATAGTGGGATATAAAATACAGGGTAACGTAAGCTCGAGATGCGAAAGGGAAAGGGGGTAGACAAGTGATCGTTATAATAAGAAATGATTTTCAAGATATGCTGGTTGATGAGCAACTTCTCGATGGTATGATTGCTTCAAACAAGATTGTTGCCTTCCGTCGTTCAAGTAAATGGGTCATTATCGGCCGTGACACTATCCGGGGAAAACACACTTTCTATCAGAATAAAGAACGTCGAAGAATTATTTACGGGAATGATTTTTCCATGAAATAGGTCCTATACATCTACCTCCTGTTAACATCAGGCCGCATGCGCCATGCCCTGGCGCACACAAAGAAAGGGGGAGCTGCGTCGTCGCTGGCCCCCCCTTTTTTTGCGTTCTATAAAAGCATGAAATCTGCAGGTATGTTTTCTACCATCCGCCGGTACAAATCCCCATAGCCATCCCATGGAGAAGAGTGTACGACTGCCCGCCACCTGTCTTGGAAGCAACATCGCACCGATAAAATTCATCAAAAATACGTTTCAATTCCCTTCGAGTAAAATTACGCGCCTGCGCAACCGTCTCCCCTAAAAAGAAGGCGTTAATCGAGAGTTCGCTACCGATATCTGACTGCGACATTTTTTTATCGAGGAGCTCTCTGATGCGCCATAATTTTCGGAAGTGACTGGTGAGAGCGCCAATTATCATCGGTGCGTCCTCGCCGTGAAGAAATAATGTATCAAGGCATCTGAGCGAACCGGGCACATCCCGTAAACTGAGAAATTTTGCCAGCTCAAAGGCGGTAAAAGCCTTGCTGCTGCTGGCCATGATTCGCACATCATCAACTGTTATGCGCTGTTTCGTCCCAGCATAGACCACCAGTTTTTCAATTTGCGAGCTTAATTCCTGCAGGTTGTTGCCGATCAGTGCTGACAATAGTTCTGCAGCAGCAGTTTCAATCGGTTTCCCGTGCGTAACGGCTTCAGTCTGTATAAACCCCGACAACTTATTGTCGTAAAAGCGCTTATATTCGACCAGAACAGCATGTTTTTTAAATTCCAGAAAGAACTTTTTGCGCTGATCAATCTTTGTGCCGGTAAGCAGCAGGCACGTGCCTGGCGACGGATTCAGGATGTACGGCAGCATGATTTCAAGTGCATCTGCCTTCAACTGTTCGGCACGTTTCACCAGTACCGCACGTCGCTCTGAAAACATCGGCAGCGTCTGAGCGGCGTCAATGATATCTACACCTTTCGACTCATTCCCATAGTAAACATTAAAATTAAAATCTTTAAGTGACGGATCAATTGCCTTGGCAAGCAGCATATTGACAGCCCGTTCAACCAGAAACTGCTCTTCTCCATACAAAAAGCAGACGGGTGGTATAATGCCCTTCTTCAGTGATGTTTCAAGTTCCTGTGGTGTCATGGTTAATACGACTCTTCAATAGCAGTAATAAATTTTTGGGCAATAATACGCGCAGCGGCATCAAGCGCCTGATCTTCAGCGTTACGCTGCAGGGCAAGGTTCGTATTCGCAGGATACTGTTTGGAGCCTTGAATCTGCCCTTTCCAGAGTGGTAATATCTGCCCTTTTTTGTAGGCTTCAAGCTCAACATTTAGAGACAGTTTATATTCGCGAACTTGATCCTGGGCGCTATACGAAACCGCTCCGCTGGAATAAGAAAGTAACTTCGCTTTCATGGAGAGGTCTGCTGATTCCTGATTTTCTGCAGGATTCAAACCACGGAGAGCGTGAATCTCATCATAAAACGCCCGCCTAAGCACCGTTTGCGCGGTCGGACTGATACTCTCGTTACTAAAAAAGGGGATCCAGATGTTCTGGAAGTTCTGTTTTCGATTTGCCTGAGAGTTCGTCAGATGGTAGCCGCACCCGGTAAGAGTAACCAGCATCAGGGCAACCAGTGCGGTCTTATGCCATATCCTCGTCATCATCCCCTATCCCACCACAATATTGACCAGCTTACCCTGGACGCAAATGACTTTACGAACAGTCAGGCCAGCAATAAACGAAGCAACCTTTTCATCTGCCAGGGCCAGAGCTTTAAGTTCATCTTCTCCGGTTCCGGCAGCAACGGTTAACTTGGAACGCAACTTGCCATTCACCTGCACAACTACGAGCAGCTCTTCATCAACAACCGCATCCGGATCATACGCAGGCCATGAAGCTTGCGACAGAGGGCGTGAGTTGCCCATTCTCTCCCATAACTCTTCAGTGATATGAGGAACCAAAGGAGACATCAGAAGAACGATACTCTGAAGAGCTTCTTTCATGACTGCAGGAAATTGGGGTGTAGCCAGCTCCGCAGGCTGAAGAATGTTGAGCAGTTCCATTACCGAAGCTATCGCGGTATTAAAGTGAAAACGCTCATCCAGATCATCCGTAACTTTCCGGATTGTTTTATGTACCGCTCTCCGCAGATTTCGTTCTTCTGACGACAACGATGCCAGATCAAGTGGACCGGCGCTTTTTATCATATCAAGCCGATCATGAACCAGTTTCCAGATACGGCTGAGAAAACGGAAAGATCCTTCAACGCCCTGATCATTCCAGTCGAGGTCCTTCTCCGGGGGAGCAGCAAAAAGAGAAAACAGCCGGGCTGTGTCGGCACCGTATTTTGAGATCAAGGCATCAGGATCAACGACATTTCCCTTTGACTTGCTCATTTTAGCGCCATCTTTAATGACCATTCCCTGCGTTAACAGGTTAATAAACGGCTCGCTCGCCGAAATATGCCCCAGATCGCGCATAACCTTGGTAAAGAAACGCGCATAGAGGAGGTGTAATACGGCATGCTCTATGCCACCGATATATTGATCAACAGACATCCAGTAATCAACGGAATCACGATCAAGGATGCCCTCCTTATAATCAGAACAACAGTAGCGCAGGAAATACCATGATGATTGTACAAACGTATCCATTGTATCAGTTTCCCGACGGGCATCCTTACCGCATGCAGGGCATGAACAGGTAACGAAAGATTCCATCCGGGCGAGAGGACTCCCACCCTCGCCGCTGAAAGCAACGTCTTTAGGAAGTACCACCGGTAGATCTTTTTCAGGCACCGGTACCACGCCACAGCTGTCGCAATAGATCACCGGAATTGGATTGCCCCAGTAGCGCTGGCGTGAAATGCCCCAATCCCTGAGACGGAAGTTAACCGTTTTGGCCCCTTTCCCCTGTTCTTGCAGAAAGTCTGCAATGGCCTCTTTTGCATCAACGCTCTGCATACCGTCAAACTGGCCGGAGTTAACCATTTTCCCGGCATCGGTGAACGCTTCACTCATAGCGGCGGGGTCAAACGTTACCCCTTCCGGTTGGATGACGACGTTCAGCGGCAGATCATATTTTTTGGCAAACTCAAAATCGCGCTGATCATGCGTCGGCACAGCCATAACGGCGCCCGTTCCGTAATCCATCAGGACAAAGTTCGCCAGATACACCGGCATCCGGGCTCCTGTCACCGGATTAGTGCAGTAGGAACCGGTAAAAACCCCCTCTTTTTCCAAATCATCGGCGGTTCGTTTGATACGCTCTGTTTTTCTGATTTTGTCGATAAATGCGGTCACGGCCTCCCTGTTTTCAGGAGTGGTCAACTCAAGCGCCCGTGGATGTTCCGGAGCCAGCGACATAAAGGTTGCACCGAAGACGGTGTCCTGCCGTGTGGTGTAAACCCGGATCGAATTCGTACTGTTTTCAACCGCAAAATCAATCTCGCAGCCGAAACTTTTGCCAATCCAGTTCCGCTGCATGACGAGAACGCGCTCCGGCCAACCGGGAAGCGCATAGGTGTTTTCCAGAAGTTCGTCGGCATAATCGGTTATCCGGAAAAACCACTGATCCAGCTCCTTTAAATTAACATCACTGTCACAACGCCAACAACCGCCATCCTCAACCTGCTCATTGGCAAGTACGGTTTCACACTTCGGACACCAGTTAACATAGGAGGTCTTTTTATAGGCCAGACCTTTCGCAAACATTTCCAAAAATATCTTCTGTTCCCAGCGGTAATAATCAAGATCACAGGTTGCCAGTTCACGGTCCCAATCGTATGAGAAACCCATTTTTTTAATCTGGTTCCGCATATAGGCGATGTTCTCATGTGTCCATGTTGCAGGATGACTCTTGTTCTGAATAGCGGCATTCTCGGCAGGCATGCCAAACGCATCCCACCCCATTGGATGCATGACATTGAATCCGCGCATGCGTTTGAACCTGCCGATAACATCGCCAATTGAATAATTGCGGACATGGCCCATATGAATGCGGCCTGATGGATAGGGGAACATTTCCAAGAGATAATACTTTTGCTTATCCTTGTCTGTCGACGCCTTGAATGTATTTTCTTTTTCCCAGATTGACTGCCATTTCTGTTCAATCTCTTTCGGTGTGTACTTCAATTCCACGGTAATGTCCTTTCATTCTTTGGATATATCATACAAATTCTACATCAAGGCGCTATCTTCGTTGGCTCGTCTTCGGCTCCTCAACATACGGTTGTATGCCCTCGTCGCCTCAATCCTCGCCGCCTTGATTTCACTCTTGATGAAGAATTGGCATCATGTTTGATCACGTGAATCCGCCTTGAATAATTATTTCTGCTGCAATCCGGTCCAGTGGGACGCAACGGTCAACAACCCCGGTCGCTACCGCTTCGCGCGGCATACCATATACAATTGCCGTCTCTTCAGACTCGGCGATAACGTAACCACCCTGTTCCTTAACTATTCTAACGCCCCTGCTGCCGTCGTTGCCCATTCCAGTCAGAATCACTGCCGCCACCCGTTTACGGTAAATTGCTGCGCATGATTCAAGCATCACATCAACTGATGGAATATATCTATCAGTTTCAGAAGGATTTACTATCCGGACAGTAACTTCACCCCCGCATGCTTCAAAGAGCATATTTTTTCCACCAGGAGCGATCAGAGCCGTGCCGGGCAGAACAAGATCGCCATCTTCAGCCTCTTTAATATCAAATCGTGAGGTTCGATTAAGCCTGTCGGCGAACGCTTTGGTAAAACCGGGCGGCATATGCTGGGAAACAACAATAGCAAACGGGTATTGTTGTTCAAAAGCTGAAAAAATCTGCTGCAAAGCCGGCGGGCCGCCGGTTGAAGAGCCGATTGCAACGAGATCGACAGCATGCGGAACGTGTATTCCAGCCTTTCCTGCTGATGCCCCCGGCTTCGCTGCACTGTTCTCAGACGCGTCACTTTTCGACTCTGATCTGACTTTCTCGACAGGCGGTAATGAAAGGACCTGCAGTACTTTTTGCTGCAGATCTTCTTTAATACTCAGAAGGTCAATCGAAGCAGAACTGGAAGGTTTGGCGACAAAATCGAGTGCCCCGAGTTCAAGTGCCTTAAAAACCTTATCAGCGCCGCTCAAAGCACTTATAACGATTACCGGCAGTGAAAAACGGGTCGTCAGGATGCGCAAAAGCGTGAAGCCATCCATCTTGGGCATTTCAAGATCCAAAGTCACCAGATCCGGCTTTAAAGCTATAACCTTTTGAATACCCTCCTCGCCGTTTGTTGCATACCCGACAACGTCAACAACGTCGAGCCCCTCCAGCATCCGGGTAATAGTGCGACGACTGAAGGCTGAATCATCAACGACAACAATTCTAATTTTTTTCACAGGGAATCCCGTTTGAAAAAAGATCAGGTTTTTGATAAATCATGTCGTTTTTAAAGTGCCTGAGAGTAAAAGAGGTTGTTATGTTCATAAGTGATTCAGAGTGACCGAGCAGGAGATAGCCACCGTCATATAACGCAGAATGAAACGATTCTATTACACGTTTCTTGGCCGACATATCAAAGTAAATAATAACATTTCGGCAAAACACGATGTCGACCTTCCCCAACATGGAGAGGCGATCATTGTCAAACAGATTGAGATGACTGAAGGTTACTAATTCACGAACGGCACTGTTAACTTTATAGCCGTCATCCTGCTGAACAAAAAAGCGTCTCAGATCACTCTCTTCTGTGGCACGAAAGGATGATTTGCCGTAAACAGCCCGTCGCGCCTGCTGAAGGACTTTCTGGCTGATATCGGTCCCGATTATTTCAATATTCCATCCGTCAAGCTGAGGAATGGTACTCAGGATCATTGCAATGGTGTACGGCTCTTCTCCGGTAGAACAACCGGCACTCCAAATTCGCAGCGAACGATTACCCTGAGCAGTTTTACGTGTAATCAGTTCGGGGATTATTTCATCAGAAAAAGCTTTCAATTGACAGGATTCACGAAAAAAATAGGTTTCGTTAGTAGTTAGAACATCCATGATATCCATGAGTTCCTGCTCTTTATGACGATTATATTTCAAGTAATGGTAATAATCATAAAAAGATGGAAAATTCAAATCAAGCAACCGGTGTGAAAGACGTTTTTCGAGAATGTATTTTGATTCTATGTCAAAATAAATGCCACAGTGTGCGTAAATGCAGTCCCGTAAAAGGAGGAATTCATCGTCAGACATGCTGTGCGCTTGTGTAAAAGTGAATGTCATGGACAACCTGATTCGAAATGTTCGAGGGATTTTGCTGCCTGTCTGGCAATATCACGGTCACTGTTGTTTAGCGCATATCTGATAATCCCTTCAGATTCAGGGCTGTGTATCTCTTCACAGATTTTTAAAATGGTAATCATCAATAACCCTTCTGCTTTGGTGTGGATTGCATTAATAATCGGTACCGTACGAGTCAGCTCTATCTTTGCAATTGCCTTCAACACAGAAGATTGCACCCAGACATCGTCATCATTAACAGTTCGTTCAAGAGCGGTGAGCGTTTCAGGATCACGTAGATTGCCAAGTGCTTCAGCTGCAGCCATACGTACCTCAGGACTCTCGTCCGAGAGAGCAGAGACAAGCATCACACCGGCTGTTTCAATACGGCTGGTTCCGACAGCCGAAACAGCAACTTGCCGAACTTCAGGATCTTCATCTTTTATCAAAAGCAGCAGACGATCCCGCTCTCCAAGCGAAGCGAGTAAAAGTGCGGCAGCTTTTCGATGCTGTGATTTACTCGATGAACAGAAGTGGACCGCTTCAGACAAAATTGCGTCCGGGGTGCTCGGGATAAGAGCTTGTAAACTGGCAACAGACGCGGCAAATATGCCTGTATCGGTATCGTCTACTAATAAAAACAGGTCTGGTAACGATGCTGTCATACCAAGTTTCCCGACCGTTGTTGCTGCCGCTGTACGGACTATTGCTGACGGGTCGTGCAAAGCGTCATGAATAATCGCACTAAATCCGGCGTATCCGCACTCACCGATCAAAATACAAAGGCCGCTTTTTCCATTTTCGTCAAGAGTTGAATAGAGGGGAATTATTTTGTCCAACGCTTCATGACCAAAACTTTTAAGCGTAGCAAGAGCTGTATTTGCCGTGCGTTCATCCGCATACGCTTCAATAATCAAAGGAATGAAGCGGGTATCCCTGATCATGGCGCTTGCCCAGAGGAGGGCTTCAGCCAAAGCTCTATTACGCAAATCAAAAAGCTCCAGTAATCCGGCAATTAAATCATGCTCTTTACGTAACCGGAGCGCGTCTTGGATCTTTACCTGTGACGTCGATGAAGAGCGTCGATAGATGTTATAGAGCGCTATTACAGCGGCTGCACGACAGTTTTTCTGGCGGCATGAAAAACCGTTCAGAAGCAAATCAAGAGAGCTGTCATCTGAAATAGCGCCCAAACAATCAAAAACGGCTTTTCTGAGAATCTCCTGATCTGCAAGTTGTATAAGTTCGCCAGGTATTGGCACCGGTTTTGCCAGCAGTCCCAAAGCCCCGAGAGCGCTAAAGCGGAAAAGGACCTCGTCTCTCAAAAAAAGTGCCTGCATCAGATGTTCCGCTGCATCCGTATCGCCCAAAACACCCAATTGCTCAGCAGCAGCAGAGGCAACGTTAACTTCGGGGTCATGCAGCAAACGCAATAATGATGGCACAAAAACCGGGTCACCAATTGCCCCCATGATGTCAATAATGAACTTGCGAACTTCTGCATCCTGATCATCTACCATTATCATCAAAGGCGCTGCACAGAGTGAACCGAGTCGAATAACAGCTTCGGCAGCCGAATTTCTCAGGCCGGCATTCTCTTGATTGCGGAGAAGTTCCAGCAGCAGCTCAACAGAACCTTGGTCAGGAGTTGAGCAGACATAGCTCTCAACCGCTTCTTTTCGTACCCGCCAGCTTTCGTCTCCCATTGCAGTGAACAAAAGCGCCTGTTTTTCAGGGACGACACAACTCCGTAACGCTTGCAGAGCCGATCTTCGCGTCTCTTCGTCAGCGGAGGTAAGAGCGTTACCGATATCTTGCAGATCATTCACCTGAATACTCCTGTATGCATATAGCGTCTGAATGGTCCAGCAGCGTTGATTGATCATCACTTTGGCTGGTTAGTAGCGAATCAATGTCCAAAATCATGAATACACGGTTTTGAGACAGGCAGACACCCAGCAACAACTCCATTCCTATACCGGATACATTTTGGATAGGCGGCTTAATTTCGCTGACCGGCACGGAGATAACTTCAGTAACATCATCAACGGCAAGAGCCAACAGCTGACCCACCAGTGATACGACAAGCAGTTTACCGGAGGAACCATACTCCAGAGCGGGCATTCCGAATCGCTTGCGCATATTCATGACCGGTATAACAGAGCCGCGAAGAGTGATAACTCCATCCAGCAGGTCGGAAGCGCATGGCAGCGTTGATAGCTTCTGCGGTACAAGAATTTCACGAATTCTCATTATATCAACAGCAAACTGAGTGTTTCCAATGCATAAACAGGCAAGTTCAATATGTGTTGGCGACTCTTCCATATTAAGTGCCGTCACCGGATTCAGCCAGAAGTCTATTGATTTCTTCAATAATCATGGCGGATTTAAATGGTTTGACAAAATAGGAATTTGCCCCGCACTTCATTCCTTTATCATAATCACTCTGACTCCTCTGGCCGGTTAACATAATTATCGGTACCGAAGCCGTACGGGGATCCTTCCGAAACTGTGAACAGACCTCAAAACCATCAAGATCGGGCAGCATGATATCGAGTAATACGAGGTCAAACATCTCCACGCCAATTTTATCGATAGCCATTTTACCCGTAATGGCGCCGATTACTTCAAAGCCTTTAACGGTCAAAAGAATAGTCTCTAGTTTTAAAAGGCTCTCTTCATCCTCAACAATTAAGACTCTTTTTTTCCGCACCATGCCGGCTCCTTTTCAGTACAGATCAATGTCAGTAATATTTTTTAAATTCACAATAATTATCAGCCGGTCGTCTGAACGCCCGATTCCGCTAATAAAATCACGGTCAATACCATCAATAACGGTAGGAGTTTCCTCAAAAGAATCTATTTTGACCCGCACGACCTGGATAACTTCATCAACCAGCAGACCGGTAAATGAGTGTACGTTTTTAACGACAATAACCCGTTCTTTGCCGGTCTGCCCGCTTTGGACAAGTCCAAGCCGGATACGCATGTCAATAACAGGAATTATGACACCTCGCAGTGAAAGTATTCCTGACACAAAAGCCGGGGCACGAGGCACTTCGGTAACTTCTCTCGGTTTAATAATCTCTTTGATATCCATGATATTTATACCATAAATTTCTTCAGAAACTCGAAAACAGAGAAATTCAAGACCGGATTCCGCACTGGATTCAACAGTGACATCATAACCATTAATTGACTCAGTGTCACACCCTGCAGCGGCTCTTCCGGCAAGAATCGCTTCGAGAGGTGTGAGTGGTTCGGCAAAACTCTGCATCATGGTGCTTTCAAAGAGCGGCGCAACAGCTAGTGCGGAAACAGCAAGAGTAGGTGCCTCCTTTTCAACTTCTTGAAAAGACTTTTTTCTGATTTTTGCAAGATCCATCACTGTACCGCCTACATCATCATTTCATCTTTTATTTCGTTGATTATGCGCGAATCTATTAACGCAGCGTCACATCCGTACGCAACCAGTAAGGCGTTTGTTGCCATTGAATTGATTTTACGCGGCACTCCGCCACTCAGCTCATGAATTCGCTGTACCGCATCCGGAGTAAAGAGACCGGGTGCTCCGCCTGCCGTTTCGAGCCGGAAATCAAGGTATTCCATGATTTCGTCCAGCGAGAGCGGTTTCAGATGGTAATGAAGCGAAATACGTTGTCTCAGCGGTTCAAAGCGGCTGGAGGCCATTATCGGCCGCAGTTCCGGCTGTCCCATTATAACAACGCCGAGGAGATTACGGTCATCAAGCTGGAAGTTTGTGAGCAGCCGTATCTCATCAAACACTTCTGGATCCGTTATCATCTGGGCTTCGTCGACAACGAGAACCGGACATATGTCACGTTGATTCAAAGCATACACGGCTGAGTGTATCTGATTAATAAGCGTATCTTTTGCGTCAGCCGGCTGTTCTACTTCAAGTATTCTGGCAATCGTCCGCAGAAATTCAACTGCATTCAAGCGGGGGTTGATAATGTAGCAAAAACGGAAACGAGGTCCAAGCCGATCCATAAGTGCGCGGGACAGGGTTGTTTTGCCACAGCCTATGTCACCTGTTAATACGGCAAGTTCGCGCTCTTCGACAACGAATTCAAGTCTGGCGAGAGCCTCTTCATGGCCACGGCTCAAAAAAAGAAAACGTGGATCAGGGGTTTTACTGAAGGGTTTTTCTTTAAAGCCGAAATACCGTTTATACATGTATGTCAGCTCCCCGAACGCATCGTTTCGTTAATGATTCCACCAACATCCAATACAAGAATTGTCCGTTGATCACCAAGTTCTGCGGCACCTGAAACACCGCGAAACCGCTTGAATGGTTCTCCGAGCGACTTTATTACGATATCTTGCTGACTGATTAAATCGTCAACCGCAATTCCGAGGCGTTTCCCGGAAACGCCAACAACGACAACATAAAATTCCTTCGAAGATTCGGAATTATATGGAATATCGAAATAATGCTCAAGGCGCAGGAGAGGCACTGTAGAGTCACGAAGCTGAATGACCTCCTTGCGTTCTACAGTTAAGACGTCTTTGCTTGTCATTATTAGTGATTCAAGTACAGACATAATCGGCAGAGCATATATTCTGCCACTACAGCGTATAATAAGCGCTTTGATAATTGCCAGCGTGATCGGCAGCGTTATGATGAAACGACTTCCCTGCCCCTTCCGTGTTTCAACATCAACCATGCCGGAAACCGCTGAGATATTGTTTTTAACAACATCCATACCAACGCCTCGTCCCGAAATCTCACTTGTTGTGTCATTGGTTGAAAAACCGGGGAGAAAAATAAAATCAATCGCGTCCCGGTCCGTTATCGTACGTATATCGGCAACCAACCCCTTTTGTAAGGCTTTGTCTTTTATCTTATCAATATCTATTCCGCCGCCATCATCTTCAATCTCGATTACGACATGATTCCCTTTTTGATAGGCAGAAATCCGGATGGTGCCCTTTTCGTCCTTGCCCTGAGCCAGTCGTACTTCTCTTGATTCAATTCCGTGATCTATGGCGTTACGGATAATATGCATCATCGGATCAGATATATCCTCAACGATAAGTTTATCCAATTCGGTATCAGAGCCGTAGAATTTAAGGGTTACCCGCTTACCCTGCTCGCGGGAAATTTTACGGACGATCAGGGACATTTTTTCATACAGTTGACCGATCGGGATCATACGAATGTCCATAACCCCCTTCTGGAGTTCAGACAACTTGCGTTCGAGCCCTTTTGCAGCCTTGCTGAGTTCAACAGACAGGAGTGAGTAACCTTCATTACGCATCCTGGCCGTAACAGCGGCAATGTTCGAATTCGCAAGGACAAGTTCTCCGACGATATTCATTAACTCATCGAGTTTGCCGATGTCAACGCGAACTGTCCGGCTCATGCTTTTGGCACTAAGTACGGCATCTTCATATAATTGAGGCGCTGTCGCAACCATCGAGGCAGATGACGTTTGAGGGGAAATCAGTACCGCTGATTCATGGCAAGTATCAGCAATTAACCCGTCAACGGCAAGAGGTGCCGGATCCGGTGTTGGCTCTATCTGCGGCTTACCCGCACCGAACCGGGTTACAGTGACACAATTACTCTCAACAGCAGTTTTTAACTCTTCAACTGTGCAGTTTGAACCAAAAAGAATTTCAAAATCAATATTGGTCTCGTTGTTAACACTGACGCTCGGCAGTGTACTGATAACCTCTCCACACTCTTTCAAAATATCAGTAACCGCCGATAACTCCGTATCGAACGTTGTCAGGTCAAACGATGTATGGACATTAAAGATGGTACGGCTTTTCGCAAGATTATCTTTCAGGCGATGCTCTTCATATTCCGTTAGCGTCCCAAGTATATGTGAAGGTATCCCTAGAGAATCACATAAAGAGGTGTCACTCTTTTTTTCCGAGGTAGCCAGACAACTGTTAATTTTTGCGACACATCTGGTGATATCCTGAGACCTTCCGACATCTTCACCTGATGCAAAACTCCGGATAACGGTACGTAACAGATCATGGGCATCAAACAAAACAGCCATTAGGTGAGGTGTAAGATTTAATTTTCCGAGTCGTAAACAGTCGAGCAGATTTTCCATGTTATGGGAAAGCTCGGCAACGTCACTAAAGCTGAACATCCCGGCCAAACCTTTTAAAGAATGGGCACCTCGAAAGATAGAGTTTAAAACATCCGGTTTCAGCTCACCAGTTTCAGCCATATCAGAGAGGTCAGCTAATTCGGATCCGAGCTGTTCAATAATTTCCTCAGCCTCAGCGAGAAAATCCTGAATTACCTTCGTATGAATGCTGCTCTGCTCACTCATGTTTGAACAGATATTGATTAATCAAGAGCTGGAGCGCGGCAGGCGAAAACGGTTTGACAACGTACTCGTCCGCACCTAACTGCTTTCCTTTTTCAATATCCTTCGCGCTTCCTTCCGTTGAGATTATAAATACGGGGATATCTTTGTAATTCGGGTTTTTGCGGAGATAGCTGATCAATTCGAGACCGTTAATGTCCGGCATGTTTATATCGGTTAAAATAAGATCGACCTGGCCGCGCGGCAGTAGTCTCAGCGCTTCAAAACCGCTTGAGGCCTCAACTATATGATAATCACCAAGTGATTCCACTACAGAGACTAACATGGCACGCATGGTTGCCGAATCGTCAGCAATTAAAATTGTCTTGGTACTCACAGGGCGCCCCTCTCGTTCAGTTGGCGTTCAAATTCAATGCTAACTTTGTAATAAATTCATCCAGAACAGTTGGAGATTTAATTTCAGCTCGACGTGGTTTCATAACGAACGAGTGGCCAATCTCAAGAATTCTATTTTCGGCTTCCGCGTGATGATAATCCGACATGATGATAAGTCGGATAGTGGGAAAGTTGTTATGGAGCAGTTCCAGCAGTTCAATCCCCCCCAGTACTCCGGAACCGTCCATTTTAGGCATAATCATATCAATGAGAACTACCGGACGGTCACCGCTCCTCTGCAGGGCATCAACTTTGATCAGAGTGTCTTCACTGCGTGTCATCGCGTGAACGACAAAACCTTGTGCGGTAAGGCCTTCAGTTATAGCCCGCAGTGTCGGTCCGTCATCATCAACGACAACAAGCGACTGTGGGATCTCAAGAGGAATCGAAGCAGGAGAAATCGAACTGTCTACCAGGTCGAATTCTATATCATCACCGTCGGCAGGAGTTTCACAACGTGTGGAGCCAATTTCAGCGGAATGAAGAAAATCCTCCAAAATCCTGCTGCCTTCCATCGCAAGAAATTGAGGATTCAGCCCTTGATCCAACATGAACTGCAGAGGGTCCATATCTGTTTCATCAACCGTTTCAATTGAGGCTTTTACTTCAAACTTGAATGTACCATCTATCCAGGTAAATAGAGAGAATACGACATTTTCGATCTGTTCCCGCACCACTTCTTCAATTATTTCCGGAGAAACACCGAATTTCTTTACAAGTATTACCCCGAGGCGTTCATCAAAACCGTTCTCTTGCTGGTACGCAAGAGCCGTACGAAGCAACCCCAGATCAATGATCCCCTTTTTAATCAGAACTTCTCCTAAACTCTGCTGGCAAGCGCTTGATTCGGCACGCACAACCTGGCCCTGACGAAAAAAAACCGAGCTTTCCTTTCCTTTACTGCTAAGGGAAAGGACGCCGGTTTTTCTACTGATACTGACGATCTGTAAAATCTCGCCAAGTCCAAGCTCTTCAAGGTTACCAACGAGGCTCATGTGTCACAATCCATTTTCGTAGTATGTATCCTGAAATTCAGAAGAAATACCGGCAGTTTCGATTATGTAAAAGTGTATAAAAACTGAGGAAATATATCGCAACAGAGTGCTCAAGTAAAGTCTTTAAAGGGATTTCAGCAATTCAAAACGAGACTGGTAATGAGATGTGCAGAGCCTTTTCTATTTGGAATGTTCTCCTCCCGGTTTACGCGACGTATCAGTTTTGTCCCGGCCGCGGAACATCAATCTCAGGGGGACACCATCAAAACCAAACGCTTCGCGGAACTTGTTGATAAGATAGCGTTCGTAGGAATAATGAATGTTATCAGGCTGATTGGTGAAAATTACAAAAGCCGGAGGCCGCGTCGCAACCTGAGTGGCAAAGTAAAACTTCACTCTGCGGCCATGAGACAGAGGGGCATGGTGAGACTCTATCGCATCGGTAAACACGTGAACGAGCTCTGAAGTCGTGACACGGCGGCAATACTGCTCCATAACCTCATCAACCGTCGCAATGATCTTACCTGAGCGCTGCCCTGTTTTGGCCGAAACACAGACGATCGGTGCGTACGCCAGATATTTAAAACCATCCCTGATTTTTGCGATATATATGCCGAGAGTGGAATTGTCTTTTTCCAGCAGATCCCACTTATTGATGACGAATACACACCCTTTGCCCGCTTCATGAACATAACCGGCAATACGCTCGTCCTGCTCGGTCACCCCTTCTTCAGCATCAATAACCATCAGCACCACATCGGCACGTTCGATACTGCGCAGAGCATCACAGACACTGTATTTTTCGAGCTTTTCTGTTGTCTTGCCCTTGCGCCGGATACCGGCAGTATCAATGAGGACGTATGGTTTTTTATTGCAGGTAAACGGGGTATCAACAGAATCACGGGTTGTGCCGGCGGTGGGATTAGCAACAACCCTATCAAAACCGAGCAGACGGTTGACCAGAGACGACTTGCCGACGTTCGGCCGACCGACTACGGCGATACGGGTAACATTCTCTTCAGGGTCAGCAGCATCGGTCGGTGGAAACACATCAAGAATATGTTCGACCAGATCGATAACGCCACGATTGTGTTCCGCCGAAATAGTGTATAACTCGCCAATTCCGAGCGAATAGAACTCCGCCGAGTCATTCTCCAGTTTTTCGCCATCAACTTTATTGACCACGTAAAACACCGGCTTTTTGACTCGCCGCAGCATGCCGGCAACTTCAATATCCGCAGGAGTCAGACCGCTTCTGGCATCCATCATGAAAATGATTACATCGGCCTCTTCAATGGCAAGCCTTGATTGTTCGCGCATCTGCTGCAGCAGAAGATTTTCGGTAACAGGTTCAAAACCACCGGTATCGATGAGAATAAACGGCTTGTCGAATCGGGTGATATTGGCGTAATTGCGGTCACGCGTTACTCCGGGGGTGTCGTCGACAATAGCGCGACGATGTCCTAGGAGGCGGTTAAAAAGGGTTGATTTTCCCACATTGGGGCGGCCGACAATAGCTACTAAAGGTTTCATTCGTATCCCAGTTCCCGTAATTGTGACGGACGTTCGCTCCAGTTTTCAACGACCTTGACGAACAGTTCCAGATAAATTCTCGTGCCGAGCAGACGCTCGATATCCTGACGGGCCTGACTGCCGATCTTTTTCAACATCTCACCCTTTGCGCCGATGACGATCCCTTTCTGGGTATCACGTTCCAGCATGATCGCAGCCGAAATGGCGATGACGCCATTTTCCCGCTCAATGAAGGATTCCACGACAACCGCCGTCGAGTAGGGCACTTCGTCACGAGTCAAACGGAACACCTTTTCACGGATCATCTCAGCTACGATGAATTTTTCCGGCATATCAGTCAGTATATCATCCGGAAACATCGCCGGCCCTTCCGGCAGATAGCCGCTGACAACAGAGACGAGACGATCAACGCCATCATTGCGCCCGGCTGAGACAGGAATAATTTCCTTGAACGGATGCAGTGCTGACCAGTCGGCTATTTTCTTCAAAACCATATTCTTGTCAGACAGCAGATCAATCTTGTTGATTACCAGTACGACCGGAATCCTGACCTTGCCAAGAACATCCTGTATAAAGACCGGATCGGCAGCGCTCGTGGCCTCAACAACAAGCAGCAGCAGGTCTACCCCGCTGATTGCAGAACGTGCCACGTCGACCATACTCCGGTTCAAGCGGGAGTGCCCGCTGTGTATGCCGGGGGTATCGATGAAGACAATCTGGCCGCCGGGAATGTTGTGAATTCCCTGAATACGGTTGCGGGTTGTCTGCGGTTTATCGGATGTAATGACAATTTTTTCTCCGATAATACTGTTCAGGAGCGTTGACTTGCCAACATTCGGACGACCGATGATTGAAACGAAACCAGATGTAAACTTCTCTTTTTTCATAATGTTAAATACCACTCCTTCATGTTTTACTTCTTGGTTATCCAGGTGTCGCGGAGCGTAACTACTCTATTAAATACGAGGGTACCCGGCTGTGAATCTTTCGGATCCTGACGGAAATAACCCATACGCTCAAATTGATAACGGGTTTCGCTGTCCGAACTGGCCAAAGTTGCTTCAAGCTTGCACTCTGTAAGGGTTTCAACTGAATCCTGATTCAAAAACTGCATATAATCCGCCCCGCTTCGATCAGGGTTAGGGTCACTGAAGAGCCGATCGAACAGACGTACTTCTGCGGTAACAGAATGAGCAGCTGAAACCCAATGAATAACACCCTTGACCTTTCGACCGTCTGCAGTATGTATCCCCTCAAGAGAAGCAGGATCGTACTCGCCACGAAGTTCCAGGACAGTGCCCTGCTCGTCCTTGATGATGCGCGTGCAGGTAACAATATAACCGGAGCGCAACTTAACCTGGCCACCGACGGTTAAGCGGTGGAACCCTTTGCTCGGTGTCTCCATGAAGTCATCAGCATCAATCCAGACCTCACTGGAGAAATGAATGATACGGCTGCCCATTTCAGGTTTCTGGGGGTGGTTTGCCGCCTGCAGCTCTTCGGACTGACCGGTGGGATAATTTTCAATTACCAGTTTTACCGGCCGCAGTACCGCCATCGCTCGTGGCGCCGATTCATTCAGGTCAGCGCGAACTGACTCCTCCAAAACCGACACATCAATCCAGGAATCGCTCCGGCCGACACCTATCTGCTCACAAAAGTTTCGAATCGAAACCGGAGTATATCCCCGCCGCCTGAGACCTTCCAGGGTTGGGAGTCGCGGGTCGTCCCATCCGGTGACATGATTGAGCCGCACTAACTCCTGCAGTTTACGCTTACTCATCACCGTGTAGGTCAGGTTCAGGCGGGCAAATTCATATTGCCGCGGCCGGGTCGGTACCGGCAGATTATCCAGGAACCATTCATAGAGCGGTTTGTGGGATTCAAACTCCAGAGTGCAGATGGAGTGTGTGATCCCTTCAATGGCGTCGGTCTGCCCAT
The DNA here is from genome assembly GCA_903939115.1 of uncultured Geobacteraceae bacterium. Lineage (GTDB taxonomy): Bacteria > Desulfobacterota > Desulfuromonadia > Geobacterales > Pseudopelobacteraceae > JACRCG01. The sequence continues at coordinate 29,140 of CAJAFV010000070.1, forward strand.
GAGCAAAATCATACATCGGGTAGATTTTCCAGGCATCACCAACATGCGGGTGCGGGGTATGGAGGATACGGTAGAGAACCGGATCACGCAGGCTCATGTTTGGTGAAGCCATGTCGATCTTGGCCCGTAGAACGTGGCTGCCATCGGGGAATTCCCCATCGCGCATGCGTTGAAACAGAGTCAGATTTTCTTCAACTGAGCGGGTACGAAACGGGCTCTCAACCCCCGGTTCCGTCAGTGTGCCGCGATAGGCCCGGATCTGCTCGGCATTCAGCTCCTCAACGTACGCTTTTTCCTCTGTTATCAGATGAATCGCCCATTGATAGAGCTGTTCAAAGTTATCCGATGCATAATAGAGATGCTCTCCCCAATCAAAGCCGAGCCACCTGACGCTCTCCTTGATTGAATCGATATATTCCTGTTCTTCCTTGGCCGGATTGGTATCATCAAAGCGAAGATGACAGCGCCCGCCAAATTCCCGCGCCAGCCCGAAATTGATGCAGATGGATTTGGCATGACCAATATGAAGATAGCCATTCGGTTCAGGGGGAAAACGGGTCACGACACTACTATGCTTGCCACTCTTGAGATCTTCGTCAATGATGGTTTTCAAAAAGTTATTTGGTGTTGATGATGGCTGTTCGACAGTGGTCATATAACCCTCTTGAATATTTTTTACAGCTCACCCAGGAGCGAATTCGGATACGCTTTGGCGATTTTCACATCGACAAAACTGCCGATCAGGGAAGTGTCACCGGTAAAATTAACAATGCGCCCGATATCTGCCTTACCGGAAACCTGACCGGGAAGTTTCCCCTCCCCTTCAACCAGTACCGACATGACGCTGCCGATATAGGTTTGGCTGATCTCACGAGTGTGGCGCCGCTGCAGTTCCATCAGGCGGTCAAGGCGCGCCATTTTTACCGTACGGGACAGATCATCGACAAGTTCAGCGGCTTTAGTGCCGGGGCGGGGCGAATAGACAAACGAAAACAGATCGATGTAACGGACCTCTTCCATCAGGGAGAGAGTTTGTTCAAAGTCCGCTTCTGTTTCGCCCGGAAAGCCAACGATGATATCACCGGTAAAAACGATATCGGGACGCAGTGCCTTAAGTTTTCTGACTTTAGCCAGATAGGAGTCACGGGTATACCCGCGTCCCATCAGTTTCAGAACAGCATCGCTGCCGGATTGAGCAGGGAGATGAATCTGGCCGCTCAGTTTTGGAACATCGGCAAAACAGGCGATCAATTCGTCCGACATATCTTTGGGGTGCGAGGTCGTAAACCGGACACGGTTGATTCCGTCAATGGCGGCAACCTGATGAAGCAGCTCCGGAAAAGACGGTTCATGTTCGCTTTTCAAGCCGTAGGAGTTGACGTTCTGGCCGAGCAAAATAACCTCTCTGACCCCTTCATCAACCAGCTGCCTGATCTCGGACAGGATATCCGCCGAGCGGCGGCTGATCTCCCGGCCACGGACAAACGGTACGATACAGTACGAACAAAAATTGTCACACCCCTGCATTACCGTCACAAAGCGCGAGAGACGGGACTCACCCTTAATCGACGGAAACAGGTCAAGTCTCTGGTCGTTATCGATAAAAGTCGTCTCGGAGCGTCGCTCGCCCCGTTCGGCGCCGCGCACCATTTCCGGCAGCAGGTGCAGATTATGGGTACCTATCACCAGGTCCAGATACGGCAGTTTCCGGAGAAGCTCCTCTCCCTCCTGCTGCGCAACACAACCGCCAACCGCAATAATCTGCTTCTTACCGTCGCGTTTGTAGATCCGGAGATTAGCGAGTCTTCTATAGACTTTCTCCTCAGCTCCGCCGCGCACACTGCAGGTGTTGAGCAGAATCATATCTGACGAGGCTGGATCGTTAGTCGCTGCATAGCCGAGATCAGCCAGCATGGTAACAATCCGCTCGGAATCGTTGACATTCATCTGGCAGCCGAATGTTTCTATGTACAATAGTTTGTCGAGCATAGTGGATCGAACTTTATACGCGATAAGTGCGCTTAAAGTCAAATGAATTGAAATTTTGCATAAGAATGCTTGACAGCAATGAGGATTATCATTGTAATCGGGCAATTTCAATTGCAGAGGTGTCAACGACGGTGCCCCGCATTACACTTTTCAAAAAAATCCTGATCATCACCCTGCTGCTGACTCTGCTGCCGCTGCTGGCATCTTCGCTGGTATTGCTGGTCAAACTGGATTTAATAAATGTCAAACTGACCTCTGAGATAGCCAACAGTGCAGATACCCATGCATCTGAAACTCTGCAGATGCGGGCCCAGCACGTGGCTGAAACCGTGGGAGATTTCTTGCGGCAGTGCGAAAACGATCTGCTTTTTCTTTCCCGTACACCACTGAAGCAACAGAATCTTCGCAACTTCTACGAACTCCGCCGCAACGATGTCTGGGAGCGCCACGGCACGGCATCTGCGCCCAAAGAGATCCGCAGGCAGATCCCCCTCTACCGGTCTATCGCCTTTATTGACAGCAGTGGCAAAGAGCAGATCGTGATCCAGGACGGTCGCTTCCTGACCCCCTCAGAACTTCGTGATGTTTCAAATCCTGCCAATACCCAGTTCAAGAGCGAAGATTACTTCAACAGGATCAGACTCCTGAAACGGAACGAAATATTCGTCTCCCACCTGACAGGCTTCCATGTCTCGAAACAGGAGCAGCTTGCCGGCGCCTCCGAACCGGAAAACGCCTTCAACGGCAGCAGTTACCAGGGGGTCATCCGCTTTGGCACCCCGCTCTACTCACCGGAGGGCACTTTCATCGGCATGGTGGTACTCTCGCTCGACCATCGCCACCTAATGGAGTTCACACAGCATATTGACCCCGGCAAAAAATTCTCTACGGTATTCCCTTCGTACCGAAGCGGTAACTATGCCTTTCTATTTGACGACGAGGGGTGGATCATTACCCATCCAAAATACTGGGACATCCGCGGCAACGACAACAACGGCCGACTGGTGCCCCCATACACGAAGAAATCCAGCGAGGCAGACATTGAGGCCGGGCGAATTCCTTACAACCTTGATCATGCCGGCTTCGTCCATCCCAACTATCCTGTAGTCGCCGCTCTGGTTCGGACTCAGCGCACCGGATATGTAGACATTACCAACGTGGGAGGGCAAAAAAAAATCATGGCCTTTGCTCCGATCCTCTACGAAACCGGGGACTACGGCAAACACGGGGTGTTCGGCGGCATAACCATCGGATTCCAGGCGGACCAGTTCCACGACGCAGCCCGCAAGGGGAGTCGCCTGATCAACAGCGAGCTGCGGGAACACCGCACAGTGAGCGCCCTCTTTATCCTCCTTACCGCCATGCTCTCGGCCTTTTCCGCCTGGCTGTTGTCAAGGGGGATCAGCCGCCCCCTTCGACAGCTTACCGAGGGTGCTAGCAGGATAGCAGCAGGCGATACTCATGAAAGAGTAACAGTGACATCATCCAACGAGATCGGCGAATTGGCCACTACTTTCAATTTCATGGCCGATGAACTGAAGTTGCGCAAGCAGACTCTGCTTGCCACCTTAGACGAACTGCGCAACTCGCGCCTAGAAATAATGGATGAGCGTAACTTTAAGGCTAACATCCTGGAGAGTATCTCCAGTGCCATAGTCACCTTCTCTCCAGAAGGGGTGCTGACCTCGATAAACGGCACAGGTCTTTCGTTTCTTGGCCACAATATTTGTCTGGATATGCACTTCAGTAAGGTTTTCAGCGGCTGGGGCGACATGGCCGACCGCATTGCCAATACCCTCAGCAGTAAAGCCGGTTATGGCCGTTCATCCCTGGTGATAGACCGGAGCATGGGCAAAACCTATTTTGATGTCGGACTGTTTCCCATAGGTAACGACGCTGGAAAGGGTCTGACAGTCACAATGCGCAACGAAACGGAAAAGGAGAAACTTCGGGAAGAGATGGTCCGACTCGACCGACTGGCCTCTCTTGGAAAGCTGTCAGCCGGCATTGCCCACGAGGTGAGAAACCCGCTGACCGGCATATCGCTTCTGCTGGATGATCTTCATGACCGGGCTTCAACAGCATCAGAAGACAAGACCTTGATAACAAAGGCTCTTGAGGAAATTGAACGTGTAGAGCGGCTGATCAGCGCACTTTTGAACTACTCTTCACCGGCGCGGGCAGATTTCAGGGATGGGAACCTGAATGCTGTCGTCCATGACACTCTGCTGCTGATACGGAGGCCCTGCGAACGGCAGAAGATCAGCCTGAGGTTGGAACCTGGAGATGTGCCGATTTTTAAATTTGATCCGGAAAAAATCAAGCAGGCGCTGTTGAACATCGTCAAAAATGCCCAGGAGGCGATGCCGGACGGAGGAAATATTACAATAACAACCGGCTGCAGGGAAGAGTTTGCGTCTGTAGTCATCTGCGACAGCGGCCCCGGCATCAACGCCGATGACCTGCCGCTGATATTCGAGCCTTTTTTTACCCATAAGGGTGCTGGCACCGGACTGGGACTCTCCATAACTCAGCGAATCATCGAAGAGCACCACGGCCGGATCGGCGTGGAAAGCTCTCCGGAGCAGGGGACATGCTTCACCATAGAACTACCGCTCACTAAATTGTTCAAAAAACATTTTTATGATCTAAATTGCGACCGAAAAGAAGGCAACTCATGGAAAATATTCTGATTATCGACGACGAGGCCTTTATCCGCGAGAATGTTGAGCGGATCCTGGAGGACCAGGGGTACCAGGTCTGCGGAGCCGCATCTGGAGCTGATGCGCGAGAAATCGTGGCAGCCGGGGAGATCGACCTGGTGCTGCTCGACCTTAATCTGGGCACAGAAAACGGCATCGACGTGCTTAAATCGTTGAGGGAACTGGTGCCGGATCTTCTGGTTATCATCATCACCGGCTACGGATCGGTGGAGACAGCGGTAGATGCCATCAAACTGGGCGCCTTCCATTACATGAAAAAACCGTTTAAGGCTGACGCCCTTCGGGTAATCGTCAAGCTGGCCCTGCAGACTCAGACCCTCAAGCGGGAGGTGCGCAACCTGAAGCGCCTTGAGGGCATCCTGCCGGGGCGCTCGCCCATGATCGGACGGAGCCTGGCCTTCGGCGAGACGATCAAGCAGGTTCGCGAAATTGCCCGAATCCCCTCCACCGCTTTAATCACCGGCGAATCAGGTACCGGCAAGGAGCTTGTTGCCCGCGCCATTCATGATCTGTCCGACCGCAAGGAGAGACCCTTTATCGGAATCAACTGTGCCTCGATCCCGGCCAACCTGCTGGAAAGCGAACTGTTCGGCCATGAAAAAGGCTCTTTCACCGGTGCCATTGCCCGCAAGACCGGTCTGTTCGAGGAGGCTAATCGCGGTACGTTGTTTCTCGACGAAGTTGGCGAAATGGACATGGCCACGCAAGCCAAGCTGCTGAGGGTTCTGCAGGAGCGGATCATCCGCCGGGTCGGCGGCGTCAAGGATATCCCGATCGATGTCCGGGTTATTGCCGCCACCAACCGCAATCTGCAGGAGAATATAGCAGCCAGATCTTTTCGTGAGGATCTGTTCTACCGCATCAACGTCTTTCCTATCCATATCCCGCCGCTCAGGGAGAGAACTGAGGATATTGAGCTGCTGGCAGCTTTCTTCCTGGAAAGTTTCAGCAGGGCCTTTGGACGCGATTTTCACGGTATCGACCCCGAGGCGACCGCATTCATGAAGCGATACTCCTGGCCAGGCAACATCCGGGAGCTGCGAAATGTTATAGAAAGAATCTGTATCATGCGTTCAGGCCCTACCCTCAGAGCTGAAGACCTTCCACTGGAAATCAGTGGCGTGCGGCTATTGGCCATGGTTGCAGAGAAGCAGAATAGCGTCAGCACGGCACTCTCCGAAGACACGGGACTTGAGGACGCCGTGGCGGAATTCGAGTGCGGCATCATCCGGGAAGCGCTGAAAAAGATGAGTGCCAACGTACTGCAGACCGCCTCGCTGTTAAAGATTCCCAGAGGAACGCTGCGCTATAAGATGGATAAGTACGGGCTGTAAAAGAAAGGTGTTTTTGTGGCTAAAATTGGCCATCTTCTGGCCGTTATTGGCCACATTGCGAAGTTCAGGCAAAGCTCCTTTTGTTAAATGGTGTAAATAGAGAATGTAATCCGGCATGTTACATACATACATCGTATTGGCACTCCATTTGCTATTAGAACAGCATCTTACAATGTTGTCTACGTCGCACATAAGCAGTACCAATCCAAAGGAGGAATACCGTATGAGTTTTAATAGCTGTCTCAAAAGTCTGGTAATCGTCGCAGCCGCAGCAGTTGCTTTCCCGCTGGCAGCCGTGGCAGCCCCCGCTGCTGGCGGCCCAATTGTCATCAAGTTCAGCCACGTCGTCGCTCAGAACACCCCCAAGGGGCAGGCCGCCGACTATTTCAAGAAAATCGTAGAAGAACGAACAAAAGGTAAAGTGAAGATTGAAGTTTATCCAAACAGCCAGCTATATAAGGATAAAGAGGAAATGGAGGCACTCCAGTTGGGCGCGGTACAGATGCTGGCCCCCTCACTGGCGAAATTTGCACCGCTCGGCGTAAAAGAATTTGAAGTATTTGACCTCCCCTTCATTTTTAACAACTATGAGGACCTGCACAAGGTTACCCAGGGGCCAATAGGCGCAAAGCTTCTTGCCAAGCTTGACGCAAAAGGAATTCATGGCCTCGCCTACTGGGATAATGGTTTTAAAGTCATGAGTGCCAACAAGCCGCTTAAGTCCGTTGATGATTTCAGAGGTCTGAAGATGCGCATCCAGTCATCAAAAGTACTCGATTCCCAGATGCGTTCCGTCAGCGCAATTCCTCAGGTTATGGCTTTCTCGGAAGTCTACCAGGCTTTACAGACCGGAGTTGTCAATGGCACCGAGAATCCTCCTTCAAACCTCTACACGCAGAAAATGTACGAGGTACAGAAATATGTCACCCTCTCAGATCACGGCTATCTCGGTTATGCAGTTATCGTAAATAAAAAATTCTGGGCTGCCCTGCCGGCTGATATCCGTACTACCCTTGAAGGCGCCATGAAAGATGCCACTAAATTTGCCAATGATGTAGCTAAAAAAGACAATGACGAAGCCCTCGCCGGCGTTAAAAAATCTGGCAAGTCACAACTGGTCACTCTGACCCCTCAGGAAAAGGCCGCCTGGAAAAAGGCTATGGACAAAACCCATAAAGATAATATGAGCCGCATTGGCGCTGATATTGTCAATGAAGTCTACGCAGTCACCGGATACACTTCCAACTAATCCAGCTTAGTCCGTTTAAGGCCGCTGTAACTCAGCGGCCTTTTTATTGCCCCCTCACAGGAGTCATAATTATGATGAAATACCTTGATCACCTGGAAGAATTTATCATCACCTTTCTCATTGGTGCAGCAACACTAATAATCTTTTGCTCTATTATCCATCGTTACGCAGCCGGACTGCCGATTCCTGGTCTGCAGGATCGGCTGATCGCATTTAACTTCAGCTGGGCTCAAGAGCTCTGCATCTATATGTTCGTCTGGATGGCCAAGTTTGGCGCCGCGTACGGTGTCCGCTCCGGTATCCACGTCGGTGTCGATGTTCTGGTCAACCGTCTCCCTGATGAATGGCGGAAGAAGGGCGTTCTGATCGCGATTATCTGCGGTACCGTATTCACCGGCATCATTGGAACCCTGGGCGCCACGTTCGTTTGGGAGAATGGCATGCATTACGCTGTGTACACTCTGTTGAGCATAGACATCGGTGATGTGCCTCAAGGCCCGATCACCCCTGACCTGGAGTGGCCAACCTGGATAATCTACTCTGCCGTGCCGCTCGGATCCTACCTGATGTGCTTCCGCTTTATGCAGGTCGGATGGCGTTTCGTGCGGTTTGGAGAACTGCCCCACCATGATCATGCACATGTGGATGGCATCGAAGAAGAGATACTTGATCAACCAGGCATTTTACACGACGGAGTCACACATAAAGGAGGTGCTACGAAATGAGTACTGCCGAAGCAATCAACATTATCCCTCCTATGAGCAAACCCCGGGCTGCTGCCTGGCTGATTGGAATATCGACAATACTGATCGGTGTCGGCCTCTACTTTGGCAATATAGGTATCGTATTTGCACTGCTGCTTGCATTAATGCTGACCGGCGTCCCGGTATCCATCGCCCTCGGTTTAACGGTTCTCACGTTCCTCTATCTCCTCACAAATGTACCAATCGAGGCTGTGGCTCTCAAGCTCTTCACCGGTATCGAAAAATTCGAGATCATGGCCATACCGTTCTTTATTCTGGCTGGTAACTTCCTCACCCATGGCGGCGTGGCCAAACGGATGATCGACTTTGCCATCAGCGTGATCGGCCATTTCCATGGTGGTTTGGCACTGGCGGGCATTATCGCCTGCGCCATGTTCGCTCTGGTCTGTGGCTCAAGCGTTGCCACTGTCGTTGCCATCGGCTCCATTGTCCTTCCTGCAATGGTCCAGAATGGTTATCCGATGCGCTTCGGTGCCGGGGTCATAGTCTGTGCCGGTTCACTCGGAATCCTTATGCTGCCGTCAATACCGAAGGTGGTATATGCCGTGTCGACGAATACTTCGATTGGTGCGCTCTTCGTGGCCGGCCTGATTCCCGGAATTCTTTTGTCATTCATGCTTGGTGTCGTCACCTGGTATCTTGCTAAAAAACGAAATTATCCCCGTATGCCAAAAGCCTCCTGGGCTCAACGCCTATCTGCCTTCCAAAAGAGCGTCTGGGGATTGATGCTGGTTGTGATCATTATCGGAGGAATCTATTCCGGTGTGTTCACCGCAACCGAAGCAGCCGCAATGTCGGCGGTCTACGCCTTCTTTATCTCCGTTTTTGTGTATAAAGACTTGGGGATGAAGGATGTTCCCCGCGTCCTGCTAAACTCAGCCAACATGAGCGCTATGCTGCTCTATATCATCACTAACGCGGTGTTATTTTCGTTCCTGATGTCTCATGAGAACATACCACAGATGATGGCTGACTGGATCCTCGGCAAAGATCTCGGTGTGGTATCATTCCTTATCGTAGTAAACCTGGTTCTTCTATTGGCCGGTAACGTCATGGAGCCTTCATCAATAATCCTCATTTTCGCGCCAATTCTGTTCCCGGCCGCCATGAAGCTTGGTATTGACCCGGTCCATTTTGGTATCCTCATTGATGCCAACATGGAAGTCGGTCTCTGTCATCCGCCAGTTGGCCTGAATCTTTACGTTGCCAGCGGTATCTCGAAACTCAGTATTACCGAATTGACTGTAGCGGTAATGCCATGGCTGATGACCATGGTCGTATTTTTGGTTATTGTCACATACTGGCCGTCGCTGTCGATTTGGCTGCCAAAAATGATGGGTATGATGTAACCGGCCATGCCAAATCATTCACTCATATATGTAATTGTGATACTTAACGCGGCCTGCCAAGCTATGCTTATCTGGCGGCTCAAATTTGATACACGTTCAAAATTGAAATACTGCTGTCTTGCTGTTGCCGTTCCATTGTTGATAGCTATAATAATGAGACTATTGGTTGCCGTGGGTGTTATACACGCACAGCTATCGGAGCAGGCCGCTCTTGAGCGGGCAGTTACGTCGCTGGCCAGTATGCTCCTGATTGCAGGGCCATTTATGGTAACAATTGCAGCGTTCGTATTCAGGCGCAGACAGAGAATTGTTGAGGCATTACAACATCAATAATTATACGTTCGCTTATCTTCTAACCACTGACGTATATGCTTCTTTCGTTGCCGGGGATTGTTTCCCCGGCTTTTTTTAAATTTATTTTCTCTGTATGAATTTGTGCGGCATCGACTTGATTTATTTCTACGTTCTGGTTGCCCCGATTACTCGAATATTGACAAATCAATCACTTTACGTCAAAAAAAGGCCTGCCAATAGCGACGGGCCTTTTACTTAACAGGACTACATGGACGGATAATCATGGAATCGGCAGCAATCAGTTCTGCAAAACATATTCTGTTTATCATCGGCGTTATCTTGTTGGCCGGTTCGCTCAGCGGCATACTGTCACAGAAACTAAAGTTGCCGGATGTGGTCGTCTTTCTTCTGATCGGTATGGGACTGGGACCGGAAGCAACCGGTATCTTTGACGTCAAAGCCGATTCCACCATCAACCAGCTGATCCTTATTTTCGGTTCCTCCTACATTCTTTTTGATGGAGGAGCCAGTTTGCGCCTGAAAGTGCTGAAAGAAGTCTGGATTACGATCCTGATAATCTCCACCATCGGTGTCCTGATAACAACCGCCATCACCGGATTTGCTGCTACCTACCTTCTGGGGATTCCGTTGATCACAGCTCTTCTGCTCGGCAGCACGGTCGCCTCTACCGATCCGGCGACACTGGTTCCAGTTTTCAAACAGGTGCGCATCAAAGACCGGGTTGCTCAGACAGTTATGAGCGAATCAGCCTTTAATGATGCTATGGGTGCCATTGTCACTTTCACGGTCATGGGTGTTGCCCTTGGTACCGGCGGTAGCTTTTCTCTCACTGCTGCCACGTTCGGCCTCGTCAGCAACGCCGTGGTCGGAGTCGTTATCGGCTGCATTCTCGGTTATCTGGCTGCGGCCTTGATAGCCCATGAAAAATATGATTTCCTGCAGGAATATGCACCGTTGGTGACATTGATGGCGGTGCTGGGAGCCTACATGACCGCCGAAAATTTCCATTCCAGTGGCTTTATGGCTGTGTTCGTGTTTGGCATCATGCTCGGCAACAAGGATATTTTTGGCTTCGCCATGGAGCAGCGCGAAGAAGAAAAGCTGGAGGATTTCATTCTCACCACAGCTCTTATTATGCGGATGTTTATCTTTATCCTGCTCGGAAGTCAGGTCAATTTTACCCTGATGGGAAAATACCTGTGGGGTGGATGTGCGCTGGTTGCGGTATTCATGCTGATTGCCCGTCCGCTGACAGTTTTCTGCTGCGCCCTGCCCGACCGCCGTGCCTGTTGGAGTTTAAATGAACTTCTGTTTATGTGCTGGACAAGAGAGACCGGTGTCATTCCTGGCGCCCTGGCCGGCATCCTGCTCGGCATGAAGGTGCCTGGTGCTGAAATTATTGCCTCGGTAACCTTCATCACCATCCTGTTGACCATTATCATCCAGGCAACAACCACCCGCTGGTTGGCGGGAAAGCTGGGTTTACTGGTTGATAATTGACTGATCTTGCGTCACACGACGCAAAATAATATTGATTAATTCAGGCTGAAGGTGTAGGTAAATCCCCTGTAGAGAGCTCAGATATATCAAAGGAGAATGATCAATGAAATCTTTCATCAACCTTATGGCGGTAGTAGTTTGTTCCTTTATTATTTCCGCGTGCGTAGGTAGTTCAAATTCAAATACTGCTACAACTACTCCTGGTACCCCAAATACACCTTCTGCTGACATTGCTCGTAAAATCAACATGAGATCAGCTATTTATCAGACATTTACTTCTTCCACCTCTCCTATTTCAAGTCCTCTTTTAAACACATTGACCCTCACAACCGATTCCGTAGGAACTGACGTATTCGGCAAGTACAGTGTTATAAAGAAGGATGGAACACTTGTCTCTGCCGGCACGGTATCAGGTACAACCTCGAAGCTTTTACTCTTTAGTAACTATTCAGTCTGCAAAAAAGAAAATATGAGCCTGTATCCAATAGGTGCTACTAATAACAGTACTCAAGTAATGATTTATGGCGAAGATTGCAACGGTAAATCCATTGTTGCAATTGACAACATCAGGAAGGTTACAGGGTCACCTGTAGTTGCGACGGCACTTTCAAACAATATGCCATTGATTGTGGACATGAATATTTCTGCATTTAGTGCTGATAATCTGACTTTTCTCGGTACATTGAATCTGAATAATGCTTATTTACCTGCCCTGGATTCAGGTACACCAAGAAGGACTGCCACTGCGACTGTAGTTGGTATTAGTACATCCAGAGTTGGCACGTCCAGTAGTAATACAGTGAGTTCAGTTTACAACGGGGAAAATACCGAAATCCCGTTTAAAGTAACTAATTTTTCCGGGCATCTTTTTTCGCCTGTTGATGTGCTGACTTTTCCAGACTATTCACCAGATCCTTTATTATCACCTCCGCACACATACATCCACTTTAACGGTTCCGTAATTGACGAATTCATTGTTTACATAACAGACACATTTCCCTTAACCCAGAGCATTCTTCTCGGCAATAACCCTTCTGATACTATAACCACAACTACACCGTATATCCCGCTATATTAGGTAAGGCTCAAAGGCACATCACACGTTTCAGAACCGAAAATAGCCGACAGAACATTGTCGGCTATTTTTTTTTACAAGGTTTCATATGCACATCCCACTGACATCAATTCCCCTTGCGATTCTCGCCGCCTCCCTGTTCCTGACAGGCTGTTCTTCTACCATAACCCGTGCCATGCGCGTTGAAGATCGCGTAACGGTGGATGTTCGCACTATGATCGACGAGGTCAGTACCGTTCCGATCGTCTTCGTCGGCGAACGCCATGATGCAGCGGCACACCACGCGCTGCAGCTGGAAGTTATAAAAGGACTTCTGGCAAAAGGGAAATCTGTTGCCATCGGCATGGAGATGTTCGAAGGGGCAAGTCAGAAGGTACTGGATGGCTGGAGCACCGGTGCCGTAACAACGGACGCTTTCATCAAGGTTTACCGGTCAAACTGGAGAAACATCCCGTACCGGCTTTACGAGGATATCTTCAGTTACGCCCGGGTCAACCATATTCCCATCGTCGCACTTAACGCTCCACGGGATATCGTCATGAAGGTTTCCCGACTCGGTTTATCTTCTCTCAGTTCAGCCGACAAGCGCCTGCTCCCCCCTGACGCCGATGCTGAAGTAAGCGATATCTACGTCAATTTTATCAGATCGGCCTATTGGGCTCACGGGAGAAACAGCGATAACTTTCGTTACATCTGCGAAGCGCAAATGCTCAGAAACAGGGTGATGGCGAGTCGCATTCTTGATTACCATCAACTGCACCCGGAAAGAGTCATGGTGATACTTGCGGGAGGGGGGCATGCGCGGGAGAAGGGTGGCATCCCTGCGGAACTCGGCACTCTGCCGTTTAAAATAATCCTCCCACAGGTTCCGGGTCTGGCGGCAGATGCGATCAGCAGTGCAGATGCTCATTTTCTTCTGGAGGAGCCGTTTTCACTCATTGATCTGCTCTAAAGCGGGTCACTAGGAAACAGGTCAACGCTTCACCCGGGGATCAAGTGCATCGCGGATCCCCTCCCCTAACAGATTATAGGAGAGCACGGTCACCAAAATAGCCAATCCGGGGAAAAGCGACAACCACCAGGCAAATTCGATGTAATCCTTACCGGAGGTGAGGATGTTGCCCCAGCTGGGGGTCGGAGGTTGTACGCCGATACCGAGAAATGACAACGCCGATTCGGTCAGGATGGCGCCGGCAATACCGAGCGTAGCGGAGACAAGTACAGGGGAGACCGCATTGGGGAGTATATGACGAAATAGTATGCGACTGTTTGAGCAGCCGATGCAGCGGGCTGCCAGAATATAGTCCATTTCCCGTATCGAGAGCGTTTCTGCACGCACGAGGCGTGCCACTCCCATCCAGCCGGTCAGACCGATCACTATCATGATGTACCAGATTGATGGTTCAAGAAAGGTGATGATCGCCAGAATCAGAAAGAAGGCGGGAAAGCAGAGCATCACATCTACTGCTCTCATCAGGGCAGTATCAACCAGGCCGCTGAAATACCCGGAGACGAGGCCGACAACCGTCCCGATTGAAACAGCGATGCCGACCGCAACAAAGCCGACTTTGAGGGATACGCGAGAACCGTACAGCACTCGACTGAGCACATCTCTGCCAAGTTCGTCGGTGCCGAACCAGTGATGCCACGTAGGCGGTGACAGCACGGCATAGGCGTTGATGGCGCTCGGATCAAACGGAGCAATGACGGGAGCCAGCAGTGAGATAACAAAGAGTGCCACCACTATGCCGCCGCCACACAGAGCCAAACGATTACGGCGGATTCGCGGCCAGAAAATCGAATAAAAATAAGTATGTTTGAAGTCCATGTTTCTACCCTTCCCCATGCCGGATGCGCGGATCAGCGAGAACATAGCAGAGATCGGCAACCAGATTACCGATCAAGGTCAGAAAAGCACCAATCACCAGAATCCCCATGACAACCGGATAATCTCGCGACATGACCCCCTGATAAAAGAGCTGTCCCATTCCGGGTATGGCAAAAATTGTTTCGAAAATAACACTGCCGCCGATCAGCCCGGGAATCGAAAACCCAAGCAGCGTTATCAGCGGTAGCAGAGCATTGCGCAGGGCATGCTTCCAGATGACAACACGTTCGGAAAGACCTTTTGCCCTGGCGGTGGTTATGTAATCCTGACTGACAACATTCAGCATGGCAGAGCGCATATAGCGCGAGAGGCCGGCCAGACTGCCGAACGACGCCACCATGATCGGCATGATCAGATGCTTGGCCAGATCACACAGGTAGCGCCCTGTTCCCCATGAATCGCTCCCCAGAGTATGTAATCCGGAAATAGGCAAGCACCCCAGTTTGACGCCGAAAAAATACATGAGCAGCAGCGCCAGCCAGAAGGTAGGCACGGCAAAACCGACAAACACGAATACCGTAATTCCCTTATCAAGCCAGGTATCACGGCTGGTGGCGGCCAGAATGCCGATCGGAATCGCCAGGCCGAATTCGAGCAGCAGCGCGATAACATTTAAAGAGATGGTAACCGGTAGCCGTTCCTTGATCTTGTCTACCACAGGACGGCCATCAGAAGAAAACGATCGTCCCAGATCAAACCGGGCGATATGACCAACCCAACTGAAGTACTGTTCATGCAGTGGCTTATCAAGACCGTAGAACTTTGTCAGACGTTCACGGGCCTCTTTGCCGACCTTGGGATTCATCGCCATCTGCATCTCGACCGGTTCGCCCGGCGCCAGATGAATAACGGAGAAGGTAATCAGAGTAATGCCGATCATCAGCGGAATCAGCATCAGGATGCGTTTTATGAGATATGTTGTCATGGCAACTATACTTTCACGGGTGTGATTTTTTCCAAGCTTTGTGCAGTGAGGACAATGTGCGGCATCATGCCAAGCGATGCTCCCCCCTTTTTCTCCCACTGGGAAACTGAAGGAGCGGTTATTCCGAGACGGGCCGCAAAAACCGCCTGCGTCTCTCCCAGGGATGTACGCCAAGTGTAAATGTCGCTTCCGGTAAGCGGTTCAGGAAAAGGAGTAATGGCAGACGTTTTTTTACCACTTTTTATCGGAGTTAGGGATTGTTTTTTCTGCAACTGTGATTTAAATACTGATATATCGGCTACTTTGCCGGTCATTTTCAATCTTTTTGTTGAAGTATCGGCGACTGCTCCGATCTCCACCTCTCCTGCTTCAGCCATCTCGACTCCAAATACATCTGCAAGGCCGCTTGCGGCGATCCTGCGGCGGGATGTTCCCGCTTTGGCAACACCAGTAACAACCGCCGAGACATCGACCAGCTCTTCGTGATTGACGCCGCGCAGGTGAAACAGCAGTTCTGGCGAGTGATCGAGCCGCGCCCCCACTCCGTACAGCACAGCCGCAATGTGCTTGCACATCCCCGCCGAATCAGGGCAGTCGCAGCCGAATGTTATCTCGCCCGGCAGTGGAAAAAGTCCCTCTTTTCGATCCGAGACGACTTCCATGACGCCTCGATCCAGCTTGCCGCGCAACAGATCGATCAACGATCCGATCCTTCCGCTACAGGCCGCTTTGACCGCTTTCCATTTGTGAATAGCAAGCGGAAAGATTGTGACTGAAACATTGTAGAGCGACGAGCCGCTAACAATCGCCTCGATCCTGCCCGGCTTGATCTCCAGATGGCAGACTGAACCGTTTCTGACGTAGGTCCGGCCACGCGGCAGTCGGTTGGCATAATCACCGAACGACTCCATATGGTCGCACCACCCCTTCCCCCAGAAGGAATCAGCAATCTTGCGCCCAGACAGCTGCACCGGCTGCACGTTCAGCCCCTTCTTTTTCATCTTTTCAAGCTGTTTCTGTGCTTTGGCACGGCGCTCGGCAACCGGAACGTACGGTGCCCATCCGTAATAACTCATACTTGGGGGGCCCTCCCGATCTTGGATTCAGTCGATCTTTTCTTCAACGAAGCCCATTTGTCCTCCATTGAGCAGGCATGGTTCTGACCTGCCGGTTTTAAGGCAGGACGCAAGTCTTGATGAATGTTTCAATTTTCGGTGTTACTTTATTTGTTGCTGGTTTTTAATTATGCAAGTCAAGAAACTTTTGTGGAGTTACTATTTTGATTTCTCCGATGCTCTTGAAATCCGTATCGAAGGTGATCAGGTAGGAACAACGGGTTTCAATGGCTGTTGAAAGAATGATCGCGTCAGCGATAACCAGTCGATTGGCTTTTTTCAGGGTGGCTGTACGCAAAATCCACCCATTGCAAAATTCTGCGATGAAGAAGAGGGGGAGTGATTCAATAGATTTGATGATTCTTTCAGCTTCAGCGGATTGATCGGCAGCAGTGAGAATGGCAGCCAGTTCTAAGAGGGTAA
The DNA here is from genome assembly GCA_903939115.1 of uncultured Geobacteraceae bacterium. GTDB lineage: Bacteria > Desulfobacterota > Desulfuromonadia > Geobacterales > Pseudopelobacteraceae > JACRCG01. Next base: position 45,789 of record CAJAFV010000070.1, read on the forward strand.
TGGTGGCAATAATGGACTTGATGCGTTTTGTGAAAAGTAACTGAAAAAAAGCGGTACAGCTTTCTACCTTGTCAGGCTCGTTATTGAAAAAGCCGAGCAGTACATTAGTGTCGATGCAGACAGTCACAGTCCGCGCCACTCACTGCGAATCTGCTTCTGAACTTCAACAGAGTCTATCTTTGCAAGATTATGGCTGATACCGCGCAATGCAAGGAAACTCATTTCCGCTTCAGTCATCTGATTCCGTTTTATTTTAGGAAGCAGGAGCTTTACCTCGGTGTGTTCAGGCAGATTGACTGGTATGCAGGGCACGAATACACCATGTTCATATGTGGCAGCAATGGTCTGTGACATTGTGATAATCCTCCCTTTATGAGGTGACTGTAACACAGAGAGTAGTGTGAGGCAAGCGTCCTTGAGCACATGCCCCCCTCATATCCCTGCCTTCTCCATATCAAGCGCGACCAGCTTCAACAACGTCTCGTCATCCATCTCGGTCAGCAAGGATTCCGCCCCTTCCAGCAATTCAGTCGCCATACCGGCCTTCGCAGCGATCAGTGCGTCGATCTTCTCCTCCACAGTTCCCTTGCAGACAAACTTGTGCACCATGACGTTTTTTTTCTGGCCGATACGGAAGGCGCGGTCGGTAGCCTGATTTTCGACCGCCGGATTCCACCAGCGGTCGAAGTGAATGACATGAGCGGCGGCGGTCAGATTGAGGCCGGAACCACCCGCTTTGAGGGAGAGTACAAAAAAGGGGGGACCATCCTCATGCTGAAAACGATCCACCAGCTTCTTGCGCTCAGACACCGGGGTGCCGCCATGCAGCACCAGACCGGGGCAGCCAAACAGAGTGGCCAGAAAGGAGGCTATCGGCGCTGTCATCTCCCGGAACTGGGTAAAAATCAGCACCTTTTCCTGACGCGACGCTATTTCTTCAGCCAGTTCGCGCAACCTGATAAACTTGCCGCTCCTCTCCTCGGCATAGTCGCCATCTCCGAGAGACTGGCCGGGGTGGTTACAGATCTGCTTGAAACGCATCAGAGAGGATAAAATCAGCCCCCTCCGCTTCATCCCTCCCTCCTGCTGTTCCTTCAGTGCCTCGGCCAGTTCCTTAACCGCCTGAGCGTACAACCGCGCCTGCGCCTTGCTGAGACCGCACCAGGCGGCCATCTCGACTTTGTCCGGGAGGTCACTGATGACGCTCCGGTCGCTCTTGAGACGCCGCAGAATGTACGGCTGCACCAACGAACGCAACGGGGCGTAGGAAGGGGGTTCGCAACTTTCCATGGAAGAAACGAATTGTTTGAAACGGGATGCGTTGCCGAGCAGACCGGGACAGATGAAGTCGAACAGCGACCAGAGATCGGAGAGCCTGTTTTCAATAGGGGTGCCGGTCAGGACGATGCGCGCCCGCCCGGTAAGGGACTTGACCGCCTTGGCCTGCTGTGTGCCCGGGTTTTTGATCGCCTGGGCTTCATCCAGCACGATCAGATTCCACGCCAACTTTCGCAGCCACTCCTGCCGTTGCAACATGCCGTAGGTGGTCAGCACCGCGTCGACTGATGTCAACGCCTCTTCGGGACCGGCGGCAATACGCTCCAGTTCCGTCCGCTCCATCTCTGACGGATGCAGAGATACGACTTTCAGCGACGGTGCAAAACGCGAAAGTTCGCTCTTCCAGTTGGAGAGCAGCGACGCCGGCAGCACCAGCAGACTGGGTACTTTTTTTCCGGCGCGGCCCTTTTGTGCCAGCAGCAGCGAGATTACCTGAATGGTCTTGCCAAGTCCCATGTCATCGGCCAGACACGAGCCCAGGCCAAGCTCAGACAGGAACCAGAGCCAGTTGAGGCCGGTCTGCTGATAAGGGCGCAGAACGGCTTGTAACGAGGAACCGGCCTGCACTGCTGCCAGTCGGGCGGGCTCGCGCAATCCGGCAAGCATCTCCCGCAGCCGGTCGCCAGCCTCCACAAAGGCCCAGCCGTTTTCATTGAGCATCGGGTCATTACCGGACAGGTCGCGCCGGGCACCGGCCAGAAGGCGCATCCCTTCGACAAACGACAGACCGTCCTCACCGGCTTCCGCCTCGACCCGCCGCCACTGATCGAGCGCCTCACGAAGCTTGTCGCCATCAACCTCAACCCACTGACCCCGCAGGAGCGCAAGTCCCTCCCCTGCCGTCGTCAATGCGGCGATCTCGTCCGGCGTAAGGTCGGCGCCGTCCAGGCTCAACTGCACCCTGAAATCAAGCAGAGCCCGCGCGGACAGAGCCTCACCGGTATTGGTGCCGATAACAACCTGCACACGGGGGCGGGGGCGTTTTTTCCACCAGTCCGGCAGACGCACGACAAGACCGCTCTCTTCCAGAAGCGGCACATCCTTCAGAAACGGATAGGCTTCTTCCGGCGTCCAGGCGAGCGGATGATAGATGTCACCGCTCTCCAGTAACTCCCGAACCCAGTCGCAGTTATTGCCGGCATAGTGAACCGGTTCCAGCAGACGCAGGAGCGCGGCGCGGTTATTGGCTCCGGCATATTCACCGAGCGCCTGATTGAGCGGAAGGTGCTGTGCGCGGGCATTCTTGCCGAGCCTCGGGATATAGGTCGCCATGAAGGCAAAGGGAAATTCGGGATCATTTTTGTTTTCAGCCAGATGGAAGCAGACCCGCCCCACCTGACGCCAGAGCGGCGCGTACCGGTGGAGGAAACCGGACAACCCCTCCGACTCTCCGGCAATAGATTCAAGCGCCCAGGCATCAAGGTCGCTCCAGATGGCACACAGAACATCGGGGGTGCAGTATTCCGCGCCCGGCATGGGGGGAATACTCAGGGTGAGATGGGCAAGAATAGCAGCATCGGGGAGAGGAAGCGGTTCAATACGTTCGGACGACGGCTGGTTCTGGCAGAGCTGCAGAAGGAAGCGGGTGCCAAAATCCCGCCAGAACATCCAGGAGAGCGGCCAATCGGGAGCGGATTTTCCTCCGGCAAGGGATATGATCCCGGCAGACTGGCAAACAGCAAAGGACTTTTCAATCTCTCCGTTGCGGTCCGGAACGGAATTCGCTGATCCAACCGAATCCGGCGTTGATGTCATCAGCAGATGCCCTGAAGGGGTCAGGACAAGCGTCACGGCAGGTACACCTGTTCATTCTTCGGCACATACCAGCGGTTCTGGTTATGCCCAATGCCGGCCGGAGCAGGCTCAACACCCCGAATTCGCGAACTGACAACCGGGAGGGCATCCGGCACGTATAGGAACGTGTACGGCTGTTCCTCTGCCAGTATCTCCTGAATACGAAAATACGCTTGTTTGCGCTTGTTAATATCGAAGGTGTTGCGCCCTGCGATTAACAGGCGATCAACTTCCGTGTTATTGAAGCCGATAAAATTCAGTTCACCAGGCTTGTTCTTGCTGGAATGCCAGATATCATACATATCCGGATCCTGGGAGATACTCCAGGCGAGCATGACGACTTCAAAATTACCTTTATTGACAAACTCCTTCAGGAACGCCGCCCACTCGACAATCCGGATCTTGACGTCAATCCCAACCTGACGCAGGCGCTGCTGAACGATCTGAGCAGTCATCAGGCGCTGTTGGTTTCCCTGGTTGGTCAGGATGGTAAATTTAAACGGCTTGCCATCCTTTACCAGAATCCCGTCACTGTTTTTTTCCTTCCATCCGGCCTGTGCCAGCAACTCAACAGCATGCTTCGGGTCATAGCCGATATCTTTGACCGCCGGATTATAAGCCCAGCGCCCCGGGACGATCGGGCCGTGAGCTTTTTGTCCCATGCCGAACAATACACCCTGAATCAACTCATCTTTGTTGATAGCGGCGGTCATGGCCTGGCGGATACGTTTATCACCGAAAAGCGGATGGCGCAAATTATAGCCCATATACAGATAGTTGGATGACGGATATCGATATTTCTTGAAGCGGCTGGTAAAACTTTTTGCCGAGGTTTGACGCGCATACTGAACCGGTGACAGATTCATCAGGTCAATAGCGCCCGCCTTCAGCTCCATGTACATTGTTGAACTGTCGGGAATAATGCGATAGATAAAGCGATCTATATAGGGGCGCCCTTCGAAATACTCCTTGTTAGCTTCAAGCACGATTTTCTGACCGGACACCCACTCTTTGAAGCGGTACGGTCCTGTGCCGACCGGATTTCTCGCCAGGGGGCTTTTGGTAACATCCTTACCTTCCAGAAGGTGGGCAGGGAGGATATTCATCCCCCATGACGCCAATGCCGGCGCAAACGGCTCTCCGTACGTCACTCGAATCGTAAAGTCATCGGGTGCCGCAATACTTTTGACCTGCTTGAAATCTTCAGCGTATGCAGTGGGAGTTTTAGGATCGATCGTCACCTGATAGGTGTACAGGACATCTTTTGCCGTAAACGGGGCACCGTCATGCCACCTGACACCGTGATGCAGATGGAACGTAATAGTGAGACCGTCTTTGGAAACATCAAACACTTCAGCAAGATCACCAACGATCTTAAGATTTTTGTCGTACTTGATGAGGCCGTTATAAATCTGACCAGCAACCGCATGGGAAGAGGCATCTGTAGCAAGAAGCGGAATGAGTGTGGAAGCTTCGCCGATGGTTCCCTCAACAAGTGAATCACCGGTGGCAGGAACTGCCGGGGACGAAGCAGGTACGACGGGTGTGGTAGAATTCTCAGGAGGGCTGCATCCGGAAAAAAACACGCTGAACAACAGCGCCATCAGCAGGGAGCGCACACCTGGTGATGCCTTCATTTTTCGCTATGCTCCCCTTTTAACTTATGCATCTTTTCAACAATTTCTTTACGTTCAGGAGCCAATTCCAGTGCTCTTTGATACTGCTTCAGAGCTTTCTTGATGATATGACGTGCGGCATACACATCTCCCAGGTGCTCAATGACCGTTGGATCATCATCAACGAGTGAAATAGCTTCTTCAAGAGCTTCGGTTGCTTCATCATACCGCTTGAGCTTAAAATAAGCCCAGCCAAGACTGTCAAGTATGAAAGCATCTTGCGGGCGGATTGCAACCGCCTGTTTAATTAAGCTCAGAGCCTCCTCAAGATGAATCCCCATTTCGGCATACGAATAACCAAGATAATTGAGAGCCTGGGCATCTTTCGGATCAAGCTGCAAAACCTGCTTCATTTCATTGATCGATTCAGTCCGCTTGCCGAGTTTGTCCAACAGAACACCAACCCGAAAGTGAAAGCGCGGCTCTTTCAGAAAATAGCGTTCATTTTCATGCAGTATATCCAGGGCGGCTTGAGGTCTGTCGATTGATTCGTACAGCGAGGATAAATTAAGATACAACTCAAGATTATGAGGGTTTGCGCTGATTTCATCCATAAGAACAGCGATGGCTGCCTCTACGTTACCCTGCTCTTTCAGTATCAGCGCTCTATGGCTGACAGCTTCATAAAACTGCGGCGAGTTTCGAGAGATCTTACTGAACTCCGCTAGGGCGTTACCAAGATCACCTTTTTCTTCGTACGCAATGCCACGATAGATCCGGATATTATCTGCAGTCGGGTCCTTATCAAGCATAGCGCCAAACACAGTGATGGCTTCGTCATATTGCTCAAGCTCAAGGTGAACCAGGCCGATTTTCCGGATTGTCTCCTGACCGCCCAAACTCGATTGCGCAGCGAGACGAAGATATTCAAGTGCCTCGGGAAAACGGCGCTGCTGGAGTAACAACTGGATCAGTCGCTGCAGTACGGCAGGACGCTGATCATCCTGGTCGACAAGTGACCGATAGGCCTCTATGGCCTCTGGATATTCACTTAAAGCCTCATGAGTTGCGGCTTTATCGATAACCGCCTGGTCAAATTCCGGGCGCAATTCAAGAACTTTGGCAAAATAACCAAGCGCATCACGGTAAAGCTTCATCTGGCTGTACGTACGTCCCAGATAATAATAGCCAAGTACGGAATCCGGATTGAGTTTAACCAATGCCTTGAGGGTTGAAACCGCTTCCTCATACTCAAAAAGACGCGTCAGAGACAAGACAAGGTGCAGGTAGGCATCTTCTTTGGCAGGATCAAGCTTAACCGCCGTGCGCAAATAATCTACCGCTTCCCGGTCTTTTCCCGCCGCTGTCATCAGAACCCCTCCCAGGACATACGGAGGACGATAGGCAGGGTCGAGCGCGATAGCCTTGTTTATATATTCAAGAGCTTCCGGGATCTGGCCGATTTTGACCTTGATGTCAGCAATATCAGCGTGCATAAGTGCTGAATCCGGTTCGAGCGATATGGCTTCACGCAGCAGGTTGAGGGCCGCCGGATAGTCTCCCTCGTTAACTGAAATACGTGATCGGGAAAAAAGGTACAGGGCACGGGCATGATTATCGCGAAACGCGGGAGCATCAGAAGCAATGTTTTCCGGAGTCGGAGCGACGCTGGCGCACGCAGTAAGCAGCAGGAGAAAAAGCAGAATAATCAGGCGCATATGCATCGGGAAGTGGTTCCATTTCGAAGATAAATAAGTGAAAAAAACTAGCATAAATTAACATATTGGTCAAACGATAATAATTATTTAAATGTTGCGGTTGACATCGGCCACGTACGGATAGAGTATGGGGCAATGAATTCTACATTACTATATCTTTTTCTTGTACTGCTGTTGGTTGCCGCTAATGGTTTTTTTGTCGCGGCGGAGTTTTCCCTCGTCTCCGTTCGTCGTTCGCGGATAGCCTCTCTTGTTGAGAGCGGTGACGCTCGTGCGGTAACACTGCTTGAACTGCTCGACAACCTTAATTCGTACATTTCAGCAACTCAACTCGGCATTACCATGGCATCGTTAGCCTTAGGGTGGATTGGCGAACCGGCCCTCTCCAAATTACTGGAAATACCACTTCACGGCCTCGTTTCCAACGCTGTCCGTCACACCATAGCATTTGCCGGAGCCTTCACGATTATTACGTTTCTGCATATTGTTCTTGGTGAACTTGCACCGAAAACGTTAGCCCTTGATCGTTCCGAACGCATTGCATTAGCTGTTGCATGGCCGATGCACCTGTTTCATACGCTGTTCAGTTGGCCGATACGCATGCTTGATTATGCCGGCAGAGGCACCGTCCGCATGCTCGGATTTCGCTGTTCGGATGAACATGCCAGCATATACACAGTGGATGAGCTACGGCAAATCATCAGTACTTCTCACTCGAGCGGCACGCTGGAGGATGGTGAGCAGCAACTTCTTCACCGCATCTTTGAATTTTCAGATTCGGAAGTTCAAGAAGTAATGATCCCTCGAAATGCCGTTACGGCCCTTCCTGACTCTGCCACCCTTGCTGAAACGCTGGACTCTTTTAATGCTCTCGGTTACTCGCGCATTCCGGTCTTTAAGGAACAGATTGACGATATCATCGGCATTGTCGTCAGAAGAGATTTGGAACCATACCTTTCACTGCCTGAAGCGCCTGATTTCAACCTGAATAATCTTATTCACACGCCGCATTTTATCCCGGCTAACGCTCAATTGAGTACCGCCTTGAAATTGATGCAGACAACCCGCACCCATATGGTTTTTGTTGTTGATGAATACGGCGGTTTTGAAGGCATCATAACCCTGGAAGATCTTCTTGAGGAGATAGTCGGGGAGATTGACGACGAGTTTGATGACGTATCCCCTGACCAATGCGTTGAGGATACTAATGGCTATCTGCTTGATGGTATGCTGACCGTGCGCGAGGTTAATCTGCGACTCAATCTCAATCTGCCTGAAGACGCTCCCTATACAACTATTGCCGGTTTTCTTCTTGCCCAGACCGGGCGACTGCTGCAGCAGGGTGAAAGCGTTCTGTTTGACAGTACTCGTTTCACTGTAGAAAGCGTTGACCGGAAAAGAATCCGTCGTGTCAGGGTTTTATCAGAGAGACCTATGCCGTGAGAATATCATCCCGCTTTGTCAAATTATCCGGCATTCTTCTTGTTGCCTTCGCCACACTGGTCACCGCGACTGCGCTGTTTCTTCCCTATTTGCTTGATGTCAATGCCTACCGGAATGAGATTGTGACGGCTCTCCAACAAAGTCTTAATCGCCCGGTCAGCTTCAGTTCCGGATCTTTTACCTGGCATTTCGGCCCTTCTTTCAAGTTCAAGGAATTCATCGTGAAGGAGCACGATGGCAAAGCAGATTTTATTACGGCCCGGCAGATAACCGTAACAGTGGCTCTATTGCCGTTATTGGAAAAGAAAATTGAGTTAAAGAACCTGATTCTGGATGGTGCCACAATTTCACTCGTTCGAAGAGCAGACGGCACATTAAACATTGATGACTTGTTAAAACCGGGCGAAGACGCCGTAACTCTGGATTTTAAAAGAATCAGTATAACGAAGGGAGAGCTCCGCTGGAGTGACCTGGCAGGGCGCAAAGAACCCTTTTCAGATTCGTTGCGCAATATCTCTTTTTCTGCAACCCATATCGGGCGTGGCCAAAAGGGGCGTATGAAGTTGTCTGCTGATATCTCTGCAGCAAAAGGCACCCCTACTCGAATAGCTCTTTCGGGAGATCTGCAACTGCCGCCTGAGGGAATATCATTGCTGGAAACCGCTTTGGATTGCGATGTATCGGTAAAGCAGGTCGATATCGGAAGGTACTGGCACTACTTTGGGCGCTTTATCCCTTTTACCAATTCCGGGGGACGACTGGATGTTGTCACCAGTTTTAAGGGAAAGCCGCAGGATTTTGCCGCCAAAGGGAAGATTCAAATCAGTAGTGCAACGGTGAACTGGCCAACTGTATTTCATGCCGTGCTGGCGCCTAAAGCGCTTCAGCTTGAATATACAGCTGCAGTTACAAAAGAGGTTATTTCCCTCTCCGCAATAGATCTGAGCATGGCAGGGTTCAGAATCAAGGGGAGTTTCCAGATGCAGGATTATTTGTCCAAAGATCCGCGTATTATTGCCCGGGCAAGCACCCCGTCAACATTCCGTTATGAAGATGTAAGACCGTATGTGCCGTATGGAATAATTGATAAAGACACTGCTGACTATATCGAAAACAAGATTACTACCGGTATATTTAAACTTGATACCGGAGTTCTGGATGGGCGGATAAGCCAGATAGCCCACATGGAGATCGGGCAGAACTGTAATACTCTCATGATTCGCGGTCCGGTAGAGAAGGCAACGTTAAGTTACGGCCCCAAAGTCCCGACTTTCAATAACTTAAAGGGTATCATTGAATTAAAAGGTAAAAATTTTAACCTGGTCGGCATGACCGGAAACTTCGGCACCTCCCCTTTTTCACTGGATGGAGCAATTACAGAATACAATACCGATAAGCCGGCCGATTATCCCGTGAAAATGAGTATTTCACCGCACGCGCCTGAAATGGCATGGCTGGCTAAATTAGCCGGAATTCCAATGCTTGAGTATGGCAACAGCTCATCGTTACTCCTTAACGGCAGCGGTCATTATTCTGCATACCGGTTAAATGGCGACTGGGATGTCAGCCAAGCGGCCTACTCGCTCCCCGGCTATGTCAATAAACCGCTCTTAACGCCGAACACACTCAGGTTCAATACCGTTATCGGGAAGGCTTCCACCAAGGTAACATCGGTGACCTATAATCTTCATCCGATGGTTATCAGCGGCAGCGGCCTGATTGGCTACGGAGAACTGCCGTATTTAGGATTTGATCTCCATACTAACAAGTTTGCCATGAACGATGCTCTGCCGATTCTCTCGATGTGGAACAAACATAAACTTCAGGGGATGGTGCAGGCGCATATCAAAGGTGGCGGTGACCCGGATGATCTGAGCGCCATGGATTACTACGGCACTGTTGATCTTACCGGCTTCAGCCTCCTCCCGGACGACCAGCTGAAACAGATGAGCGGCATTGCCGGTACAATCACCTTCAAAGGGAACAGCCTGGAAACGTCCAACATCACCTCCCGTTACGGCAGTTCGGCTCTTACCATGAAAGTAGCCATTCCGAGTTTTAAAAGCCCTGAAGGGAATATACAACTTTCATCACCGCAACTCTTTCTACGCGATTTAAACCTTGCCGAAGGACGTCCGGAAGCAAGTGTCAGGAGGTTTAGTGCAAATTGCACACTGCATAAAGACTCAGTCACTCTGCACAGCTCCTCCGGAATGTTAAATTCGTCCAACTTCAGTCTGAGTGGTGTGTATGTAACCGGTCGTAATCGCCAGGCGACCATCTCAGTTATATCATCAAAACTCGATCTCGATGATCTGCGCATGTTTTCGACGCCACCGCGGAGTAATGACAAGCATCAAACTCCCGGCATGGATGTAAAACTGACGTTGAACGTAGAGTCCGGAAATTTCGGGAAAGTGACTTTCAGCAAATTGAATGCATCTGCACAGCAGGAGAAAGGGACTATTTACCTGCAGAGCATGACTGCAGGGCTGTTTGGTGGTCAATTAACAGCAAAAGGGAGAATAGCCCCGGGGGGAGAGCAGGGAGATCGCTATGACTTACACCTTGATATTTCCCGCGCCGATGCTGAAAAGCTTTTCGCAGCTCTCGACATAAGCAAGGAGGCTACCGGCACATTGTCGCTTCAAGGAGACCTTACGGCGCACGGCAACACTCTTCTGGATATAAAAAAGAGCGCTTTGGGGAATGTGCGGCTCAACATGGTTAATGGTGCACTCAGAAAATTCAATACACTTGCAAAAGTGTTTTCAATTTTAAATGTATCACAACTACTCAAATTCAAGCTGCCGGACCTCTCGTCGTACGGAATCCCCTACAGCAGCATTAAAGGGAGTTTCTCGATTAAGGACGGTATAATGGCCACTCAGGATCTTTTCATAACCAGCAGCGCCATCAATATATCGATTGTGGGAAATGCAAATATTGTTAAGGAAGAGTTGAATGTCACTCTCGGAGCGCAACCACTCCAAACCGTGGACAAGATAATCAACCGGATCCCTATCGTTGGCTGGCTGTTGACCGGCAAGGATAAGGACTTGTTAACTGCATACTTTGAGGCAAAAGGGAAATGGTCAAACCCTCAAGTCACGGCCATTCCGGTAAAATCAATGGGCAGGGGCATACTGAATATATTCATCAGAGCGTTTCAATTACCGGTGAAGCTGTTCACCGACACCGGAGAGGTTGTGTTAGGTCAGTAGATACAATAGTTGAGAGGGTCTGAAAAGAGCTCTCTGAGCAGGAGATTGTTAAGGTAATGCCCCGTCTTGTTCGCTTCTACTTTCCCGAGAATCCGGTAGCCGCTGGTGTAGAAATCACCAATTAAATCAAGTATTTTGTGATTTACCAACTCCTTTTTATATCGTAGCCCCATCGGGTTTACTATCTCATCGCTCCCGATAACTACAGCATTATCAAGAGACCCACCTCTTGCAAGACCGACTTTTTTAATGGCCTCAATCTCTTCCTGAAGCACAAAGGTTCGTGAATTTATTATTGCAAACGCATTTTCAACATCAACCAGACGCTTTTTCTGTTTCCCGACCGGCGGGCGAAACTCTATTGACATCGTAATTTCAAGTGTATTAAGGGGTTTGATCGTAACCCAGGAATCATTGTTGTGTACTTCTACCGGACGGAGAACTTTTAAATACACGCCCGATTCGGGAAATTCATACACCCCCGCCCTCCACATTCCCTGATAAAATTCCCAGGCTGAGCCATCCAGAATCGGCACCTCGGGACCGTTAATATAGACCAGACAGTTTGTGATCCCTGAAAAATAGAGCGCTGCCATCAGGTGTTCAATTGTCGAAACAGAGATGCCGTCACAGCTGATTTGTGTCGAAAGTCGTGTGTCGCCAACCATGTCGTAGCGGGCGGGGATAATCTGGCCATTATACACAAAAGCGATACCGAATTCGCGCCGCGGAAGAAACTCCAGCGTCACTTCTTTCCCACTGTGCAAACCAATTCCGGAAATTTTGAATATCTGGTTTATTGTTGTTTGACGTTTAATCATTCTGTCACCCTTTTTTGAGCCTTGTAAACTGCACCGTTATAATTGGTAATATATTATTTTTATTGTGTTTTATACTGTACAACGGAACTTGTCAATCGTCTTTGAAATTTAATGTCTTTGAAATTCAACCAACCATCACCGTTTAAGAACTCCATTTTCACCCGTATCATTGACAAGCGCCCCGCTCAACAGGCATATCTGTTATAAAATCACACCTGAGAGGACAATTCATGAACCCGCCATATACATTTGACCAACTCGTCGCCATTATGCGCAGACTCCGCGCCCCGGGCGGTTGTCCCTGGGATGCTGAACAGACCCACGAAAGCCTTACCCGCTATCTGCTTGAGGAAACCTACGAAGTTATCGAAGCTATCGACGAGAAAGATCCCCGGCATCTCAAGGAAGAGTTGGGGGATCTGCTTCTTCAACCGGTTTTTCATGCCGCTATTGCCGAGGAGTCAGGGAACTTCTCAATTAATGATGTCATTCACACGCTCTGCGATAAACTGATCCGCCGTCACCCTCACGTATTTGGCGATCTTGAGATCAAGGATAGCAATGCTCAGATTGAAAACTGGGAAAAAATCAAACAACTCGAAAAGGGTGCTGAACGGCCATCAGCTCTTTCAGGAGTTCCTGACCACCTTCCGGCACTATTGAAAGCTCACAAAATAAGTGAGAAAGCTTCGCGGGTCGGTTTTGACTGGGAGCATGCCGATCAGGTCTTTGCTAAGGTTATAGAGGAACTGCATGAATTTGAAGAGGCCTGGGCCGGAGGGAATCCGACTCGAATGGAAGATGAATTGGGTGATTTACTGTTTGCCATCTCAAATCTGGGACGTTTTTTACACCTTAATCCGGAAGAGGCTCTTCGTAAAACCATATGCCGCTTTCAAAAACGCTTCAGCTATGTAGAAGCTGAGTTGCTTCGTCAGGGGGTGCCGATGCAAAATGCCACACTTGAAGAGATGGACCTGCTGTGGGAAAAGGCAAAAAGTGCTGAACGTGAGAGCAAACTTTAATTCCTATGTGCAATGTAACTGTTTTTACACGGTTGTTATTCTTATCCACAAAAATTGTGGATAACCTGTGGAGAACAATGTTGACGACAGGTAAAAGTGATATTTTTGCAAGAGTTTTTGCCTAAATGCCTTTTTTTTATACAACATAGTTTAACTGTATTATCAGCATGTTATGAACGTATACAGTAAAAATAAGGGGTTACGCTGTCAAGCTATTTCAGCGCTGAAAAATATTTTTTTATCGGCTTGATGTCCTGTGCATAAGTAACTGATTTACCACAACCTGCAACCCTTTGAATTCAACACCTTCCAACTGTAACAACACTATTTTTGAGCTTACTCCGCCAGGAGCCGAAAAGCCGGTCAGGCGCCCGTCAGATGCCACAACCCGATGACAGGGAATAATAACTGGTATCGGGTTGGCCGCCAGCGCTCCCCCGATAGCCCTGGCGGCACGAGGAGCTCCACACAGCTCTGCAACCTGGCCGTACGATCTGATTTCACCAAACGCAACTGTTCGAATTATATTCAGAACCTTTTGGCGAAACGAAGGAAGAGCACGGAGATCGACCGGAATATCGCTAAAGTCTATACGTTCACCATGAAAATACCTTTGTAGCATCAGAGCAGCGTTAATTGATATTTCTGACGACTCTGATTCGTACAATTCCTCATGACACGTAGTATCATGCCGGCTTACGTCAGGCAATTCCACACCGGTTACCCCCAGATCTGAGGCGGTCACGATTCCGGACCCGTACCGGGTCAAATAATGCGAACCGTATAATTTCATCTATACCTTCAGCTTTCTGCGCAGCATCGATAATGCTTCAAGCGCTTCTTCGGATTTCATCAGTTTTGCCAGCAGAAAATAGACCGTGCCGCCACATATAATGGACCCGCCTAACACGACGCCTTTCAGAATCTTGTGACCATCTTGTGCCCAATCAACAAACGAGCAGCCATACCATACAATCAACGCCATCGGAAGCGAAGCGGCAGTCGATTTAAGCGCAGTCACCATGATGGAGCGCCCGCCGAAAGAGCCTATCTTGCGCCTTAACAGCCAGAGCAGCATCAGCATGTTACAGAACGCCGAAAAAGTTGTTGCCAGGGCCAATCCGCCATGTTTGAGAGGACCCATCAGGGCAAGGCTCAGGCTAAAGTTGATGATAAAGGCTATAAGCGCCGTATATACTGGAGTTTTTGTATCTTTGAGGGCGTAAAATACCGGTGCCAGAACCCGGGTCAATGCAACAAATGAGAGGCCGACCGAATAATAGAGCAGCGCAGTGGCAGAATTTACGACAGTGCTGTAATCAAACGCGCCACCCATGAATATCAGGCTGAATATTGGGGTTGAACAGACCATCAAGCCGGCCATTGCAGGAATAGTGATAAAGAGCATCAGACGTACCCCAAAAGAGAGAGTCTCTTTCATGCCGCTTATGTCGCCTTCTGCCGCCTGCCTACTCATCGAAGGCAGCACCGCCTGCGCTACCGACACCGTAAAAATTCCCTGAGGAAACTCGAATAATCGCTGCGCATAATAGAGATACGAAACGCTCCCTTGAGGTAAAAGGGAGGCCAGAATGGCACTGACAGTTATATTCAGATAATAGACGCCTACCCCGAACACAGACGGCACCATCAGCAAGGCAATGCTGCGGATTTCAGGGGTATTGAAGTTGAAATCAGGCCTGGGGGCATAGCCTCTACTCCAGAGTACCGGCATTTGCATGATCAACTGGATACAGCCACCAATCAGGACACCGACAGCAAGGGAGGTGATGGGAACTTCAAAGAAGTCACTGAGACAGAGGGCGGCCAGAATCATGGAAATATTCAGAAACACTGTTGAAATTGCGGGGGTAAAAAAGTGCCGCAACGTATTGAGGATCCCCATGCAGAGCGCTACCAGGCTGATGAAAAATATATAGGGGAACATCAGCCGATTGAGCAGCACCGTCAGTTCAAATTTTCCCGGTACTGAAGTGAAGCCGGGAAACATACAACCAACAATGGCGGGCGAGAAGAGGATGCCGAGCAGGGTAATAATCGCCATGACGATGGTAAGCAGGGTAAAGCAGGTATTGGCGAGCTCGCGGGCTTTTTCATCGCCGCGATGGGTGAGAGTCGCTGAAAACGTTGGAATGAACGCTGAAGTCAGGGCGCCCTCGGCAAAAAAACGCCGCAGCATGTTGGGTATCTGGAAAGCCGCAAAAAACGCATCCGTGGCCAGTCCGGCACCGAACAGCCGCGAAACGACCATATCACGAACCATTCCCATGATTCGTGACAGCATCGTGGCGCTGCCAAGAATTCCGGCAGCTCTGGCTATATTCCGTTTTTCTGACATGAGAGGGAATTTACCCTACGTGAGCAATGAAAAAGTCACGAATCTTCTCTATATCAGCATCCATGAGCTCACATCGGGTAGGTTTCCCATATAATTTTTTGACGGACTCCGGGGGGGGCGGCTGAAATCCGAGTGACCGCTCCACTGTTTCGCTGAATTTTGCCGGGTGGGCAGTAGCAAGGCAGACCCTCGCAGAATCGGGCGGTAACAGGTCAAGAGCCGCTTTGACGCCAACTGCGGTATGAGGGTCAAGCAGGTAGTCGGTCTCAGCGTAAAAATCACGTATTGTCTGAAGCGTTGCGCTCTGATCAACTGAAGCCGAACAAAAGTCTGCACGAACCTGAGTCATCTCAACCTGAGTGAATGAAATCCGGCCAGACTCCTTCAGTTCTACAAATGCTTCTTTAAGCCGGGAAGAGTCATCAGCAAACAGATGAAACAGGTAGCGCTCAAAATTGGAAGCGATCTGGATATCCATAGAGGGAGAAACCGTTGCAACCACCTCTCCAAGAGAATAATCAGACGCATTGATAAAGCGGGTCAGAATATTATTCTCATTCGTCGCCAGTAACAGCTTGTCAACAGGCAAACCCATTCTCTTTGCAACATATCCGGCAAAAATATCGCCAAAATTTCCGGTCGGCACCGAAAAATGAACCGCTGCATCGGTCGTATCAGTGACCCGCAGCCAGGCGTAAAAATAATAGACCACCTGAGCCAGCACCCGTGCCCAGTTGATGGAGTTAACCGCTCCCAGAGAATATTTTTCCTTAAACTCCAGATCACCGAAAAGTTCTTTCACCATATCCTGACAGTCATCGAATGTTCCGCGTACCGCAATGTTGTGAACGTTGGCATCGGTAACAGAGGTCATTTGCAGCGCCTGAACCTCGGATGTTTTGCCATACGGATGCAGGATAAAGATGGAAATACCACTTTTCCCGCGAACTCCGTGGATGGCGGCACTGCCGGTATCGCCGGATGTTGCCCCTATGATGTTTAATGTTTGCTTGCGTTCCGCCAGAATGTATTCAAACATATTGCCGAGAAACTGTAGCGCAACATCCTTAAAAGCCAGGGTAACGCCGTGAAACAGCTCGAGAATATAAACACCATTCTTTTTAATCAGCGGAGTAACGTCCGGATGGGTAAAGGTAGAGTATGAACGATTGATAAGCGATTTCAGATCTTCGGCCGGAATATCACTGACGTACAGGGATATAATTTCAAAGGCGAGTTCAGCATAGGTAAGCTTCCGCCAGGATTCAAGCTTTTCTCTGGATACGGCTGGATACGATTGCGGAAGAAGCAGGCCTCCATCGGAAGCAAGTCCCATCATAACAGCATCCTTGAAGGTAATAGGGGCGATGCCGCCACGGGTACTTATATAACGCATGATATAAACCTCTTTTCGAAAAATGTGCCGCCAACTGTGGTAAATAACACACTTTCACGCAGAACACAAAACTTGTATCCGGAGTTCAGAAGTCACGGGTATTCTCAACGCTCCCTGATGGCCCGGCTATTTCGTCTTATCCACTCTACGATCAAACCGGCCGCGTACAATAGTGACATAGGTATCATCCATGCGATCAGGCAGATCATCTGGCCAAGGTTACGCTCTGTCGGCAAGTTGGAAAGAGCATCTCGGTACTCTTTCTCAACCCTGTCAAAACCAGCCTTACCCTCAGGGCCTATCTGATAGGTACTGCGAAGTTTCGCTATCCAGACGGCATATCCCTCTGAAGCGGCATTCTCAAAGATCTTCCGGGGCGACTCTCCGGCAAAGGCCATCCCCTCGTATCGCTTGACCTCTTCGGTAATTGCAAAGACCATTTTGCGCTCAATACTTTGCCTGTCGGGCATACGCACGAAATAACAGCATGCCAGAATCAGAAGGTAGGTTACACCGGTAATCAACCAGAGTCGCTGCCAGGGTTGAATTTGACCCCTGGGATATTCTGGAACAACCCATGTGCCGGTAGGGGACTTTTCGAGGGTGACTTCTATGGGAATATCGCTCTTTAGTGGCATGTTACAGTTATAGCATTCAGGGTGTCAGGCATATACAGAGAAAGAATCGCGGAGCGCCTGGCTTTCCGCATACGTCACCGGAGCTGAGGGTTCTTTTTTCAATGACAAGACAGAAGAGCGCTCTTCCGAAAGTGTTACAACGTCCACAGGAAGAATGGATATGTGCATACGCAGGGGTTTTTTGTCAGCGCTTACTGCTGAATTCCTGTTTCCGGGCGTTTTCTGCGGAAAAGGAATAATCTGAAGCTGAGTTAGCTTGTCATTGACCGGTTGCATACGCAGTAACCCTCCTCTTTATTGCCGTTGAGCGTCTTCGCGGTAATGTTCCTGTTTTTTCAGGATGGATGCGACTACATTGTCCAGAACTGACTTAAGATCACGGAGTGATGTGCGTTCATAATGCGTGGCAATCTTGTCCAGTACTTTGCAGGTTGTCACGGGGTCGGTATACCAGGGCATTTGTTTATCCCCCTTTCTTATGTCGCATGTCGGAGTCGTCCTGATGTCGTTGATTTTTTTGAAGAGCTTTGAAACAGACTAAAGCATAAGTTGTACCAATTTCAAAAAAAACTGTAATTAAGATATGCTACCTGGTTTCATGGTATTTGCCTCTCCTGCAGGAGAAAAGCAGTGTCAGAATTTTGTTCTGTTTATATGCTGCCTGTGGCAAGTTTCTGACGTGGAGGAATCTAGTTGATAGAGCAAAATATCATGACATCAGAAAAAAACTTCAGGTTAGCCAAATATGCTGTTAAACTGAAGCGCTTGTCAGAGGACAGGTCTACTAGCGAAAAAATAATTCGTCGTAATCAAATAACGGGAGGCAGTGAATGAAACGGTTGATGTCGTTACTGGTTGGATTATTAATGATAACAGTGTGGGCTGGAACGGTGTTAGCGGACGATGCGCGGTTTGTCTTTTCCAGGAAGACAATAGAGGATAAACGTACTGACTTGACGTGGGCGAGAGATGCCGACATGGGCAAACTGGACTGGATTGGTGCCGCCGAATTGATTAATAAACTGAATGAGAAGGAATACGCCGGGGCGAAAGATTGGAGGCTCCCAAACAGAGAAGAGTTCGGAACGCTGGTAACCTACGCCATACGGTCAGGCTACGGTGGCGGAGCGGGACTCTTATCTCCGTATCAACTTTTCAATAAAATAGGATTTAATAACGTACAACTTTGTTTTTACTGGTCATCGACTCCTGCCGACGATAGTGCAGCCAACGCCTGGGTGATAAACATGTACGATGGCAAGGGACGGATTGAGAGCAAGGAAAGCAACTATTGTGTATGGCCTGTCCGTGGCGGAAAAAAGGATGGCAAGTGAGGAATTGCTAAACACCCTGCTGTTCTTCCGTTATCAAATGATTACCTGCAACGCTGATAGTCAGTGCGTCGCAGCCAAACTCAATCGGCGCATACCGGCACCCCCGGTAAGCGCCGTTTTATTGTCGTTCTGCGAATCTTTGCATCCCTCACGCTCTCCATCCCGCAGATTATAATAATCTTCCGGAGTATTTATATTCCTGAAAGAGTTAAAGTCCGGGTCTACAAAGCGGACAGTGTTGCCGGGGAAAATAACGGCCTGGATTTCAGAATAAAACGAGACGAGCCGCCTCTTTCCTGCCTGCAGCGCCGTATCCATAGCAGGGAGACAGGAGCGGCAGTACACGGCATGCAGCGGTTCCAGACCGTCATCACTCTCAGGAATAATGACATCCCCCCGATGACGGCGGGCTACGAGTGCCCGGATCAGAGCATCGTTAAGGTAAGGCATGTCACAGGCGACAGAGAAAATATGCGGTGTGCGGCTGTTGACAAGTCCGGCGTGCAATCCTGCCAATGCCCCCATGCCATGGTAGATGTCAGAAACCATGCGGCACCCCAGAAAAGCATACTGTTCCGGAGTATTGGTCACCACCAGCACTTCATCGAAAAGTCCTGACAACTGGCGATAAATTGACTCAATAAAGCGTCCGCCACGATAGGGGAGCAACGCTTTGTTGCTCCCCATGCGGCTTGATTCTCCGCCGGCCAGAATGACGCCGGTAACTCCGGCAATCGCCGTGATTTTAGTGCTGTAGGGCATCAATGACATTAATGAACCACTCCATTGTCCGGTCTGTGCGCATGCCCATGTTCAACCGTGGTGCTGTGGGCATGGTCGGGGATGGAATAATCGACTGTCTCGGGGTGATGTTCGAATATCGGGAAATATTTGGCCAGCAGTACGAAAAAGAGGACATGGGCGGCGATAATGCCGATCGTAACCAGTGATTCGATGATGGATGGGTAGTAGATCGCCTGATCGGCCTGCTCCATGCCGAACATAGAGACGTTGAAGCGGTTCAGCACCAGACCAAAGATTACCAGTGACGCCCCGCGCAGCTGCATGCGCTGATTCTCACGGCACTCCTGCTTCATGAACATGAACATCGGCACAATGACACCGATGATTATTTCCACCACAAACAGCGCCAGCAGGCTGGGACGATCGAAAAGCGGACCGTGGGACAACAGGGTGGTTGCGCCGAGTTTAACCACCAGATAGACCCCGAGCACCCAGGGGAGAATTTTGGTCAAAACCTCCAGCAGTTCGGATTCATCCGGCTGGCCCATGAAGCGGTGAACCATGGTGGCTTCAAGGATAATTATCGAGATGCCGGTAAAGATGGCCGATAGCCAGAACAACAGCGGCAGAAGCGGGTTGTACCAGAGGGCGTGCAGCTTGTCCACGGCGATCAGGAAAAACGTGCCTAGCGATGACTGGTGCAGGGTCGAGATGGAGGCGGCGCCGATAACGAGGGGCATTTCCAGCCAGCGCAATACCCGCAGCGGCACATGGTAACCGAGCTTCTCGCAGACCGGTGAGAGGAATTCCATGAAGAGCACCGTGGTATAAGCCATGATGCACATCGACACCTCAAACATCGGTGAATGGACGTTCCAGTAGACCATGGTATGCCAGGCCCGCTGTGGCTGTCCCAGGTCGAGCAGCAGCCCGACGCTGACGAGAGAATAGCCGAGAAAGCCGGTCACAATGGCGGGGCGTACCAGCGGCTCTAGTTTTTTTATGTGGAAGCAGTGGACGATGGCACCCAGAGTAAAGGCCCCGGCCGCCAGCGGTACGGCGGTGACGACATCGAACGAGATCCAGAGGCCCCAGGGGTAGACATCGTTCAGGTTAGTGGTGACGCCGAGGCCGAAGATGAAGCGCACCAACGAGGCGAGCGCCCCGAGTACCACCAGGACGATCATGAACTTGAGGAAACGGTGATACCCTCTGATTTCATTGATAATGAGTTTTGCAGCGGTCATCGGCTCTCCTCCTTCGTCCCGGCTTCAGTCGTTTCAACTTCCGGCTGTACCTTGCTGTTCTTGAATGCCTCTTCCCGTCTGACCCGCTCGGTGCGGTGGGTAAACCAGGAGAGGAGTGACAGGCCGCCTCCCACGGTGAGGAAGATGCCCGGTACGAGGCGGAGCGCCTGCCAGGTGTAGGACGGCAGCGGACGTTTGGTTACCGGCTTGAAGCCGAGTTCATCCAGAGGTTGATGAGTCAGGTAGAGAACGCTGGTCCCCCCCGCCTCTTCCTTGCCGTAAATCGCCTGATGATAGCGCTCCGGCCGGTTATTGAGGCGCCTTTCGGCTTCCTTGAGCATGTCGCCGCGGCTACCGTAGGTGATAGCGGTCGGACAGGCAGTGGCGCAGGCAGGTTGCAGCCCTTCCTTGATGCGGCTGTAACAACCGGTGCATTTGCGTACCAGTGGAAAGGCTTTGCTCCATTCATACTTGGGCACGCCGAATGGGCAGGCGATCATGCAGAAACGGCAGCCGATGCAGCGACCCGCATCGTACACTACAGGCCCTTCGGCGGTTTTATTGAAGGCACCGACCGGACAAACCGAGGCGCAGGCCGGCTCATTACAGTGCATGCACATCTCTTTGTAGAACGCGAACTCGTTCTGGCCGTTCTTCTGGTAATCCTTGAACTTGACCCGGGTGAACGTGTATTCCGACATCAGCGGCGGATTCTGATACCCTTCGCCGCTGAAAAACTTCGTATTCTCCGCTTTCAGTTGGTTCCACTGCTTGCAGGCCACCTGGCAGCCACGACAGCCGGTACATTTAGTCGTATCTATCAGGAACGATTTCGTTTTATCAAAATTTATCGGTGTCGAACTCATGCCTTGTTACCCCCTTTTTCAAGATTGCAGAGAAATGCCTTGAACTCGGGAATGCTGGTATTGGCACAACCCACCGTCGGTGTCAGCATATTAGCGCTGTCACCGGTTGAGAGACCGGCGTAGCCGAAATGCCACGGCATCCCGATCTGCTCGATCATTTTTCCTTCTACGTTGAACGGCTTGAGACGAGCAGTAATAAGGGTCACCGCCTCGATCGAGCCACGCTCGGTGGTAACGCGCACCTTGTCGCCTTTTTTGATTCCCTTCTGTTTGGCCAGAGATTCACTGATCTCCACGAACATATCCGGGACCAGTTCGTTCAGCCATGGCAGGGAGCGGGTCATACCGCCGGTCTGCCAATGCTCGGTCATGCGGTAGGTCGTACCGATGAAAGGGAACTTCGCCAGATCACTGGAGACATTCTTCGGAATCTTGACCGCCGGGTTGTTCTGCACCTTCGACATCAGGTTGCTGGCCGGACTCTCCACCGGTTCATAATGTTCCGGGAACGGGCCGTCCTTCAGATCCAGCGCATAAAGGCGCGCATGCCCTTCCGGCAGCATGATGAACGGGTATTTACCCTCTTTGTCATCCTTCATAGGGGGCCAGGGGCCGTCAGGCACATCCCCCTTCCATTTCTTTTCAGTTGCATCCCAGGCGATAACGATCCGCTTGGGGTTGAACGGTTCACCCGCCTGGTTGACCGAGGCGCGATTGTAGATAATACGGCGGTTAACCGGCCAGCACCATGACCATTTGGGAAACAGTCCCAATCCGGTCGGGTCCGACTCGTCGCGACGCGCCATGAGGTTGCCCTCCTTGGTGTAGGAGCCGCTGTAGATCCAGCAGCCCGAAACGGTGGAGCCGTCATCCATCAGATATTTGAAGGCGGGAACCTGGTCGCCGGCCTTGAATTCCAGCGTCTTGTCCTTCTCAACGACCGTCACATCCCTGGTAAAATAGCCGTTAATCTCCTTGGCAACCATATGAACATCCGGCTCATGGCCGGTGCCGTAATTCCACGCCAGCTTGGTGATCGGCTCCGGGAAGACGCCCTTCTCTTTCGTGTAGAGAGCCTTCATCCGTTTGTAGAACTGGTCGATGATCCAGAGGTCGCTCATGGATTTGCCCAGCGGTTCTACCGCCTTGTAGCGCCACTGCGCCCAGCGACCGGAGTTGGAGATGGAACCTTCCTTCTCTACTGAAGAGGCTGCCGGCAGCATGAATACTTCGGTCTGGATATCCTTCGGGTTGACGCCGGGGCGTTTCCAGAAGATAGAGGTTTCGGTTTCCCACAGGTCCACCGTCACCAGCCACTTGAGCGTGCCGAGTGCGGTGCGGGCGTGACCGGAATCGGGACCGCCGACCGCCGGGTTCATTCCCATGCAGACCAGTCCCTCTAGCTCCCCTTTGCCCATTTTTTCCAGAATCTTGTTGTAAGCATAGTTCCCCATGCGTTTCGGCAGATAGGAGTAGCAGAAGTCGTTGGCGGCC
This sequence comes from uncultured Geobacteraceae bacterium, assembly GCA_903939115.1. GTDB lineage: Bacteria > Desulfobacterota > Desulfuromonadia > Geobacterales > Pseudopelobacteraceae > JACRCG01. The sequence goes on from CAJAFV010000070.1 coordinate 68,846, forward strand.
GTGGCGTTGTCACCGTACCAGGCCTTGAGCAGGCTGGTCAGATATTTGGGGGTATTGCCCCACCAGTTGACACTCTTGGTATCAGTGGTTTTGGGGGTCCATTTCTCTACATAGGCCTTGAGATCGACATTGTCGAACTCGGGGGATTTGAGGTAGCCGGGAAGCATGTGAAAGAGCAGGCCGTAGTCAGTTGAACCCTGGACGTTCGATTCACCGCGCAGGGCGTTAACTCCACCACCTGCGATGCCGATGTTGCCCAGCAGCATCTGCAGCATGGCAACCGCGCGAACGTTCTGGGTTCCGTGGGTGGACTGGGTGATGCCCATTGCGTAGAGGATCGTGCCTGCCTTGTCCGGGCGACCGGTGGCACAGAAGTTCTGCACGACCTTGAGATAATCCTCTTTCTTCGTCCCGGTGATGGAGCAGACCATCTCCACGTTGTAGCGCGAGTAGTGATTCTTCAGCAGTTGAAAGACGCTGCGGGGATTGTTCATGGTCAGGTCGCGCTTTGGCTTGCCGTCGCCCGCCGTTTCGTACGCCCAGGATTTCAGGTCGTAGCTTTTTTCCTTGTCATCAAAGGCGCAGAACATGCCGTCCTTGAAATCGTACTTTTCGCCGACGAGGAAGGTAGCGTTAGTATAGTCACGCACATATTCTTCGTGGATCAACCGGTTCTGCAGGGCATAGTTGATCATGCCGCCCAGAAAGGCGATGTCGGTGCCGGGACGGACCTGGGCGTAGATGTCGGCCTTGGAGGCGCTACGGGTGTAACGGGGATCAACGACAATCAGCTTGCCGCCGTTATCCATAGCTTCTTCAATCCACTTAAAGGAGATCGGGTGATTTTCGGCCGGGTTGCAGCCGATGATAAAAATGCTGTCGCTGTTCTTCAGATCAATCCAGTGATTCGTCATTGCCCCACGTCCAAATGAAGCCGCCAGACCGGCGACTGTTGAGGAGTGTCAAAGTCGTGCCTGATGTTCCAGTTGTCCGACACCCATGGCGCGGGAGAATTTGGACCAGAGGTAGCATTCCTCGTTGTCCAGTCCGGCACCGCCGAAGAAGGCCATGCCGTCAGTGCGGTTCACCACGTATTCCTTGTTGTCCTTCTTGTTCAGTTCGGTGGTCTTGAAAGTCTTGTCGCGGGTCTCCTTCATACGCAGAGCAATTCTATCCAGAGCCCAATCCCACGGTTTTTCCTCGAATTTGTCGGAACCGGGTGCACGGTACATGACCTTCTGCAGACGACGGTCATTGACCGCCACCTGGAAGAGCGAACTCCCCTTGGAACAGAGCGAGCCCTGATTGATGGGATGTTTCGGGTCACCCTCAATGTTGATGACTTTGCCCTCTTTGGTGTGAACCAGAAGACCGCACCCGACGGCGCAATAAGGACAGATTGTGGTTGAGGCCTTGAGTCCCTTGATACGTGTTACCGGTGCGTCGGCGTTGGCTTCGCCCGGTGTGCCGCTGAGGGCAATGCCGGTTGCTGCCAGCGCCCCACCCTGTAAAAACTGCCTGCGTGTCATTCCCATGTGTTGAATACTCCTTCGATATGGATAAAAAACAATAATGCCTAAAATAGTGCGACAAACGGCGTATACAGCAAGTTTTGCGCCAATAGCGTTTACGCTATTATGTATCTGCGGCTAAAGCCCGGTATAAAAGGGATTGCAGTCTGAACGGCTTGATAAAATGTGGAGAGGTAGCGGCCGGCAACGTTTTTTCTAAATGTGCATATCTGTCTTGGAATGCGCACTTCTGCCGACTGTTGTGCACATATGTCGCTACCCGTATGTGCAATTATTTGTCTCTTGTATTATTAACTCAATAAAGCTATAGATTTCTTATTGACTCTATTTTTTTGGAAGTACATCGGTCGCTGGCGGGCCGCCCGGTCTTCAAAACCGGTGGGGGGGATGAGAAATTCCCTTGGCAGGTTCGATTCCTGTGTGCTTCCGCCATAATAAAAACAGGGACTTAGGCGTTATTGCCTAGTCCCTGTTTTTTGTTACCATGTCATTAAAACATCAATTGTCATGTTAATTTCATGTAACGACCTGTTACCCACAGCAACCAACCCAGGACAGATGGGAGAGTCTGCGGTGAAAGGTCTCACAACAATGCTTGCCATGTTTGGTCAATACATGCTGCCCTTCGCATTCGGCCTAGCACGGTACTGGAGGTGTCACTCAAGATCGTAATAAGTCTCATAGCTTTTATGGTGAAAAGGTGAATTGAGCGAGTGAAATCAAGGTACGGCAGATCGTAAGCTGGGGGGAATGCTGGTGCGGAGCGCAGAGGATGGTACACGAAAAGTCAGGGGTGGTGACAGAGGCAATCAATATGTTGCCAAAGAATCATGACGATATTATGTTTAGCCTTCATTTTGTTTGTTTGTCCAGCCAGAGAAAGGCAACTGGTATTACCGCCGTTTGACGCGAACCGCTTGCCCTTGACTTGCTCTACAAAGCTAATTCCAGCTGTTCATTATTTAATACTATAAAAAGCAAGTTTCGATCCAAGAATGTAACCACCTAGTTTAGCTAACTTAATCTATTTAGATGTTGTAGGAAGATGCCGAGTGTAAAGAAAACCGACGGAGAATGGTGCTTATACGTCTATGGGGAGTGGATGAGGTGATCCTTTTCATTTCCCTTCAGAGGATGGTACTGCTTGAGCATCTCGATAGTGCGATGCCATGCGTTGCGATCGTCATCAGGACGATATGCGCTGACAGGTTCTCCCTTGGCGCCCGTTTGCAGATTGAATCCATGGTTCGCCTCGGGGTATACCACGAGTTCGAATTGCTTCCCGTTCTGTTTCGCGGCCGCTTCCATGGCCTGCATCGACTCGATCACACAGCACTCCTTATACCGGTCGCGCTGCGCCGCCAGCACCAGTATCGGAACTTGGAAACGTTTGGTAAACCAGCCCATCTTGTTCGCCCAAGTCTTGGTGTACGGGTAATAGGCCACCACCATAGAGACGAGATCGGATAGCGGAGTTGCGTTGTAGAGTGCGCCGCCTCCACCAAGGGAAAAGCCGATTACCGCCGTTCTGCCCTTGACGGCATTCGGGGAACGTTGTGCCCGATCGATTGCCTTCTTCAAATTGGTCTCGCCAGTAAGTTCAGGGTTAAGGATATCCTTGCCAGGGAGAAGGACCGAGTAGTAGCCGAGCTTAGCGAGCTCTGCAGCATAATTCTGATATGAGTTTGGCCCACTCTGTCCTGAAATAACGATGATCACCGGTCCGGGTCCGGTGTCTGGGGCAAAGGCCGTCTGGGCCGGACCTTCTGGACCCGCCTCGGTTGATACACCTTCTGCGGCGAATGCCGACGCTGTAATGGCGGAAAGTATCCATCCAATAATCAGCACAGTTGCGACTCGTCGAAGCCACCATCTTCGATTCATGTACTTTGTCATTATCGTCTTCATTCTTGCTCCTCTGAAAAACGGGTATGAAGTTGACCCGCCGTCTTTTGTCACACTTCTATGGACAATTTCCTAGTCGCTTGGCCTTAACATTCATATTCACAGTCTGGCCTTCTGCCACCATTTTCATGATTGAATTGAATGAATCACCTTTAAATACGGTCTCACCGCTGAAATCACCGGGGGTTTTTCCTGTACACTTCATCTTCCAAGTGACTTTATTACCAGACTGCTTCAAGTCGGTAACGGTGCAGTTTTTATCAGTAGTGATTGCTTTCTTCTGATCCTTAACATCTTCCTTGGTATAGCAGTGTTCAGTCTTTGTGGGCGGCATTTTCATAGGCATACCCTGCATTTCCATTGTAGTAGTAAGTTCCCATCTTCCTTCATGCATTGTGTCGGCAGCTAAGATAGTGACAGGGAGTACCAAGGTGAACACGACGGCATTAATGACAATCTTCTTCATGATAAAATCTCCTTTGTAGGTAAGATCGAGGGTCGATTATCGGACAAATAATATTTAGATTATATCACTAAAAGAGAACCGTGGCAAAAAGGCATAAACAAAACACCCTTGAATATTTTGGCATGTCACCGCTTCACGCTAGGCAGATGTCAAATACAAAGACTTTGCGATGGAGAGGAGGAGTGTTTCCAAACCAATTTGGTAGACCAGACTGATGAACCCCTTTGAAAAACTCCTCGATACATGTAAGCATTGGGCCATCACGGGACAACGCCGACAAAAACCGGCATGATTTACAACACAACACAATTGAGGTATAAGGGTGACATTATCTTCCACTGACTTTTCCGGCGAACCCCATGAAAAACCTCATTCTCGGCACGGCCGGGCATATCGATCACGGCAAGACATCCCTTGTAAAAGCGCTGACCGGCGTCGATACAGATCGACTTCCTGAAGAAAAATTACGTGGCATCACCATTGAACTCGGCTTTGCCGCTCTCGACCTTCCTGGCGGGATCCATTTCGGCATCGTCGATGTACCGGGGCATGAGAAATTCGTGCGCACCATGGTAGCCGGGGTTGGTGGCATGGATCTGGTTATGCTGGTGATCGCCGCCGACGAGGGTGTGATGCCCCAGACCCGCGAGCACCTTGATATCTGCCGACTCCTCGGCGTCCGCAAAGGACTGTTAGCCCTGACTAAAAGCGACCTGGTTGATCCGGACTGGCTGGATCTGGTCGTGGAGGAGGTGCGTGATTATATAGCCGGCAGTTTTCTCGAAGGCGCTCCGGTCATACCGGTCTCTTCGCGCAGCGGCAGTGGGCTTGACCGGCTTAAGGATGAACTGGCCCTGATTGCCCGAGATCTGGAGCAGAAGAGAAACGAAGGGCCGTATCGCCTGCCGGTGGACCGTGTCTTTACTCTGGCAGGCTTCGGCACGGTCGTCACCGGCACGCTCCTGACCGGGACGGTCAAAGTAGGCGATGAAGCTGAACTTCTGCCATCCGGGCTGCCGTGCCGAATCCGTGGTATCCAGACACATGGCGCGAAGAGCGAAAAGGGAGAGGCCGGCTCGCGGCTCGCCCTTAACCTGCAGGGGGTGGATCACCATCAGGTGCTGCGCGGCGATGTCGTCGTCCCTGCCGGGCTCTACCGCACCACCCGTCTCGTTGATGTCTACCTCAATCACCTCGCTTCCGCCCCGCGCAGCCTGAAACACCGCGCGAGCCTGCGACTCCACTCGTCCACCTACGACGTCCCTGCCACCGTAATCCTGCTTGACCGTGACACCCTCGAACCTGGGGAAAGCACCCACGCCCAGCTGCGCCTCGCCCGACCGGTGCTGCTCCTGAACGGCGACCCGTTTGTTCTCCGCTCGTCATCTCCATCGGCCACCGTTGCTGGTGGCAGGATTCTCGACCCGTTCCCGCCGAGCCACCGGCGACGCTCGGCTGAGGCGCTGGAACTCCTGGAAAACCTGTCTGGCGGTGCTGAAAATGACGTCATCGCCGGGATGGTCACCGGGAGTCTCCTTTCGGGGATTACCCATGCCGAAATTATCTCCCGAAGCGGTATTATGTCCAAGCGACTGGAAGCCGCCCTGGCCGGGTTGCTGGCAAGTGGTGAGATAATTCAGGTTGTGCGCGATCCCAAAAAATATCTCAGCCGTGCGGCGTTTGCTACTTTATGCAACCTTTTGATCGACGTGATGAAAGAGTATTTTGCCAGGAATCCCCTGAAGGAAGGGATCAGTAAGGAGGAGTTGAAGACGAGGATTCCCGACCGCAGTGACGAGCGCTTTTTCACCCCCTGCCTGGCAGCCCTTGAAAATGAGGGAAAGATTATTGCCGAGCGGGACCGGGTGCGACTGGCCGGGAGAAAAGCGGGGAGCGACACTGTCCAGGCGGACATCCGCGAGCAGATCCTGCTTGAACTTGAACATGGAGGGAAAGAACCGCCGTTTCTGAACAGTATCTGCAGTCGCCTGAATATACCGGAGAAGCCGGCGCTGGAACATCTGGCGCTGCTTGCCGCCTCAGGCGCGGTGGTAAAGGTGAAGGGTGACATCTTCTACAGCACCGCAGCGCTTGGCGAAATAGAGGCACTACTGACCGGCTACCTGAGAGAGCACGGCGAAATTTCACCGCTGCAATTTCGGGAGATAACCGGCCTGTCACGCAAGTTCATGATCCCGGTGCTGGAATATTTTGACTCGCGTAAGGTGACGATACGTCTGGGAGATAAACGGGTGCTGCGGAAGAGATAATCAAAACCGGTGCGCATTGCCATTGCCTTCAGGCAACTGTCGCACGCAGACCGTCGACTACCGCTGCCCAGTCATCGTCGGCAACCGTCCGCAGGTCGAGGAGATACTCACCTTTGGCGATGCGCCCGATCACCGGCACCGGCTGACGGCGCAACACCGCTTCCAACTCTCCGGGAGACAACAGACCGGAGCGGATCGCCACAAGCCAGGTCGGGAGTTGGGCCAGAGGCAGGGCACCGCCACCAACCTGGGAAATACCCGGTACCAACTCAAATTGGACCGTTGCCGGAAGCTGCCGGCGCAAGCGGCGCAGCACCTGCTGCCCCTTCTTCTTCAGTTCGTCCGCTGTCAGCCGCAGAAGGCGTAACGTCGGAATTTCCGCCCACGCCTGCCGTTCGTCGCGATAGAGCCGGAGCGTTCCCTCCAGCGCCGCCAAAGTCAGTTTGTCAACCCGCAGCGCCCGCAGCAGCGGGTGTTTCTTCAGAGGGTTCACCACCGCCGCCCGTCCGGCGATAATCCCCGCCTGGGGGCCGCCCAGCAGTTTGTCGCCGCTGAAGGTGACCAGGTCCACACCGGCGGCCAGATACTCCTGCACCTTCGGCTCGGTCATGCCAGGAATCCCCTGCCACTCCATCAGGTTGCCGCTGCCGATGTCGGCCACTACCGGTATACCGCGTTCCCTCCCCAACGCTGCCAGCTCTGCGACAGTCACTTCCGCCGTGAACCCGACAACCGCAAAATTGCTGCAATGCACCTTGAGCAGCATCGCCGTCTGATCAGTGATGGCGCCGCAGTAATCCTTCGCGTGAGTCCGGTTGGTACTGCCAACCTCCTTGAGGATCGCTCCCCCCTGCTTCATAACGTCCGGAATCCGGAATGATCCGCCGATTTCCACCAGCTCACCGCGGGAGACAACCACTTCACGCCCCGCCGCCAGGGCAGAAAGCACGAGGAGCACCGCCGCCGCGTTGTTGTTCACCACAAGTGCCGCTTCAGCACCGGTGAGCTGGCAGATCAGCTGCTCTACATGGGCATAGCGGGTGCCGCGCTCACCGGTGGCAACATCATATTCCAGGGTCGTATAGCCGAAGGCGATGTCGGCGAGATGCTCGCGCAGGGCGGGCGCCAGGGGCGATCGCCCCAGGTTGGTGTGCAGCACCACGCCGGTGCCGTTTACCACCCGGCGCAGACTGAAAGTTTCACCGGCTGTCAGGCGTTGTTCTATGGCGGCGCCAAGCGCCGAAGGATCAAGATCGGCTGAGGTCAGGGTGCCGGCTCTGGCGGCTGTACGCAATTCATCCAGCGTGCGGCGCACCGCCGCGAGTACCACCGGGCGGGGGTGTTTGGCCAGCAGGCGGCGGCAGGCCGAATCGGCCAGAATCTTGTCTACTTTGGGTATCTGCTGTAACAGGTCCATCCGCTGCTCCTTGCTGAATAGATGGTGAAATCTTAGCATACAATGCGCAATTGGCGAGGAGAATATCCAATAATGGACAAAAATGCATTCATTTTATGGATTGCCAAATGTGTATATTTACCTAATACTGTGCAAAAATGTCTTTACCACGATAGTACAGGAGTGCGCGTATGGCACAAATCTGCATTTGCGATGACGAGGAAGGTATCCTCAAATATCTGAAAAAGCTGCTCAAAGGGCATCAGGTAACAACCTTCAATCGCGGGGGCGAACTGCTGGCGCATCTGGAGTCGCCTGCCGGCGAACGGGCTGAACTGCTGCTGCAGGATCTGCGCATGCCGGATTTTGACGGCATTCAAATTTTGCAGAGGGTTAAGGAAAAACGTCCGGAGCTGCCGGTAATCATCATGACCGCCTTTGCCACGGTGGATGACGCGGTGCGGGCTATCAAGCTCGGCGCTTATGATTACGTGACCAAGCCGTGTCCCAACGAAAAGCTGCTCAGCATGGTGGAAAACGTGCTTCAGCTGCGCCGCCTGGCGACCGAAAACCGCCGCCTGCGGGAAGAGCTGGCCGGAGGGACACCGGAGCAGATTGTCTTTGCCAGTCCCCGTTTCCGCGAGGTCTATGATCTGACCCTCAAAGTGGCGTTCAGTGACGCCAATATCCTCGTCCTCGGCGAGTCCGGCACCGGCAAGGAGCTGATTGCCAGCGCCCTGCATCATAACAGCCAGCGCTGCAACCATCCGTTCGTCTCTCTCAACTGCGCAGCCTTGACGGACACCCTGCTGGAAAGCCAGCTGTTCGGGCATCTGCGCGGCTCCTTTACCGGTGCGATCTCCAATCAGAAGGGGATGCTGGAAGAGGCCGACGGCGGCACTCTTTTTCTGGACGAGATCGGCGATGTCAGTCCGGCGGTGCAGGCCAAACTGCTGCGAGTCATCCAGGAGCGTGATTTCATCCCGGTCGGCTCGACCCGACCCAAAAAGGTGGATGTGCGCTTCGTAGCCGCCACTAACAAGGATCTGCAGCGCGAGGTAGCCGAGGGGCGTTTTCGCGAGGATCTTTTCTATCGACTCAACGTGATCAGCATCAACCTGCCGCCTCTCAGGGATCGCCCCGAGGATATCGAGCCGCTGGCGCACCACTTCCTCCGCCGTTTTGCCTCGCGCATGGCGAAGGATATCCACACTATTTCCCCGGATGGACTGGAGGCGCTGCAGTCCTACGGCTGGCCCGGCAATGTGCGCGAACTGGAGAATGTCATGGAGCGGGCGGTTATTCTGACCAACGGCAGCGCTATTACCGCCGACGTCATTCCGTTACGTAATGCAACTACGGCAGCGATACAGCAGACGCTGCCGGCGGCACGCCCTGCGATGGTGGCGCTGGAGGAGATGGAGCGCCAGCATATTGAGGCGGTATTGAAGGGGCACAACTACAACAAGAGCCGCACTGCTGAGGTGCTTAACATCTCGCGCCGAACGCTCGATCGCCGCATTGCCGATTTTGGCCTGATGAACAGCGAACGCTAGTGCTGCGGGTCCGTTCCTCCATACGCAGAAAACTGATCTTCGCCACCCTGACGCCGCTCTGCGTGGCGATTCTGCTCTGTTGGCTTATCGGTTCACTGCTGATCACCGACCGCGTGTTCCGCCAGGCGCAACGTAAGGTTGTAAGCGACCTCAACCTGGCGCGCAAGGTATATCAGGACGAGATTAATCACCTGGCCAGTATCGTCCGGGTGGCCGGACTGACACCGACGATGGCCGACCATCTTGTCTCCGGCCGGCAACCGCTGCCGGAACAGGCACTGAAGCAACTACTGCAGAGCGAACACTTAAGCTTTCTCAATATCATCGACAATAGCGGTGCGGTGCACTACCGGACCGCCAATCCGCAGCAGCATGGCGACAACCTTAACGATGACCCTTTGGTCGCCCGGGCCCTGAAAGGCGAGCTGACCGGCGGAGCAGTGATCTATTCCCCCGAACGTCTGACCACCGAGAACCCAGGCCTGGCTGAAAAAGCACAGACGCCGGTCAAGACGACTCCCCGCGCCCGCGCCGTAACGCATAAAAGTGAACAGCGCGGCTTGATGCTGGTGGCGGCGGCTCCGCTACTGACATCTGACGGTCGCGTGACCGGAGCGCTGCAGGCCGGCTTCATGCTCAACGGCGACAGCCGGGTGGTGGATACAATCACCCGCATCGTCTACGAGAGCGAAGGTGGCGGCGCAGCGACCGTTTTTCTTGGTGACGTGCGTATCGCCACCAATGTACGAGATGCTGCAGGAGATCGCGCCACCGGCACGCTCATGTCAGGGGAAGTTGCCCGGGTGGTACTCTCTCTGGGCAAGCCCTGGAACGACAGGGCCTTCGTATTGAATAACTGGTTTATTTCAGCCTATGAACCGATTTGCGACCCTTCCGGGGGGGTCATCGGCGCCCTCTATGTCGGCATGCCGGAACAGCCGCTGCTGGATCTGCGGACTAATCTCAACCTGATCTTTGCCGGGGTTCTGCTGTTCGTGGCGTTGATCGGCATCACCCTCTCCACCTGGATCGGCAGCCGCCTGGCACAACCGGTACGCGTGCTGGCCGATGCCGCCCGGCGCATGGCGGCCGGTGAACCGGTCGAGCCGGTGGTGGTCAGGAGCGATGACGAGATCGGCCTGCTGGCTGACGAGTTTAACACCATGACCCGCGAGGTCAGTACCCTTAACCAGACCCTGGAGTTGAAGGTGGCGGAGCGCACCGGGCAGCTGGAGGAGAAGAGCCGGGAGCTGTTGGCCGCCCAGCAGGAACTGGCCAAGTCCGAACGTCTGGCGGGACTTGGACTGCTGGCGGCCGGAGTGGCTCATGAAATCAACAACCCGCTGGCGGTGATCCGCGGCAACGCCGAGCTGCTGCAAACATCGATTCCAGGCGACTCGGAAGATCGGGAAGAGGTGGATGCCATTGTGGAGGAGGCGATCCGCATCGGTCGCATTGTCAACAACCTGAGGGTATTCTCGCGCAGCGGTCTGCAGCGGGTATCACGTTTTTCACTGGGGGGGCTGCTGGACGGCATCCTAGATCAGATCGGTCACCAGATCCCGCTGGAACGCTACCGGGTGGAGCGGAATTATTGGGGTAAGGATGTGACTCTGTCGGGTGACGAGGATCAGCTGCGGCAGGTTTTCACCAATCTTGTCATAAACGGCCTTCAGGCCATGCCAGAAGGTGGGGAGCTGTATGTTGATGCTGCTCTGGAGTGTGATGGAGAACGTGTGTGTGTGACCGTGCGTGATCAGGGTGTCGGTATCAGGCCGGAGGATATGGAAAAGCTGTTTACCCCGTTTTTTTCGACCAAGGTTCGTGGCACCGGACTCGGACTTGCCGTTTCGTACGGCATTGTCTGCGACCATGGCGGCGAGATCAAAGCCGTCAGCAGTTACGGGAACGGGGCTGTCTTTACGGTACGGTTGCCTCTGCTGCAGGGTCTCCGAGGTGCGACCCCAACGCAGCAGTAATATGTCCACCGCTTATTGAACCAGAGTGGAATTACAACGTTTCATTCATAGCCCCGGTCCGATACCCCTGCAATCGAGCGCAACATAGGTAAAACCTGCTTTTTTTACTAAATAGCTATAGCAGGTATGCTACGGACTATTACCAAGTTTCTCAAACACCTTCATCAACTCAATAGGGAGCGGGAAAACGATGGTGCTGTTCTTTTCCACGGCGATTTCGGTTAGCGTCTGCAGATAGCGCATCTGCATGGCGGCGGGATTTTTGCTGAGGGTGTTGGCGGCTTCCAACAGCTGCTGACTGGCCAGGAGTTCGCCTTCGGCAGCAATAACTTTGGCACGCTTTTCCCGTTCGGCTTCGGCCTGTTTACCCATAGCGCGCTGGATCTGTTCGGGAAGGTCCACGCTCTTGAGTTCAACAGCGGAAACCTGAATACCCCATGGCTCGGTGGAGGAATCGATTATCTCCCGAAGCCTCAGGCTCAGCTTCTCACGATCAGCCAGCAGTTCGTCCAGCGTTACCTCTCCGAGAATAGATCGCAGCGTGGTCTGCGCTATTTGACTCGTGGCGTAATGGTAGTTCTCGACACCGAGGATCGCCTGTTTAGCGTCCATTACCTTGAAGTAGACAACTGCACTGACCTTTAGACTGACGTTATCACGAGTAATAATGTCCTGACTCGGAACATCCAGCACCACGGTGCGGAGACTGATCCGTATTGCCGTCTGAAAGGGGCGGAAGACGAAGAGAAGACCCGGCCCCTTTGGATCTTTATTGACCTTGCCAAGAGTGAATACTACCAGCCGCTCATACTCATTAACAACCTTGAGGCAGCTCGCGAGCCAGACGAATGTGATAAAAACAAATGGAGCAAAGCTGAACATCGTATTGTACAGGGCGTGCATAGATTACCTCCGGAGCTAAAGATTGAATACAACTTATGTGCATGGTTTCACTATAACTCAAAACAAACCTCCGTCAATTCAATAATTATCGAACTTGACGGACTTTAGGTGTTTTGTTGCTCGTAGCCAGATACACAAATCAGTAATTCTGACATTTCTCATCAGTTGCCCTTTTGCTCACTGTTTCAATACTTTTTAAGGATTTAATGTGTTACAAGAGGAAAGTCATGGTTCAGTGGATAAAATGAATTACTTACTGACAGTTTTAGCTATATAGGACATGGTTTGTCCTCAGGTGCTGCGAAAAAGGCCTAATTATAGACCAATTCAGCATTCGAGGATTACAATACATGCCATCTCCATCACTTCTGATTGCCCGACCACCCTCCGTCAACACCCTGCAGCAGCGACTGATTGATGCCAACTCCCATGAGTATGGCGGTCGCTACAGTCTCCTCTCTTTTGCATCTCCTGAACAATTGACTGCCGCTACCGCTGAACGGGAAGAATTACTTCAGTGGCTGGCACAGCGTGTCTCTTTTGGCTACGCAGACACCAAGATAGATTGTAACGGCCTCTCTCCCGGATGTCAGCGCTGTGGAGATGGCAGTTGGTCCTGCCTGTTCATCAACGGTCGCTGTAACGGACGGTGCTTCTACTGCCCCACACCTCAGGATGATGACGGCCCTCCGGTTACCAACGGCCTTGCGTTTGCATCTCCTGAGGAATATGCCGCCTATGTGGCCAAGCTCGGCTTTAAAGGGGTCAGTATCAGTGGCGGCGAACCGCTGCTTACGCCTGATCTTACCTTGGCATACCTGAAAGCCGTTCGCGACCGGTGTGGCGATGATATTCATCTTTGGCTTTATACCAACGGAACCAGGTTGACAGCAGATCTCTGCAGCCGTTTGCGGGACGCTGGCCTCAGCGAAATCCGTTTTGATCTCGGGGCGGTCCGCTATAATCTTAAAAAATTACGCCTTGCGGCGGGATGCATCCCGAAAATAACCGTTGAAATTCCGGCGGTGCCGGAAGACGAAGAGTTGCTGAAACTGAAAATGCTGGAAATGGTCGAGAGTGGCGTCAATCACCTCAATCTGCACCAGATGCGTTTGACTCCGCATAATTTTGGACCGTTAACGGAGCGCGGTTATACATTTATCCACGGCGAAAAAGTGACGGTGCTTGAGTCGGAACTCTCTGCGTTGAGGATTGTTCGGTACGGCCTGGAGAATGAGATTCCGCTGCCGGTTAACTACTGTTCCTTTGCCTACAAACGTCGCTTTCAGCACGCTGCAGCCAGGCGTCGTGCGGCAATAAATATTTGTAAATCCGGCGAGTTTGTCACAGAGCCTGGCTATCTCCGTACCCTTTCAGAAACTGGTGTCTGTTACAGCGAGGCCGTTTTGTTACAGAATCCAGGCTATCGTCATCCATTTGAAAAAATTGTTTTGGCAACCGGTCGGGCCCTTTACCTGGAACGCCGTCCATTATCTCCGGAACTGGAACTTTCGAATGTCGAGCGGAGTGCCTTAGAGGCTGGTCACCCACCTGAGCGGGTAACACGTTTTGAAAGGATAGAGTGCGGATTGGCTGAGTACTTTTAAAACGCGTAATGGAATTATTACTTATAGAGTCCTGATAACGATTAATGGCTGCTTTTATTAATTTCCAAACGCGCCAGTGCTACGCGGATTTTCAATTCAAGGCGATCACAACAGATGTCATTTTTCAGATCATCCAGGTCAGACTGGTGTACTAACGCGCTTACCATTTTATCGGTTGTGCCGAAATACAAAAGATGAACGCCGAGACATCCTACGCTTCTGCCATCTACAACTGACATTCTTGTAAGCGATATCCCCATCTGCCTGGCAAGATCATACACATATTTATAAATCATTCGTTACACCTCAGAAAAGACATTAATACCTGCATACTATTACTAAAGTTTTTTCTAATGAGCAAATAAAAATGGGGACCTGATCTCAGGCCCCCATTTTTGTGTAAAATCATGTTTGCTATAACTTACCGCTGTTAACGCACTTCTACATATTTCCTGACTGTTCAGGAAATTAAATTGTCACATACAGTAATTATTAGCCGATAAAGGTGTTACTATTTCTGGCACGATTGGCAAGTATGGTGGAATCTAGCAGTTCTCCACAGCAGGTGCATTTCCAGGCGTCGAAAGATCTAACAAAATCATAAAACTTCTCAGCGAACATACGACCCTTACAGCGTGGACATTTCATGGAATCCCCCGGCAATCATTTTTTAATTGAGATACCCGAGGTAATACATCTTGTGTGCCAATATTTACAACTCTCCATAAAAAAGCTATAACAAATAATCTTTATTTATTAGTTTCAGCAGGTTGAACTAATTTTTGAATATGCTGCAGCTTCTTTTCACCCATACCTTCAATTGCGGTGAGATCATTAAAACGCAATACACCGCCATTTAGTTGACGATAAGCAACAATGCGCTTGGCTAAAGCGGGCCCAATACCGGGCAAACGGTCAAAATCGGCCTCACTCATAGTAGAAATATCGAGAGGAATTCCGAGGATCATACACTCTGGGACGGTCATGCGGTCAACTATTACGTGGTAGGTTCCATCTGGTAAAGAGGCAAGGTTGACGGCCTGACCATTAAATAGGGGAACTGTGGCTGCAGTTTTAATAGTAATCTGCTCAAGCGGCTTTATTGGTGACGCCAATTTAATGACGGCCTCCGCCAATACATTGACTGGCACTTCATAAATCCCCTGATACTGAACTGCACCGCTGACCTTTATCAGCATTCTGCCACTGGATAAAGCCCGAAAAACCGGACGAGCAGATAAAATCTGACTCGGCCGGCTTTTAATGTAGAGAGGCACACACAGAAGCGCTGCACATACGACCATTACCACCCGTCGCATGATATCAATATTCAGATCATTCCTCAGATTTATGCAGTTTATACTGAATATAGTCATGACTATTTTATCAAATGTTACAAGGCAGGCCGAAGGTCGTTAATGAGCCAAATCAAATAGCAATTCTAAACTATCTGTGAGGAGAACAGTGGTCTTAGCAGTGGAATCGTAGCCAACAGCCTTATAAATAGTCACCGGGCTGTTCAGAGTTTGCAGATCGCCAAGAGAAATTTTCGTATTAGGCGCTACATTGCAGATCAGGCGCAGAAACTCTCCCGAACGGAATGCGCCACTCGTCGTTGCCATGCCCAGAGACACTTTGCGTGTTGCAATCGAATAGGAACCAAAAATAAGGATTTTTCCCACCATGCCATTTCCTGGCTGAACTGAATCGGGAACAATCGCACCTGAAAGTCCATTTGCCGTTGCCACGCTTATCCCCGGAAGCAAAGTAATGGAAAAATTAATCCCGCTTACCGATGTCTGTAGTTTTGCTGTGCTTGTAATGGCAAATACCAGCGTGTTCTTCCCGACCGCGAGCAGATTGGCGTTAGAGGGACTTCCGCCTCCACTTCCTCCTCCGCCACCACAGCCATAAAATACCAGGGAGATCACAATAGCCAGTATCCCTAAAAGTGAATTAAATATTTTCATATAAACTCCTCTGAAAAATAAAGTTCAATCAGATAAGCCCTATCGCCATTAGCAGAATGACGACCACATCATCGATATCAATTTTTCCATCTCCTACAGACACTCCATTGACCATTGGCGCCATATCAAATTTCAGAATTTGGCTGGAGTTTGCTACTGTGCTTCCGACTGATATCATCAAGGCTTGTAGAGCATCAGTAATGGTAAAGCGAGTGGGTATTACACTATTAGAGTTGCTTGAAGCGGGGCCTATTCCTGCCGCATTGGTGGCAGTTACTGTGAAAGTATAGGCCGTGCCGTTGGTCAGACCGGTGACGGTAATAGGGCTGGAAGTAGCGGTTCCAGTCAAACCGCCGGGATTGGAAGTCGCTCTGTATGAACTAATTGACTCGCCCCCTGTAAAGTCCGGGGAGGTGAAGGAAATGGTAACCTCTGCGTTACCCGCAGTTGCTGTGCCGATTATCGGAGCACCAGGGAGTGAGGCGGTAACAAAAACTGTGTTAACGGCACTGTCCGTATTGCCGGCATTGTCAGTCACCGTCAACGTCACCGTGACAGCCCCGGCACTGCTCGCCACCAAGGTTGCGCTAGCCTGATAGGAATTGGTTAATGTCCCGCCACTGCTTGTCCAGAGATAGCTGGCAATCTGATGACCGTCTGCCGCAGTACTGCCTGCACTACTGAAGCTAATGCTGCTGCCCACCGTAGCTGTAGTCACTGAGGAGAGGACTGCTACCGGTCGCAACGCCTCATTTACAGCTTTGGCAGCATTAACCATACCCGCCCCGCAGGTAGTTGTGGAGCAGTTACACTCTGCTTCACTTCCATGCGTCAATGCCGAGCAACTAGCTACATTAGCGACAGCAGGAAAAGCTGTTGCGCTGGATTTGAGACGACGAACCAGTAAATCGGGGGACAGCGAAGAATTGACCGAGCACATCAACGCCATAACCCCTGCCACTAGGGGGGAAGCAAAACTTGTCCCAACTTCTGCATCATCTGCAGTGGTATACGTATTGATATTGGGTACCGTCAATCCGCTGTTCTTGGTGGTATAAAACGGGTACTGACAAACTGCAGAAGAACCACAATTACCTCCAGGTGCAGCAATACCGGCAGCCGTGCCATAGTTGCTATACCCAACCTTGGTGCCGACGTTGCGTAGCGCTGTCACGGCAAGAACCCCGGAGCAATTGGCAGGCGAACCGACACTTATAGATTCGTTCCCGGCAGCGGCAACCACAATACTCCCTGCGGAGTGTAGCTGATCAACCGTATCCTGATAGGCCGCATTACAACTATCGACTGAACCCAGGCTCATGTTTATTATCTTGGCCGGATATATGTTGTTCTCCACTCCACTGACCGGCAACCCAGCGGCCCAGAGCATGCCCACAATGATATCAGAGTCATAGCCCCCGCATTTACCAAGTACTCGCACAGGCAGGATTTTGACTCCCCAGGAAACACCTGCAACGCCAATAGCATTATTGCTGTTTGCGGCAATAATGCCGGCAACCATGGAACCATGCCAACTGCTGTTGGAGACCGAACAACCTATAAATTCACCCGTTGCAGCCTCTGCTGAAGTGACCCAATCGCCCGGATCAGAAGGATCTGTGTCGCGGCCATTGCCATCATTGGCACCGGCAACATCCGACACAAAATCATGACCATAAAGAGTGCTGTCGTTATAGGTCAGTTTGCCGGTCAAATCAGGATGGTTTGCAAGGACACCCGAATCGAGCACCGCCACGACCACGCTACTACTGCCGGTAGTAGTGTCCCACGCGGACTGGGCATTGATGGCAGCTGCCTGGGCTGATTGCAGGTACCACTGCTGGGTATAGAAAGAATCGTTCGGCACAGCGCTAATGTACTTGCGTTTATCCGGTACAGCATATTCCACATCGGCACGCGACGCCAATTGTGTTGCCAGTTCCTCGGAACTCACCCCTTCAGCACGGACGGCATGCATACGCCCGATCAGCGCCCTACTCGCCACCACTTTCCGGCCGATTTGCGTGCCCATGATGTGCATCCGGGATGTATCGCTCTCCACTGCCTGGATTGTTGATTCACTTCGAAACTTTACAATGACACGGCCAACGTCTGCCAGTGCAGCCCCGCTAAGCAAGAGGTTACAGACACAAAGCGCAGCAGTGAATACGGTGACTGACAGTAGTCTACTCATGACATTTTCCTTGTCTAACAATGTTTATTAATTGAAGCAGTTCAGTAAACCACTGACTACGCCGGTGAAACTTGAAGGTTATACCGTTTCAGTTGCACTTCCACCTGAGAAAGTTTCGAGTGGCAACGAAAAACCCGCTAGAACTTTAACAAAGCTCTAGCGGGTCATCCGAATAAAATCAAGCTGAATATCTTTGTTTGTAAGCATAACATGTACATACTAAAACAGTTTAAAAGTAATATCAATCCTCAGATTTGTGCAGTTTATAGTCTATGCTGTCAATGAGAGCCTGATAGGAAGCATCGATAATGTTGTCGGAAACCCCGACAGTGCCCCAGCGGGTATGCTTGTCCCCCGATTCGATCAGCACCCGGGTAGAAGAAGCCGTGCCTTGGCCGGCTGGCAGCACGCGCACTTTGTAGTCAAGCAGTTTCACTTCTTTTAATTTTGGATAGAACTTTTCCAATGCCTTGCGAATAGCGTTATCAAGGGCATTGACCGGGCCATTCCCTTCAGCGGCAGTATGCTCAACCTTGCCCCCTACCTTGACCATGATGGTTGCTTCGGCAACCGGCCTCTGATCATCACCACGTTTTTCATCAATCACACGAAAGCCAAGGACCGTGAAGAATTTTTTGTGAGCGCCGATCGCTTTTTTCATCAACAGTTCAAATGATGCTTCAGCACCCTCAAACTGATAGCCGCGATTCTCCATCTCCTTGATGTTATCAAGAATCTCCATGGTGACAGGATCTTTGCTGTCCAGATTGATGTTAAACTCAGCCGCCTTGGCAAGTATATTTGAACGGCCAGAGAGATCAGATATCAACACACGGGTACAGTTACCAACCAACTCCGGACGCATATGCTCATAGGTTTCCGGGTGACGCTGAATCGCGCTGACATGCACCCCACCCTTGTGGGCAAACGCCGAATTTCCGACATAGGCCTGATGTTTGTTCGGGGATAAGTTGGCCAGCTCATACACATACCGGGAAACATCACGAAGGTGTCGCATCTGTTCATCGGTAATGCACTCCTTCTTCATCTTGGCCTTCAACGCGGGAATAATAGAACAAAGATTGGCGTTACCGCACCGTTCACCAAAGCCGTTAATTGTACCCTGAACCTGGACAATACCCTGCTCGACCGCAATCATGGTGTTGGCTACGGCACATTCACCATCATTATGGGTATGAATGCCGAGCGGAGTTTTAATATGTTTTTTCACGGTTTTTATAATATCCGCGATTTCAAACGGCATTGTTCCACCATTTGTATCGCAAAGAATAATACAGTCAACGTTAGCCTGCTCAGCAGCCTGCAGGGATTTTATGGCATATTCGGGGTTGGCTTTGTAGCCGTCGAAAAAATGCTCGGCATCATAAAACACTTCCGGTGCATGCTTCTTCAGATATTCGAGGGAGTCAAAAATCAGCTCCAGGTTTTCTTCAAGTGAGATACGCAATGCTTCGCGTACGTGAAAATCCCAGGTTTTTCCAAAAATAGTAATCGCATCCGGCTCTGCCTTTACCAGTGTTATGATGTTGTTATCTTTGTCCGGTGTCACCTTGGCGCGACGGGTTGAACCAAACGCGGCTATTTTGGCCTGGTGCAGCTTTTCCTTTTTCATATCCTTGAAGAAAGAGATATCTTTGGGATTACTCCCCGGCCACCCACCCTCGATGTAGTGAATACCTAATTCGTCAAGCTTGTGGGCAATGCGGATCTTGTCCTCAACCAGAAAAGAGATGTCTTCGGCCTGAGTACCATCCCGCAGGGTTGTATCATACAACTGAATCAAACTCATGTGTGCCTCCCGAAAGTAGTAAAAATGCTGCGACGTCGTTACAAATAAAATCGTGTTCCTATTTAGCTGTTTTTTACAGATTTTTCAACTAAAACGGGTGGCAGCTACAAACTGTTTTTTCTTGACCGGCGCCACGGGACATCTTACCCTGCAGAAATGACTTCCGATTTAACCTCAGCACCAATACCACAACTCATCAGGCGCCTGGCCATACCTGCCGGAACCGGCTTCTTCTTCAATACCATGTTCAATGTTGTCGACACCTGGTACGGGGGTCAGCTTTCAACCACCGCACTAGCCGCCATGTCGCTTTCATTCCCGGTTTTCTTTCTGATTCTGGCGTTCGGCAGCGGCGTCTCAACCGGAGCAACGGCTCTGATAGGCAATGCCCTCGGACGAAAAAATCATGACGAAGCCAGACTCTACCTGACCCAGTCACTCTCATTTACCCTGCTGCATGCACTGTTTCTTACAGCTGCCGGCCTGATCCTTGCGCCACAGATCTTCATGTTAATGGGTGCCACCGGTGAGTACCTGGCTCATGCACTGAGCTATATGAATGTCATATTCGCCGGCAGCACCTTTTTTCTCCTTAATTATGTTATGAACGCTATCCTCAATTCACACGGCAACACTTTGGCATACCGAAACTTTTTGATTGGAGGTTTTTTTCTCAACCTGACTCTTGACCCCTGGTTTATGTACGGTGGAGCGGGATTGCCGGCACTCGGACTGGCCGGGATTGCGCTGGCGACGGTATTTATCCAGTGCCTCGGCGTTTTTTACCTGTTCAGCCAACTCTCTAAAACCGGCAGCATGCCATCATTCCACCTTGTCGACCTTCGACCTCGCTGGAGTTATTTTCGCGAACTTTTCAGGCAGGGCTTTCCGGCAACCATGAATATGATGACCGTCTCACTCGGCATTTTCATCATTACCTGGTTTGTTGGTCGTTTTGGTGAACAGGCCGTAGCGGCATACGGCATTGGCACACGCATAGAACAAATTGCACTGCTGCCGGTCATGGGGTTGAACGTCTCCACCCTTGCCCTCACCGCACAAAATTTCGGCGCTGAACGAATTGACCGGATACGAGAAACTCTGCGCGTCTCGCTCCGCTACGGAGTAATGCTTGCACTTTCAGGCACCCTCGGGGCGCTCCTGTTTAGCCGTCAATTAATGGGGTTCTTCACTGCAGACCGCGCAGTTATTGACACCGGAGTCAGTTTTCTGGCTGTTGAAGCGTATGTCCTCCCGGCCTATGTTTTTCTGTACGTTTCAATTTCTGCCATGCAGGGCATCAAAATGCCGCTCTTTGGTCTCATTATCGGCCTGTACCGCCAGATTGCCGGACCGGCATGTATCTTTTATTTATTCACTACAGTTATGGGTATGGGGCTTATCGGTGTCTGGTGGGGAATATTCGGTATAACGTGGTCGGCGGCACTGGTCGTTATTGTCTATGTCAGCAGGGCGCTTGCCGCACTTGAACGAGAAACCATTAAGATATGAAACGTTTCGCTATCATCAACTAAAATGTGGTAGTCGATGAATCGATGACATCAAAAATTCGACGATAAATTGTGCGATCAGAAAACCGGTGTTGAATTTGAGCAAAAAATAGCATATAAGAAACGTTCAAATAAATGTACCTTAGGCAATATATGTAGAGGTTAACCGGCACGGAGAGGTGTCCGAGTGGTCGATGGTGCCTGACTCGAAATCAGGTGTACGGAAACGTACCTAGGGTTCGAATCCCTACCTCTCCGCCACAAAAACAATGGGTTACGACTTTCGTGTTGTGACCCTTTTGTTTGTATGGCTGATTTATGTACCAGATATGTACCAAAAAAACTGAGGATGTTTTGTCGATTGCCGCCGTCACGGTCGAACGATCTGTAATCGGAAACAAGGAAAGACTTGTAAAGGGGGTAGATTATTCAACCATCACTTATAGTGAAGGTAAACATTCAGGTATTACTATGTCACCGTGAATTAACCGTTATGTCACCGTGAACCCTCCGTGACTACTCCGTGAGTGTTCTGTGAATTAACCGTTATGCTCCCGTGGCCTCACCGTTCAACCTGCGTAAAATATCCGTTATGCCTTCGGTGCTATTAGATACGAAGCAATCCATTATCACCCGCCGCCCTGAATGTGACGAAACATCACATTATAACTGAATCACCACCACCGTGAAGGAATCCGCCATTGCTCGACCGCCTGAGAAGCCGCTGGAAGGGCGAACGGCTTCAGGGACATAGTGCCGCCTGCCCTTATTCCTGAAAGACCATGGAAATGTGCTTGCTGCTCGTTACCGTGTAACGGTCAAGTAAGTATCCCATTCAGGCGTGTCAATCTGAAGAGTCTTGAGAATGGCATCATCATCTTCAATAACAAGCCGCTCCAACATCTGCCGCCTCGTTACACGGTAACGCTGTGCAAGTCGGTTAAGAGCAAAGTGTATGCTGACAGACACCCTAGTATCAATACGCCGCTCCCCTTCGCCATTATTGCACCGTGATCTATACGCCGCTTGTCTCTCTGCGGATGTTTTAGCCATTGTGGACACCTCCCCTGAATATCGTTACACGGTAACGTAATGCATCAGGGCTACTGGTTATCGGCAATCTGAAAAAGAAAAGCCGCCCCATATTTCAGGAGCGGCCATTGAGTTATTCACAAAATAATGAAAAAGTGGATTGTCAGCAACCATTATGCAGATTCCACTGCATTTAGATAACACGAGTTAATATTAATAAATCTGTCACATATCCGTATCTCAAACTCAATAAGAACGTGTCTTGATATTATTGGAATTGATTGATACTGTAACTCAGTTTATATGGATTGAATAATTGACTTTGAGGGAACTTTGCTGACCTGCTAATCAGGGACTAGAAAGCCCGTACTAAAGAGTTATATACTCTGGTACGGGCTTTTTTTATTATCTTTAAAATAGGAGTTCCACGATGCTAAAAAAGAAGTTTGCTGCATTTATCGCTGTAGCATTAATTCAGCTGTCTTCAAGTGCTGCTTTTGCTGCTTTTGCTGACCTTGATTTAGTTCAAGTAGTATATGAACGTAATGGCGGCGCTGAGTATGCCACCGATCTTGGCAACATTAGGTCTGGTTTAAGTAATTACGATGTATTTAAAGATGGCGTTTGGCAGACTTATATTCCAATTTTTGCGCCTGTCAATAACCCTGCTAATTTTTCTCTTGTTTATTTTGCTTTTGATAGATCAACAAATCAACTATGGGCGACTGGCAGTTCTTACAATCAAATACCTCCAGTAATTAATGGAAGTAATGCAGGTATAGTAGGACTTAAGTCTGGCACTACAAGCATGTATTCTCTCTATAACTCACAGGGCGGTAGTTACTACACTGGCTTAACATCTAATTATAACTCTTACAAAAATAGGCTTTCAACTCCTGTTGGTTCTCTGGCAAACACCATTAATGCCGCAACACGTGCAAATACCGAAGCCAGTCTTGCTAGCTTAACCTACAGCAATACTATTACTCAGTCACTTTACTACTGGCCTGACGCAACAACCACCGTGGCATCAGAAAAAGTCGGCATGAGAGTAGCCTCTATTACCTCGTATGTCACTGTCACACCAATCCCACCCGCATTTCTGCTAATGGGTTCAGGCCTTGTTGGATTAGCTGGAATGAGGAAAAGAATTAAAGTTGAAATATAATTTGATATGGCTTAATTTGCCGCCATTAAATGTCATGGCATGTCATTACATCCAATGTCATGTCATTACATCGGCCATTCAGCCAGAGAGAAGTTAACGCAGGATTCAGGAGAATGTGACCGCAAGGCAAGGCGGCACGATCTGTGTTAACTTCCAAGCCCCCCCCCCCCCCCCCCCCCCCCCCCCC
>CAJAFV010000071.1 GCA_903939115.1 uncultured Geobacteraceae bacterium
AAAGTCCCCTCTCCATGAGGGAGGGGGCTAGGGTGAGGGGGAAATGTTTGATTATACTCCACTTTTTTGCCCCCTCATCCGGCCTTCGGCCACCTTCTCCCTCAGGGAGAAGGGATTAGCGGCGAATCAGAACTAATCAGGTATTTGCTTGACCCTAAATAGGTAATATGGTACCGGTATGCTTGTTTTGGCCTCCAGGGCACCAGACAGATGTGCGGGTTGTTGCGGCCACCCACAAGGAGCTCACAATCCTTGTGGAAGAAGGGAATTCCGCGCGGATCTCTATTGCCGCCTCGATGTGGCCGCTATTTACCTGCCATCGTAATGTTAACGTAAAGACGATATTCTTCTGCTGGTCTGCCGGTTTCTCTAAAAGATGCGTAATGAAACTGGCAAATGTATGGCTAATGTACCCAAAGAGACAATGAATCTGATCCTCTGACATTCATGGCGGGAATTATCAGTGCGAGTTTTCTACGACAATAGACAGTCTGTCGACGGCATGTTTTCTTTCAGTCCCTCTGCCAGAAAGCCGGCTCTGGTACTGGAGAGTTGGAAGGGCCTCGGCATTCTCTTTGCGGAACAGTCATTTAAGCCGATTGAAGTGGACGACTTTGTCCTGGCGCACGACAGGGAGTATGTCGAGGGGGTGCTCTCATGCCGCCTGGAGAACGGTTATGACAACCGGAACCGCGAATTTGCTTTGGCGTTGCCATGGATTGCAGGAAGCATGGTTGCGGCTGCAACGCATTCATTCAGTACCAGAGAGCTCAGTTTCAGTCCAACCTCAGGAGCGCATCATGCCTGCTATGCAAGCGGAGGGGATTTCTGTACCTTCAATTTTCTTGTTATTTCGGCAATAAAGGTGCGCCAGACCGGTGCGCGACTGGTCGGAATTATCGATCTGGACTATCATTACGGGAACGGGACTGACGATATTCTAGAGCGTCTTGGCCTTACCTATATTCGACATTACAGTTCGGGAGGGGATCCGGATGCGAGGAGCCCGAACAATGCTGAACGTTGGCTCAAGCGACTGCCTGGCATTATACGGGAATTTGCGGATGTTGATCTGATCATCTATAACGCTGGCGTAGATTCTCATGTTAATGATCCTCTCGGTGGCAATCTGACAACAGAACAGATGGCCAGGCGGGACAGAATTGTTTTCGAGACAGCCTGTGAAATGGACATCCCGGTCTGCACCAGTCTGGCTGGCGGCTACCAAATTTCTCCGGACGGGAGCCTTAACCAGGTACTCAGTCTCCACAATACAACGTTTATCTCTGCTTGGGAGATTTTTGAATCACCGGAGAAGAAGATGAATTATGAGAAATGGAATCTCTGGTGATCTGATACCACGTCGCAATCAAACGATTACGTTGCGATAGCTCCTCAACGTACTGGTCGTACACCTCGGTTGCTATTCTCCTTGCCGGCTCGTACTCATTTTGATTGCAACTTGGTATGAGAGGGTGACTGTTAAACTGCCAGCCTATTTAAGTTCAGTTCGCCGTTTTAGCTCAATTCAGCTGGCTATAAATGATTTTCTTGTAAAAGAATGTATGGTAATGTTCCGCTCTATTTACAAGGGACTTTCATAATGGATACGTTTGACATAGACAACAACCTGGCAGCAGAGCCCCAACTGCGTCGCCAAGCAAAAGAGCGGATGTCTGTAAACGAGGCGGAATTCCATTCTCCGCGCACTGAGGAAGCAACGAAGCGGCTCGTACATGAATTGGAAGTTCATAAAATCGAACTGGAGATGCAGAACGAAGAGTTGGGCAGATCCCATGATTTGCTGGAACTGAAAATCAGTGAGCGAACGAGGGAGTTGACCAGAGCTAATCTGCAGCTTACGCAGGAAATAGACGAACGAAAAAAAGCTGAGAAGTCACTGCTGGTTGCGTTTGCGGAAATCAAACGCTTGAATGACCGCCTCCAGATTGAGAATATCTACCTTCAGCAGGATGTTGCCCGGGAGTACAATTTCGGCGAAATTATCGGTCAAAGCAGTGCCCTCGCAGCCGTATTCTTACAGATCGAGCAGGTCGCGCCAATGAATGCGACCGTTCTCCTTCTTGGCGAAACAGGCACCGGCAAGGGGGCGGTGGCACGCGCTATCCACAGCAGCAGCGTGCGCAAGAGCCGGCCGATGATTACGGTCAATTGTGCGGCACTGCCGACGAACCTTATCGAAAGCGAGCTCTTCGGTCGTGAAAAAGGAGCTTTCACCGGGGCTCATGAGCGACAGATCGGGCGCTTTGAACTGGCCGACGGCGGCACCATATTCCTTGACGAAATCGGCGAGTTGCCGCTGGAGCTGCAATCCAAGCTGCATCGGTTCATTCAGGATGGCGAACTTGAGCGGCTCGGCAGTCCCCGTACCATAAAAATAGATGTGCGCATCATCGCGGCCACCAACAGGGACCTAAAGGAAGAGATCCGCACCGGCAGGTTCCGGGAAGACCTCTATTACCGCCTCAACGTTTTCCCTATCACGATGCCGCCACTCAGACAGCGCAAGGAAGACATCCCGCTGCTCGTCGATCATTTTGTGGCCAAGTTCAATAAGAAAATCGGCAAGAAAATCGATTCAATCTCAAAGGATACCGTGAACTCGCTTCAGGGATATCACTGGCCCGGCAACGTACGGGAGTTGGAAAGCGTCATCGAACGGGCGATAATCACCAGTCAGGGATCAGCGCTGCAGGTGTTGGACCGGTTCGATACGGCAGGGAGAGCAGAGGATCTGGCTGGGCATGACGTTAAGGCACTCGCCCTGATGGAGCACGACCATATACTCCAGGCACTCCGCAAAACCGGTTGGCGCATCAGTGGCTGTAACGGGGCAGCGCTGCTCCTTGGACTCAACCCCAGTACTCTTCGCGCCCGGATAAAGAGATTAGGTATCGCCCGTCCATAGCTGAAATCAGATAAACCACAAGCTTGCACCGAACAGTATATTTGCCATATATGGCGAATATACCAAATATGGCAAATGCGCGTGACGTTTTTCCACACCTCCTGCACGATCTCATTTCAGTTTCAATCGTACAATCAAACCCTTACAGCATCAAAAATCTCTGATAACCTCTGGCACGGTAGTTGCGGGCCTCCTTCCGGATAAGTTACGTATCCGGAGTAAATCTGCCATGAAAATCAATCATAAAATTACTGTTGTACTTGTCAGCGCCGTTCTGCTGGCTGCTCTGGAGGTTGGGGTATTGTTCTGGAGTTTCAGCCAGATCGAAAAAACTGCCGAAGCGCACAGCCATGCCTTCATGGTAGTAAATAAAGGGGACGATTTTCTGTCTACCTTAAAAGATGCCGAGACAGGACAGCGAGGCTATCTGCTGACAGGTGACGACTCTTTTCTGGAACCGTATCAGTCGGCGCGAGATAGAGTCAGCGCTATGCTGAAAGCATTGCGCCAGATTACCGCAATCACGGCTGCTCAGAAACACCTTGATGCGATAGTCCCATTGATGGATGCTAAAATGGCGGAAATGTCGCAGCTGATTACGCTCCGCCGCAACCAAAACATGAACGCCACAACGGCAGCTGTAAGGGTTGGTCATGGTAAGCGTCTAATGGACGGGATTCGTGTCGAGATGCAGAGCTTCATGCAGATCGAGGAGGGTGCGCTACGGCAGCACGAAGCAGAGTATAAATCGAAGATGCACCTTATGTTCAGCATCATAGTTATCTCCAGTCTGTTGACAATGCTTCTGGCTCTTTCGTTTGCCTATTTGCTCTACCGGGCATCAGAGCAGCGTCTAAAAAATGCGGTTTTCCTCGAAACGGAGCACCTGCTTAAGCTCCAGGAGGAGGCAAACACAGAGCTTCAGAGGATTAACGTTGCTTTGCAGGAAAAAGAGGAAACAACACAAAGGCTTTTCAGCAAACTTGAAATCTATCAGATTGAGGTGGAAGAGCAGAATACAGAACTGCGCCGGGCCCAGACAGAGCTTGAGACCCAACAGGTTGAGCTGGAGCTGCAAAACGATGAAATGCGTATAACGCGCGAAGAACTTGAGGCCCAACAGGTTGAGCTGGAGTTGCAAAACGATGAAATGCGCATGACACGCGAAGAGCTGGAGGTGTCGCGAGATAAGTATGCTGAACTCTACGACTTGGCGCCAGTCGGATACTTCACCTTCAATCAACTCGGAGTTATACGGGAAGTAAACCGTAGCGGTGCCCAACTGCTGGAAGTAGAACAGCAGCTGCTTACAGACAGACCCTTTGCCCCTTTTATTGCGGATCCAGAGGAGAGAGCGCTTTTTTCTCATCACCTCGAAGCGGTTTTTTCAAAAGAGGGGATGCAGAAATGTGAAATCAGATTCACCGGAAAAGAGGGCGCTGAGATCCATGGCCAATTTCAGAGCATCGTGGTCGATTCAGCAAAAAATAACGGGAGATTCATTATCTCCTCTGTTGTTGATGGCACAACCGGCAAACAGCTGGAAAAGGAAATCCAGGATGCACGGGAATATGCCGAAAACATCGTTGAAACTGTACGCGAGCCACTTCTCGTACTGAGTTCCGACCTGAAAATCCTGACCGCTAACCACAGTTTTTACGAAACCTTCAACGTTACCGCAGAGGATACAATCGGCTATTTTATCTACGATCTTGGTAACCGGCAGTGGGACATTCCCAAGCTTCGGACACTCGTGGAGGAAATTCTCCCCGAAAATAATGTGATGAATAATTATGAAGTCGAGCATGATTTTCCCGGTATCGGTCGCAGGACCATTCTGTTGAACGCCCGCCAGATTTTCAGGGAAAATATCAGCTCACACATTATCCTGCTGGCCATGGAGGACATTACTGAACGTAAGAAATTGGAACATGAACTGCAAAAATCACATACCAAGCTTGGCGTCATCGTAGATGAACGGACTAAAGAATTGATATGGGCGAATGAGCAGAAGCTGGAGCTTTCCGACAGCAACCGGCTACTGGTAGAGGTATCGAGAAGCAAGTCCGACTTCCTTGCCAACATGAGCCATGAGCTGCGCACCCCGCTCAATTCCGTAATAGGATTTTCCGAGGTGCTGTTGGACGAGCTGTTCGGCCCGATCAATGAACAGCAGAAGGAATATACAGAGAACATACTTTACAGCGGAAAGCACTTACTCTCTCTGATCAATGACATCCTTGATCTCGCCAAGGTGGAGTCGGGCAAGATGGAGCTTGAGCTGGATACTTTTTCGCTGCGGGAGACACTGGGCGCTTCACTGATGATGTTTAAGGAAAAGGCTCAGAAAGCTCAGGTCGAGCTCAATTTGGAACTCGCCACGGAGGCAGATGTAGAGATTACAGCGGATCAGAGAAAGCTGAAACAGATCGTTTTCAACCTGCTTTCCAATGCGATCAAATTCACCCAGGCGGGGGGGAATGTGAATGTACGGGCCAGGCTGATGAGGGATGAGGGAGGAGAGTTGTGTAATTCAGATGTTACGCAACCCTCATCGCTCAACTCTCAACACAACAGAAATTTCATCGAAATATCTGTTGAGGATACCGGCATCGGGATCAAGACGGAAGATATGCCGAAGCTGTTCAAGGCATTCACTCAACTGGAATCGGCCTATACCAAAAAACATGAAGGAACAGGGATCGGCCTGGTGCTGAGCAGGCAGCTGGTGGAATTACACGGCGGCAGGATCTGGCTGGAAAGCGAGCTCGGCGTGGGGAGCAGGTTCACCTTTACCATTCCGCTGCGACAGGAGGGTGCTGAGGACTCCGCCTGCAGCGGAGACGAGAACGTTATGCGACTAAACCCGGAATATGACAAACGACCAGAGGAGGTAATCACAATGCCACGCAAGATACTGATAGTTGAAGACAACGCAAACAACCGCAGCTTGTTCAGGGATATATTGACATTTCATGGCTATGAGGTTTCGGAAGCCATTGACGGCCAGGATGGCGTGGATCAGGCCAGAAAGCTGATGCCAGACCTGATCCTGATGGATATCCAGATGCCGGGAATGGACGGCCTGACCGCCGGCAGCATCCTGAAGAGTGATCCTGCAACCGCAACTCTGAAGATTATCGCCCTGACCTCCTTTGCCATGCAAGGCGACCGGGAAAAGTTCCTGGAGGCCGGATTCGACGGATACCTCTCCAAGCCGATCAACACCCGAGAGCTGCCCGACCTGATACTGCATTGGCTGGATGAAGATGGGCCATCATAACGGGTATAGAGTGTAAACGCCTGGATCAGGCGCTGAATGAAAAGAACTCTCTCTGATCAACAGGAACCTATAATGAGCCACAGTATGACCAACATTCTCTGTGAAGATAACATACAGATAAATTCCGATTCGATTGCAGAGACTGACATGATCACAAAGAACGACATTACAGTAACCGAAAAAGACAAAAGTGAACAACCGGATCATGAGGAACTGTTTCATATCATCGCTTCATCTGCCCAGGATGCGATTCTTATGCTCAACGAAGTTGGTAATATTACATTTTGGAATGAAGCGGCTGAAAGGATATTCGGCTACACCCGTGAAGAGATTATCGGACAAAATATGCACGCGATATTGCCACCCATGCCCTACAGGGAAGCATACATACGGGCCTTCCAACATTTTCAACAGACCGGTCACGGAGCAGCAATAGGCAAAACCTTAGAGCTTTCCGCACTGCGTAAGGATGGGAGCGAGTTTCCCCTGGAACTATCGCTATCTGCGGTGAGAGTGAATAACACCTGGCATTCGATCGGTATCGTGCGTGACATAACCACGCACAAGGATGTCTTAAAAACACTGCAAAACGCCTTGGAGTTTAAGCAGGTGTTAATGGATGCGATTCCCTCGCCTATCTTCTTCAAAGATCAAGAGTGTAACTATACCGGGGGCAACAAGGCCTTTGAGCAGTACATAGGGATTTCGAAGGAGCAATTCATTGGCAAGAGCGTGTTTGACATCTTTCCGCCGCAGTTGGCAGAAAAATATTATATGTTCGATAGAGAAATGTTTAACAATCCGGGCATCTCTTCTTACGAAACGTCTGTCTCTTACGCCGATGGAACTCTCCATGATGTGATTTTTCAGAAGTCAACGTTTCTTGATCTTGAGGGCAATCTGGCAGGACTGATTGGTATTCTTGTTGACATAACCGAGAAGAACGCGCTGGAGAAACAGCTCAAAAAAAATATTGATGAGCTTATTGCTGCCAATCTGGACGCTTTAGTGGCTAACCGGTGTAAGTCCGACTTCCTTGCCAACATGAGCCACGAGCTGCACACTCCGCTCAATTCCGTAATCGGTTTTTCCGAGGTGCTGCTGGACGAGCTGTTCGGCCCGCTCAATGAACAGCAGAAGGAATATACAGAGAACATACTTTACGGCGGAAAGCACTTACTCTCTCTGATCAACGACATCATTGATCTCGCTAAGGTGGAGTCGGGCAAGATGGAGCTTGAGCTGGATACTTTTTCGCTGCAGGAGACACTAAATACTTCTCTGTTGATGTTTAAGGAAAAAGCCCAGAAAGCTCAGGTTGAGCTCAATTTGGAAATCGCCACGCAGGCAGATGTAGAGATCACAGCCGATCAGAGGAAGCTGAAACAGATCATTTTCCACCTGCTTTCCAATGCGATCAAATTCACCCAGGCGGGGGGGAGTGTGAATGTACAGACCAGCATGATGAAGGATGACGGAGGAGAGTTGAGTAATTCAGGTGTTACGCAACCCTCATCGCTCAACTCTCAACACAACAGAAATTTCATCGAAATATCTGTTGAAGATACCGGCATCGGAATCAAGACGGAAGATGTATCGAAGCTGTTCAAGGCATTCACCCAACTGGAATCGCCATATACCAAGAAATATAAGGGAACGGGCACCGGCCTGGTGCTGAGCAGGGAGCTGGTGGAATTACACGGCGGCAGGATCTGTGTGAAAAGTGAGTTCGGTACGGGGAGCAGGTTCAGCTTTACTATTCCACTGCGACAAGAGGTACTACGGACTCCGCCAGTCGCAGAGATGACACTATTATGCGATTAAACGTGAATATGGCAAATGAAATGTCATGAATAGTGTCTCTACGGATCAGGAATACCTGAAAAACCTCACGGTTTTGTATGTAGAAGATGAAGATACCACCCGCAAAATGTGCGGTGAGTTTCTGTCTCGTCTTGTCGGAGTCCTGGTGACCGCCAAAAACGGCGCCGAAGGATTGAGTGCCTACCGGGAGTGCAAGCCGGATATAATTATAACTGATATCCAGATGCCGGTTATGGACGGGTTTGCGATGGTGCGGGAAATCCGTAAGCTTGATGATGAAAAGTCGACTCCAATATTTGTCATGACCGCTTTTGAACAGCTTGATTATCTGAAAAGCTCCATCAATCTTGGTGCGTTTGAATACGTAGTGAAGCCTGTTGATGCAGACAAGTTCACAGAATCTCTTCTTGAGTGTGCACGTCGCCTGCTGGTTGAGAACAATCTGCGCCAGACTCAAATATATGCCGAAAATATTGTAGAAACAGTGCGCGAACCCTTGGTGGTACTGACCCACGACCTTAAGATCCAGACAGCAAACAACAGTTTTTACGCTACGTTCAAGGTGACTCCCGAGGAAACAATCGGAAATTTTATCTACGACCTCGGCAACCGTCAATGGGACATCCCCAAGTTGCGGATACTCTTCGAGGAGATTCTCCCCCTTGAAACCGTGATTAATGGGTATGAAGTCGAGCATGATTTTCCCGGAATCGGCCGTAAGAATATTCTGCTCAACGCCCGCCAGATTTTCCGGAAAAAAATCGGCTTGCACATTATTCTCCTGGCCATGGAAGATATCACTGACCGCAAACAGACCGAAGCGGCGCTCCGTGAGAATCAGATACAATTACAGAGTCTCAACGAGCAGCTTGAAAAGCGGATAGCGGGGGAAGTTCACAAGAACAGGGAAAAAGATATCATCCTGCTGCATGCTGACAAAATGTCATCCATCGGCCAGCTGGCCTCCGGTGTGGCCCACGAAATAAACAATCCCATTGCATTTGTCGTCAGCAATCTGGAGACACTCAAGCGCTATGTCGACACACTGAGCCAGTTCTTCGGGGATTTGGGGCGGGTGCTGGAAAAGGACTACAGTGAAGAATCGCACCATATCCTGAGGGAAGCTGTGCAGAATCAGGATATTATCTCCATCCTTGAGGATATCAACCCGCTGATTGCTGAATCTTCTGAAGGGGCGAATAGAGTCAAGCAAATTGTCAGAGATCTGAAAAACTTTGCCAGAACAGATGATACCGGTTTTGAGTGGGCGGATCTGAACGATTGTGTCCGGAGCACCGTCAACCTGGTTCGCAACGAGATAAAGTATGTTTCCGAGCTTGAACTGCAGTTGGGGGCAATCCCCCACATCTGCTGTTCCCGTCACCAGATAAGCCAGGTCATTCTGAACCTGCTCGTAAATGCGGCTCATTCCATCAAAAAAAACGGATCAATTGTCGTAACCACCAGTCAGGTAGATAACTCTGTATTGCTGAGCGTCAGCGATAACGGCTGCGGCATGTCGGAAGAGGTAATGAAACGGGTTTTTGAGCCATTTTACACGACCAAGGAGGTTGGTATGGGGACCGGATTAGGCCTCAGCATCAGCTACAGTATAATCCAGAAGCATCATGGAGAAATCCAGGTGGAAAGTGAACCGGGAAAAGGCACTACCTTTACCGTCAGGCTGCCTGTCAATAACAAGGAGGAGTTGCTGACGTGAGTTTTCCCAACGAAACGCTTAATGACGGTGGTGACATGTCGCAGTATACGGTTATCATGGTTGATGACGAGCAAAACATCCTTTATGCATTAAAGCGGTGCTTCAGTCGTGAAAAGTTTCGGGTCATATGTGCCGGTTCGGGCGTTGAAGGGCTGAGATTGGTGGCTGAAACAGCGGGCGTTGCCGTTATTGTTTCTGATCAGCGAATGCCGGAGATGAACGGCAGCGAGTTTTTGACCCGCAGCAGAGAGCTTGCACCTGACGCGATCAGGATGCTGCTTACCGGCTACTCTGACATACAGACCACCATTGCAGCCATGAATGAGGGGGGGGTGAGCCATTACATCTCCAAACCGTGGGAGGAATTTGGACTGCTTCAAACAGTACGGGACGGCGTCAGGCAGTACCACCTGATTATGGAAAGCCGTCGTCAGCAGGAGATCATCAACCAGCAAAATGCAGAATTGCGCAGTTTGCTGAGCCGGTTGACGGATCAAAACATGGAGCTTGAGCGACTGGCCTCAACAGATGCCCTTACCGGCCTGACCAACCGGAGGAGATTTCTGGAATTTTTTGAAAAGGAACGCAATCGCACCCAACGCTACGGAGGCGACCTGTCGCTGATCATGTTTGATATTGATCACTTTAAACGGGTAAATGATACCTGGGGGCATTCAGCCGGTGACGCTGTGTTGTGTGAGATTGCCAGAGAGACAGATCTTGTTCTGCGAGTGACCGATACAGCTGCCCGCTATGGCGGAGAGGAATTCGTCATACTGCTGCCGGAAACCGAACTGACCGGGGCGCTGCTGATTGCGGACAGGCTGCGTCAACTGGTTTCCGATACGGTGATAGCTCAAGAGCAGGGAATTCTGATCTCGATTACGGTCAGTATCGGCGTCGCCATGATCGGTCCGGAAGAAAGTTGTGACGGTTTTCTTAACAGGACGGATCAGGCTATGTATCTGGCCAAGACAAATGGTCGTAATCGGGTCGAAATCTCGAATTGTTGTTATTGATCAGTACAGATTGCTAAAATGTTATCCGGAGGTTCACCATGCCTGCAAACCCCTTAGACCCGACCGAAATTGCAAATGGTGCGGAAGTGGCGAAGATCAACCCCGAAATCCGCAGTGAAGCAGCCCTCCTCAAGGCGGGGGCGCTGCAGAACGCTATTTTCAACAGCGCCAACTTTTCGAGCATCGCCACCGATGCCAAGGGTGTTATCCAGATATTCAACGTTGGTGCAGAGCGGATGCTCGGCTACACAGCCACCGAAGTGATGAACAAGATCACGCCGGCCGACATTTCCGATCCACAGGAGGTTATCACTCGCGCCGAAGCGTTAAGCGTTGAGCTTGGAACACCGATTACTCCCGGTTTCGAAGCGCTGGTTTTCAAGGCGTCGCGGGGCATTGAAGACATCTACGAGTTGACCTATATCCGCAAGGATGGCAGCCGCTTCCCGGCGGTTGTTTCTGTTACTGCGTTGCGTGACGAGGAGGACGACATAATCGGCTATCTGCTTATCGGCACCGATAATACGGCACGCAAGCAGGCCGAAGAGGCGCTGCTGAAAGCCGGGGCGCTGCAGAGCGCAATTTTCAACAGCGCCAATTTTTCGAGTATCGCCACTGACGCCAAAGGGGTCATCCAGATATTCAACGTCGGTGCCGAGCGGATGCTCGGGTACACCGCTGCTGAAGTGATGAACAAGATCACTCCGGCCGATATTTCCGATCCCCAGGAAGTGGTCGCCCGCGCCAAGGAGCTGAGTGCAGAGCTCGAAACCCTGATTACTCCCGGTTTCGAGGCATTGGCATTCAAGGCGTCACGCGGCATCGAGGACATCTACGAGCTGACCTATATCCGTAAGGACGGCAGCCGTTTTCCGGCAGTCGTGTCGGTAACGGCCCTTCGCGACGATCAAGGCGCCATCATCGGCTATCTGCTGATCGGCACCGATAACACGGCACGCAAACAGATTGAGGCAGAGCAGATGCAGCTTAGCCAACGACTCCGCGACCATCAGTTTTACACGCGCTCACTCTTTGAATGCAACATCGACGCTATTATGACGACCGATCCGTCCAGCATCATCACTGATGTCAATAAACAGATGGAGATGCTTACCGGCTGCACACGGGATGAGCTGATCGGCGCGCCGTTCAAAAACTACTTTACTGACCCGGACCGGGCCGAGACGAGTATCAAGCAGGTTCTTAGTGAAAAGAAGGTAACCAACCGCGAACTCACCGCCCGCGCCAGAGACGGCAAGGAAACGGTGGTCTCCATCA
This sequence comes from uncultured Geobacteraceae bacterium, assembly GCA_903939115.1. GTDB lineage: Bacteria > Desulfobacterota > Desulfuromonadia > Geobacterales > Pseudopelobacteraceae > JACRCG01. The sequence goes on from CAJAFV010000071.1 coordinate 12,054, forward strand.
ATGCAACCACCTTCTACGACCGTGACAGAAAGCTGCAGGGGGTTTTTGCCGCAGCGCGCGACGTTACAGAACGTAAACGGCTGGATCAGGTGCTGAATGAAAAGAACATTGAGCTGGAGAGAGCCAAGTCTGTGGCGGAAAAGACCAACCGCGCGAAAACTGACTTCCTTGCCAACATGAGCCACGAGTTGCGCACTCCTCTCAACTCGGTAATAGGCTTTTCCGAGGTGCTGCAGGACCAGATGTTTGGCACAATCAATGAGAAGCAGCGGGAATATCTGAATAACATCCTTACCAGTGGCAGGCATCTGCTTTCATTGATCAACGATATTCTGGACCTCTCCAAGGTGGAGTCGGGCAAGATGAAGCTTGAGGTGAGTACTTTTTCACTTCGTGAAACGGTGGATGATTCGTTGGTGATGTTGCGGGAAAAGGCCCTGAAGAACGGGATAGGACTCCATATGGATCTGGCTCCTCAGGCAGATGTGAACATTGTCGCAGACCAGAGAAAGGTGAAACAGATATTATTTAACCTGATATCAAATGCCGTCAAATTTACTACAGCGGGCGGGGATATTGTTGTGAGTGCAGTCAGAGATGGCGAATTCATCGAAGTCACGGTAGCTGACACCGGACTTGGAGTCAAAGAAGAAGATATCCCCAAACTCTTCCACCCGTTCACTCAACTGGAATCGGTCTATACCAAACAATATGAAGGGACAGGCCTCGGCCTGGCGTTGACCCGTCAACTGGTGGAATTGCACGGCGGCAGAGTCTGGGTAAAAAGCGAATTCGGTACCGGGAGCAGGTTCAGCTTCACCATCCCGCTGGACAGGGAGGTGCAGGTATGAACTGCGATATGCCGAGAATCCTCTGCGCGGATGATGAACCGCTCAATCTCAGCCTGCTGAAGGCTATGCTGCTCCCTCGTGGGTATGATGTCGTAGTTGCGGCGAATGGCCTGGAGGCACTGGAGGAGATCCGGACGGGGCGGATCGACGTCTGTCTTTTGGATGTCAGTATGCCGGGAATGGATGGTTTTGCTGTGTGCCGCCAGATCAAGACCGACCCCCTCCACCGAAACATCCCGGTCGTGATGATTACCTCTTTGGAAGACAATAAGGCAAACCGCATCCAGGGGATCGAGGCCGGGGCCGAAGATTTTATCTCCAAACCATTCGACAGTGCCGAGGTACTGGCCAGGATAAAGATGCTGCTGCAGGTTAAATCTCAAAATGAGAAGACGCTTAATAGCGCAAAAGAGCTGGCCGAGTCCGCTAACTGTGCTAAAAGGCAGTTCCTGGGTAACATGAGTCATGAGTTCCGGACCCCTATGAACGGGGTCCTTGGCGCAACCCAGCTTCTTGAGTCGACCGGCCTGAACAGTGTGCAACAGGAGTATGTCGATATCCTCAGCGAGTCTGGCAACAAAATGCTGGTACTGATTGACGACGTTCTTGATCTGTCACGGTTTGAGGCTTGCACAATCGGGCTTAAAGAGGTGGACTTTGATTTGCGGGCAGAGATGACCAACACCGGCAATTTCCTTTCAATTCGCGCCCGGGAAAAAGAACTGGCACTTGAATCGCTTATTGATGCAGATGTTCCGCTGCTACTTAAGGGAGACTCTGTACGGCTGCGTCAAATTTTGATTAATCTGGTCGGCAACGCGATAAAGTTTACCCCGAAAGGTTCCATAACCGTTCACATTCAAAAGGATGGTGAAGGCGATGACAGTGTCACGCTGCGCTTTATCATACGGGACACCGGGATCGGTATTGCAGGGGACAAGCTGGGCATGATCTTCGACCCCTTTACCCAGGCAGATGGGTCGAGAACGCGGCCATACGGTGGTGCAGGTGTCGGCTTGACCCTGTCGCGGCAACTCGTGGAGTTGATGGGCGGCACTGTTGGTGTGGAGAGTGTAAGCGGGGAAGGTTCAACATTCTGGTTTACAGCTCTGCTGGGAAAACAAAATAATTAACTCGGCCAAGGGATACGTTTATGAGTTTCAATATACCTAGAATCCTCTGCGTGGATGATGAACCGCGCAATCTCAGTCTGCTGAAGGCTATGCTGCTCCCCCGCGGATACGATATTGTCGCTGCGGCGAACGGCTTGGAGGCGCTGGAGGAGATCAGGACGGGGCGGATCGACATCTGCCTTTTGGATATAATGATGCCGGGAATGGATGGATTCGAGGTCTGTCGCCTGATCAAAGCTGACGATTGTCATCGAAATATCCCGGTAGTGATGATTACTTCGCTGACTGATCAGGCAAATCGCATCCGCGGGATTGAGGTCGGGGCGGATGATTTTATCTCCAAGCCATTTGACAAAGCTGAGGTACTGGCCAGGATAAAGATGCTTCTGCATGTTAAGTCGCTCAATGACAGGCTAAATTCGGCTTACAATAACATTGCCAAACTGGGTGCTTTAGGCGAACAGAGCATCATAAATTTTGATCCTGCCAATTTCAATTTTATGGAGAAAATCGACAGCATTGTACAGCAGATCATCAGAAATCGATTTGACCTGATTGACAGTCCTCAGATCGTTGTTATCGGCATGGTTGATCAGGGAGGGGTCTGCGAGTGGTTACGATACGATTCGCTGGGAAAGGGTGTCGACAGGAGTGCCATCAAAATGACCCTTGACCATACACTTGTCTTCTCCGACAGCAGTAATCCGACAGTATTCTTTTATAATGAAGATGACCCGGGTAGAGCGACATCGACGCTTGTCGAAAAACTAAGAGAGCACATGATCCCTGTTTCAAATATGGTGCGCTACTCTAATGACAGCCTCTGTGTTATTGCAATCAACTATGGCCGTGACGTTACCACGCATGATTCGACGGTCTTAAACAGTGTTGTCATGCAGAGCCTCTTTCTGAAGCAGCTCGCGGCTCAGGTCAGGGATACGGAATCTGCGTTTGAGTACACAGTCTTTGCGCTTGCCAGAGCATCCGAGGCAAATGACGAAGATACCGGGGATCACGTCCTGCGGGTCGGCAGTTATTGTGCGATGCTTGCAAAAGAGCTCAGCATGCCGGAAAATTTTGTGCAGGATATCCGTATTCAAGCGGCATTGCACGACGTGGGCAAGATTCATGTTTCTCAGGCTATCCTCAAGAAAACTGAAAAATTGACCAATGATGATTGGCGTGAGATTAAAATGCACTCTCTGTACGGCTCAAAAATTATCGGTGGACACCGTCGGATGAGGACTGCGGACAAAATTGCCCTCAGCCATCACGAGCGTTTTGACGGAAGCGGCTATCCATACGGGCTCTCAGGCGAACAGATCCCGATCGAGGGGCGCATTATGAACCTGGCCGACCAATACGATGCCCTGCGTACCGCCCGCTGTTACAAGCCTGCCTTCGATGACGAAACCACATGCCGCATTATCCTTGAAGGTGATGGCCGCACCTTCCCGCACCATTTCGATCCGGCGGTACTCAAAGCATTCAAAGCCCTCAAGGGAAAGTTTGCCGAGGTTTACGAAGCATTGACACTACCGGAACAGATGCATAAGAGCAGCGATCCTACCGTAATCAACTCATTTTAGTGGGCTATAAAATGGTTCTCTTGTCAGAGAAACTGTGGTAAGGTTCCCGCTTGTTTCTCAAGGCATAATTATGTTCTCACCGTATTGATGAGAACAGCAGATACGAGGTACCAATGCAGACCCCAACAGAAATCCCAATCAACAAGATATCGGTTAATATTGAAGACGAGATGAAACGCTCCTACATGGATTACGCCATGTCGGTCATCATCGGTCGAGCTCTGCCGGACGTGCGTGACGGCCTCAAGCCGGTGCACCGCCGCTGTCTGTACGCCATGTACGACATGAGCAACGACTACAACAAACCGTACAAAAAATCGGCCCGTGTAGTCGGTGATGTTATCGGTAAGTACCACCCGCATGGTGATACCGCCGCATACGACACCATCGTGCGTATGGCTCAGGATTTTTCCCTCCGCTACATGCTGGTCGACGGTCAGGGTAACTTCGGTTCGGTCGACGGTGACCGCCCGGCTGCGATGCGTTATACCGAGATCCGCCTGCGTCAGCTTTCCCACGAACTGCTGGCCGATCTGGACAAAGAGACCGTCAACATGGTCCCGAACTATAACGAGGAGATGCTGGAGCCGACGGTGCTGCCGGCCAAGTTCCCGAATCTCCTCATCAACGGTTCGACCGGTATTGCGGTCGGCATGGCCACCAACATACCACCACACAACATAGGCGAAATAATCGGCGGCATCATCGCCGTGATTCAGAACCCGGAGATCGGTTTTGAGGAGCTGCTGGAAATGATTCCCGGCCCTGACTTTCCGACCGGCGCCACCATCTACGGTCGTCAGGGGATCAGGGATGCCTACAGTACCGGGCGCGGTATCATTCAGATCCGTGCCAAGGCGCATGTTGAGGCGTCAAAACGTTCCGAGCGTCAGGCGATTATCGTCACCGAGCTTCCGTATCAGGTTAATAAAGCCCGTCTTATCGAGAAGATTGCCGAACTGGTCAAGGAGAAGAAGGTTGAAGGGATTACCGAAATCCGCGACGAATCTGACCGTCAGGGGATGCGGATCGTTATCGAAGTCAAACGGGACGAAAATGCCGAAGTGCTGCTCAACCAGCTCTACAAGCAGTCCCAACTGCAGGTCTCTTTCGGCATCATCATGCTGGCTATTGTTCACAACCGCCCGCGGGTACTGACGCTGCGCGAGATGATGGACTGCTTCGTCGAGCATCGCTGCGAAGTCGTCACCCGCCGCACCAATTTCGAGCTGAAGAAGGCGCTGGCGCGGGCTCATATCCTGGAAGGTCTCAAGATCGCCCTCGACTGGCTCGATGCCGTAATCGAGATGATCCGCGAGTCAAAAACACCACCCGAGGCAAAGATCGGCCTGATGGAGGGTAAGTTTGCCGATCCTGAATTCCTGGCGCGACTTAACCTCCCGCGACCTGTTGGTTTTGAGGCTTCGGTACAGCTCTCCGATATTCAGGCCCAGGCCATTCTGGAGATGCGCCTGCAGCGTCTGACCGGCCTTGAACGTGACAAGATCATTGCCGAATACGATGAAATTATGAGACTGATCGCCCGTCTGCGGGAGATCCTGGCATCCGATACGGAAATCCTCAAAATAATCGTTGGCGAATTGAGTGAGATTCGGGACCGTTTCGGTGACAAACGCCGCTCCGAGATCGCCGACAAGAGCGCCGATATCTCGCGCGAGGACACCATCGAAGACGAAGAGATGGTGGTTACTATCTCCCACACCGGTTATATCAAGCGGAGTGCGGTTGACCTCTATCGCTCACAGCGCCGCGGCGGCAAGGGCAAGACCGGCATGAAGACCAAAGAGGAAGATTTCGTCGAGCAGCTTTTCATCGCCTCGACCAAAGATTACCTGCTCTGCTTCACCGATGCCGGTCGCATGTACTGGCTCAAGGTCTACGAAATTCCGGAGGGGAGCCGCACCACGAAAGGGAAAGCGGTCGTCAATCTGGTCAACGTCTCGGCCGGTGAAAAGATTACCACTATCCTGCCGGTTAAGGAATTCAGCGAGAATACCTACCTCTTCATGGCCACCCAGAATGGAGTCGTCAAAAAAACCTCTCTGGTTGATTACTCCAACGTCCGTGTTGGCGGCATCATCTCTGTCAACCTGGATGATGGCGACAAGTTGATTTCTGTAGCCCTGACGGACGGCACCAAGGACATTTTCCTTGCTTCCAGAAACGGTAAAGCCATACGGTTCAACGAAGAGGATGTCCGTCCGACCGGTCGTGCAACCCGTGGGGTGCGCGGCATGAACCTGGGCAGGGACGATCGTGTGATCGGCATGGAAATTGTTGACAACACCGCCGTCGGTTCGACAATCTTCACCGTCTGCGAAAACGGCTTCGGCAAACGCACCGACCTGGATGAGTACCGCGACCAGTCGCGCGGTGGTAAAGGTATCATCACCATCAAAACAACCGAGCGTAACGGTTCCGTAGTCAACGTCATGCAGGTGGCAGACGATCACGACCTGATGGTAATAACCGACCAGGGCAAAATTCTGCGGGTGCCGGTCTCCGGTTTCTCCGTCATCGGCCGTAACACTCAGGGGGTCACCCTGATGAACACCGAGGAGAATGAGAAGGTAGTCGCTGTTGCCCGTCTGGCCGAGAAGGATGAAGAAGAGTTGGACGACAGTGAGGAAGAAGGGACTGAAGAGACGGAAACGCCGGCTTAGCCAAATTACTTGCATATCGTCCTTAATAGGAAGAGTATAAAAGGCGATGGCTTGTATCGTTACGGATCTAAGGGGGTAAAATCCAATGGACACAGCGGCCCTATCACCCAACAGTATTTTGGCTTCTCCTATTCAGGTGAACCCGCAGGTAAGGAGCGATCTTCAGGAGTCAGCACCCCAGGTCGCACAGGATGCGCAGAAAACCGCAAAGGTTGCGCAAACTGACACAATAACCATTTCAGCTCAAGCATTGAAGATGGCTGATGACAAAAATAGTGCTGCAAAAAAAACCTCTACTGCAGCAGATGAACAGGAATCTGCGCGGCTGGCACCTGGTAAAGCAGATTCGGAGCAGAGTGAAGCTCAGAAAAATGCGATGAAAGCGTATGCGGCTCTGAGTCCAAGTAACTAGGCTGAAACCGGCACGCAGGAACAAAAAAGAGGAAACCAGATTCTGGTTTCCTCTTTTTGATTGGGGTTGTCCCGTAACAAGACAACGACACTTTATGTTTGATTGGATGGAGATGTAATGAAGCTGACTGACGCACAAACCGGGAAACTGATCACCTACATCATCGAAACGACCGGCCTCAAGGCGTTTCAGGTTGAACATACCGTTGAGCTGTTACAGGAAGGAGCCACGGTTCCGTTTATCGCGCGGTACCGCAAGGAGCATACCGGTGAACTTGATGAGGTGCAGATTCGCACGGTCGAGGAACAGTTCGCCTATTTCTGTGAACTTGAAGAACGCAAAATCACGGTGCTTAAATCTATCGAGGATCAAGGGAAGATGACCCTCGAACTGCGGGAGCGGATCGAGTCCTCACGGCAGAAAACCGAGGTTGAAGACCTGTATCTGCCGTATAAGCCGAAGCGCCGCACGAAGGCGACCATTGCCAGGGAACGGGGATTGGAGCCGCTGGCCGATATTATTTCGGCCCAGGAACTGACGACAGGAGATCCTGAGGATGTTGCGCTTCCCTTTGTCGCTCCTGAAAAAGAGGTGCCGGATGCGGCGGCCGCGTTAGAAGGGTCCGGTCATATTCTGGCAGAGCGTCTCGCCGACAATGCCGTTGACCGCGCCATGGTGCGGCGACTGACAAATGAACAGGGGATAATGACCGCACGGGTGGCGGCTGACTACAAGGAGCAGGTCACCAAGTTCGAGATGTACTACGACTTTCAGGAATCGCTCAAGGCGGTCCCCTCTCACCGCCTGCTGGCGATGCGTCGCGGCGAAAAGGAGGAGGTGCTCTACCTCTCGATCACTGCGCCTGTCGAGCAGATCCAGGCCGGATTGAAATCGCGTCTGATCCTGCGGGAGAGTATCTTTCGTTCGCAGCTTGAGCGTGTGGCAGAGGATGGCTACAAGCGGCTGATCGCCCCCTCCATTGAGGTGGAGCTCCGTATGGAGAGCAAGGAACGTGCTGACGAAGCCGCCATTTTAGTCTTCACCCGGAATCTTCGCGAGTTGCTGTTGGCTCCGCCGGCCGGGGGGAAGCGAGTGCTCGGGATTGACCCCGGCTTTCGCACCGGTTCCAAGCTGGCCGCCGTCGATGAAACCGGCCGTTTCCTGGAGCATGTGACGGTCTATCCGCACATCGGTGAGGCGCGCATTCCCCAGGCGCGTCAGGATCTGCTCCGTTTGATCGAAGCCCATGGGGCCGAAATGGTTGCCATCGGCAACGGCACGGCCGGCCGCGAGATGGAAATTTTTGTCAAGGAGACCCTGGCCGGTGCGGGGCGTCAACTCCCGGTTGTTTCGGTCAGCGAGGCTGGCGCCAGTATTTATTCTGCTTCAGATATTGCCCGGGAGGAGTTTCCCGAACTGGACCTGACGGTACGCGGGGCGATTTCCATTGCACGGCGACTGCAGGATCCGCTGGGAGAGTTGGTCAAGGTCGATCCGAAGAGCATCGGGGTCGGGCAGTATCAGCATGACGTTAATCAGCCGCTGCTGAAGAAGTCGCTGGATAGTGTCGTAGAGTCGTGCGTCAACTATGTGGGGGTTGATCTGAATACCGCATCATGGGCGCTGCTCTCCTACGTTTCCGGCGTCGGCCCGTCCCTGGCCAAGGCCATTACACGCTACCGCGACGAAACCGGGCCGTTCCTCTCACGTAAGGCACTCCTCAAAGTGCCCCGCTTCGGGGCCAAGGCATTCGAACAGGCGGCCGGATTCCTCCGTATCCGTTCGGGGAAACATCCGCTGGACAACAGTGCCGTACATCCCGAACGGTACGGGCTGGTGGAGACGATGGCCGCCGACCTCGGCGTCTCTCTCGCTCAGTTGGTCAGCGATTCCGCCCTGATCGCGAGAATTGACCTCAAGCGCTATGTCTCTGAGAATGTCGGCCTCCCTACCCTCACCGATATCGTAGAAGAGTTGAAGAAACCGGGCCGTGACCCTCGCAGTCAGTTTCAGACTGCATCCTTCCGGGACGATATCCGCGGAATCGGCGACCTTAAAGAAGGGATGATTCTGCAGGGGGTGGTGACAAACGTGACCGCCTTTGGCGCCTTTGTCGATATCGGTGTCCATCAGGACGGCCTCGTACATATCAGCCATCTTGCCAATCGCTATGTCAAGGATCCAAACGACGCCGTCAAGGCGGGGCAGATAGTAAAGGTCAAGGTTTTGTCTGCTGATATGCAGCGGAAAAGGATAGCGTTGTCAATCAAGGAAGCGTTGATTTAATGAGTTCAGGAGGCGTGTTTTCCGGTTTTTTTTGACTGCTTCAGATGGGCCAGAAAGACTACATGGCGGAGCCCTCCCCGACCGGGTCGGTCGGTTGTCACGGTAAAACCTGCATCCCGCAGACGCTTATCGAAGTTCGCATCATAATTTTCTCCCCAGACGGCAACAACTCCGCATGGCTTGAGGGCGGCCCGCATATTTTCGATGGCCCTGCTGCCGTAAAGCGGATCATCACTCTGATGTGTTTTTGCATGGGGTCCGCGGTACAGATCAAGGACAATAGCGTCGAAGCGTGACTCACCGCCATTTACGGCGGTCATACGGATTCGGCGCGCCACGTCACCGATCTCCACGGTTACGCGCGGATCGGTGACAGCGTTATCCGTGAGAGTCGTCAGAGGCCCCCGGCACCATTCAACAACTGTCGGGTTCAGCTCAGCCACGATAACCCGGGCCGAAAGAGGCAGAGTGTCCAGCACCGCCTTGAGCGTAAACCCCATCCCCAACCCCCCCACCAGTACCCGCGGATTACTGCTCTCCTTCAGATGACCGCAGCCGAGTTGGCCAAGCGCCACTTCTGAGCGGTTTGACAGGCTGTTCATAAGTACCTGTGCGCCGATGGTAATCAAGAAGTCCCGTTCGCCGCGCTGGCGCAGTTCGAGGATTCCTTCGTCGGTGGAGATGTTATCAACTGTTTTCCAGGGCTGTGCCACTCGTACCTCTTCTTCTCCGGCTGCGTCAGCAGACATCGACTATTTCAAATTTCTTTCCGCCGGAACCGGAGCCGATGTTGACCATCTCCCCTACCGTTTTTCCGATCAGGCTTCTCCCCAAAGGTGAAGCGGGGGTGATGACAACGATCTCAGTCAGATGATCGGTCACTTTCATGCCACCCTCTAGCGGGCCGATAAAGACCGTTCGTGATGTGGAGCTGTCACCGGCAAGAGAGACTAACGCCGTCAGGCGAATGCTGCTGCCGTCGTCAAACTGCTGAAGCGTCAACTGCTTGTAGGCCTCCAGAGCCCGCTTAATGTCCTGAGCCCGGTTTGCCTGCCCCTGGGCCACGTATGAAGCCTCAAGTGCAAGAGTCTCGTACTTGTTGTCCGGAATGTTTTCCGAGTCGGTAGACGCTTCATGAGCTGTAATGGCCGCTTTGAACTGGACAGCCAGGTCATGAGTGAGCTGCTCTACTATGAGCTGAATGATACGTACCTTATTCATGAGTCGCAATTGCTGCCGGCATCCCGACAGTTCCGATCAGACGGATAAAAAACTCCGGAACTCCGGTTTCGAAGAACATCCGCCTGCCGTTGACCGGATGCGTGAAGGAAATTGATCTGGCATGCAGCGCCAGGGTGCCGTAGACGTCATTTCCTTTACCGTATTTTTTGTCTCCCACGACCGGATGTCCCTGTTCCGACAGATGCACACGTATCTGGTGTTTGCGGCCGGTGAGCAGGTGGATCTCCAGCAGGCTGAACCCCTTGGCCTCTTTCAGGACGGTGTACTCGGTGTGGGACAATTTCCCGACGGTCTGATCCGGTGTGGAATAGACCGTAAAAGCGCTGTTTTCGGTCAGATAGCTGCTGATAGTACCCTCTTTTTGTGCCAGCGAGCCATATACAATGGTAAGGTACCGTTTGTCGGTCTCCTGCCACTGTCCCTGCAGAAAAGACTTGGCAGCTTCACTCTTGGCAAAGATCAGGACTCCGGAGGTCTCGCGGTCAAGGCGATGGACAATATAGACCCGGTTTCGCGAACGAGGATCACCTTTGCGGACATATTCGTTAAGAATCGAATGGGCCGTTCGCGATTTGTCCCGTTCCGTTCCAATAGTTAAAAGGCCGCCCGGCTTTTCCACGACGATTATATCCTTGTCCTCGTGAAGTACTGTAAGGCCTCTGGGTTGATATTTTGTCGGGGGGCGTTTTGATGTCGGCATGGGTATTCTCTCGAAAAATTGCTGTTATGGATTGTCAGGTAAAAAAAGTGTATATAGAACTGCTGGAAAGGTAGTATATACGCTTTCTGAACAGTTTGGAAATTAAGACGTAAAGGAATATACCGATGCAGGAGTTAAAACAGTTCTTTGCAACCGGAGATCGCTTTGCCTGTCATTCAGGTGTTGAGCTTGTCGAGGTGGGGCCAGGCTGGGCAAAGGCCAGTATGATGATTATGCCGTTTCACTTTAACGGAGCCAGGACTGTTCATGGCGGTGCTATTTTTACTCTCGCTGATTTCGCATTTGCCGTCGCCTCCAACTCTCACGGGAACCTTGCCATGGGAATCAATACCAGCGTCTCCTTTGTAAAAGCCGCAGTTAGCGGGACCCTTTATGCCGACGCGAGGGAGCTGTCACGAAATGCGAAACTGGCCACGTACTCGGTCATGATTACTGATGACGCCGGCGATACGGTGGCTATTTTTCAGGGGATGGTGTATCGAAAAAAAGAGCCGCTCATACCGTCGAAATCCTAGTTTTGGAAGTGACAGCGGCAAAAGCCTCAACCCGCTTCTGCATGATATAAGGCGGTCGTTTCCTGAACGGCATGGCCGTCAGTTTCTCCTGATCAATCCCCAGCTCCCGTGTGTTCATTCCGGCTACCCGGACAGCATCGTCCCACCCGGCCATCGGCTGATTTCCTGTTTTGTCTGCTGCTGCAACCAAAGGCAAAATAGCAACAATTCCCCCCTTCAGCGCCTCCCCTGCCATGGCGATTTTTGTCGCATCACGTAATGTTTCCCATATGTTTGCCTTGCCATGCAGAGAACTGGTCCAGGCCAGTGCATTCCGCTGTTCCGTCGACAGGTGGAGGCGCGCGCAAAAATCAACCGCCATGGCGAATCCGGCGTTGTCATGCCCATGGTGTTTGGGGTAGAGCGCGGGATTGGTGGCCAGCTTGCCGAGGTCGTGAAAAAATGCGCAAAAACGGGCCAGCTGGTCAGTACTCATTGTCGCAACACGCTGCAGCACCTGGATGGAGTGGCTCAGCAGATCGCCCTCCGGGTGATGTTGGAGCGGTCCTGCAGGAATCTGCGGCATCAGGAACAGTTCCGGGAGAAATTCAGCCCCGACGTTGAACTCGATCATGCGCTGGAAAAACTGCTCCGGAGATTTACCTGTCAGAGCTTTCAGCATCTCGTTGCTGAAACGCTCGATCGGCATGCCGCTGAAGGTGGTTGACCACTCTTCTCTCCGGATCTGAGCGGCGGTTTCCGGAGCCATGTACCAGCCATCAGCCTCGAATCGAAAGGCGCGAAAGATCCGCAGGGGGTCACTGGAAAAGGTTTGTTGACTGCACGCTCGAAGGAGGCCCGCCTTCAAATCCTCTCTGCCGTCTAAAGGGTCAATATGTGAACCGTTCAAAGCGAGCGCCATGGCGTTGATAGTGAAGTCGCGGCGGAGAAGATCACCCTCAAGATCATTCATGTCGTCGATGCGGGTGACTTCAATGTTACCGAAGCCGGGGTGATGTTTGAAGTAGATCGTCGCGGTACTACTCGCCTCTACAAGGCGGAAGCCGAGCGAAAGAAGCTCGTCAGGAGAGAGAGCCGCTACAAGGTCAATGTCCCGGCTCACCCTCCCCAGCAGCATGTCGCGGACCGAACCACCGACGAGGAGGATCCGGTCATGATGTGAGATGGGGAAGAACTCTTTCAGAAAGGGAATTGTATTGGTCACGTTTGGTTCTATTTTTTCCGGCTCTTATTCGGGACCGGCAGCTTAAGGAGCTGCAGTACCTGGGTCATGTCGTCCCAGACACTCCAAAACGAGTCTGAATTGCCACCGGTGCGGAGCAGGTATGACGGGTGATAGGTCGGCATGAGGGGAATGCCGTGAAAGTCGTGGAACTTGCTGCGCAGCTTTGAAATGGGTACTTTCGTCTGCAGCAGAGCCTGAGCGGCAGATGTTCCGAGCGCGACGATCGCTTCCGGCTTGATGGAGTTGAGTTGACGCAGGAGAAACGGAGAACAGGCGGCGACTTCGTCAGTTTCGGGCGGTCGGTTCTGCGGCGGTCGGCATTTAACAACATTGCAGATGTACACATCTTCGCGTTTCAGCTCCATTGCAGCTATGATACGGTTCAACATTTTTCCGGCGTCGCCGACAAAAGGTTCCCCCTGGGTATCCTCATCGGCCCCCGGCCCCTCTCCGACGAACACGAGCCGCGCTTTCGGATTGCCGACGCCAAATACCAGATTCTTTCTCGTGGTACCCAGCTTGCAACGCTGACATTCGCCCAGGTTCTTTCTGATCTGCTCAAGAGACTCATGCTTTTCCGGCACGGCATTATCACCTTTCTCTTCGTTTTCACCGATCTGCTCAAAAGGCGCTGTTTGTTGATGCACAATCCCTGCTTCTGTTACCGTCATCAACTCTGTCGGAATACCATCTATCCCGCTTTCCTGGAGATCCTGAAGGTATGCCGTAAGAGAAGCAAACATATGGGATTGGGTAGAATGGCGATTTGAATGAGTATTCACGGGAACTGCTCCTGCCGGTCAATTTTCTATGCAAGGGGGTGATCTATGGCGTACAATCTGTGCCGCAATCTACCAGTAAGCAATGAACCTGTCAAAAGAAAGAACTCTATGCTATTTCTGCTCATCGCCATCGTGGCAACCCTTATTCCAACTGACGCATCTGCCTGGGGAGGAGGTATTCACCTTCAGCTGGGGGCCCAGCTCCTGGCCAATCCCGGGATATTGTCAGGCGACATGGCGGCTCTCCTCGCACTCCATCCAAAGGATTTTCTCTATGGCTGTCTCGCCCCGGACATTACGCTCGGCAAGAAATACACCCACTCCCTGTTACACTGTCATCGCTGGGGGATCGGACGGACTCTGTTGAAAGAGGCTGAAAATGACCACCAACGGGCTTGCGCGTATGGGTATCTCTGCCATCTGGCCGCTGATACGATCGCCCATAATTACTATGTCCCCTACAAAATAATCCGCTCGTTTCCCGCACTGACTATGAAACATACCTATTGGGAGATGCGCTTTGAGGCCTTTGTAGAGAAGGATATCTGGGAGCTGGCACGTATTGTCTGCCGTGCTGACAGGCGCGCCAACGATGTCTTGCTGCGCAATGTGCTGACCACAACCATCTTCTCGTTCGGCACCAACAGGAAAATTTTTAATTCTATCATGGTGCTGTCGCGTATAGAGAGGTTGCAAAAGCTCGTACAGGCGCTTTCCAGCAAGTCGCGGTATCAATTATTGGAGAGTGATCGGGACGAGTATATGAAGATGGCCAGTGAAGCGATGGTCGATTTTCTGAATAATCCGGAAGATTCCAAGTTTCTTAAAGTGGATCCTACAGGTGAGAGGGCGCTCGCTGCGGCAGACAGTCTGCGCAAAAGTCTCCGCCTGAGATATAAAAGCGGCTTCATGTCAAAGTCTGAGGCGTTTGAACAGGTTGAAGCCGTGCGCAGTACGTTGCGCGAGTCGCTGCACCATCCGGAGCTGCTGAAGAAGCTGTACGTATGAAAAGGGTTAATAACAGTCCGGTTTGCGGTCGTTAAAACAGGGGATCTGCGCCCGCCAGTCTGTCATGGCCTGCATATCCAGTGAAGCGACGATCTCCCCCTCACGTTCTCCCGCCTCGGTCAGCACATCTCCCTTTGCATCAATAATCATGCTCATACCGAAAAAATCGAGTTTTCCGATGATGCCGCAGGCGTTGCAGGCAACGATAAAGAGCTGGTTTTCCATCGCCCTGGCCCGCAGCAGCGTGCGCCAATGCTCCTGCCGCGGCTTGGGCCACTGCGCCGGCACACAGATCACCTGAGCGCCTTCGACTGCCAAACGCCGTGAAAGTTCAGGAAAGCGGAGATCGTAACAGATGATGACCCCCACCTTACCGAGCGACGTTTCTGCAAGAAGCCATGAATCGCCACCCGAAAAAGCGCGCTCCTCCCCCAGCAGCGAGAAGAGGTGCATTTTGCGATAGACCCCGGCAAGTGAACCGTTGTCGATAACGTAGACCGCATTGAATACCTTCTCTCCGTTCGGTTCAGGCATGCTGCCGATGATCACCAGTTTGAGACGGGCTGAAAGCTTCAGCAGTTCAGCAACGATCCCCTGAGTACGGAGAGCCAGTTCGTTCAGATTTTTGTATGAAAACCCGCTTGACCACATTTCCGGCAGCACAGCCAGGTTGGCCCCCTGTGCGGCAACGCGGGTAAGTGCCTCCCGGATATAGGCCAGATTGGCATCAACATCTCCCTGCTTGACGTTAAACTGAATAGCGGCGGCGTTGATGATCATGATGAAACCTCCGATTTTAATCTCTTCGGGTAAATTCCTCGAAGCTTGCTTCGCTGCATTTGGTGTGCAATATTTGTGGCATGAGCAAATATATCCACAAAAGACATAATGTATCTGTGCTGTTATACCATTTGGTGTGCCCGGCAAAATACCGAAGGGTCGTCTTTACCGAAGAAGTCGATGCACATCTTAAAGCTATTTGTCTTGAAATAGCATTACGGTACGAGATCCAGTTTGTCGAGATTGGTGCTGATCGTGACCATGTCCATTTTCTTGTACAATCAGTACCAACCTACAGTCCAACCCAGATTGCCAGGATAGTAAAGAGCATCACTGCACGTGAAATAT
Organism: uncultured Geobacteraceae bacterium; assembly: GCA_903939115.1. Taxonomy (GTDB): domain Bacteria; phylum Desulfobacterota; class Desulfuromonadia; order Geobacterales; family Pseudopelobacteraceae; genus JACRCG01. The sequence goes on from CAJAFV010000071.1 coordinate 27,630, forward strand.
TCCAGAGAGTTCCCTCAGTAAAGAAAAAATTATGGGGCGGCGAATTCTGGTCAAAAGGGTACTTCATGAATACTGTTGGCCACAAAGGAAATGAAGAGTCAGTGGCAAATTATGTTCGCAATCAAGGTCGAGAACAGGAATATAAGATAATACATCGTGAGCAGCTTATGCTGTTTTAAGATACCTCGCAGCTTGCTGCGGGGTAGTTCATTATTCGTGAAATGGCCATTTGTTTCCCCGATTCTAGTTCGCAGGTTTTTAAAGAGTCATGTACTGTAACTCGTAGATCACCGGAATTCCGGCCAACTTCCAGTTTTGGATATTTAGCCCGTGAATATGAAAAAATATTAGCAATACAGCTCGTTAATTACCTGGTTGCTAACTTTCTATTGTGGCCTTAAGCTCCGGCAAACGATTCTGGACGGTCTGCCAGACTAACAGAGGATCAACACCGAAATAGAAATGGATCAGCTTGTCTCTCATTCCGGCGATCTGTTTCCACGGTATGTTCGGATGGAGTTGTGTGAACCCTTCAGGAAGCTGCTTGACCGCCTCTCCGATAATTTCCAGCTTGCGGATAACCGCGCTCAATGTTTTGTCATCCTCGACAAACGCGTCATAATTCATACCGCTGATAAAGGATTCGATCCGTTCAATAGCCTGCAGGATATCCTGTATGAAAAGAGTGTGATCCCTCACAGGTACCGAACCTCTCTTAATACCTGATCCCTGAATTCCTGTCGTAATGCTGCCCGAGGCACTACATCAACCCTTGCGTGAAGAAGCTCCTCCAGGTATTGGCCAATTCCTATCAAGTCAAGCAAATCGGCGTGCGCATCCAGATCAACCAGTACATCAATGTCACTTCCGTCCCGCTGCTCTCCCCTTATCACCGAACCGAAAACACCAACTTCCCGGATCTTGAACATTGACGTGAGGTACTGTTTCGACTGCCGAATGGTATCCAGTATTTCCTTGGTGTTTTGCATGAGAATCACCTCGTGAACTGCGAATTCAGATAGGCATGAATGACATCCATATAAATCTCGCGTGGTTTGCTGGTACCGTCGCTATGGGCGATCATCCCCTCGCTCTCCATCATTTCGACAATACGGGCAGCGCGGTTATAGCCGATCCGCAGACGGCGCTGTACCATTGAGATGCTCGCCTGTTTGGTCTCCGCAACCAGACGCAGCGCATCCTCCCAGCGCTCGTCCTGTTCCTCGTCGTCACCGATCCCCTTTTCATCACTGTCCTTCATCTCTAAAATCGATTTTTCGTAGACCGGCTTCCCCTGCTTCTTGAGGAAATCCACCACCCGCTGAACTTCGGCATCGGAAACAAAAGCGCCGTGAATTCGCTGCAAACGTGAGGAACCGGGGGGCATGTAGAGCATGTCGCCATTACCGAGGAGGCTCTCAGCGCCATTGGTATCCAGGATGGTGCGCGAATCAACTTTTGAGGTTACCTGGAAGGAGATGCGCGACGGCAGGTTGGCTTTGATCAAGCCGGTGATGACGTCAACCGAAGGGCGCTGGGTAGCCAGAATCAAGTGAATACCGGAAGCCCGCGCCTTCTGGGCAAGGCGGGCGATATGTTCTTCGACTTCACGCCCTGCTACCATCATCAGGTCTGCCAGCTCGTCCACGATGACGACAATATAGGGAAGGTGGCTGTGCTCCAGAATTTCACCGTCATCAACGGCAAACGGAAGAGGGTCAACGTCCGCGACTCCGCCTTCGCGGAGCTCTTCCAGATCTTCAATGATTTCGGCATCTGATATCGAAGCATGTTCTTCCTGTTCGAGGAGTTCACCTGCCAGTTTTTTGTTGTACGAATCTATATTGCGGACCCCTTTGTCTGACAGCAGTGCATAGCGACGCTCCATCTCGTTTACCGCCCATTTAAGAGCGAGCGAAGCCTTCTTCGGTTCGGTTACGACCGGCAGCAGCAGATGCGGGATACCCTCGTACATGGAGAATTCGAGCATTTTCGGGTCAACCATGATCATGCGCACATCTTTGGGAGTGGAGGTGTAAAGCAGGGAGAGAATCATGGTGTTGATCGAAACCGACTTGCCGGAACCGGTTGAGCCGGCCACCAGCAGATGCGGTGCTTTAGCCAGGTCGGTTACGACCGGATGGCCGGCGATATCTTTACCAAGAGCGAGCGGCAGTTTCATTTTACTATGGGAAAAATGTTCGCAGTTGAAAATCTCACGCAGAAACACCATATCGCGGTCACGGTTCGGAACCTCGATGCCGACCACCCCTTTACCGGGGATTGGTGCCACGATACGAATAGACATCGCCTGCAGCGCCATCGTCAGGTCATCGGTAAGGCCGGCAATACGGCTGATCTTGATTCCGGGTGCCGGTGAGAATTCATACATGGTGATAACCGGACCGGGGCAGATTTCAACCACTTCGCCGTCGATGTTATAATCCTTGAGCTTCTTCTCCAGAAGCCGCGCGTTCATCGTCAGGGCATCGCGGTCAAGCGTTTTCTCTTCGGCAGGCGGTACGTCGAGCAGCGAGAAGGACGGTGTATGAAAATCGCCTTCAGCTTTGATGAACTCAAACGTTTCCTGAACGGCAGCAGTCTTGGCGTCATCTTTCTTTTTTTCTTTTTCCTTCTTAATGAGGCTGGTTCGAGGCGGGGGTTGCGTCATCGGCTTGATGACCGGTCCGGCAGCGGCAATAGGAATCCCTTCGCTTTTGGCTTTTTCCTTCTGCTGCTCTACCTGATTGCGAGCGCGGCGTTCCTGCCAAACGGCAAATTTATGTTTAAAGTTTTCCAGCCACCACCCGGCAAAAAGAATAAAAGAAAATTTTGAAAGGATCATAATCGATGCGGCAAGCAGCGGCAGCAGTAGGAGAAACGCTCCCGTAATGCCGATGGTCCCTTTAAGAGCCCGCGACACCACAACTCCGAATGCTCCGCCGGTAGCCACCTGCTGGCCAAACAAAAAAGTCTTGTCACGGAAGAATGCGAACAGCGTTGCCAGAGAGAAGAGTAGCCCAAATGCTGCCGCCAGTTTGTATGAACGGAGGCGGATCTCTTTAAAGCGGAAGAGAGTATAGGCTATATAGAGCAGTGTCAGTGGGATCAGATACGAAGCGAGTCCAAAACTTATGAAAAACAGATCGGCAATCTGTGCCCCAAGTCGCCCCCCGAGATTCTGGATGCTCCCCTCATTGGAATAGCTGTTCCAGGAAACATCCGCGGTATTATAGGTCAGAAACGAGAGGAGAATAAAGATGCCTACCGTTCCCAGCCCCATTCCTTGCAACTCTTTGGTCATTTTATCTTTTTTAGGTTCATCCATATTTGTCTTGGTATCCAGAAAAGAGAGAGTATGTAATCGGCACATACTACAAGGAATGGGGTCAGCGAGGCAAAGAAAAAAAAGAGGAAAATCTCATGTAATTGACCTGCGTCATGTATGATGCCGGGAAAAAGAGCGATTATCATACCCATGAAGACAGTGACCAGGCATCAGAAAAAAGACATCAAGCTGCTCGGGAAGTTTGTTGAAGTATACTGCGAAGCCAAACACCGCGGTACCGTGCGCACTTTCGTCGAGATACCCGATGACGTGGGAGCGCGAGAACTCTGTCCGGAATGCAGATCATTTTTGGAATATGCCATAGCCAAACGGATGAAGTGCCCTCTGGAAGCTGAAAAACCGACCTGCAAGCATTGCCGAATCCACTGCTATGACCAACAGCGCCGTGAAAAAGTGCGGGAGATCATGTCCTTCGCGGGGCGGAGGCTTGTGCTGCGCGGCAGGGTCGATTATCTGTGGCACTATTTTTTTTAACTGACAAGAAAACAAACTACACGTAAAGGGAGAATTACCATGCTGAGAAAAATTGTAACAATTGATTCGGAAAAATGTGACGGCTGCGGACTCTGTGTGCCATCTTGCGCAGAAGGCGCCATAACAATGGTTAACGGCAAAGCGGTGCTATCAGCGGATAACCTCTGTGACGGGCTGGGCGCCTGTCTCGGTGAGTGCCCGCGTGATGCCATCCATATTGAGGAACGCGAGGCTGACGGTTTCGATGAAGCGGCGGTCGAGAAACATCTGGCCGCCCAGGGGAAGCCGGCTCCGATTCACCAGCATGCCTCCCATCCCCCGGCAGCGACGCATCAAAGTAGCGGTGGGTGTCCCGGTTCGCGTGCAATGAGCTTTGCTGCTCCCCAGGCAGTATCCGAAACTGCTCCGGGTGGCAGTCGACAGAGCCAGTTGGCCCAATGGCCCGTTCAGCTCCATCTTGTTTCCACCACGGCCCCGTATTTTCAGGGTGCCGAGCTTTTAATTACCGCTGACTGCGTACCGGTTGCCTATGCCGGCTATCACGAGGATTTTTTGAAGGGGAAAGCGGTTGTCATGGGTTGCCCGAAGCTGGATGATAACAGCTTCTACCAGCAGAAATTGACTGAGCTGTTCAGTAAATCGGATGTAAAGAGCATCACCGTCCTGAAGATGGAAGTACCCTGTTGTGGCGGCATCGCAGTAGCGGCTCGACAGGCCCTTGCGGCATCCGGTAAACAGATTCCGTACACCGAAGTTACTATCGGAATTCAGGGGGAGATCAAGGGGTAGCCGTTTCGCCGTACTGATGGTGACGACTCCCCAAGGCCGGACAGAGCTGCCGTGTAAACGGGAATAAATCGATGCTCTGCCCGGTCTGGCCCGGCTGTATGCTTGGGTGCGGGGTCTGCAACCCTGAGATCAGGCATCCTTGGTTTTTACGATGTGCAGCCGCTTTCTGCTCCAAGCCGGGTTCCTGCGACAATCAAGAACCGCATGGACAATCATCGTATCGCCTTCGCGAAGGTAGTAGACGGCAAAGGGAAACCTTTTTGACAACAATCGGTAATATCCATCTGCGACAACCGGATGAATGCCACCGAAAAACCGCAACGAATCTATATCGGAATAGAGCGAATCTATGAAGTAACTGCCAAGTCCGGCTGCCTGCGCTTCATAGAAGCGGAAACCGCTGACCAAATCATCCTGAGCATCAGCAAGGATGCGAACATTCATTTCAACGACTCACGGATTTTCACCTTGGCAACTTCCCAATCGTCGATCTGAACGGTTCCTTCCTTAACAGTCGCCGCACGTTCGGCAAGCACCTCTAGATGCCATTCCGGAACACCAACATCCTGCACATGGTGACAGAGGTCATCCCACAGTGTCTCCATCGTTTCAAGTTTGTCGGCAAGGCTCATTTCGTCGAGTTTCAGCGCAACAGGCATAATTGTACTCCTTTCTTACAGCGACAAGGTCATCGCCGTTTACCAATCCTACTCAAGCCGATACAGCGCAAACGGTAACGGCGCGTGTTAAACGCCGAGGGGCTGTAGATGCCACCGGCGACAAAAACAGCTGGAGCAATAACTGGATGCCGTTTTTGGGATTATTTCTGTTGTTACCGAGTTTATTCCCGCACGTTTACATAGCAGAAAATATGACCAAAAGACACAGGAAAGCTTATTTCTAACGGTAATTTGAGAGCACAGGATGCCCCCTCTCCAAGGTATCCCGTTTTCAACTTGACAGTCAATTTGGTATTATGGTACCCATTTACGCCAATATCAAAGCAATTTTCTGCCATTTGCATTCATGGAGGTCTGCATGAAACTCAAACAGTTATCCATCTTTCTTGAAAACGCACCGGGACGGCTCTGTGAGGTTACGCAGGCGCTCGGAGATGCCGGAATAAATCTGAGGGCTCACTGCATTTCTGACACTTCCCACGATTTCGGAGTGCTGCGGATACTCGTTTCGGATCTGGCGAAAGCCCGTGGCGTCATTATGGACAAGTTTTTTCCCGCCCGGGTTGACGATGTCATTGCCGCCGAGATCGAAGACAGCCCCGGGAGTCTCTCCCGCATACTCAGGCTGTTTCTGGGAACGAAGGTAAATGTTGAATACATGTATGCCGTGGCAGGTGCCACCCACGGAAAAGCAGTGATGGTGTTCCGCTTCAACGACAATGACCTGGCAATCGAAATCATGCAGAAAAACGGGGTACAGCTTCTTGACGCCACAGCCTTTGGTATCCTCGAAACCCAGCCGTAGACAGGGGGGGCAATGAGTAATAAAAACAGCTATACGCCGACCAGATTTGCCGTCGTCGGTGCCGGTCCGGTCGGTTGTATCGTGGCGGCTTTCCTTGCCAAAGGGGGGTATGACGTTACCCTGTGTGATGTTGTGCCGGCTCTCCTGGAACCGGCTCTGTCTCCGGGTATCATCGTGGAGGGGAGCGATAACTTCCAGGCCAGGGTGTCCCGAATAATTACCCGGGTAGATGACCTCTCCATTAACCCACCAGACGTCGTCATCGTTACCGTCAAGGCGACCGCACTGCCGTTGATCTCTTCTGCCCTCGAAGGATTTGTCGGTGAGGGACGGTACATTGCCAGCTGGCAGAACGGTATTGATACCGAGCGGGTACTTTCAGCAACAGTTGGTGCCCGATCGGTCATGCGGGCAGTCGTCAACTACGGCTGCACCCTGTTGAATCCGGGCCACACGCATATGGCATTCCACCAGCGTCCGCACTATCTCCAGGAACTTCATCCCGACTCCCGGGAAGCCGCAATCGGCATCTGCAACGCTCTTACCGGATGTGGTCTTGAAACCCACCATACTGATCAGATTCGCAACATGGTCTGGAGCAAAGCGGTCAATAACTCCAGTATGAATCCGATCTGTGCCGTAACCGGCAAGACGATGTTCGATGTCATTAACGACCCGATCCTGTTCAACCTTGTTGATTCACTTCTCAAAGAGGGTGTCTCAGTCGCCCGGGCCAACGAATTCATTCTCGGTCCTGACTTTTACCCGGATACCATCAGCTACATCCGTAACGCGGGGCATCACAAGCCCTCCATGCTCCAGGATATTGAAGCCGGACGCCGGACCGAGATCGACTTCATCAACGGCAAGATTATGGAGTACGGTGTCAGAGCCGGTATCGCCACGCCATTCAATACAACACTGCGAAGTTTGGTGAAGGCACTTGAAACGTGACAGCTTAGGAGTACACCATGAAATTGAAGCAACTATCCGTTTTTCTCGAAAACTCTCCCGGTCGTCTTTATGAAGCCACGAATGCTCTCGGAGCTGCAGGTATAAACCTGAGGTCGCTCTCCATCTGTGACACTCTGGAGTTCGGCGTGTTGCGTATTCTGGTATCGGACGTGGCGCTGGCCCGTCGGGTAATCATGGAGAAACAGCTTCCCGCACGCGTCGATGACGTCGTCGCCGTTGAGATAGATGATGTCCCCGGCAGCCTGGCCAGGGTACTGTACCTGTTCAAAGAGTCGCAGGTTAACATCGAATACATGTATGCCCTGGCGGGAACCGGCAGTTCGTCCGACAAGGCGGTGATGGTATTTCGCTTCAGTGACAACGATCGGGCTATCGAAATATTGCGTGCGCACAGCATCAAGCTTCTTGATGACAGGGATTTCGGGATTGTTGATACGGTCAGATAGTCCGGCTTGAAGTACCATTTTCAAATCAATGATGAAATCAAGACGGCGAGGATTGAGGCAACGAGGCGTACAAAAAGTACGTCGAGGCGCTGAAGACGAGCCAACGAAGATAGCGCATTGATTTGAAAATGGAATAAAGGGGGCTGCGATGAATGAGGAAAGCAGTTATAAACCGAAAAAATTTGCAGTGATCGGAGCCGGTCCGGTAGGTGGGATCGTTGCGGCTTTTCTCTCGAAAGGCGGGTATGACGTCACGCTGTGCGATGTCATTCCGGCACTGCTTGAACCGGCGCTTGATCCCGGCATCATCATTGAGGGGACCGATACCCTGCAGGCCCGCGTGGCCAGGACAACGCTCCATGTTGACGACCTGCTGATCGATCCGCCGGATGTTATTATTCTTACGGTAAAAGCGACCGCACTGCCGCTTATTGCGTCGACACTGGAAGGTTTTGTCGCCGAGGGGCGTTACGTTGTTAGTTGGCAGAACGGCATAGATACGGAGCTCGTGCTGGCAAAGCACCTCGGATCAAAGTCGGTCATGCGGGCGGTAGTTAATTTCGGTTGTGTTCCGCTCGGCCCGGGGCACTTCAGGATCGCCTTCCATCATCGTCCCCACTTTCTCCAGGAACTTGATCCGCAATCCAGAGAAGCTGCTATCGGCATCTGCCGTGTGCTAACCGAATGCGGTCTTGATACTCATCATACCAGCCAGATTACCAACATGGTCTGGCGCAAGACCCTCATGAATTCCAGTATGAACCCGCTCTGTGCCGTAACGGGGCGGACGATGGTGGAGCTCATCCTCGATCCGATCCTCTTCAATCTGGTTGATGCCCTCATCAAGGAGGGGGTTGCAGTGGCCCGGGCCAATGAGGTTGCGCTTGGCTACGATTTCTACCCATACTGCATAAATTACATCAAGGGGGCCGGCAACCATAAGCCATCAATGCTTCAGGATGTTGAGGCGGGCCGGCGAACGGAAATCGACTATATCAACGGCAAGGTGGTTGAATACGGCCTGCAGGCGGGGGTGCCCACCCCGTACAACAACATGATCCGCGGCCTGGTTAAGGCCCTGGAGCCGAGATAGTTTTCGACAGTAAGCCGGAGATACCGCAACAACCGTCGAAGAGGGTAAGGTATGGGAATCAGAGAAAAGATTGAACAGCTGTCGCTGAGAATGTTCGACACCCCCCGCTACCGGTCACAGGGGGCCGTGCTGTTTGTTGATCTGGAACGGCGGGAACATTTTTCGCGTTACCTTCCGCTCAATGTACTCCATACGTTTCTCACCGGGCGCGGCGCCAACATGTATCTGCTGTACAATCTCCTGACCGACGGCCTGGAACCGCTGGATCCGCATATTCCGCTGATCTTCGGCAGCGGCGCACTCACCGGAAGCGTTCCGACCGCAACCCGCGGCAACGTCAGCGGTATCTCGCCTGAAAGTCGCGCCATTCTTGACTGCAGCTGCGGAGACTCCTTTCCCACCTACCTCAAGCTGCACGGGTACGACCATGTCATACTCTACGGCAAGTCCCCCGAGTGGACCCTGCTCCAGATTTCGCACCGGGAGGTCCTTTTTCATGATGCCACCCAGTACCGTGGCATGGATAACGGGGATCTCACTCACGCGGTCGAGCAGGATTTTTCCTGCACCGAACGTAAAAATATGGCAATGGCACGCATTACCAGTGCCGGAGAAAATCTGGCGCTCTGCTCCGGTATTATGGGCGGTCCCAAGGCGATTTACGCCAGGGGCGGGGGCGGGGCAAAGATGGGTTCTCTTAACCTCAAGGCGATTATGGTCCTTGGTTCACCTGTCGCCCCTGTTCTGTCGGCTCAGTTCAAGGAAAACAACAGGATTATCGCCCAAAAGATTCTTTCGACCAGTGTTATTAAAAATGCCCTTAAGACGGTAGGAACCCCGTTTCTCTATAAGCCGAGCCGTATCCTCTGCGCGATGGGGACGAAAAACAATCAGGAAACGAGCTGGAGCGATTCTCTCGATGCTGACAACTTTGATGTCTATCGTCCCGGAATGGACGGTTGCCTCAAATGCCCGGTCCGCTGTCGGCCACTTAACGACCTTACGCCGGAAGGGAAAGGGGGCTGGGGGGTTGATGCACTCAAGGGGTTGAGCGGAAATGCCAGCTATGATCGCAGTCAGGCCGACATAGGGCATCAGAAGGATAAAACCTACAGAGGAGTTAATAACGACGGACTGTACGACCGTTATGACAAAGGTGATGGCCCGGAGTACGTCACGCTGCAGAAGATGGGTCCGATGATCGGCATCAGCGAGCCCGAGCAGGTTTTGAGGCTGAATAACATTCTTAATGATCTCGGACTTGATTCCGCCAGTACTGGAAGCGCTATTTCCTGGTCCATGGAACTCTACCAGCGGGGAATCATAACCGGTGAGGAGACCGGTGGAGTTGACCTGACGTGGGGAAACTACCAGAGCATCGAAAAACTGCTGTTCATGACTGCCCGCAGGGAGGGCTTTGGTGACGTGATAGCCGACTCCGGCCGCGCCGTGGAACGGGGGAAATATCCGGAGGAGGCGCTGAAATACCGGATGGCCGTCAAAGGGCTGTTCCAGTCAGATCCTCACGATTCAAGAATACTCAAAGGCTTCGCTCTTGGACTCGCTGTCGCAACCAGAGGCATGGACCATCTCCGCAACCGGCCGACTCTTGAGATCAACGCCAGAATTAATGACAATCCGCACTTCAAGGCCGAACTGTACGGCGGAGTAGTGGCCCCGGCTCCTAACAGCTATGAAGGGAAGGAGTTTGCCGTTCGTGCGTGTGAGAATATGTACGCGGTCGGTGATGCCGTCGGCATGTGCCGCTTTTCGACAAAACTTTTCAATTCGGCCTCTACAGCCGGCTACGAGGATTTTGCCAGCCAACTTATCGAATTGACCGGTGAAACATTCACTCCGGATCAGTTGAATGATATCGGCGGTAACATCAACGGAATAGAGCGCCTTATCAATGGGCGTCTCGGCTTGACCGCTCAGGATGACGCCCTGCCGGATCGCTGGTTTGATGAGGAGATTACCGACGGACCTTTCAAGGGCGAGAAAATAGACCGGGCAGCGTTCGAGGCGTTAAAAGCCCGTTTTTACGCAATATCCGGACTTTCCAGCGCTGGCGTTCCGACCGTTGCCTGGCACAAAAGTCTGGCGGAAGTCATCACCGGTTTTGCGGTCAAGGTCGTGCTGCCGCATGCGCTTGCCGAGGCGCCGGAAGGTGCGGTCATTCTTGATCAGCCGGTTGGCACCGTTGCAGAGATCAGGGACGCGTTGAACAGGCGCCTCAGGGGTGCAGCCCATCTCCTTCAGGATACATCTCTGGTTGTCTCGGTGAATGGTGAAATGGTTCTGTCAAATGAAAAGGGCGTTTTGATAAAAAATGGCGATGAACTGGCCATTTTCCCGCTGCTTGGGGGTGGGTGAAGTACATAGCATCATGAGATAAACGTTGTGATTGCGATAGAGTACAACTTTGTATCAGTGGTGTCAGCCCGGGATGTCATAACAATGGGGACCTTGGCACCCATAACGGCGGCGGCAATCTTTTTGTTGGCCAGGTATGTCAAGCCCTTATGAATAACATTGCCGACCTGTAAATTCGGCACAAGCACGATATCTGCCCTTCCGGCGACGTCGCCACCGATTTTTTTCTGTTTGGCAGCGACGAGAGAGATTGCGTTATCCAAGGCAAAGGGACCATCGACGACGGCATGTTCGATATCCCACAGCGCCTGCTTGATCTCGTCGCGCCGCATGTACCAGATGTCCTCGACATCATTGATCATCTTGTGCTCTACCATGATCGCTGAAACCTCACGCATCTTTTTCCAGAAGACCGTATGGAACCAATGTTCAACGTAGTACAGGTGGTTTTCGACATACGGGAAGACCGTTTTGGCTGTGTTCAGCAGATCGTCAAAGGTCTTGTGCTCCTCCTCCGTGTTGATCAGGCTGCGATACTCTTCGATGATACGATCACGCTCGGCCCTCACCTTCTCCATCGGGGGAACCTGAAAAATACGGTTGTTGTATTGAGACGACCCCAGATACCAGGCCTCATCCCAGATTGTATCAAACGGGTAGATCGCTTCGGGGTAGTGGAGACCGTCATAGAACCAGAAGGCTTTTTCCTCGTACTCCTTACGCTCCGGATCGTCGGTAACGAACTGGTACTGGTACGGATACATTCTTTCCCAACCTTCTGTCCCCGGAATTGTCTTAAAATCGTGCGGATTTGGAAATTTCATTGTGGCTCCTCCCTGCAGGTTAGTTATGACTCGGATCCTTAATCGCGAATTAAAAGCGCTGATCATGCCAAACAGTGTTGTATTTAAATATGTGCGCGATATAAAATACGTACAATCTTGCCAAGTCACCGGAGTACAATGTGTATCTGTCTCTAGCGAGGCTAAGCCATATCACCGGAATTAAATTGTGCCTGCGACCGATGCACATCGTCAGTTGACCATTTTGTAAATTATCCGTTGCGCCATTCGCCTCTTATGACAAAATTCTCAAAATGACGTGGCAAGGAGCATACTTTTCTTGCTTGCATAGACATACCGGCATATGTAGTATAACTATGGTTTAATTCCGTCGCCCCAGGACAATAATGACAAAATCATACAAAACAGAAACTGCTACCGGCGACATTACAAACAGCGATCTGCGTGCGCGGCTGCATTTCTGTGCCGAAACCGGTCAGATATGGTTTCACGAGCACCGCATGCTGCTCGTCCACTCCGAAGCGCAGGCAACACTCCGCTGGGAGATGATTGAACTCTCGGTATGGACCGGGCGCGCGGTTTGCTCACGCGCATGGGTTACGCTGCAGGAGTGCGCGATTTTGAACTTGCCAGCACGCGAACAAAAAGCGGTAGTGACATGGAAATATTCATGACCGGTCCGCACCTTCATACGCTGGAAGGAGTTGTTAAGGTTACACCCCTCAAGCTACAATTTGACCGCAGTGCCGGCTCATTTTACGGCGAGTTCCTCTGGAAGAATTCGTGGGAAGGACAATGGCACCGGCACCGCTACAGCATCTGTTCAGAGCCGATGTGTTGGAGCCAGATCGGCGACGCCTGCGGCTATACTTCGGCTTTCATGGGGCACCGGATATTATATAAAGAGGTCGAGTGCGTCGGCATGGGGACAAACAACTGCCGCATCATCGGCAGGTCTGTTGAAGAATGGGATGACGCAACAGACTACGCCCAGTTTTTAAGCGGGGAGTCGATAGCCGAACAGTTGATCGACCTGCAGACGCAGGTCGTGCAGTTGCGGTCGGCCATCAATGAAAAGGAAAAGCAACCGTCTGACATTGTCGGGACTTCCCCGGCCTTTCTGGCCGCCTATGAATTGCTCCTGCAGGTTGTGAAGAGCCAGATTACTGTGCTGCTGCTCGGTGAAACCGGCGTCGGCAAGGAGGTGTTCGCCCGCTCGCTGCATGAAATGGGCTCCCGACGCAACGGGCCGTTCATCGCCATCAACTGCGCCGCCATCCCTCATGATCTGGTGGAAGCGGAGCTGTTCGGCGTCGAAAAAGGAGCCTATACCGGTGCTCTCACCTCCCGCCTCGGGTGCCTGCATGAAAATGAAGCCATTCAGTAAGGCGCAGCTCTACCTGCAGAAGCACAATGTTGCAACCCTGGCTACCAGTGAAGGCCGCTTCCCATGGTCGGCGGCTATTTTTTATGCCAGTGACGGCCATATACTCTACTTCCTGTCATCGCCAACAAGCCGGCATGCTCTTAATCTGAATCAAAACCCCCAAGTAGCCGTAACAATCCAGGAGGATTACTCCGATTGGCTGGAGATCAAAGGGGTTCAGATTGAAGGTGTCGCAAGTGAAATTTCAGGAACCGAGGAACAGCGGGCCCGAATGTTATACGGCCAGAAGTTTCCTGTTATCGGCAAGCTGGCTCAGGCCCCCGCAGCTATCGTCAAGGCCCTGGCCAAGGTGCGCTGGTACAAAATTGTTCCACAAAAGATGTATTTTATCGACAATTCGTTCGGCCTGGGCAATCGCGATGAGATAGAATTACCAATTTCAGAGTACGGGAGATGAAATGTCCGACGTTACACAGCGCATTATCGAGATGTTGCAGCCAGTTCAACTCTGCTGCTTTGCAACCATTACCACTGAGGGAAAACCATGGGTTCGGTATGTATTTTGTGAGGGAAAGGGTGATATGACCATCCGCTTTGCCACGTTCAGTAACTCCCGCAAGGTCGCCCAGATCAGAAATAATTCCGAGGTCCATCTGACCTGTGGTGCTGCAGCTCCGGCGGATATGAAGCCATATCTGCAGATTCAGGGGCGCGCAGAATTTTGTACCGACACGGCCGAACGTAACGGTTTCTGGAAGGAATCCCTCAAAAACTATTTTCAGGGCCCGGATGACCCGAACTATGGGGTTGTCGTGGTCATGCCGTACCGCATCGAAATCTGCTCTCCCGGTTCTCCAGAGCCGCTCGTATGGGATGAAAGACCGGGAAGATGACCATCGTGGGCACCTTGTTCATGGGCTGGGTCTGGCAAAAAATCTTACGCAAATGGATTGGGTCCGGCGTCAGCTCCAAGATCTTGTCGGTATTGACCCACACCCCGGGACGCTCAACCTGAGCCTGAGGGACGACGCAAGCCTGTCGCGCTGGCAGAGGTGGTGCGGCATGGCGGGAGAGAGTATCGAACCTGAAGATCCCGATTTTTGTCGTGCCCGCTGTTATCCGGTACGTATAGAGGGACGTTTCCCGGCGGCGGTCCTGCTGCCGGAATCTGCCGACTATCCGACGGACAAGATGGAGCTCGTTGCAGCAGTTTTCCACGTTTTGTTTGTCGTGAAAATATCATGCTCTCTGGAAAAGCGCCATATGCAGGCTGAGGATACAGAACGGGCATAGAATCTCTAAGAATCTTTTTTGGTTTTCCCCAAGTAGGCACATTTAACATCATCGTTTTCCAGCAGATCATCTGCGGACCCTTCCAAAATTACCTTCCCGGTCTCAAGGACATAGCCACGGTTAGCCAGTCTGAGCGCTGCCTTGGCGTTCTGCTCCACCAGCAGGACGGTCGCTCCTTCATCTCTGAGCATTCGAACGATAGAGAAAATTTCCTTGATAACCAGCGGGGCAAGCCCCATTGAAGGCTCATCCATCATTACCAACTTGGGGCGCGCCATCATCGCCCGTCCAATGGCGACCATCTGCTGCTCTCCCCCTGACAGTGAGCCAGCAAACTGGGTTTCCCGCTCCAGCAGGCGAGGAAAGAGATTATAGATACGATCGAGGTATGGCAGGACATCACTGCCCAGGTTTCTTTTATACTGGGCATACCCGCCGAGAATGAGGTTCTCCCTGACGGTCATCGAAGCAAACACCTGTCTCCCCTCCGGCACCAGGGAGCAACCGAGGTGCACGATCTTTTCAGTTTTTATGCCGGTTATATCTACACCATCAAAGAATATTTTCCCAGAAACAGGGCGCAAAATCCCGGTGATTGTTTTTAAGAGTGTGGTTTTGCCAGCACCGTTGGCGCCGATGATCGAAACGATCTCGCCGGGATTGACCTGAATCGACACGTTCTGGATAACCTTGAGGTTGCCGTACCCCGATACGAGGTTTTCTATCCTAAGCATCGTCCTCTCCAAGGTAGACATTGATTACCTCGCTGTTCGACTGGACAGCGAGAGGAACGTCATCAGCAATCTTTTTACCGTAGCTGAGGACCAAAATCTCATCCGATATATCCATGACGAGTCCCATGTCATGCTCCACGATCAGGACGGTTATGCCCGTATCCCGTATCCGGGAAATCAACGCACCCAGTTCGGTTGTCTCACTCATGTTCAACCCAGCAGCCGGCTCATCCAGCAGCAGGAGTTTCGGTTCACAGGCCAGGGCACGGCCAAGTTCAACGTTCCTCTGCTGACCGTATGAAAGGGAGGTCGCTTCAACATCAGCCAGGCTTTCCAAATCCAGAAAAGCCATAATTTCGTGGGCTTTCTCTCGGATTTTTTTTTCTTCACTCCAGGTGTGCGGGATACTCAGCATGCCGGCAACGAACCCCGCCCTGCTGTGGATATGCCTCCCGATCATGATGTTCTCAAGAACCGACATTTTCGGGAACAGGCGGATATGCTGAAACGTGCGGGCCATACCTTTGGATGCAACCTGGTGGGGGCGCAAACCCTGAACCTGGTGGTCGCTAAAATTGATCACGCCGGAGTCTGGAGAGATCACCCCTGAAATAAGGTTAAAAAGGGTTGTCTTGCCAGCACCGTTGGGACCGATGAGCGCTTTGATCGAACCGGCAGTCACGGTAAAAGAGACTTCATTTACCGCCTGCAGGCCACCGAAACGTTTCGATAAGTTCACAACCGAAAGGAGTGTCGTCATAACGCCGCTTCCTTACTCGTAATGCGCTTGAAAAAAGATTTCAGGTCGACCAGCACCTGGGCTCTGATAAGGCCATCAGGCGCAAAAAGCATGATCAGGATCAGGATTACGCCGAAAACGGCATCATCGTATGTGCCGAATGAGCCCCGCAGCGAAAAATAGTTAAGAATCAGGCTCATCGAGACAGCGCCCCAAATGCTCGTCATGCCTCCGATTGCGACAATAGCCACATAGCGGACCGATTTCATGACAGAGGCCTCGGACGGCCCGATACTGCCGTTGTAATGAGTGAGCAGGATCCCCGCAACTGCTGCGAAGCCGGCACTCAGAACAAAAACCTTCAGTTTGTAATTGGCAGTCGGTATGCCCATAGCCTCGGCGGCATCCTCAGCGCCATGAATTGCAGAAAGGGCACGACCAACCCGTGAACTGATCAGGTTAAGCAGCAACGTCATTCCTGTGATGAGAATCCCCCAGGCGACGTAATAGTTCAAAATCTTTCCAGAGCCGCTCCCGCTGATGGTTACGCCGGGCAAAAGCGTAAAACCGGGCACTCCCGAAATACCGTCGGCTGCGCCAAGACCAGATGTGCCGAGAACGATCCGGTAGATGATGATCCCGAAGCCAAGTGTCGCCATGGCCAGATAATGCCCCTTCAGTTTCAGAACCGGCCCGCCGATGACGTACGCAACAATTAGAACCGTACAGACGGCTATGATGCAGGCGGCCCATGGATGAAAGACCAGCAGATCTCCGCCATACAGATCTTTTCTTCCGACAAGAAGACCGAACTTCGAGCAGAGCGCTATAAACGGTTTCCCCTTCATGGCAGTAAGATTATGTGTTGTGAGAAAGGCCGATATGTAGCCGCCAATGGCAAAAAAGCCGGCATGCCCAAGCGAGATCTGTCCCGCATAACCGATAAGCATGCAGAGACCGATCACCAGAAGCGAATAATACGCGGTCATAGTGAGTTGGGTGAGATGAAATGCACTATCCGTTATCTGGGTAAAAATCTGGATGGCAATAATCGCCACAGCAAACCCGAAAATCTGCAAGAATTTTGAGGACATTAATACTCCTTGAGGCGAGCTGCAGCAGCATTGCCAAAAAGACCACTCGGTTTCACAAAAAGTATGATGAGCATGATAGCAATCGAGACAACGTCTTTGTATGCGGCTGGAAGCGCCCAGATGCTGAACGACTCCAGAATGCCAAGTATCATGGCTGCAGCGACTGCGGCGGTGCTGTTGCCGAGTCCGCCGAGTATTGCCACGGTGAAGCCCTTGATCGCCAACTGGGAGCCGCTGTCATACTGGACATAGGTGATCGGGGAGACGATGCAGCCACCGAGGGCGCCGATGGCGGCGCTGAGCATAAACGAAAACGTCACCATATTCTGAGTGCTGATTCCGCAGAGCCTGGCGGCCTCGCGGTTGGCTGAGCAAGCGCGCATCTGTTTTCCGAGCAGCGTAAAGTTGAAAAAAATTCCGAGGAGGATAACCATTATAGAGCTGATCCCAACCGCC
Source organism: uncultured Geobacteraceae bacterium (assembly GCA_903939115.1). GTDB lineage: Bacteria > Desulfobacterota > Desulfuromonadia > Geobacterales > Pseudopelobacteraceae > JACRCG01. Next base: position 45,123 of record CAJAFV010000071.1, read on the forward strand.
CAGAACACTTGTGGTGAGATGAAAACGCCGCCAAGATTGACAGATGTTACCGAGGTGCCGGTGAAATACGGCAGGGCAGTCACCCCTTCACCCCAGATGTGAAGGGCCGTTTCACGAATGAGAATCGAGAGGCCGATGGTGATGATGATCATGCGGAGAACCGATGGTTTATGCAGCCACCGGATGAAGACTATTTCAATCAAAGCACCGAAAATCATGGTAATTACAACTGCAGAAAGTATCGCAAGGGGGAGCGGCATATACTCTTTGAGGGTAAACGCCGTCATGCCTCCCAGCATGACGAATTCACCCTGGGCAAAATTGATGATCCCTGTTGTGTTGTAAATAATATTGAAACCTATCGCCACGATGGCGTAGATGGTACCGTAGGTGACTCCGGCAACAATATATTGCAGTAACAGTTCCATAAAAATGACACCCCTGGAGGCTCTGAAAAAAACACGGGGCCAAAGCCCCGTGCCTAGGGAGAAATTCCGTAGTAATGCGGTTATGAGACGAGGTTCAATTTATTTTTTCTTTTTAGGCTCGGCTTTTTTCTCTACCGGCTGATCCAGTATTACGAATTTACCATTTTTAACGATCAGCATTTCGAACGCATCAATAGAAAGGCCGTTGTGGTCTGTAGCGGATAGGTTGAAAATTCCGCCGGTTCCGACAATGCCCTTCAGTCCTTCAATTGCTGTTCTCACAGCTTCTTTGTCCAGGCTATTTGCTTTCTCAATACCTTTTTGCAGAATCAGCATCGCATCATACGCGTGGCCGCCGAACGTACTGGCTGCATCGGGTTTGAACTTCGTCTCGTAATCTTTTTTATAATTTGCCAGGATGGTTTTCTGCGGATGACCCTTCGGGAGAGTGTCTACAACCAGCAGGCGGCCGGCAGGAAACATGACGCCTTCAGCTGCTGCGCCGGCAGCCTCAACATACTTGATATTGCCAAAGCCATGACTCTGGAATATAGGCCCGGTGAAACCTATCTGGCGTGCATTCTTGATAACAATCGCCTGAGCAGGCTCTATTGACCAGTTGATAATCGCTTCTGCTCCGGAGGCTTTCACTTTGGTTACTTCGCCGGTCAGATCGTTTGCCGCTTTATCATAGACTTCGTTACTGACAATCGTCAGGCCGCGCTCGACCGCAAGCTTTTCAATCTGCCCTTTGCCGGCATTGCCAAATCCGGAATTACTCGAGAGGACGCCTATTTTTGAGAGTTTCATCTTCTTGATCTGCTCCAGGATCTTGATAACGGCATCACTATCTTTCTGGGGAGTCTTGAAAACATATTTCCCCACCGGATTAACTATCGCTTCTGCAGCAGCACAGGAGAGTAGAATAGTCTTTCCTTCTTCGGCGATTTTTTTGATTCCCATTGTTTCACCGCTTGTAGAAGGTCCGAGGATTGCAAGAACTTTATCCTCCTCAATCAACTGCTTCGCGAAGGAAACGGCTTTTTCGGTGCTGGCGCCGGTGTCCTTGATGATAAGTTCAATCTGCTTCCCTTTGAGGCCCCCCTTTTTGTTAATTCCGTCAACCAGCATCTCAAGAGACCTCGCCTCTGGTGCGCCGAGAAAAGAGGCGGGGCCGGTAACCGCAAGTAGAGCGCCGATCTTGACAGTATCTTTTGCTGCCAACACGGGCGAAACTGACCCAACAACCATGAACATAAGTGCCATCAGAAGCTGTGCTGATTTCATAACGCTTTCTCCTTTTCGTTTCATATTTGACCCACGGATAAATTTCGTCACCATATGGAATAGTTGCGACTTTTTTGACTAGAATTATATGCTGTACATTTTCCATTTTCGTGTATAGTAGCGACTATTACGTAAAGGAGTACCACTATACTATTTTAAATGTCAAGCTAAATGCTGTATCTAGTAAAACATAAGTTGGCGAAAACTGATGGCGCATAACATGCTGTAACTTTATAGTTTTAGTATAAATAATGATACAACTATTATCAACACTATCGGTATTTATATTTAAACAAAACAGTTTATTATTTATAAAGGAGATGTCGCATGGGAATAAAAGATATACTGGTGCATCTTGACGACTCAGTTGCTTCTGAGAGCATACTTGATGCAGCAATCCTCTATGCAGCTAAACATAAGGCTAATCTTCGGGGATTGTTCCACGTGGCCACTACGTATTACGGACAACGCGATTTAGGAATCCTCCCCACTCGTGAGCGCCTGGAAACATCGTTCAGGGAAAAAACCGCCGCTGCCAAGGTCGCCTCCGGGTGGATATCCGCAGCCGCCGCACTGCGAGAGGAGAGCGCAGCAGATATCGTACTCATGGAGTCATACTATTCAGATTTGATAATTGTCGGGCAGCCGAATCCCCGCACTACAGGTTTGAATATCTCCATGGATCTGCCTGAGCACCTTGTGAAAGGTTCTGGCCGTCCGGTACTCGTTGTTCCCTATGCCGGATCATTTGAGACGGCAGGTGATCGCATAATGATCGCCTGGCGGACCGGCCGGGAGTCGGCGAGGAGCCTGGCAGACGCACTGCCGCTTCTTGAAAAAGCTACTCATGTCTCTGTCGTAGGCATCGACGTTAAAGTTTTCAATAGTGACGAAAATCGTGAGATTACAAGTGTCAGCAACTATCTTGTCAGGCATGGGGTAACTGCTGAAGCTCACCATGAGTATGCCGGAGATCTATCAATCGGCGACACCATTCTCAATCTGGCCTGTGAGCAAGCTGCCACTCTACTGGTCATGGGGGCATGTGCCCTGAATCGCCGGGGAGCGCTCGAATTCAGTCCGGTCGCCCGGCATGTGCTCAAGCACCTGACCGTACCGGTTCTTTTCTCGCATTGACAAGCGTGTCCGGAGCCTTCTGTGATACCTGATTCAGATGAAAAATATTCTATTCACTATGGCTGGGTAATTATCGTCCTCGGCTTTCTGGTTATTTTTAACGCCCTTGGACTGGCCCGTTTCGCGTATGGGGTCTTTATCCCCGGCATGCAGAGGGGACTTGCCCTCAGTTATCAGCAGCTCGGCTTTATCGGTACCAGCAACTTTGCCGGCTATCTGTTCGCTGTCGTCGTTACTCCTTTTCTGATTCGACGCTTTAAGCACCGCGCCACCATTTCGGCCGGATTGTTACTGATAAGTCTCTGCATGTTTGTGATCAGTCGCAGTAGCAGCTTTGCCATGATATTGATTTTATTTACGCTGGTGGGGGTCGGCAGCGGTTTATCCAACGTCTCCATGATGGTGCTGCTGCCACACTGGTTCCACAGTCAGCAGCGGGGAAAGGCTGCCGGAATTGTCTGCGGAGGGAGTGGGCTGGGGATTATCATCTCCGGTTTTCTTATTCCGTATCTCAACAGAAGTCTTGGCCTTGACGGCTGGCGCAGCGGCTGGTTAATCTTCAGCGGCATCTCTCTCGCAGTTGCCGCAGCTGTCGCGCTGTTCCTCCGCAACACTCCGGCCGAGATGGGACTTGAACCTATGGGCAAAGTGGCCCCGGTAGCGACTGACCGGTTTAAACCCCGCGACGATAGCGGCAACGGGAGACTTCTGCTCCGCCTGGGCATTCTCTATCTTCTGTTTGGGGTAACCTTCATGGTGTACGGTACGTTTATTGTCGCCACAATGGTAAAAGAATTCGGGTTCAGTGAGGCAAAAGCGGGGATTTACTGGTCATGGGTCGGCTTTTTCAGCATTTTTTCCGGAGTCGTGTTTGGAACCATATCGGACAGGATCGGCCGCAAAAAGGGGTTGGCCCTGGTTTTTCTGGTACAGGCAGCTGCCAATATCATGGTGGGCTTCGATTGCGGCACTACAGGCATTATCGTCTCGGTCATACTTTTCGGCGTGGCGTTTTTCGCAATTCCTGCCATTATGGCGGCGACTGTGGGTGATTATCTTGGCATTTCAGGTGCTGCCAACGCCTTTGTCATGATCACCATATTCTTTGCCATCGGCCAGACACTAGGTCCTGGCGGAGCCGGGATGATAGCCGGCATGACCGGTACGTTTACGACTGCATTTCTATTGTCAGCCCTGTTGACCGTTGCAGCGGCGGTTCTCGCCCTGTCGCTTCCCGATCCACCGGAAGCGTCGTAGTTTTAATAGCACTTGACAGAAAATTTGCATTGCAGTACTAAATTACCACAATTTAAAATGATAGGATACATATGAAATTTACCGGAACAGATTCTTACATTGCAACCGACGACTTGATGCTTGCGGTCAATTCAGCCATGGTCCTCGGGCGCCCCCTGCTGGTCAAGGGGGAACCGGGTACCGGAAAAACCATGCTGGCCGAGGAGGTCGCCGCCGCACTCGGCATGCCGCTTTTTCAATGGCACATCAAATCTACTACCAAGGCTCAGCAGGGGCTCTACGAATACGATGCCGTGTCACGACTGCGAGATTCCCAGCTGGGTGACGACCGGGTCCATGATATTGCCAATTATATCGTCAAGGGCAAACTGTGGGAGGCCTTTGAATCTGAGTGCCAAGCGGTACTGCTGATTGACGAGGTTGATAAGGCTGATATTGAATTTCCCAACGATCTGCTGCGCGAACTGGATCGCATGGAATTTTATGTGTATGAGACCAGGCAATTGGTACAGGCAAAAAAACGGCCGATGATTATCATCACCAGCAACAATGAGAAAGAGCTGCCAGATGCCTTTTTGCGGCGCTGTTTTTTTCACTATATCCGCTTTCCTGACCGGGAGACCCTGGAGCAGATTGTTAATGTTCACTACCCCGATATCAAGGCCACTCTGGTGAAAGAGGCTCTGGAGGTCTTTTACGGCGTCCGTGAAATTCAGGGGCTCAAGAAGAAGCCTTCCACATCGGAATTGCTTGACTGGTTGAAAATACTGATGTCAGAACAGATAACTCCAGCAGATCTTAACTATAATCGCAAGAACAGGAAAATACCGCAGTTACATGGCGCCCTGCTGAAAAACGAGCAGGATGTGCAGCTCTTTGATCCGGCTTCCCGCCGTTCCGCGTACTAACTCCCCCGCCATGCTGCTCGATTTTTTTCTGCGCCTGAAAAAAAGCAAAATTCCGGTTACATTGATGGAATTTCTTACTCTGCTTGAGGCATTGTCACAGCACCTTGCCTTTGGCAGCGTCGAGGAGTTCTATTACCTTGCACGGCTCTGCCTGGTAAAAGATGAAACACATTTTGACGCCTTTGACCGGGTCTTTGCGGAACATTTTCATGGTATCTGCAATCCGCTTGAGGATGTTACCGGTACTATTCCGGAAGAGTGGCTGCGAAAGCTGACCGAGAAATTTCTCTCCGAAGAGGAAAAGCAGCAGATTCAGGCTCTTGGCGGGCTCGACAAGCTGCTCGAAACCCTTAAGAAGCGCCTGGAAGAGCAGAAGGAGCGACACCAGGGGGGGAGCAAATGGGTCGGCACCGGGGGGACCTCACCGTTTGGCGCCTATGGCTATAATCCCGAAGGTATCCGGATCGGCCAGGCCGAATCACGTCACCGCCGCGCGGTTAAGGTGTGGGACAAGCGTGAGTTCAGAGATCTGGATGGTTCTGTCGAACTGGGTACGCGCAACATGAAGGTAGCCCTCCGGCGACTGCGCAATTTTGCGCGGGAGGGTGCTTTGGAAGAGCTCGATATGAGCGGCACAATACGGGCCACAGCCAAAAATGCCGGTTATCTTGACCTCCGAATGATGCCGGAACGGCACAACAAGATAAAAGTTCTCCTGTTTTTTGATGTCGGCGGTTCGATGGATCCGCACATAGAGTTGTGTGAACAGCTTTTTTCCGCCGCCCGCAACGAATTCAAACATCTCGAATATTTCTATTTTCATAATTGCATCTACGAACGGGTGTGGCGTGAAAATCGTCGCCGCTTTAATCAGCACTGTGCCACTCACGATTTGCTTCACCAGTTTGGCTCTGATTACAAAGTAATAATGGTTGGTGACGCAACCATGAGCCCGTATGAGATCATATGGCCGGGCGGCAGCGTGGAACATCACAATGCCGAACCAGGGGCGGTCTGGTTGGAGCGAATTCTTGACCAATTCCGGAAAGTAGTCTGGCTTAATCCCGCGCCTCAGGTCGAATGGCGATTTAATCAATCGGTCCAGATCATTGACGGGCTGGTGAAAGAGCAGATGTACCCGTTAAATATGGACGGCATAGATCGGGCAATCAGTTACTTAAGCAAATAGTCACGTATGAAAGAGCTGCCAGGTCATACGTAATTCAAAGTGACGATGCTATCAATATTACCAAGATAAAACGCTTGACAATAAAACAGGTAATATAGTACCAAATTGCATATAAATTCAGGGAAAGCCCTTTTAATACATGAATGATCACCTGGACAGGTATGGAGGAGAGCTATGGCAATAACTGAAGCATACATCTGCGATGCGGTTCGCACTCCGATAGGCAGCTATGGCGGCTCTCTGTCCGGTGTCCGAACCGATGACCTGGCAGCGCTCCCGATAAAAACCCTTATGGAGAGAAACAGGGCGGTTGATTGGGAAAGAGTGGATGATGTCATGTATGGCTGTGCCAACCAGGCTGGTGAGGACAACCGTAATGTTGCCCGTATGGCCGGCTTGCTGGCCGGACTGCCGATGATCGTGGGGGGTGTTACTTTCAATCGCCTCTGCGGTTCAGGTCTTGACGCTGTTGGAACCGCTGCACGGGCAATCAAGAGCGGAGAGGCGGAACTGGTGATTGCCGGTGGCGTCGAGAGCATGTCGCGAGCTCCCTATGTTTTCGGCAAGGGAACGACGCCGTTCTCCCGCGATGTGCAGCTCTATGATACAACCATCGGCTGGCGCTTCGCCAACAAGCTTATCAAGGATCAGTACGGTATCGATTCCATGCCGGAAACCGCCGAAAATCTTGCCTCTGACTACGGCATCCTTCGGGTGGACCAGGACGCTTTTGCGCTGCGGAGCCAGCAGCGGGTTGCCGAGGCGCTTGCTGCCGGGAATTTTAAAGATGAGATAATGCCAGTCGTGATACCCCGTCGTAAGGGTGGTGACCTTGTCATTGACTGCGATGAACACCCGCGTCCGGAAACGACTCTTGCAGACCTGGCCGGTTTGAAAACCCCGTTCAAGGCCAATGGATCTGTAACGGCAGGTAATGCTTCCGGAGTTAATGACGGGGCGTGTGCCCTCCTTATCGCCTCCGGAGCGGCAGCAGCACGGAACGGCCTGACACCGAGAGCGCGTATTGTTGCCATGGCAACGGCCGGCGTAGCCCCCCGAATAATGGGGATCGGCCCTGTTCCGGCAACCCGGAAGGTCTTGGCATTGGCCGGGCTCAGGCTCGACCAGATGGATATCATAGAATTGAATGAAGCTTTTGCTGTTCAGGCTCTGGCAGTGCTGCGCGATATCGGGCTGCCTGATGACGCCCCCCATGTCAACCCGAACGGCGGCGCTATCGCCCTGGGGCACCCGTTGGGAATGAGCGGCGCCCGACTGGCCACTACCGCCATGTACCATCTGCAGCGGACCGGGGGCCGCTACGCCCTCTGCACCATGTGTGTCGGCGTTGGCCAGGGAATAGCACTAATTATCGAGCGGGTCTGACACTACGTCGCAATCAAACGATTACGTTGTTGGCTTCGTCGATAGCTCCTCAACGTACGGAACGTACGCCTCGGTCGCTATTCTCCTCGTCGCCTCGTACTCATTTTGATTGCAACTTGGTCTGATGGCACGCCACACTTCACATTATTGAAAAAATAAAAGAACGGGAGGTTTTATTTATGTCAACAACAGCGTATCGCTGGTCGATGACCGCCGTGGGTGAGCCGATGGTAAAGAGTGTTTTTGAACTGCTGCCACCGGGAGCGAACGAAGTGGTCGTCGAGATTGCCGGCTGCGGCGTCTGCCACACCGACCTTGGCTATTATTATGATGGCGTCCGCCTGAATCATGAATTGCCGTTGACGCTGGGGCATGAAATCAGCGGCCGGGTGGTTGCAACGGGGGACGGTGCAGAGACATGGCAGGGTAAAGCGGTGCTGATACCGGCGGTCATGCCGTGCGGTGTCTGCGAGCTCTGCCGTTCCGGACACGGTACGATCTGTCGCCAGCAGCAGATGCCGGGCAATGATATTCAGGGTGGTTTTGCCAGCCATATTCTGGTCCCGGTTCGCGGTCTCTGCCCGGTGGATGAGCATAAACTGAAGGCAGCTAATCTCTCACTGGCTGATATTTCAGTGGTAGCCGATGCCGTTACCACCCCATATCAGGCCGCTGTTCAGGCGGAAGTCCAGCCAGGAGATCTGGCTATTGTCGTCGGTATCGGCGGAGTTGGAGGGCATGCCGTTCAGATTGCCCACGCAATGGGGGCAACGGTAGTGGCCATCGACGTTGATCAGGCCAAGCTAGACAATATGAAAAACTACGGCGCCGGACTGACCATCAACGCTAGAGAAGTCCAGGGGCGTGATATGAAAAAGGTCATCACCGCCTTTGTCAAGGAAAAGGGGTTAACACAATTCTGCTGGAAAATATTCGAATGCTCGGGGACGGCAATAGGTCAGGAAACCGCCTATGGTCTTATGACCTATGGTGCGACCCTGTCGGTAGTCGGCTTCACCATGGATAAGATTGAATTGCGCCTGTCGAATCTGATGGCGTTCCACGCCAGGGCACTCGGCAATTGGGGCTGTCTGACCGAATTGTATCCGGCCGCTCTTGACCTGGTGCTGGATGGGAAAATCGCTCTGGCCCCGTTCATTGAAAAGCATCCTCTGGATGACATCAATCAGGTTTTTGCTGCCGCCCATGAGCACAAGCTCACCCGCCGCGCAATCCTGGCACCTAACCTGTAAAAGGAGAATCAAGCGATGAGTGAAAGTCCTCTCAAAGTTTCAATTGAGCGCGAAGGGAGACTGCTCCGTCTGACGCTGGCCAGGCCCAAGGCAAATATTGTTGATGCCGCCATGATCGCCGCTCTGCGGACAGCGCTTGACGAACAGCTGACTCAGCCACACCTGCGGGCTGTGCTACTCTCGGCTGAAGGTCCGCATTTCAGCTTTGGCGCCAGCGTTGAAGAGCATCTGCCTGAATCATGCGCCCAGATGCTGAAATCTCTGCATGCTCTTATCCTGCAACTCGTCGAGAGCCCGGTTCCTGTTCTGGTGGCGGTGCGTGGTCAATGCCTCGGCGGGGGACTGGAGGTTGCCGCAGCAGGGCATCTGATCTTTGCCGCACCAGGCGCAATGATGGGGCAGCCGGAAGTCAAGCTGGCTGTGTTCGCCCCGGCGGCTTCATGTCTGCTCCCGGAACGGATCGGACAGGCTCAGGCAGAGGATCTGCTCTTCTCCGGGAGAAGTATTACTGCTGATGAAGCGCTGAGGATTGGCCTCATCACCGCGGTGGCTGATGATCCTGAGCAGGCTGCGCTCGATTATTTTGATCAGCATCTCGTCCCTCTGAGTGCAAGTACCCTCCGTTTTGCCGTACGCGCAGCCAGGAGCGATATGATGCTGCGGGTCAGGACGAAGCTTGCTGCCGTGGAAAAGCTCTACCTTGAAGAGCTGATGGCAACCCATGACGCCGTGGAAGGACTCACCGCTTTTGTTGCCAAGCGGGCGGCAGTGTGGCAGGATAGGTAACCCAATTCCAAATCAAAGTGCTATCATCGCTGGCTCGTCTTTGATGTGAAATTGGCATAAGCCTTTTTAGAAGGAGACCTGTCCATGTTGAAAATAGCGATTGTCGGTGCCAGCGGCTACACCGGGCTGGAATTAATCCGTATTCTCCACTGCCATCCCGAGGTGGCCGTTACCTGTCTTACTTCAGAGCAGAGTGCCGGCAAACGTATCTCCGATGTATTCCCCACTCTGAGGGGGCGCTGCGACATCGTGCTCGAAAATCTGGAACCGGTCCGTGTCGCAGAAAAAGCTGATATTATCTTTACCGCGTTACCACACAAAGCGGCTATGGAAGTCGTTCCGACATTCCTTAAACTCGGTAAGAAGGTCATCGACCTGTCGGCTGATTACCGACTTTCCGATCCGGCTGTGTATGGTGAATGGTACGAACCTCACCTCAATCCGGCCAATCTGAAGAAGGCGGTCTATGGATTGCCGGAGCTCAGGCGGAGCAAAATCAAGTCGGCAAAACTGGTGGCAAACCCCGGCTGTTACCCGACCAGCATCATACTTGGCCTGGCTCCATTACTGAAAAAAGGGTTGATCGACCTGTCGAGTATTATCGCAGATTCCGCGTCCGGCGTCACCGGTGCCGGGCGTGCCGCAAAAGTAGATAGCCTCTATTGCGAGGTGAATGAAGGGTATAAAGCATACGGGGTCGGAGGAGTTCATCGCCACACTCCCGAGATCGAGCAGGAGCTGTCGCTGTTGGCCGGTAAACAGTTGAAAGTTACCTTTACTCCGCATCTGGTTCCAATGGACAGAGGTATCCTTTCTACAATCTATGCGACACCGAAAAAACCGATCAGCACCGAAACAATCGCTCAGCTGTATCAGGATTTTTACGCTGGTGAACCGTTTGTGCGCGTCCTTCCGCAGGGCAGTCTCCCTTCCACCGCTTTTGTACGCGGCTCCAACTTCTGCGACATCGCCCCTCTCGTGGATCTGCGCACCGGACGGATCATAATAGTCTCCGCTATCGATAATCTGGTTAAGGGCGCTTCAGGTCAGGCGGTACAGAATATGAATCTGGTCTGCGGCTTTCCGGAATCAATGGGGCTGGAAGGCTTGGCACTGTTCCCTTGAAATGACGTCTTTCATTCCTACAACAATAGAAGAAGCACGCCAGCGTGGCTGGAACGAGCTCGACGTTATCTTCGTCAGCGGCGATGCCTATATTGATCATCCCGCTTTCGGAGTGCCGCTGTTGGCCCGCTGGCTCGAATCGCACGGCTTTCGGGTCGGCATTATCGCACAACCTGACTGGCGCTCAAAAGAGCCGTTCATGGTTCTCGGTCGGCCTCGGCTCTTTTTTGCCGTTTCGGCCGGAGCCATGGATTCGATGGTTGCCCATTATACTCCTGCCCGTAAACTGCGCCACGATGACGCCTACACACCGGGTAATCGTCACGGCGCACGACCAAACCGCGCAACAATGATCTACACCTCCCGGCTGAAGGAAGCATTCAAGGATGTCCCGGTCATCATCGGCGGCATTGAAGCATCACTGCGCCGTTTTGCCCACTACGATTTTTGGGAAAACAAGGTGCGGCGCTCGATTCTGTTTGATGCCAAAGCAGATCTGCTGATCTACGGCATGGCGGAGCGGTCACTTTTGTCTCTGGCCGAGCGCATGCGGTCCGGCGAACGGTTATTTGAAATACGGGATATACGGGGTACGGCCTATCATTGCAATGATAGTGGTGATGCTCAATCTGTTGAACTACCGTCCTACGAGGAAATAACCTCCTCCAAAGATACATTCGCAGAAGCGTTTCGTTTAGCCTACCTCCAGCAAAATCCCTGGTCTGCCAAAATTGTTGTTCAGCAGCATGGCAATCGGGTTCTGGTCTGTAATCCCCCGGCTTTCCCGTTGACGGAAGCGGAGATGGACGCCGTGTATGCCCTGCCGTTTGAAAAGAGCCCGCATCCGTCGTATACCGAGGCAATACCGGCCTGGGAGCAGATCAAAACCTCCATCACCAGTCATCGGGGCTGCTTCGGCGGCTGCGCCTTCTGCGCAATCACCATGCACCAGGGCAAAACGATCCAGTCTCGCAGTAAAAGCTCAATTCTGGCGGAAATATCAGCCTTAACCCGTAAGCCATGGTTTCGCGGCGCTATCAGTGATATCGGTGGGCCGACCGCCAACATGTATGGTCTCAGTTGCAGCAATTCGGATGCCATGAAAAAATGTCAGCGCGAAAGCTGCATATTTCCAGCGATCTGTAAAAACCTGCAGACAAATGATAAACCGGCGACGACGTTACTACAGTCAGCACGATCTCTGGAGGGCGTCAAACATACGGCAGTTTCGTCCGGAGTGCGTTATGACCTGCTCGAAAGTCAACCGGCCTATTTCAACGAGTTGGTCGGTCATCAGGTCAGCGGTCTGCTTAAAATCGCTCCTGAACACCTGGTTGATCATGTCACGGACATCATGCGCAAACCGGGAAAAAAGTCATTTGAAAAGTTCCTGACCAGGTTTCGGGAAGAGAGTGACCGGCTTGGTAAACGGCAATATATCGTACCGTACCTTATCTCGGGTCATCCGGGGTGTACGTTAGCCGATATGTTTGAACTCGCGCTTATTCTCAAAAAAATGGGGATAAAAGTTGAGCAGGTCCAAGATTTTACGCCAACCCCCGGCACTATTGCCACCTGCATGTTCCACAGCGGCATTGATCCGATGAGCGGAAAGCGCGTGTACACGGCAACAAGCGATCGTGAAAAGGGATTGCAGAAGTCTTTGCTTCTTTGGCACCTTCCGGCCGAACGGGCGAAGGTTGTGGAAGCATTGAAGGAGTTGGGGCGAGAAGGCGATTCGGGGTTGCTTATAGGCGGGAGCAATAAAGCTGTCCCGATTCAGAAGAGGAAAACGTCCACAAAAAAAGCCCGCTGATGACAGCGGGCTAAAAAAGCGAAGTGAATATACGGAATTACTTCTTAACGACGTTTGCAGCCTGCAGGCCTTTCGGACCCTGGGTAATTTCAAACGTTACTGCATCGCCTTCTGCAAGTGATTTGAAGCCGTCGCCGCCAATCGCCGAAAAATGAACGAAAACATCTTCGCCCCCTTCCTGCTCAATGAAGCCAAATCCTTTTGTGTCATTAAACCATTTTACCTTGCCCTGTGCCATTTCCTGCCTCCTTTTTTGTCCGGTTTAGTGCCGGTGCGTTTGGTTACCGCTTAAGTTTCTGGAGTCTGATGCAGGAAAAGCGCAATGCCTGTTCAAACGTGCTACTTGCAACGTTCTGCAAAAAGTTCCGAAACTGCGTGCCCGAGTCGTTTATCACAGCCACAAAGGGGGTGTCAAGACAATTAACATTAAAACCTGACAAACAGGATGCCTGTACTGGTAAAGGCATTTTATGCCATTAAAGCGCAGAAAACACCTTCGACATACTAATTAGGGGGCCTTTAATTCCTCATTTTTGCTCTGCAGTTTTTTAACCAGCTTGTCGTAACCATTGGCGGTAATGATTTTGTTGAACTGGCTGCGATAATTCGAGACGAGACTTACCCCCTCGATAACAACATCGTACACCATCCATTTACCCTCATGCTTGAACAGGTGGTAATCAAGCGTAAACTCGTCGCGGGCGGCGGTAACGACTTTTGACTTTACCACGGCATGTTCATCATCATCCATATACTCTTTGAGATAGACAATCTTTTCATTATTATACGACTCAATTTTACTCGCGTATGAATTTTCAAGCAGAGTCGCAAACAGTTCACTGAACTGCTTTTTCTCAGAGGCACTTCGCGTATTCCAATGTTTTCCGAGCGAGCGCTTCGCCATTTCAGAATAATCAAATATGGTGCTGATGGATTTTTTTAGAGACTGACGGCGTTTGGCCTCATTTTTTTTCATCTCCTTATCAGCCACTATATGAACAACTTCATCTACCGCCTTCTTTACCTCGTCGGTCGGAGTTGCAGACGCAACTGAAACCATGAATAGTGATGCTGTCAGTACCAGTAAGATTCGATTCAGCATAAGTGCTCCTCCGGATTATTTTTCAAAAGGACGTAACGGTTCGTTTGTCGCATAGTCAAGATTTGCAGCAGCAATACGATAGTTGTAAATGGATTTAAAATAATCGGAGCGCATGCTGGAATACGCTTGAAGAGCTTCAAAAATATCTTTGGCCGGGCCCATACCGAAGTCGAAGTTTGCGACCGCTGTGACGGTCCATTTTTTTGCGTTCAAATAGGCACCGCGCGTCGCTAATGCACTGTTCCGTGCTTCAATAAGATCGAGGTAATATTTTTTTATCTGAAGCGGGATATTTGTGGCGGCATATTCCTTTGTGCTGAGCAAGCGGTTGTACTGGGCACGTTCAGCAGCAACTTTTGCGCCGGTAATGCCAAAATCAAGCTTCCAACGCGCCCCGAGAGCGACGCCGGCGTTAAGGTGCTTGAATGGATCGTTGATATACGGGTTGTTTATCCGCTCGCGGTTATCTGCATAGGCCCACGAAAAAAGGCCGCCAAGAAAAATATCGGGATAATAATTCGCTTTGGCCGCCTCAACCAGTGCCGCGCGCGCCATAAGCCCTTCCGCGATCTGTTTGAACTCAGGTCTTCTTGAGTTGCCCAGTTCCACATAGTTTTGCAGGTCAGGGATTTCAGCTTCTACGATGACGAGTCGCTCCGTTGCGGTCACCAGATTGGCGTCGGAAGGCAACCCCATGCGGGCTTTCAAGGCCGCCAAAGCAAGGGCCTCACCCTTCTTCGCCTCTTCCAGGTATTTTGTAGCGATTCCGGAGAAGGCGTCAAGTTTGTAGAGGTCCACCTCGTCAACCGAATCGGATCCCTGATCAAGCAGCTTGCCCGCCTTTTCGCGCGCCTTGATAAGAATTTCCTCGATTTCAAGTACCAATTCTCTCATTTCGCGGGCTAACAGCAGGCCGTAATAATATTCATGAACTTTTTGGACGATCTCGTTAGACCGCTGCTGCTTACGGGACCGATCCACCTCAATTCCGTGAGTAGCAGCCTTCATGTTCTCAGATATTTTGCCGAACGTGTACAGTGGTTGGATGATTGTGGCATCGGTGCTGGTAAACCAGGTAAGTGAGTTGATGCTGAAGGGTATATCGGTTTTTACAACTGGTGAAATATCTGCCTTGGAGGCGGTCGGCGCCGGGCCGGCAAGCGCAGTGATCGATATCTGCGGGAATCGATACGATTTCGCTTCGTCCAGCCTGCTGGTTGCCAGAGCTATGTCGCTTTCGGCTTCGCCAAGTTCGGGCGCAGCTTTCAGAGCCATACGGACACATTCGTCCAGGCTTAATTCAATTGGAGGAGCCGGGGAGTCGGCTGCTGAACCGGTGCTGATTCCGGCGACGGCAATCAGCAACCAAGCGGCCATACAGATGCATAAAACTGATTTCATTGCCACATTCCTTTGCGAGTAAAGGCTATTCAACTTTGCCATGAATAAATTTGCTGACCAGCTCCTCAATGTCAATAGCTGATTCAGTTTCACGAATTTTATCATTATTTTTCAACATCTTTTCAGAGCCTCCCGGCCGGAGTTTGATAAATTTATCGCCAATGATTCCACTCGTTCGCACGGAGGCGATGACGTCGTCAGTGATCTTCACTCCGGTCTTGATTTTAAGGTACGCCAGTGCCCGATCACCGCTCTTGGCATCGAGCATAATCTTGTCAACCTTCCCAACCTCGACTCCGGCTACCTCGACCCGTGCACCCGGTTTCAATCCGGATACGGAATCAAAGCTGGCGGTAACTGCGTAAAAATCACCGCCGCCGAATTCCATTTTGCCGAGTTTGATTGAAACATATCCAAGGCACAGGATGCCGATCAGCATAAAGGTGCCAACCATCATTTCCAGTTTTATCATGTTCATTTCATACCTCTTTGTACATAGGGCCGTTCTACACCATCTGAATCGGGCCGTCCAGGCTGCCGCTGATGAATTGACGGATTGCAGGTTCGGTAGAATTGATAATGTCATCCGATGAGCCAAACTGTAGAATCTTGCCCCGAAACAGCATAGCCACATGTTGGGCGACATCAAAAATCTCCGGTATTTCGTGCGAAACAATCACCGCAGTGAAACCGAACTTTGCATGGGTGTCTTTAATGAGTTGGTGAATCGCCCGCTTAATGATCGGGTCGAGTCCGGTGGTCGGTTCATCAAACAGGATGATCTTGGGATTCAGCACCACCGCACGGGCCAGGCCGACGCGTTTTTTCATGCCACCAGAGAGCTCATCGGGGAATTTTTTTTCAATATTCTTCAGGCCGACATCCTCCAGGGCAGAGAGAACTCTGCACCGGATCTCCTCTTTTGCAAGAGAGGTTTTTTCTTCCAGCGGGAAGGCAACATTTTCAAAAACCGTCATTGAGTCAAACAGCGCCACGTTCTGGAACAGCATCCCGAATTTTTCTCGAATCCGGTTTAACTCGGAGCGGCGCACGGCAACAATGCTTTCGCCATCGACCTCGACAGTGCCGCTATCGGGCTGGAGCAGGCCGATCAGGTGCTTGAGGAGGACACTCTTACCCTCGCCGCTGGGACCGATAATTGCGGTAATTTTACCATCCGGGATATCAATATCAAGCCCGTTGAGTACTTTTTGACTGCCGAATGACTTATGCACATTGCGAAGTGTGATCATATCAGAGCAGCACCGAAGTGAGGAAATAGTCCCAGACAAGAATAATTACCGATGTCAGCACAACCGCTTCAGTCGTGGCTTTAGAAACGCCTTCGGCTCCATGCCCGGCGTAATAGCCTTTGTAGCAGCCGATCCACGCGATAATCACGCCGAAGGAGAAAGATTTCAGAAAACCGGAATAGACATCACGCCAGACGACCGATTTTTCCATTTCGTAAAAATATGCCCCGGGGTTAACTCCCAGCAGCTTGACTCCAACAAGCCAGCCACCGTAGATGCCGATGACGTCAAAAATGGCACAGAGCAGGGGAAGGGAAATCATTGCCGCAATAAATTTCGGGGTAACCAGGTATTTAAAGGGGTCAAGCGCCATCGTTTCGAGCGCATCGATCTGCTCAGTAATCCGCATAATACCGATTTCAGCCGTGATGGCACTGCCGGCTCGCCCGGTCACCATCAGCGCTGCCAGCACCGGTCCGAGTTCGCGAATCAGCGAGAGTGCCACCGCCGTGCCGAGCATTCCTTCGGAGCCGAACTTTGACAGAGTATAATAGCCCTGCAGGCCGAGGACCATGCCGGTAAAGCCTGCTGTCAGCACAATGACGAACAGCGATTTTGTGCCGATAAAACGGAGCTGCTTCAGGACGTGCAGCAGACTGGGGGGGCGCCGGACAATCATGTAGAACGAATAGAGGAGAAACCAGCCCGTCCGTCCCAGATCGCGTAAAATTTCTATAGTTGTATGTCCAAGTGCCTGAATCACGAAAATCCTTATAAACACCGGAGAAATGATCGTTAAATATATACCCAATTACGGGGAAAAGCAAAGTGAAATTGGATTAATATGCCGATATCAGAGCGCCTTCTGGATTAGGAGAAGATACGGAGCATCCTGATTGACATTGATCTGCCCCATGCGCCAACTGTGAAAGGCCCGCGGTTCGAGGCCGGCCGCCCAGTTCTCGACTGTGGACTGTTCCGCCGGGCCACCACCGTGACCGGGGTAAATCGTTACCAGTATGGTCCCTCCCGGGGCAAGAAGGTGCAGTGACTGCTCCAGGGCTGTGACAGTCGTTTCCGGCAGGGTAATGATAGTGCGGTCACCTCCGGGGAGGTAGCCGAGATTGAACAGCACAACCTGTACCGGTCCCGTTACATGCTCTGCCAGCCTTTCGTGACCAGCCAGCAGCAGTTTCGCCCTATGCGAAAGCTTTGCTTCTGCCAATCTGCGACCGGTCTCGACCATCGCCTGCTGCTGAATGTCAAATCCGAAGACAGAGCCGTTGTCGCCAACCAGACGGGCCAGCAGCAGAGTGTCGTGCCCGTTGCCGCAGGTCGCGTCAACCGCCGTATGACCATCATGTACAAAGGTGTGCAGAAACAGGTGCGCAAGCGGCACCGGACCGCGTAATGCCGGAATGGGGGAAAAGGAAGGATACGTCATGGCGGCAGAGGTTAGCAGAATCAGGGGGCTTTTGCCACGGGGAATTTGGTTGCCTTCGGGTGCTAAAAAAGGTACTACGACAGCATGATTCTACGAAAAACTGTCGGTAAAGAGCAGCACAACATCCGCCTCGATGATGCCATCGCCCTCCTCTGCACCGGTGTCAGCAAATCTGAGGCGCGCCGCATCATCGACCGGGGCGGCTGTACGGTTAACGTTGCTCTGGTACGAGTGGCGTCGCGGAGCGTCAAAACGGGTGATGTCATTGAGATCGGCATCATGGAAACGGGTCGGTTCCAAGAGCTGGTGTTGCCGCCGGAAGCGCTGCTGCACGATGATAGTGAGCTCATTGCGGTCAACAAACCGGCCGGGATCAATAGTCAGCGCACTCCCTATCAGCTGAAAGGAACCCTTGAATACTGGGTCTCGGAATATTTTAAAGCGCAGGGAAATAACGAACCTGCCCGGGTTGTCCATCGCCTTGATCGCGGCACCTCGGGAGCGATGCTCTTCCCGAAACACCGCCAGGCTGCTGCCTGGCTCTCAAAACAGTTTCAGGATGGCCTGGTCGAAAAACTGTATCTGGCGTTGGTATCCGGTCGTCCTGATGAAGAGAGGTGGGTTGTCAATGCGCCGATCGGCAAGGTTGCTTCGGCGCGGTACGGCATTGTGGGGGGGGGAAAGCCGTCCATAACAGAATTTCGCATTGTGGCATCATCCGGTGACGTATCACTCGTGGAAGCAAAGCCGCTGACCGGCCGTACTCACCAGATCAGGGTACATCTCGAATCGGTCGGGTTGCCGATTCTTGGCGATTCGACCTATGGTGGCCATTCTGCCGGGAGAATGATGTTGCACTGCGCTGCGATGACGTTTCAGAATTCGAAGAAGGTGCAAGTCAGGGTCACGGCGCCGCTTGATGGGGAGTTTGAAGAGCGGGTTGGCGGGTTAGTGCAGGCTACTCCCCAAAAACCTGGGCGCTGAAGATGTAAATGTCGCATTCCCCCTGCCAGGCGTCCTCCGGCAGACCAGCCTTGATACAGGTGTGTTGCAGGAACTGATCGCGATTCCAGCCGTACTCTGTTGCCACCTGCGGCAGTAGCACCCCGCGATAACTCCCCTTGACGATGTAGATGCCGTGAACCCCGACCTGAATCTCCTCAACCGAGGCGACCTTGGCCAGCGGCGAAAGCACCGAAATATCGATGGTGAAATCGGCGAGATCATCCTGTTTCATCGGGTAAAAGCGGGGATCACGGGTTGCGGCTGAGACCGCCATCTCCTGCACCAGCAGGTACAGCGGCTGGTCAGAGACAAAATTGCCGATACAGCCGCGCAACTCCCCCTGCTGTTTGATCGTGACAAAACATCCAGAGTGAAGATTCAGTCCCGGTGACGCTGTTGTTATGGTTGGAACAGTCCGGTTAGTGACATAGTCAACAATAGTGTCCCGGGCGATTTTCAGAAGATCCTTTTGTTCCTTCTTGGACAAGAGTTCCGTCATTGTCTGACCTCTCAGTAGTTTTTTCGCCGGAACAGCCCGGTTTTGATACTGGTTACGCGATCAAGAAAAAGAACACCGTCCAGATGATCCATTTCATGCTGGATAGCAACCGCTTCAAAGCCGCTGGCGGTGATCAGGTGAACAGTTCCGTCCGGATCCCGGTACTGCAGGGTAATCTCGGTGGCCCGATCGACATCTCCGGTGTAGTCCGGCACACTCATGCACCCCTCGCGCATGGTGGCAGAACCGCTGCGGCCCGTGATCTCAGGATTGATCATGCAGAGCAGGCCATGGTTGTTCTCTTTTCCATGGCGGTTTTTTGAAACATCAACGACACAGACGCGCAGCGTGACGCCGATCTGTGAGGCGGCAACGCCGACCGAACCGGGTCCCTCATGCATCGTATCGACCAGATCCTGAACCAGGGCCTGGATACTCACGTCGATTTTCTCCACCCTGTTGCAGAGCTTTTTCAGCACCGGATGTGGATACCGTAATATAGGTTGGACCGGCATTGTTAAAAAGCCACCGGTGTTATGACCCGCACGCCAATTTCCACGTGCAGCTCTTTTTTCAATGCTGCCAAGGTCTGTTCCACGCTCTCGGGAGTTTCACCTTCGGGTAGTGCCACCTCCAGCATCAATACGTAAACAGGCTCTTCGGCCGTGCCGATCAGTTTGGTGTTGAGATCGGTGATATTGATGGTGCGAGTGGCTAGTTCTTTGGTGACACGATACACGATACCCGGTTGGTCGGCGCCGTAGACTGAGATCATGCAGATCTCGCCGTCAGATTCCTGTCGAACTATCTCGTCGGGATGAAGGGTCCGGACTCCGAGTGACATGCCGATCTGATCGCATACCGGTTTCAGCTCTTCAATCAGCCGTGCTTTACTGAACGGCCGTTTCAGCGAGACAATGAGGATCATGGCAAACTCGCCACCTAGCATCGTGCAGCTGGAATCGGCAATATTGCAACCAAGGTTGAAGAGCCCCCCGGTGATGGCGGCCACAATGCCGGGTCGGTCTTTGCCAACCACGGTCACGGCGTAATGGAGAATTTCAGGCTGCGGAGTCATAATGAACCTCTCAACGTTTGTAGTACTTTGTTTTTGCACGAAAACGATTTCTTCTGCAAATGTTTTTTGAAATAGTCTATAGTTCGTGCCGATTTCTGGAAGTGAAAGGAGCTTCATCTATGCCCGTCATATCACGCTCCGTCTGCCCTTATGACTGCCCCGACGCGTGCGGTCTTCTCGTCACGGTTGAAAACGGCCGTGCGATCAAAATCGTTGGTGATCCGGACCATCCGGTGACGCGTGGCCTGCTCTGCGCTAAAATGAATCAGTACCAGCAGACAGTCCACTCCCCCCGGCGACTGACAACACCGCTGCGCCGGGTCGGAAAAAAAGGTTCCGGAAAATTTGAGCCGATTACATGGGACGCCGCTATTTCGTCAATCTGTGCCAACTGGCAGCGGATCATCGCGAGCCATGGAGCAGAGGCGATCCTTCCCTACTCCTATGCCGGTACAATGGGGCTGGTTCAGCGTAACGCCGGGCACGCTTTTTTTAACAAGCTGGGAGCGTCGCGGCTGGAGCGAACCATCTGTTCCCCGGCCAAAGATGCCGGTTGGAAGGCGATCATGGGGGAGACGCCGGCTATGGATCCTGCGGAGGTAGAGCAGAGTGATCTGGTGATTCTGTGGGGGATCAACGCCGCCGCCACAAGCATCCATGCCATGCGTGATGCGCAGGAGGCCCGGCGGGGCGGAGCCCGGTTATGGGCCATCGACACCTACCGTACTCCGACCTGTGATGCAGTCGATGAACTGTTTCTGGTTCGCCCCGGAGGAGACGGCGCTCTGGCATTGGCGATGCTGCATGTCATTGAGCGGGAACAGTTGCTGGATCGGGAGTTCATCTCTGCCAATGTTCTCGGGTTCGAGGAGTTGACTGCGCAGATCCTGCCTAGTTGTTCTCCCACAGAGATGTCGGAGGTCTGCGGCCTGCCCGCCGAGGTCATCGAGCGTATGGCGCGAGAGTACGCCCGGGCAAAAGCCCCTTTCATCCGCTTGGGAAGTGGCTTGACGCGCTATGGCAACGGTGCCGTGACAGTGCGTACGATCTGTTGCCTGCCGGCAGTTGTCGGCGCTTGGGGAAAACCGGGGGGCGGCATCTTCATCGGCACTTCGACCGGGGGAGCTTTCCCGCTGCAGAGGGTGACGCGGGAGGATTTCATGGTGAGCGAGCCGCGACTGATCAGTATGAACCAGCTTGGCACCGCGCTGACTGAACTTGCCGACCCTGCAGTTATGTCGCTCTATGTCTATCACTCCAATCCGGCTTCGATTGCTCCTGACCAGAATGCAGTTATTAGAGGGCTGGAACGGGAAGACCTGTTCACTGTCGTCCACGAACGCTTCCTGACGGATACCGCCCGTTATGCCGACATCGTCCTGCCCGCGACCTCTTCACTCGAACATCCTGACCTGTATCGCTGTTATGGCAGCTATCATGCCCAGCGCTGCAGTGCGGCTATCAGCCCGGTGGGCGAAGCAAAAAGCAACTGGGAGGTATTCAGTCTGCTGGCAGCCGGAATGGGGTGGGATGAACCGTTTTTTCGCCTGTCAGCGGAGGAACTGGTCGAATTGCTGCTGGCTGGAGAAAACCGCTGGCGGAGTGCTGCCGTTACCGAGCGGTTACGGCAGGGGGAACCGGTCATCCTGACACCGACCTCCGCGCCAAAGAAACAGTGGCTGACCCCCTCGGGGAAGATTGAGATTCTGAACGGGCGTGAAAGTGAGCCGCTGCCGCGCCTGCTGCCGACTCACGCCGAGCGGGATGGTTACCCGTTGCGCCTGCAACCTGCGACTACGCCGTTTGCGCTCAACTCGAGTTTTTATGAGCAGGACTATTTACGCGCGAAACAGAACTGCATGGAGTTGCTGATGAACCGGGTAGATGCCGAAGCGCGTGGCCTAGCTAACGGGCAGGTAGTTGTCGCCAGAAATGATTTGGGAGCGGTCAGATTTACGCTACTTATTTCCGAACGGGTACCGATCGGAACAGTAGTTACCGAAGGGGTCTGGTGGCGGGAGTTCATCCCCGGCGACCGGGGCGTCAACGCCCTGACATCGCAGCGGCTGACCGATGGCGGGCGGGGGAGTACGCTGTATGATGTAACGGTGGAGGTAAGGGGGGAATAGCGTGCGTTTCAACCAGACTCTGTTATTGTTGTTAAATTTTTTAAGTGGTAAGATACCGCTGTATGGATTAAGACATTCAGTAAGGCAATTAAATAAAAATAGAAAATTGCCGATGGTTACAGTATGAAAGTTGTAAATTGGTTTTTGGAGATATACCATGGCTGACTTGTTAAGCTCAGGCAGTGATCCACTGGAGGTACTCGGTCAGGATACGAGCGGCCAGCGTGCGCAACTCGCCCAGTACTCGATTATGAGGGCGGCCACCTATCTCAAGAACAACAAAAATGATGACGCTCTAAAAGCCTTCAAACAGGCTCTCGCCTTCGATCCCCAAAACACAACTGCTCAGACCTATATCGGTAAACTTAATCTTGCCAAGGGGAATACCTTTGAGGCGATCAAGGTATTCAAGACGATGGTGCAGTCACAGCCCGATTCTGTTGATGCCCGTATGAATCTTGCCAATGCCTACATCCAGGACAAACAGTATGCCGCATCGGAAAAGGAGCTAAAGGCTGCAGCAAGGCTTGACCCGACCAATCCCTTGCCTGACTACACGCTCGGCCTCCAGTATTCCAATACTGACCGGTTGACGGAAGCAGAAAATCAGTTTCTCAAGGTGAAGAAGATTGCACCCAAAGATGGTAACGTGTATTACGCGCTCGGAATGGTGGACAACAAACTGGGGAAATACGAGGACGCGGCAAAAAATCTTGAAAAGTCATTGACTTTGAAAAAAAACTTTCCTGCCGCGAACTACGAACTGGGCGTCGCTTATGATGCGCTTGGCAGAACGGAAGATGCCAAGAAGCAGCTTTCAATCCTGCAGAGCTCCAGTCCATCACAGGCTCAGGATCTTAAATTCATTATCGACAAACCGCAGATGCTCTTTATGGACCAGACCAACAACAAAAATTTCAATCAGCTTCTCGGCCCGGGAACACCTCTCTGGATGCTGGATCCAACGTTGCTGGATGCTGGTGCCAGCACACAGATATCCGTGGCCATCCAGTTCAACAACAAGATGGACGCGACATCGGTAACGAACCCCGCCAACTGGGAAATATCGAGAGCAAACAACACGGAAGGGGGGTATTACATGCCGCAGTTCGGTGGCCGTGAGGTTACCATACCCACAACACCAACCTTTGTCGGGTTTAACCCCGAGACAGGTCAGGCGAACGTCACCTTTACGGTTAAGCAGAATGCCACGGGCGATGCCACCATTGATCCATCTCACCTGATCTTCAAGTTTTCCGGCAAAGATGCCGCCGGCAGACAGATGGATACAGCGGCGGACCAGATAGACGGTTCCGCGTTAAAGGCGTTCTGAGCTTTTCTGTTGAACTTCCGATCTTTATTCTCTATACAACAAGTCACATACTACTATCTGTGAGGGCATATGAAATTATCGGCCAATCAAAATCTGATTCTTATCGAGGGAGCAGCTACATACGAGCGTATTCTAACGGATGTACGAGAAGTTGAAATGGATGAAGGAATCCGCTATATAAAGGACTTCCTGAAGATCTACCCCGATTTTGCACGAGCCCATAACGATCTCGCGGTGATGTACTATCAGACCGGGAATGCACTCAAGGCGTTGGCGCATTATGAAAAGGCCCATAAGCTTGATCCTGGAAATGTTACCTACCGTAAGAACCTGGCGGATTTTTATTTTGTCGAACTGGAATGGACCGGTGACGCCATCCACACCTACCTCGATATTCTGAAGGATAATCCGTTCGATGTTGAGACTCTTAACGCACTCGGGACCATCAGCCTGCAGATCGGGCGGCGTGAACAGGCGCGGCAGTATTTCTCGCGCACCCTTCAGCTTGAATCCACTAATCGGGAAGCGCAACAGGCGCTGCAGCAGCTGGCGCCTCCTGCTGATGCTGCGGCGAATTCACTGCAGATATCGCAACAGGCTGCTCCTCCGGTCCGGAATCCTGAACCGCCAGCGGCTACACCATTCAGGGATTTATTCCGTCTATCAGAATCTGATGTAGCATCAAATTCCCCGCTAACCCCACCTCCAGAGAATGTATCCAGTACGTCGGCTCCGGTTCCCGAGCGCACGGCTGAAGAGCTGTACCAGGAAGCGATAAGCCTTGCCAATGCCGACAATATCAGCGAAGCGATTTGCCTTCTCGAGCGGCTGCTGGCCCAGGATTCGCGTCATGCCCTCGCCCACAACGATCTGGGAGTACTGTGCCAGAAGGTCGGCGACCGACAGAAATCACGTCAGCACCATGAAGAAGCGGTTCGGTTGCAGCCTGCCAACAGGATATTCCAGAAAAACCTGGCCGATCTGCTCTATATGGAGTTTTTCGAATTCGAAGAGGCTTTGAGCATCTACGTCCGTCTTCTGGCAAAAGCACCACGAGATATTGAAATTCTCAAGGCGATTGCACACGTCTCCAATGAGTTAGGGAGGCCTGAAGATGCACGTTTTTTCTATGAGCGTGTTCTTGGCTTTCAGCCTTGGGATCGTGAAGCCTTAACCGCACTGCCGCTATTGGAAGAGGCCAACCTACCCCGAGAGATAAGATGAAAGTCTCAATGCCCGGCGGCAGGGCACATGGCTGGGGGATTGCCGGCGAGTACCTGACCAGAGAGATTGCCAAACTTCCTCACTTGGAAGGAGTCACCCTCCACTGCATAAGCGGCCACGATTTCCGGCCGATGAATCCGGCCGAATGGAATCGGATCAACATCGGCTATTGTTTTTTCGAGAACGATATAGAGGCCCTGCGCCACACCCGCCGTGCAGCAAAAATGTGGGATTTCATCGTAGCCGGTTCATCCTGGTGCGAGTATCAATTGCGCATCGGTGGCGTTCGCAGCACCTCAACCATCCTTCAGGGCATCGACCCAGCCAACTTCTTTCCCGTACCATCCCGCCAGGATGATGGGCGTTTTATCGTTTTTTCGGGCGGCAAGTTTGAATACCGCAAAGGGCAGGATCAGGTCGTTGCCGCCATGTGTGTCTTCATGCAGCGCCATCAGGATGCCTATCTGGCCTGTTCCTGGGTCAACCAGTGGCCCTTCTCACTTGCAACGATGTCTCACTCTCCCCTTATTAAGTTCCACCCTTCTGACGAAGATTGTATGTCCATACTGCAACGCACGCTCCATGAAAACGGTATCCCGCCAGAGCGGGTCTATCTTTCTCCGCTGGTTGACAACTCCCTGATCAGGCAGATTTACCAGCAGACCGATATCGGCATATTCCCCAACCGCTGCGAAGGTGGCAACAACATGGTCATGTGCGAGTACATGGCCTGCGGTCGTACCGTGATTGCCAGCGATGCCACAGGACATGCGGATGTGATTTCCGCGCAGAATGCATTCCCCCTGACAAAATATTCACCCGTTCTGATCAAGGATGCGGCAGGCGAGCCTTCTGCCATCTGGCATGAAGCTTCAGTGGAGGAGATCCTTGAACAGTTGGAGTTTGCCTACAAAAATCGGACGATCTGTTCCCAAAAAGGGCAGGTTGCCGCAACTGACATGAAACAGCTGGCCTGGGACAGGGCTGCCAGGGAATTCCATGCGATCGGGACAAGGATTGCTGCTCTGTAGAGTCTGTCCCGTCAAACCGTTTTTAAATTACCAACGCTGATTTTGCTTACAGGTCAAAGCCCGGAATCAGTGCTGTATGGAGAAACGATTATTACGTATCCTATAAGCAGACATTGCCGGATGTGTGACACGCCTGCCTTTATGATTTTTGAAGATAGTCGCCCTTTTTACCTCTGCAAGAATTGCGGCTTGATTTTTACAGATTGCTATTTGACTCTTGAAGAAATCAAACACCACTATCAGAGCCAACATACAAATAGTTTCGATTGGAACGAAAAGGCAAAAGAATTGCTCGAAGTGGTAAGCTTTGCGGTGACACCCCGAAAGATATTTGATTTCGGCTCAGGAGCGGGATTCTTGGCTGATGCGTTCAGATCAATGGGGCTTGAAGTTGACAACTATGAACCCATGTTACACGGTGTTTTTAGAACCGGAATCTATAACAATAGCTATGATCTGGTAATACTTAACGAAGTCATAGAGCATGCTGAAGATGTCAAAAAAATGTTTGACAACGTATACTCACTTACCAGGCGAGGGGGCATCATTCTTATCAGTACGTTGATGACTGATAAACTTATAAATGAATCAGACAGGTTCCAGGAGCATTTCAAAAATTGGTGGTACAAGGACGACCCAACCCACATCTCGTTTTTTTGCCAATTGACGTTTGAGTATCTCTGTGAAATGAAAAACAGTTATTCACTGCAGATGCTCGCTGCAGGGCCAAACGGAATTATTTTGCAAAGATGGTAACAGCTGCATTGGAATGAGTCTGTCTTAAAAGCCTGGGCGCCCGGCCAGATTCAGGAATATCACACAGGAGACAGTTTTTTATGGAGCTAAAATTTAACCAGCTTGCACGCCTCGTTTCCTTTATCAATAAAATTGAGGGTGAAACCTATCCTGAAACCCCATCTTTCATCCATTCTGAAATTACCGGCAAAGTTTTGGATATCCTTTTACCTCAGTATCACGTCAATCAAAACGCCCGGATTCTGGATGTTGGCTGCGGCCAAGGGCCTGCCTTGGATATTTTTAGGGAGAAAGGGTATCTGTCTGCTGTCGGAATCACTCTGAACGAAGAGGACGTCCGTATATGCCGGGAAAATGGGCATAAAGTGCGCAAGATGGACCAATCTTTCCTCGAATTTCAGGACGGATCATTTGATTTTGTCTGGGCCAGGCATGTTATCGAACACAGCATCTTTCCGTACTTTACATTGACTGAGTTTGCACGGGTGCTGGCACCGGGAGGAATGCTCTACCTAGAGGTGCCTGCTCCTGAGACATCCTGTCATCATGAAACAAACCCGAACCATTACAGCGTCCTTGGTCGGGGCGCCTGGACCTCTCTCCTTGGCCGTTGCGGATTCGTTGTTCGCGATGAGGCCACCTTTGCCTTTACCACCGGCATGGGGCCGGATGAGTACTGGGGTTTTATCTGCTCTAAGCCGTGAGACACCGCTATTTCTAATGTAGGACAGCCAAAAGAGGCGTCATGATAACATTTGTCAATCCACGAAGTCCTTTTCTCGAAGACGAGGGTGTAATGCCGCCACTGGGGATTATGTACCTCGTCAGTACTCTCAAATCCAAAGGCATTGATGCCAGAATTGTTGACATGGGCTTGGGAGACGAGGTGCCTGATGGCGATATATTCATTACGGGTACTACTCCGCAAGCAGCCGAAATTATTAAGCTGAGACGTGATGCTTATACCGTTGTCGGGGGGCCTCACGCATCAATTGACCCTAATGGACTGGCCAACGATTTCAGTCTGGTTGTGACTGGTGAGGCAGAAGAGATTATTGAGGAAATTGTAAAAACGCGTCCTACTGGAATTATTCATGCAAAACGGGTGCGGAATCTTGATTCACTACCTTTTCCGGATCGCAGCATTGCTGATCGCTATCATTATGAGATCGGTGGTAAACATGCGACTACCATGATCAGCTCCCGAGGTTGTAACGGCAAGTGTTCATTCTGCTGCAAGGCCGTTATGGATAAAGGCATCTTTCTGCGCTCGGCAGAGAACGTGCTGGCCGAGGTCCGCGAAGTCAAGTCACTTGGTTATGAAGCGGCCATGTTCTATGACGATACTATTGCGATCAACCGAAAACGTATTGAGGCGATTTGCACGGGACTTGAGAAGATGGATTTTATTTTTCGCTGTTTTGTCAGGGCAGATCAGGCTGATGAAGAGCTATTTGCCCGCATGGCCCAGGCAGGCTGTTACGAGGTGCTTATCGGGGTAGAAAGCGGCAGTCAGCATCTTCTTAATACAATCAACAAGCAGGAAACAGTCGAACAGCTTAAAAATGCAATTATGTGGGCCAAGAAAAGCGGCATCAGGGTTAAGGCACTTATGATGGTTGGGTTGCCGGGCGAATCCTGGGAAACAATTGAACTCTCTCGCCAATTCCTGCTTGAAACCGAACCGGACACTCTGGATGTAACTATTTTGACCGTATATAAAGGAACTGACATATATAAAAACCCCGGCAATTACGAAATCAGTTTTCGGGAAGCAAGTTGGTACAAGGGACGCTCCAACGAGTATCTCAGCACCGTATCCACACCCTTAATGTCAGAGGGTGACATTGTTAAAGCAAGGGAGCTCTTGTGGAATACGTTCCAAGGCTTGCAGCGCAAATGATTTCTAAAACAGACTGAGCCCGTACTAATAAAATATGGCGGAGTACATTTTATGAATAAAGCAGTACCTCATGTCTGGCTGTCTTATGTTTCCTACCCTGTGACCACTGCTGCTTACCTTGAACGCGCACTTCGAAAAATCTGCCGGGTAACAACCATCGGCCCAAAACTTCCAGAGGAACTAATCGACAGATGGGATCTGCACAATCTGAACCAACCGGTACGTCCTCATGACATAGATACTCCAATGTCCTATGACCTGGGAGAGATCCTGGCACAGTTGAGCCCTTCAGCTCACCCTGATATCTACCTGTGGGTTGAATCTGTGGGTGGTCATCAGCCTTGGAATTTGGAAGCGCTTGAGTGTCCCAAAGTCGGTTATTTGATTGATACGCATTTAAGCCTCGACTATCACCGTGAACTGGCCAAAAAGTTCGACTTTGTTTTTCTTGTTCATGGCCAGTTTGTTAATGAGATCAGAAAAGTAAATCCAAAGACCTATTGGTTACCAGTTGCCTGTGACCCTGAAATCCATTCAGCAGATGGTACTGAAAAGTGTTTTGACATCGGATTTGTAGGTAGCATACAGCCAGGCACAAGGCGTCAGCAGCTTCTTAACTGTTTGGCCTCAGAGTTTCAGATTCATTATGAACGCTGCTTCTGGAACGATATGGCCCGGGTTTTCTCCCAATCTAACGTTGTTTTCAATGAATGCGTTAAAGATGATCTCAATATGAGAGTATTTGAGGTCATGTCGACCGGTTCAATGCTGTTGACCGATATGGCTAGAGACAGCGGGCAAAAGGAACTCTTCAGGGACGGCGAGGATTATGCTGTCTATCGTGATAGCAATATTTGTGATGTTGCCCGCTTCTACCTTGATAATGGTGAACTTCGTGAACAGATTGCTGCCCGTGGTCGGCGTCTGGTTCATAATGCCCACACCTATGACCACCGCATTGCCGATATGATGGCGGTCGTCTCCGGGGGAAAGCCAAACACGTTCTCTGCAGAAGAGCTGCGGAAAAGATCACTGGCAGGGGTGGCTTCCATAGATAAAAATATTCATGCTATGGCCTGTATCAGCAGCGCCCGGCGGAGTTTTGTTATCCCGGTGCTGGATATGTCCCCCGCCAGCGAATACAACATACTTACCCTGCTTAACGATCTGGAAGATATTGAAGGCGAAGTGATCGTGATTTTTAACGGGCAGGAGGTCTCTGAACATCTGAAAGACCATCCCCGCATCACCCGCTTCGCCATCATGAAGCACAATATCGGGGTTGCCCGTGCCTGGAATCTGGGGTTGGAAATTGCCGTAACCCCGACGGTATTTATCCTGAATGCAGACCTTCATGTTGAACGGGAGGCCATAGATGCCATTGAAGAGGCGCTGAATACCCTGCCAGACGCCGCCTGTGTTGGGCCTCAGGGCTGTTTCAGCGAATATTCGCTGATCAAGGACTATGTCTACTTCGATAAAGGAACATTCAACCGACCGTTAGTTGTTGACGCCGTATCCGGTTTCTTCTTTGCCATCAAGATCGAACATTTCAACAGCAAAATAATCCGCTTTGAAAATGCGTTCACACCCTGCTATTTTGAAGAGCTTGACATCGGGCTTCAGATCAAACAGGCTGGGTTGAAAAATTATATCGTCCCGGTAACCGGATATGATCATCATTGGAGCGGAACAATCAGGGCATTACGAGAGATTGAGTTTTACGAAAAGTCGGAAACGGCCGGAGAAGTTCTTCTCAGAAACCGTCGGCTGTTCCTGAACAAATGGCATGCCATCGCCGGACGCTGCAGTGGCAAAAAACTTCTTGAAAGTGGATTTATGGACTACATTGCTGATCAGGCTGAACTGCTGATTGGTGAAGGGCGGTACAGTGATGCCGAAATATTGATCTCCGATGCAACCGCCCGAGCTCCTGAAAGTGATAGAACCTCAGCAATAAGACGCTTCTGCATAATAATTGCTGGAAAGACAGAACAGAGTAAAACGGCATAATCAAGGAGCCTGATTGTGATTCATTATATGCTTTCCAAGCTGAAATCCCAGGCCGAGCATGCATCAGCTCTCCAAAGCGGTGGTGATTTCACTGCGGCACTGGCCAATTACGAGCTTGTCTTTGAAGCTCTCCGCTATTATGACGGACTTGGATACAATCGGGAAACGGATGAAATCAGGAAACTATGCATCGAGGCACAGCCGACTCCGGTTCAGACCCTCTACTGCCATTCCTTGGTGCTCTTCCACCAACGCTCCCTCCAGAGCGCGCTGGATGCAGCTGAAGCAGCACTGCTGGTGGCTCCGCAAACCGCACTGATTCATCTTCTGCTGGCGCGCATTCATGCCTCTATCGGCAATTTTCCCGCCGCATACGCCTCCTGTCAGGCTGGAGAAGACATTTCAGGGACGGCAGGCGATACCCGTTTTATGATCAATGCTATGCAGGCCCTGCCGGGTGATGATTATTATGACTGGCTGCACTATTTCCACGAGACGCTCAAGCCGGCTGTCTACGTGGAAATCGGCCTGGGGCATGGCCGTTCGCTGGCACTGGCCGGCAAAGGTGCCCGGGCGATCGGTATCGACCCCTACCAGGGATTCTGGGAAAACCTCAATTACGTCTCGCCAGACATCCCGGCTACGCTCTTTCCGCTTGCCAGCGACGACTTCTTCAAGCAGCATGACCTGCGCCAGGAAATCGGTAAAAGTACCTTTGATCTGGCTTTTATTGATGGTCTGCACCTTTTTGAGCAGGTCTTGAAAGACTTTATCAACCTGGAACGGTACGCCAGGAAGGATTCAGTTATACTGATTCATGACTGCCTGCCTGTTGAGGCGATCGTCGCGGAACGAGAGCGTTGCACCGGTTTCTGGACAGGTGATGTATGGCGAATCATTCCTTGCCTAAAGACATTCAGGCCGGATCTCAGGATTATGACCATACCGACCTATCCTTCCGGACTTGGCGTCGTTACCAATCTGGATCCTCTATCCACCGGGCTTTCTGATAACTATGATGAAATTCTGGCCTATTATCTGAAACTAAAGTGCCCGGGGACATTTGACCAGCGACGTGTAGTGTGCAGTGTAGGGTTAGCTGACAAAGATTACATTAAAGAACAATTCTGCAATAAATAAGGCGTATGTCGACAAGCCGAAATTTTTACGTCGATAGTCCGCTGGAGGTGAAACAATGCCGACCGTTGGTGTCTCAGGGAGAATAATAAAAAATATCTGCAGTTTGTCAGCTAAGGAGATAGAATCTATTACATTGTTCGAACCGAATCCGGAAGAACGTATAATGTTGGATCGTTTGAGCGGTATTGAAGGACTTTTGCTTGAAAAAGAGGCCTTGGCTCTCTTCAGAATCTGTAAGCAACTCCCCGATAAAGCTAAGATACTGGAGATTGGATCCTATCAGGGAGGATCCACTCTGGCAATAGGGCATGCGATTGCGGGTACCGAAATTGAACTGTTTTGCCTGGACCCGTGGTCAAATTATTTGGATCAAGGCGATTTTGCCGACTTCGAACTCTCAAAAATTTCAGATGATTTTAGAATTTTAAACAATTTCATAAAAAACACCGCTTTTATTGGTGACAACCTTCGGATGCTCAGAGGCAAAACTAACGCCTTTGCTGGATTACTGGAGGGAAAGGGTTTTGACTTTATATTCATTGATGGCGCCCATGATTATGATTCGGTGCGTTACGATATCAAGGTGGCTTTTTCCGCTCTAAAGCCGGGCGGATTTGTCTGCGGACACGACTATCACAGTGATGGGCATGGCGTCAGGCGTGCAGTGGATGAGTTGATTGCCGGTGCACCGTCGATATATAAAGTTGGTAAATTTGATGAGATACACATCTGGTTTGGCATTATTCCGGAGCCACGTTACGAATATATCATGGCGGGTATAACTGACTTGATGAACGCGGGTATTCTCACGGAAGCTCTGGAAAAAGCGTATGCTGCATATGCCGAGTTTAGGAAGTCAGAAATATTGAATTACATATCAGCAATTAAATCGGTGATTAATCGGAAGTCGATGTGCACCTAAGCTAACTCAATAGTATTAGCGGTTCATGGAGTAGAGGAGCACGTGCCAAACATAGAAAGAATTACACACTACATTCACAACTTTCTTTACACAGTTTCCCGGCCACGAATAGCTGCAGCACTGCTGTCTTCGATCGATACAGAAAAACTAACAAATTCAGCCGCAGGCACCAAGCTTATGACTCTTGGTGCACTGTTTACTTCGGGAAAGCTTGATGAGTGTATTCAGTTGGCGGATCAGCTGGATTTCAATGATATTGCGCCTGAAGAACGACCATTGCTTGCGCTCATCATATTCAATAAGTTCTATGAGCATGGTCTGCTTAATCAGCAAACCAGCAACAGTATGAAGCACCTTCTGGTAGCTATCTGCCCCGATGAACTACAGGCACATACACAAGGAAATGATCTTCCCCCCCAGAGTTCCCTGATCAAGCTGGACTATGCGCACTCGATCAGTTCTGCCGTAAATGGTGCGTTTTTTGTTGGTGAATTCGTTTTGGGGCCGGGTACAAGGAAATCAGAAGTTGGGTATCGTATCCAAAAGGCCCTTTCCTCTCATGGATGGAACGTGCCACTTTTCCCCATAGAAGGGGTCAGAAGCTATTCATCTGCCACTCCGTCTGATTTTGCCATGATTGACGCCTTTGCATTCCATCAAAAGCCACTTGACGACATCATCGATATCCTTTCGAGTTTGAGACGTTATTTCCGAAAAATAATTATCGTAGATTTTGACGTGTGGGCCGGAAAATTCAACGACATGTTGCGATCCATTTCTTATCATATAGACTATATTTGGGGTTTTACGGCTGATTGGTGCTTGGCAAATGAACCTGACTTTAGGAATCGTTGCGTACGGTTTCCCTATTTTGGGGGTTTCGATCAACTGGATAACATAATCGAGGCGCCTCTTGACTGGAATACATGTACGTTCAATTTTACCGGTTCTGTGCTAAGTTACAACCTTAACAGAATCCACTGGTTACTCGAATTTATTCACCACAGACTACCGATAGAAATAAACATATCTAACCCTGAGATTGACGATGGCCTTGATCCACTTCAATCTCAACACCTGTATGCGCAAAAACTGGCATTTACACATGCGGCCATCAATCTTACAACTCGGAAGGATAGTTCACGCCCAGCTACCGGCAGGTCTTTCGAGGTAGTCAGTTTGAACAGACTGCTTGTTCAGGAACGTTGCCCCGTTTTTCATTATTATTTTTTAAAAGGGGAGCATTTTTTCGAATTTTCCGACATCGAGGAGCTTTGTACAATTTTCGATTTTCTCAAATCGCATCCGAAAACGGCGCAGACGATATGTTCTCTGGGACATCAATTCTATAAAGAGAGATATTCCTGTAAAAAACTGGTTGAGCATATTCAAACATTTTTATGATAAATAAAATATTGAATAGTATGGTTGCTTAAATAATATCCGTTACGTGAATAGTTATCATATTTTACTTTGTACGGAGAAAACATGAGTGATGATATAAATATGTTACACTCTCAATTTTCTGAATCGTCAATTACCGATGATGTAGTAAGAGGCGATCTCATAATCAGCTTC
This sequence comes from uncultured Geobacteraceae bacterium, assembly GCA_903939115.1. Taxonomy (GTDB): domain Bacteria; phylum Desulfobacterota; class Desulfuromonadia; order Geobacterales; family Pseudopelobacteraceae; genus JACRCG01. The sequence continues at coordinate 79,506 of CAJAFV010000071.1, forward strand.
GATAATAAAACAATAACAATAAAATACGATCTGTCAATGAAGCACTACTTACAAAGATCCTTGTATTGTAATGCCAAAGATAATCATCATTATGAACCCGATTTTGTTACTATAATATTCAAAACTCTTAAACCGGGTGATACCTTTATTGATATCGGTTCTAATTTTGGATATTTTACTCTGCTCGCATCAGCAATAGTCGGTGAGGAGGGGCGTGTAATAGCTTTTGAACCAGAAGCATTTAATTTTAGTTGTCTTACCAACAACATTAACTTAAACAAAAGCAGGAACATAACTGCATTTAATATTGCACTTGGCAACGAAGAACGAAAGTCAATATTATATTTTGACAACGCTAACGATGGTGGTCATACCTTATGGGGTATAAGAAAAGAAACGTATGATGCAGTTGGCATGCATGAACCGAGTAAACAAATAATTCAAGAAAGAACACTTGATAATGTTATTCTGGAAAATAAAATTTCATCGATAAAAATTATTAAAATTGATGCAGAAGGGTGGGATTATAACATTTTAGTTGGATCAGTAAATACTATCAGGAAATTCAATGTGCCGATAATTCTCGCAGAAATCTATACTGAAGGGTTAGAAAAATCAGGTTCGTCTGAAAGATTATACAGAAGGTTTCTGAAGGAGCTCGGATACAATATGTACATTGCACATCCTACTCCACAAGGCAGTACATTTCTTGCACTAGTTGATGATAACAGCTCTCATGGAAATGCGTATAATGCGATATTTTCAAATACCCAATACCTGGCTTCTTTTACTCAGTGCATACATTTCTTCGAATGACAAATGGTGTACACTCTTTCTATCGGGGGGATATGTTCTATGAATGTATTAATTACCGGCATTACCGGCATGGTTGGATCTCACCTGGCAGATTATCTCCTTGAGAACACTGACTGGGAAATATTCGGCATGTGCCGATGGCGCAGTCCTCTCGATAATGTAGGACATCTGCTTGATCGGGCCAACCGTAAAGATAGGCTGCACTTCGTGAATGGAGATCTTTGCGACTATGTCTCCCTGGTCAATGCGGTAGAAGAATCACAGCCCGATTATGTCTTCCACCTAGCTGCCCAGAGCTATCCGTCAACAAGTTTTACCGCACCTATTCAAACGCTTGATACTAATATTCTGGGAACAGAACGCCTGCTGGAGGCGCTGCGGCGTTGTCCGGGTATCGATCCGGTCATCCACGTCTGCTCATCCTCCGAAGTCTTTGGCCGCGTCCCTCAGGAGAAACTTCCAATCGGCGAGGAATGTTCCTTCCACCCGGCCTCTCCGTATGCGATTTCAAAAACCGGTACCGACCTTGTTGGCAGATTTCATGCTGAAGCCTACGGCCAGAAGGTGCTGGTGACACGGATGTTCACTCACACAGGGCCACGCCGTGGAGATGTGTTTGCCGAGTCCACCTTTGCCAAGCAGATTGCCATGATAGAAAAGGGGCTAATTCCGCCGGTTGTCAAGACAGGCAATCTTCAATCCATGCGGACCTGGGCGGATGTACGTGATGCTGTGAGGGCCTACTATATGCTGGTAACTGTCAATCCTGTACCAGGTGCGTATTACAATATCGGCGGGTCTTTCTCCTGTACTGTGGAGGATATGCTGAAACATCTGATATCCATATCAACCAGTCGGGACAGCATCCGCGTTGCGACCGAACAAATCCGTCTGCGACCTCTGGACGCCGACCTACAGGTTCCTGACACAACAAAGTTTCAGGCACACACCGGATGGCAACCGGAAATACCTTTTGAAAAAACCATGCAGGATCTGCTCGACTATTGGCGTGAACGGGTGGAAACGGGCAAAGTGTTTTTGACGAGGTAATCAGTTTTAGAGGGATTTCAAGAATGACCAATGACAAAACATCAAATACAGTCTTCACACTCATTCTTACTATCGCAGCTCATCATCGTTCAGGAGGCATACTATTATCTACAAGTCCTTTTACATTAAAGTCTTACGCCAAGTGGAAGTTGAAACAGGAGAATATTGATAATATTAACATCAACGCGCACGTTTTTCCCAATGCAACATGCGCTGAAGAAATTACCGAGTATATCCTGGCATCAAATGCTGATGTTGTCGGATTATCCATGTATATATGGAATTACTCAGTATTGCGTGAAAGTGCGATGATGGTCAAAAAGCAGCGACCGGATATCAAAATACTATTCGGCGGACCGCAAGTATCTCCAATTGCAGCCGAAATTATTAATAACAATTGGTTTGTCGATATTATCCCATACCTGACCGTGCCGGGTGAGAATATTTTTTTCAATGTTTTGAAAGCGGTTTCTGGGCGGCAAGATCTGAATCGCGTTAATAACATCTATTATCGTGAAGGAACTCAGATAATTAAGACTCTACCCGCTAATGAGGAGGTTGATTTAGAACAGTCGCCATCTCCCCTCTTGGATGGCACAATTGATCTGAACGGAGACAACAAATACCAGATTGTGCTTGAATCATCGCGAGGCTGTTTCATGGAATGCGCCTACTGTTTTTGGAGTGGAGAAACGAGGCACGTGAGATATTTTCCCCTGGAGCGGGTGCTTGCAGAAATTGATAAAGTTTATTCAAACCCTCAGGTAACGCATGTCATCTTTGCCGATTCTGATGTCTTGATGAATCGCGAGCGAACCAATACGCTGATTGATAAGATTAAAACTTACGGAAGCCGTATATCTACGTTCTTCGAAGTCGATGCAATCAGGATTACCGAGTCAAACAGGGATATTGTTGAGAAGATCTCTTCTCTGGACAGGTCGATGATAAAGTTTGCGATACAATCGGCAAATCCAGAAACTTTACGAATAATGAAGCGGCCCTTTGCTTTTGAGAAATACGCGGAGAAAGCAGCGTTGGTTCGATCGTGGATACCGGATGTAGCAATTTGTGTCGAAATCATTGCTTCTCTGCCCGGTGATACTCTCAGTACTTTCATCGATACTATTGATGCTTCGTTATCGCTCGAACCCGCGCACATTCATACAAATTACCCGCTCTATTTATTGCCTGGAACGGATTATTTCATTAACAAGTCGGCCCTTGGTATTACGCACACCGGTGATCCAAATTACACCATAATCGAAACCGCAACATTTCCCAAAAAGGACATCATTACTGCCCTCCATCTCGCATTTTTTACTGAAATATTGACATTCTATCATCCCATACTCGCCAAAACTCTCTATCGCATATGCCGGAAGGACCAAACTGAGCGTCGGGTTGATCGACTCGCCAGATGGATGACTGCCATCGAAAATTGCCTGGGTTTGCTAACATATATCGAGGATGTCGTAGTAAAGATTACCGAGAATGTGGATAGCTTGAATGAGATCAAGGGGGATTTTTTGCACGCGGCGTGTAGTCCAAACCAAAGCGCACAGATGTATCAGGCAATTCTTGATTTAGAAGGCCTTTCTGAAGAGGCATTGGATGAGTTTAGTGACGGCATCAAGGTTTATAAGCAAATCAGCAACCGGCCACCTGTAAAAGGGAAATCGCCCTATGAAAATCTGGAAGATTTATTTCTGATTGAGGTTGAGGCGAATTCGGGACAGATTGGCTTGCAAACGGCGCGTAAATTCGTTCCTCGCTTCGTTTTTGACGGGCGGGTTTGAAATATTAGATGCTCGGTAGGTAGTAAACCCTTTTTGATCTTTTTTTTGACGAAACAACGTATCAACACGAGGATACCTGCAACATGGACAAGTCGCAGTTTGATGTGGAACATATAGAAAAATTTCTTATTGACCATTATCTGTTAACCGCTTTCGCCTCTTCAGATAATGATGAGATCAAAAAAAATATTGAAAAGGCCCAGGTACTGAACGGGCCGTTTACGCTCTATAAAATAGCGAATCATTATCGTGATACAAGACAGTTTGAAGCTGCAATTGATCTATATTTCAATGCTTACGAACAGGGTTTGTCTGACTCTATTTTCTTGCGCGATGCTGCTGACTGTCTCCTCAGGCATGGCTCCTTTGAACAATACAGCCGTTTTTACCGCACAATGCTTGAAAATGACAATTCTAACCGCTTTGCCGGATTTGTCCTTGGAATGATTGATAACTTTAATAAGGTGGTAAGTCAAATCAGCTCTGATATCAGTAGATGGGCTTCTTCTGGAAAGCCCAAAATAATATTTCAGACCACTTTTTGGGGGGCAAGATTCGTTGATATTTTTCTGAATTACACCGTTCCCATGCTGTTGGCAAAAGGCAATATTCCGGATACGGCTGAAAACTATGAAATTCACTATCTGATTGCCACAACACAAGCCGACTTTGAAAATATGCAAAGCAGGGAAATGTTTTCCAACCTGCAAAAATATGTGCAAGTTCACTTTGTATGCCTGCCGCAACATCTGCTGGACTATTCCGGCGAATATGCAAAGAAAAACAAGTCCGCCAAGATGATTCCGATTTCTATCTTAACCAACTCCATGCATTACGCAGCCATAGAGTGCGCACGATTATCAGGTCTTGATCTGATAATGATTTATCCTGACCATATTCTGGCGGAGTCCTTTTTAACCGATTTGATTTCAGAAAAAAGTGGATATGGGGCGCTTTCAGGGGTCGGTTTCAGGCTTTATTATGATCAACAGATACTTGATGAAATTAACAGGTACAGGGCAGTTGATGGTGTTTTGGGGATTGATTACAGGGTTTTATATGATCTTCTTGTGAAATATCTGCCGGACGTGAATTACGTTGATTCGAAGATTTGTTTTACAAGTTTTCCTGTCAATGTCTGTTGGCGGGTTGCTGATCAGGGTATTATTGCCCACGTAAATCATTACTGCGTATGGGTGATACGTGGCAGTGCCTTTAAAGAACCGGTCCATCCTTCACTTGATCCCATAGACGGTTTTTTTCTGGACAGGATTTTTACTGACAAAAAAGATATTGGCCTGGCATCAGAAAAGATAATAGCCTTTGATCTGGGCGATAATCCTTTAGTGAGTAAAACAGACGGAACAGACTTTGATATGGCGAAGGTGGCTGCGTGGCTGAAAAGAAGCCTGACCGATGTGCACCAGAAATATTTTGAAAAATGCATGAAATATTCCGTGACAGGATCTTATGATTCACCGGAGTGGGATAAAACAATCGCTATGGCCCGATCCGCCATAAACCGGATAATCATGCTGGCAAAGCACACTTAACAATCTGATATGAATGATATTATCCCAAAAGAGTACCATAATTATATTGCCTTTTTTCTGACACTTGACTGCAATCTTAATTGCCAATACTGCATCAATATGCACGGGTCTGCATCACGAGCAGGACAAGCACATAGAAACCAGCTTTCAGCGGATGAATGGATAGAAGCTGCTAACAGGCTGGTATTACGCGATGATTTGCCGCTTACCCTGCAAGGTGGCGAACCGACCCTGCATGAAGGATTTTACCGGATAGTCAACGAAGTCAGGTCCGACATCAGGATGGATCTGATGACCAACCTGATGTTTGACGTAGATGAATTTATTGCAAATGTTCCTGAGTGGCGATTTACCCGTGAAGCCCCCTATGCCTCAATTCGTGTCAGTTATCATCCGGGGCAGAATGACATCGAAGAGTTGATTGCAAAAACCGAGAAACTGCAGAAAGCCGGGTTCAGGATCGGTCTGTACGGTATTGAACATCCTGATCAGCAGGTTCGCAGCCATATCTTGGCAATTCAGGAGCGCTGCCAAAAACTGGGGCTGGATTTCAGGCTGAAAGAGTTTCTGGGTGAACATGACAAGGTAATGTACGGTACATTTAAATATGATGGATGCGTATCCGGGGAAACGACCAGAGCCTGTGAATGCCGGACAACGGAAATTATTGTTGATCCCTCAGGTTTGGTCTACAAATGCCATGCCGATCTGTACAGCGGACGGAACCCGATCGGGCATATCCTGGATGACGACTTTTCAGCAGACAGCATTGACGAGTTTCGCCATTGCGACAGCTACGGGACCTGCAACCCCTGTGATGTCAAGGTCAAGACGAACCGCTATCAGGTTTTCGGACACACCAGTGTGGAAATTAGGAAAGTTAGATGAAATCTTACAATTTTGACGGGCATAAATTGTTGCACCACCTTGACAGAGTTCAGGAATTTATTTCCAAGGGGGATTGCTTTCCGTTATATCTGGAAATCAGTCCAGTTGGCAGTTGCAACCATCGCTGTGTCTTTTGTGCATATGATTTTATCGGTTACCCGAACCGCAAACTGGAAACGGTGCGGACCCTTACACTCCTTGATGAATTGGCAGAAAGAGGGTTGCGAAGCATTCTCTTTGCTGGTGAAGGTGAGCCGCTGCTACACACTGACCTGGGAGAAATGATAACTCATGCAAAGGCCGTTGGAATCGATGTCGGGCTATTCACAAATGGCCAGTTACTGACTGCTGAAAAAGCAGCTTTGCTTCTTACTTCCCTCAGTTTTATCAGGTTTAGTTTCAATGGTGGAAATGCTGAAAGCTATGCCCGTGTTCATCAGGTAAAACCGGATGCCTTTAAAACGGTGGTAGAGGCAATTCGAAACGCAGCCGATTTCAAGCGGAAGCATGGTTTGAAGACTGCAATTGGTGCTCAATTTGTTCTGATTCCAGAGAATATTGAATCTCTTGCGGAAGCGGCTATAATTCTTCGCGATGCAGGTGCAGACTATCTTGCCATCAAGCCTTTTGTTCAGCAGAATGTCCTGCAAAACTACCATCTGGAAGAAAAACTTGATCCCAAGCATCTTGATACTTGTCTGGCTGCCGCCGAGGGCTATGCAAATGAAACATTCAAGGTCATAGCCAGAAAGGTCGCCTTTACGGACTATGGTGTGCGGTATTATGATCATTGCTTTGGTACTTCATTCATCTCGGTTATAAATTCTGCGGGTGACGTTGCGACGTGTCTCCCCTATTGGGACGACCCTGAATTCATTTTTGGTAATATCCATGAGCACTCCTTTAGCGAAATATGGCAGGGAGAGCGGCGCAGAGAAATAAAGGCAAGGCTGGAGGAACGGCTTGAGGTCCATTCCTGCCCGCCAAACTGTCGCCCTAATGCAGTGAATGAGTTTCTATATGATCTCAAGTTCCCTACAGTTGAGCATATCAATTTTATTTAGGCAGGCCCATGCAGACAAAAATTCTGATTTTTAAACTTGGCTATTCCGAAACCCTTGATCCTGAGATAGGAAAGGTTCCCAGTCTGGGAGACGTTCTCCGAACAACACCAATTTTATGGGCATTGAAGGAAAAATATCCGGATGCTCATATCACTTGGCTAGTTTCCGAACATGCCGAACCGCTGCTGCATCGCAACCAGTTGGTCGATCGTCTGCTGATCTGGGACAGCTTTGTTCCGTTTCAACTGATGAAGGAAAAATTTGATGTATTGATCAACCTTGAAAAAATTCCGGGTGTGTGTGCTCTCAGTGACATGATTGATGCCTGGGTTAAATACGGTTTTCGTTTTGACTCGCTTAGCGGTAGTTATCTTGCCTATGAAAAAGGGTTGGATTTCATCAGCTACATTGAAGGGAAGCACTCGGACAAGGGTAAAGGCTACTGGCAGCAGGTACTGATTGAAATGCTCGGTGTAAAATGGAAAGGGCAGGAATACATAATTGGTTATAAGCCTGAATCAGAGGTTAGCTATGATATAGGGCTAAATTTCGAGGTCGGTTCCAAATGGCCGGTTAAAGGGATGCCGATGGAGTTGTGGCAGGAACTGGAAAAAGGTCTTCTTGCACAGGGTTATACGGTCTCATGGCAGAAGGGTCGTACAAACCTGTTCGAGTACATGGAGTGGATCAATTCCTGTCGGCTGCTGATAACAAATGACAGTCTGGGGCTTCACCTCGCATTTGCATTTCATAAAAAGGTCATCGGACTGTTCGGGCCGACTGATCCCAGTGAAGTATATTTTTATACAGGTGGAAAATTGTTAAGATCATCATGCGATTGCCCGCAACTGCCTTGCTTTGATGTTAAGTGCAAAACAGATTTGTTGTGCATGTCACAGATGAATATTGACGAAATATTGAGTTCGGTAACTGAAGTTTTAGATGTATCCTCCTCATCATGAGTACACACGACACAGCACGCAGAATACGACGTACAATCATAGAAATGGCCAATCGCTCCAAGAGCCCGCATGTCGGGTCCTGCCTCTCTTGTGCCGATATCCTTGCCGTACTATATGACAATATCCTCAGGCTGGCACCATGGGACAGCCGCGATATTTTTATTTTAAGCAAGGGACACGCGGCAATGTCACTTTATAGCACCTTATATGACAAAGGTATCCTGACGGAAAAGGATATTGAAGGATATTACCAGGACAATGGTACACTACCGGCCCACCTGGACCGCAATACGGAAAAAGGGATTGAGGTCTCAGTCGGTTCACTTGGCCATGGATTCAATATGGGGCTGGGAATGGCCTACGGTTTTAAGAAACAGCGTAATGACCGCAAAGTGTTTGCTGTTATTGGCGATGGTGAGTCACAGGAAGGTTCTATCTGGGAAGGGGCTTTGTTCGCCGGATCACTGGGGCTGGATAATTTCACCGCAATTATGGATCATAACAACTTGCAGGGTTATGGCCGTCCGACTGAAATATGTGCATTTGAACCAGTTCGTGAAAAATGGAGCGCTTTTGGCTGGTGTGCCCTGGAGGTTGACGGCCATGATCACGGGGCGCTCAGCTCAGCGTTGCGAATGGACTCACAGGGGAAACCCAAAATACTGATTTCAAAGACAACCAAGGGTAAGGGGGTCTCATTCATGGAAGACCAGCTCATCTGGCATTACTATATAGTTACAGATGAGCACAAGCGTCAGGCCCTGGAAGAGTTGTCATGAGAAATGCATTCATAAACACTATTCTGCAGGCCTGTACTGAACGGGATGATATTTTTGTCATCAGTGGAGATGCCGGTCTTGGTGTTTTTGACACCTTCAAAGAAGAGCATCCTGAACGGTTCCTCAATCTTGGAGTAGCCGAGCAGAACATGATCAGTTTTGCTGCCGGTATGGCAATGACCGGTTATAAAGTGCTTATCTACAACATTATCCCTTTTCTGCTCTACCGTTGCTATGAACAGGTAAGGAACGATATCTGTTACCAGGATCTGCCGATTGTACTGGCCGGGATAGGCAGTGGTTTGACCTATTCTCCCCAAGGCATGACTCATTACTCCATTGAAGACCTGAGTCTTGCTCGAACACTCCCCAACTTGACAGTACTGTCGCCGATTGATCCGGTTGAGGCGCGGCTTGCTGCGGAGTATTCACTTTCAGCTTCCACACCGGTTTATGTCAGGCTGGCTAAAAGAGGTGAACCTGACATTCATACGTTGCAACGTTTTGATATTACACAACCGCAAATTCTGGCTGAAGGAGACATCCCGGTTGTACTTCTTTGTCATGGTTCAGTTGCAGAGGAAGCTATGCTTGCTGCACGGTTATTGGCTGAAGAGGGCATACACCCGCATATTTTATCCGTACCGATGGTGCAGCCACTCGACAATATCACTATTTTACAGCATCTGCAGGGTATGCGTGCTGTTGTAACTGTTGAAGAGCACTATTCTTCATGTGGTTTTGGTTCCGTCTTGCGAGAGATAATTATGGATTCGGGGCTTCCTTGCAAGCTTGCAACTCTGGGGATCCCATCCGGTTTTATACATGAAGTCCATGATACGGCAGGTTTGAGAAGGCTTTTCAAGATAGACGGCGTTTCGATTGCCGAAAGAGTAAAACAACTGGTTTGATATTGTGATTATACATTTTTATAAGTGGCTGCACTTCTGGATAGCTATTGAATACTTTGCATCTACGAGGATTTGTATAAATAATGTGTGCCTTGCAGCCTACTAGAGTCGTACTTTTTGGCAGTTCCGGTAAAGTCGGGACAGCGGTTAATACTGTTTTTAATGAACATTACACAGTTTTTAGCATAAATCGTTCAGATTGTGATGTTAGGGAATTAAGTAAAGTAAAACAGGTTATTGAAGATTATCATCCTGATATCGTTATTAATACGGTGGCCTTTAATGGCATTGATGCTTGCGAGAATGATCCTCAACAGGCTCTATCGGTAAATACACTTTTCCCCCGGTTGTTGGCTGACCTATCTGTCTCCCACGATTTTCTTCTGGTTCATTTCAGCAGCGATGCTGTGTTTAATGGTAAATCCAATGATTATTACCTTGAAGATAGCTTCGCTTCACCTATCAATGTTTATGGCCTCACCAAGTTTGGAGCGGACTGTTTTATTTCAGCCATTGCCAGGCGCTACTATATAGCAAGAATTTCGCTTCAGTTCGGCTCCAGTGCAGGTAATGTCCAATTTGTGGAGAAAATGCTGGAGAAAATGCGGCAAGGGTGCAACCGGCTACAAATATCAAATGATATAATCGCATCGCCCAGTTACAGTTTGGATGTTGCGGATATGGTCAAGAAGCTTATTGAGAACGAAAGCTCTTTTGGCCTTTACCATATTGCCAATGACGGGATGGCATCTCTTTGTGAGTTTATGCAGGAAATGGCCGATATGATGCGTTTTGATGTGATTATAGAGCCGGTTCCGCATTCCCACTTCGTGTCGCGTGGATTGAAAAATACCAGGACACCAATACGTTCGGATAAAGTGCAACCAATGCGTCACTGGCGTGATGCATTGGCAGAATATTGTGCAAACCTGCCTCACAAAAAGGACTGACATATGGCTGATACCACATATCGAATGGATGGACACAAGCTTTACTGGCATCTTGATCGGGTAAATGACTGGATGAATGGAAAGCGGGTTGCACCACTTCATATCGATGTCGGATTAAGTAAAGGGTGCAACATAAAGTGCCACTACTGTTTCGGTGCTGTGCAGGGGAATCGCTATCAAGAAGGTAAAGACATCTACTTTGCCCGTGAACCTTTGCTGCAATATATGAAAGAGGCCGGTGAAGTTGGTGTCAGGTCTATGGCCTTGATCGGCGAGGCAGAACCGCTCCTGAATCCGAACGTTTACGAAGCAATTGCAGTAGGTAAACAGGCGGGGGTTGATATGGCGCTTGGCACCAATGGAGTGCTGTTCGATACCGGGCGCAACGGAGAACAGGCGCTGGAGCATCTTACCTGGATTCGCTTCAATATCAGTGCTGCTTCGCAGAAGTCATACCAGTTGCTGCATGGCAGCCCTGATTTTGATGTTCTGGTCGAAAAGATAAAATTTTGTGTTGCTGTCAAAAAGTCCATGAACCTTCCTGTGACCATCGGTTTTCAAATGGTTCTGACCCCTCAGGATGTTAACGAGGCGTTACCGCTTGTCAAGCTGGCCAAAGAGTTGGGAGTTGATTATCTGGAGATAAAGCATTGCGGAGATACCGTAAATAATGATCTGGGTATTTTCAATAAACTTGGTATGTATGATCAATTCAGGGAAATTCTTTTGCAGGCTGAACAGGAGTCGACCGATACACTTAAGGTGATAGTCAAGTGGGGGAATATCGACCGCAAAGGGAAACGTAACTATAACTGCTGCCTTGGTACTCCCTTTCTGCTTTATTCCAGCGGAGATGGCAAACTCTATCCCTGTGGGATGTTTTTCTCTTATCGTGAGAAAGAGTTTTGTCTGGGAGATCTTACCAAACAGTCGTTTAAAGAAATTGTCGAAAGTGATGCTTATTGGGATATTATGAAAAAGATTCAGACCGATATCAAAGTACATGAAGAGTGCTATGCGAGTTGTAAAACCAATGCAATCAACGAGTTTTTGTATACCCTTAAAAACCCTCCGCAACATATCAACTTTATCTAGGGGTGCAAATAAATGGAAGACAAGTTTATAAGTGAACATATTGAGTATAAGGACGAAGAGCGGGTAAGGCTTGGCATGATGTCAAGCCATCGATGGAGAATGGATCCAAAAGTGCTGCTGTTTTCAATGGCCAGATACAAATTCATTGCCAAAATACTGGCCGGTAAAAAAGATGTGCTCGAAGTTGGTTGTGGTGATGGCTGGGGTACAAATATTGTTGTTCGAGAGGTCGGTTCGATTCACTGCGTAGACATGGATCCGGTACTGATAGAAGAATGCGAAGATCTGAAACTGGATGACCGAATCACATTTGCTCTGCACGATCTGCGCAAGGCTCCAGTGACGCCGGCGCGAGATGCGGTTTATCTTCTCGATGTGTTGGAACATCTTGAAAAGCAGGATGAAGATCTGTTCCTGAAGAATATTGCCGCTTCAATAACATCTGACGGTGTTTGTATTGTCGGTATTCCCAGTCTTGAAAGCCAGGAGTATGCCTCCAAGCCGAGTCGCGCCACACATGTAAACTGTAAAAGCGGTGATGATTTGAAACAGTTCCTGGAGAAGTATTTCAAAAATGTCTTTCTGTTTGGCATGAACGACGAGGTAGTTCATACAGGCTTTACCAAGATGTCCCATTATCTGCTTTGTCTTTGTGTCGGTGTGAGATAGGGCATGCACAATGTCGCTCTGATTGTTCTCTATGACGAACAGCAGAACGTTCTTTTGCAGCATCGTACGGATGATGCCCCTTTCTTCCCAGGATATTGGGCATTTTTTGGTGGAGGTTGCGAGGCTTATGAAACACCAATGGAAACGGTAATTCGTGAAACATGGGAAGAGTTGTGCTATCACCTGATAAGTCCGAATTTTGTTCTGGAGCATATTTTTTCTGTTGCTGAACTTGAATGCCGGATGTACCTCTTTGCGGAGCGATTTCATGGCGACAAGAACGCTTTAAAGTTATGCGAAGGCCAGGGTTGGGGTTGGTTTGGTGCAGATGAAACAGACCTGCTCCTTATGACAGACCATGATCGTAAAGCGCTTCAAACTGTTCGGGTTTTCATAAACGGAAAGGTAGAGTCTCAAAAATGAACCACCCAGCCGAGAAAACTCAACACCCCCCAAAAACCCGTAAACGACTCCTGCTTGCCTATCCCAATATGCGTTGGCAGAAAGAGGACAGCGTAACTCTTTGGAATCTTGACCCGACCGCCCTTTGTTTGTTGGCTGCCATGGTCAAGGATATTGTGGATGTAAAAATCCTTGATGCACAGTTCTATGATCTGGACAGGGAGGCATTCAAACAGCAGATCAGAGAATATCAGCCGGATTTTGTCGGTCTGTCGCTGCTGACAAGTGAATATGAAGAAGCATTGTACTGCGCAGCTCGATTGACGAAAGAGGTCAATGCGGATATTCCTGTCATTGCAGGCGGTGTTCATGTAACTGTCATGCCGGATCATGTCATGGAATCATGCAGCAGCATTGATTATTGCGTGATTGGAGAAGGAGAATATGTCCTACGCGAGTTGCTGTTGTATTTGCAGGGTGAGGGGGCATTTCCTGAGATTGGTCTAGCTTTCCGAGGTGAGGGTATTGTCGTCCAGAAACAAGGGATGGTTGAGGATCTTTCAAAACTCCCCTGGCCGGACTATGATCTAGTTGACTATGCTGCCTACATTCAAAAACCGCAGCGCAGCTTCTCATCCAATCAGCCACCGGCGTACCCTTATGCACGAATGGTTACAACCCGTGGCTGCCCGTTCGGGTGTACCTTTTGCCAGGTTGAAACAATTGCCGGGAGAAGAGTCAGAACCCGCGATCCGGTTGATGTGGTGAAGGAGCTGGTTTTTCTCAAAGAACGCTACGGCATCCGCTCAGTTGTTTTTGACGAAGATAACCTCCTGATGGGTGAGAATGATTATGCCCGGCGCCTGTTCAGGGCCATGATTGAATGTAAACTCGGGCTCAAATGGATTGCTTCGGCATTTGCACTTTTTCTGATAACGGACGAGCTGCTTGATTTGATGAAAGATTCCGGGTGCGTTGGCATCAATGCGGCTATTGAGTCGGGCAATGCACGGGTACTAAAAGAAATAGTCAACAAGCCAATTAAGAACCTGACGGCTATTCCAGATATTATTGCCAAAGTTCAGGCAAAAGGGATCTATTGTATCGCCAATTTTATTATCGGTTTTCCTGGTGAGTCCTGGGATGAAATTCGAGAAACCATTGCATTTGCGGAACAGTGTGGTGCAGATTATGTCAAAATTTATGCTGCTGTGCCATTGTACAAGACAAAACTTTACTATTTGGCAAAATCAAAAGGGCTGCTGCTGTGCCAAGATTCAATACCAAAGGTTGACTGGCGTTACGGACAGATCACTTCCGATGAGTGGACAGCTAAAGACATAAGCATCCTGAGAGTTTATGAGTGGGACCGGATTAATTTTGCACCGCACAAGATCAAGCGCCTCTTGGAGGTTTCCGGAGCTACAGAAGAAGAATTAAAATTGACACGCAAAAATACAAGAGACAACCTGATGTTTTAACGTCACAAATTGAAAAAATATTAAAAAGTAGTTGATCAAACGAGTTGTTTATGGCTTCAAGTGCAATGATCCACAGCCTGACAAATGAAATCCCCTGGGAGGATTACGGTGACCAAAAAATATAATGAGTTGGACATTATTTGCTACCATGTGGGCGGTTGTGGCGACTACAGTCATCTGAACATAATTGGCAGTAAATATCCTGAACGCACGGTATATGTTGCATTTGAGGCAAGAGATTCTGAGGATGATGACCAGGTTAAGCAAGAGTATCTTGATAAGGGTATCCGAACTATTCTTATTAAGAAGTGTGTCTATGACACGGATGGTATGGTGAAATTCAATGTGAATGTTCAACCGGCCAGCAGCAGTATTTTTAACGCATCGCCCAGTGCAATGACTGAACATATGCCTGATCAAACTACCCTGCCGATGTGGGGCAGCCATGCTACCCCTGAACGGGTGGTAGAGCTGGAAATGTCCAGTATTGATAAACTGATTATAGAGAATGATTTGCCGCTCCCTGATATTTTAAGCGTAGACGCACAGGGGGCTGAATTCATGATTTTAAAAGGTGCCAGCAACACTTTAAGCCAGGGCGTCATGTCCGTTATCACGGAGGTGGAGTTTCATCAAATTTACGAAGGACAGCCACTATTCAGCCACCAATTTGATCTGCTTTATAAGGATGGTTTCCGTCTGGTGGATATACTGGCAATGCAATACTGGCACCCTCTAGCCCGTGTTGGACATGGAATGTTAACAGTTGGTGAAGCTCTGTTTATGCGCTTTGATGAACAGTATCTGCAACAATTATCGGTCTATGGGCTGATCAAGTTTGCAGCCATAGCTCTGGCCTTTAAGCGGCTTTCTATCTCCGTATACGTTATGAATATCGCTTTTGAAAAATTCGGTTCTCTGGTGGAAAGTATCATCAACAAAAACTATGATTTTCAAGAACTGCTGGGATTGCGTGACTACGTGATGGCCAATATGGGCAAATACGGGAAGGACGCCTTCTTCTTTGAAAATGATGCCAAAATATGCAAAATATACGGTAAGGCAGATAATTTGACTAATAAATCACTACCGTAAATTTGCCCACGAAAAACAAAATGGCGAAAAGTTGATGCGGACAATGAGGGTTACTATGAAAAAGTTCTTGTTGATCAAAAAACAATATTCGTATTTTCCGATCGGAATTGCCCATGTTATTACTGCGTTAAAGCACTATGGCATAGATTACGACTTTGTTGATTTGAATTGTGCAACAATCAATTGGGCTGAACCATTATATAATGGTGACTATTTTGCGATGGGTACTGGCGGACTCTATGCCGATTTCAACTTCCTGACGGAATTTGTCGGAACATTAAAGCAGATCTCACCCACGACACCGTTCATTCTTGGTGGACACATCACATCTGACTTGAATCGCGAGATACTGTTCAGCAAAATCCCTTTCGACTTTGCTGTAGTCGGTGAGGCCGAAGAATCCCTCCCGGCTCTTCTTTTCCATCTTCAAAGCGAAAAGGGAGTCCAACCGCCGTCACATATTCCCGGCATCCTCTGCCGCGATTTGAAAGGACAACCCCAATTTACCGGTTCAAGCAAGCCAATCGACATTCGTAGCGTAAATGTGTATCCCACTTGGGATGATATTGACGTTCATTTCTATATGGACATGGGATTGCCGGGCTATGAAAAGATGCGGGCAATGCCGGTCCTTACCGGAAGGGGGTGCACGGGTCACTGTACATTCTGCTCGCCAACGAATGGCCGCTACCGTGTCCGCTCCGTCGAGCATGTTATGGAAGAATTGCACCGACTAAATAACAAGTATGTTTTCGACAGTTTTGCCTTTCTCAATGAAATCATGTATCCGACATCAAAAATGGTTTACGAGTTTCTTGAGGCGTATATGGCGTCCGGAATTGGTAAAACCTGGATCGCCTGTCTTCGGGTTGATTTTGGCACTGAAATGCTCAAGGCCATGAAGGATGCCGGATGTGTTGGTGCGAACTGTGGCATAGAAAGCGGCAACGACCGTGTTCTCACCCAGATGAGGAAAGGGATAACCGTAGAGCAGGTCAAGACGTTTTACCGTAACTGTAAGGAGGTTGGGCTGACTGCACAAGGCGCCTTCATTCTGGGGAATGACACTGAAACGGAACAAGAATTGACCCAGACCGTTGACCTGTTAATCGAAGAAGATATTTTTTCTACTGGTGGCTCTCTCCTGATAGTCTACCCTGGGACAGAGGTCTACAGGCGGGCGCTCGAACAGGGACGCATTGCTGATGAATACGAGTATATAAAATCATTGGACTATTCTGATATAGCGACCAAAGGGACGTTTCGCAATATCAACTATCTGAACATGAGTGCCATGTCCGATGATGTCCTGTTTAAAACAGCTATTGCACAGTCAAGGCGGCAGCGAACCCACAATTATCGCAAATTTTCTGTCAGGGATATTAATCCGCAGACCATGACCGGACGCTGCGGCGTGTGCGGAGCACAGGCAGAAGTTAAGCTCAATCCATCTTCGCTGCTGGACCACATGACATACTGCCCGGTCTGTTTTTCACCGGTATATTTCAACTTTTACGAGTCTGATTATTTTGTCGCCCATACCGCCGAACTGCGGGAGGCATTGGCCAATAAGCAAAGGATCGCGGTCTATGGTGTTGGCACCAATGCCCGTTTGCTGCATATGTATGATGTCCTCGGGCTGGACCTGGACAAAATATGCTGTTTCATTGATGAAAATCTGCAATGGAAGGGCGAATATTATTTCAACGCCAGAGCAATACCATTACAGCAACTATTATCAATGGAGCCGGACTTCATCCTGATTGCCGATACCAATATGGCTGATTTGAAGGAACAGCTCGTCAATGCCGGTATTCCGGCGACCATGATCATGTCTCTGATGCCGCCTGAATGGAACCATGTAACTGATAAACAATTTAAACTTGAACCGCCTGTAGAGCCAACAGTTCTGATACCTGAAAAAACTGAGCCGGGGCCACTGCTGAAGTCAAATGGAAAGGTGCCGTTAAAAGTTCTATTTGTTGCCCTCAATTGGACCGATGCTGATCCATCCAGACCTATATGCAGCTCACATATCTTTATTGACTCTCTGGAACAATCTGGTTTGGGAACATCTCTCAACTTTTTTTGTGATGAGTATATCCATAATGAACATAAACAGTGTGACGACGCTCTTTACCAATTATGCCTGAATGAAAAACCTGATTTTTTGTTTCTATTGCCGACTCAGGGAGATGGCAGCATTACCCTGGAAGATGATCCGGAGCCGAAGCAGAAATATTATCTATTCCCGCGCAATGAGACCTTTCAGCAGATACGGGATAGGCTGGGCATACCGATTATAACTGCCGTTGGTGACGCCTGGGGAAGGGATACTTTCGAGCATTTTGAAAGCATGAAGGGATTCTCGGAAAAAATTCTTATATTTGATCCGGAAACACAGTTCTTAATATGGACGGAAACGCCGGAGAAATATGCCTGCCTCTGGTGCCCGATACAGCAC
Organism: uncultured Geobacteraceae bacterium; assembly: GCA_903939115.1. Classification (GTDB taxonomy): domain Bacteria; phylum Desulfobacterota; class Desulfuromonadia; order Geobacterales; family Pseudopelobacteraceae; genus JACRCG01. The sequence goes on from CAJAFV010000071.1 coordinate 97,484, forward strand.
GAAATATTTTCCAGGACCGGACCGCCGCAGGATATTGATGCCAGTTTTATCGGACGGACACATGCCCTGCTGCATAACGAATTCATGCCGTCGCACAACCAGTTACACCAGTACGTATATCGGGACCGGTTTTTGCAAGCCATGATTGCACAGGGGTGTGCAGTATTTCGCGCAGGAGGGGCACAGAATACCTATCCACTGACTTCGGAAATGATCGCGGAATATTTCAGGCGTTCCAAGATCACCTTGAACTTTTCCTACAGTTCACCTGGTATCAAACTGTTTCGTGGCAGGGTCTGGGAAGCCATGAACTGCGGCCCGTTACTTCTGGAAGAAGAAAACAGCTCAATAACCCGTTACCTGGAACCGATGTTGCATTATGTGCCGTTTTCCGAGCCTGGTGATGCGGTTGACAAGGTCAAATACTTTTTGAAAAACGATACATATCGTCAGAAGATTGCCAATGCCGGTTACCAAATGGTACATGAGGAATATAATGCTTCTCGATTCTGGTCGGAATGTATTAAGCTATTGCCTTAGATGTCGTTTGTAGTAGTGATGATTGCATAATTCCAACATATATATCAGGAGAAGTTATGAAATCTGTTAATCTGGATCTTTACCGCACCATGTACCTTATACGCAAATCAGAAGAGACAATTCAGAAATACTATGCCGAGGACCAGATGAAAACGCCCATGCATATGTCCATGGGCGAAGAGGCGATTGTCAGCGGGGTCGTAGGTGCTTTGAATCTGGATGATCAGGTGCTGGGAACCTATCGCAGCCATGCCCTCTATCTGGCAAAAACAGGCGAAACGGACCTGTTTTTTGCAGAAATGTACGGCAAGGTCACCGGCATGGCGCAGGGTAAATCCGGGTCGATGCACCTTAGCGCGCCGGAAAAGGGGCTTTTGTGCTGTTCGGCAATCGTTGCCAGCTCAATACCTATTGCCATGGGCGCAGCCTATGCGAACAAATATCAGAAAAACGGCAAAAGGGTGGCCGTCTTCTTCGGCGATGGAGCAACCGATGAAGGGGTTTTCTGGGAAACGGTGAATTTTTCCTGCCTCAAAAAACTGCCAATTCTCTTTGTCTGTGAAGATAACGGTTTTGCAGTACACACCCCACGGGAGCACCGGCACGGTTTTTCATCTCTGCACAAAGTTGTATCAAGCTTTGACTGCAACGTCTTTGAGGAGAAGTCCACCGACCCGGAGGTAATCTACAGGACAACACAAAAAGCTTTGTCCACAATGGAGCAGAATGATAAGCCCTGTTTTCTGCGACTCCATTACTATCGTTATCTGGAACACGTCGGGATCAATGAAGATTTTGATGCCGGTTACCGTCCAAAGGGTGATTATCTGGATTGGCTGAAGCTTGATCCAATTCGTCTGCAGCGGGAAAAGCTCGGAACCATCGGTTTCTCCGAACAGCAGATACTGGAACTGGAACAGAGCGTAGATGAACAGATTGCTCGAAGCACTGAATTTGCCGCTGAGTCTGCCTTTGCAGATGCGTGTGAACTCCACACGGGGGTTTTTATATGAGGATGATCACCTATTGCGATGCCTTGAACGAGGCCATGATTCAGGAAATGGAGCGTGATTCAAACGTGTTCGTGTACGGTATTGGGGTGCCCGATCACAAGAAAATTTTCGGTTCAACGGCAGATCTGCTTGAAAAATTCGGAGCGGAGCGCTGTTTTGATACGCCCATAGCCGAGGACTCCATGACCGGCTTAGGGTTGGGCGCTGCTATCAACGGCCTGCGACCTATCCATATCCATATCCGGGTCGATTTCCTCCTGCTGGCTATGAACCAGCTTGCCAATCTTGTCTCCAGCTATTGTTATGGTATTGGTGGAAAGGTTGGTGTGCCACTGGTTATACGGGCAATTGTCGGGCGTGGATGGGGACAGGGGTACCAGCATAGTAAAAGTATGCATGCCACTTTTGCACACATACCGGGCTTAAAGGTTATCTGTCCCACAACACCGGAAGATGCCAAAGGGATGATGATTTCTGCCATAAGAGATAACAATCCGGTGCTGATTTTTGAACATCGCTGGCTGTACTGGCAGACCGGAGCAGTAGCGGAGGAGTCTTTTGAAATTCCCCTCGGCAAAGGGAAAATTGTCAAAAAAGGGAAAGACATCACAATCGTTGCAACTTCCTGGATGAATGTGGAGGCACTGCAGGCTGCGGAGATACTCGCTCGTAACGGAATTGACGCAGAGATTATTGACCCACGGACTATTGCACCGCTTGACGAGGATATTATCGTTGAATCGGTGAGCAGGACCGGCCATTGCATTGTTGCCGATAATGACTGGGTTTACTGTGGTTTCAGCGCGGAAGTCGCGGCCATGGTTTCTGACCGGTGTTTTGGCAAGCTTAAGTCACCTGTCAAACGGATCGGCTTTGCACACACCCCCTGCCCAACGGCACGACATCTTGAAAACCAGTTTTACCCCAACGCAGAAACAATTGTTCGACAAGTCGAAAATACCCTCGGAATTGATAAGATTGATCTTTCCAATGAACTCTTTTATAGCCATGAAAATCGTTTCAAGGGACCATTTTAAGGAGCCTGGCATGCCTGAAGTAACCATTGCAGACTTTGCCCGTTCATTTGCCGCATCAGAAGGCGAATTTTCCTATGAATGCCTGCAGGCAATTGGAAACAGCGATTTTTCATACCGGAAGCTGGACCAGAAACAACGAGATGACGTTATTTTGTGCGTTCTGAAGAAGATCTCCTCTGACACACAGGTAATCGGTGCTGAAGAACGCACATCAGTGTGGGAACAGGGTTGGGCTGAGAATCTGAGCGCATTCAATGCACAGGATCACAATCTTGAAGCCTTGATACCGAAGTTTATCCGTGAAAACCAGCCGATACGGTACGACGGCGATTATATCATGCCGTCAAATCCGCGCTTTGAGTTTGACTACATGACCGTGTTTCGTCTCTGGTTGTTCCAGAAGTACTTCGCCGGCTTCTCCAGTATCTATGAATTTGGGTGTGGTTCCGGCTTGAACCTGGTGCTGCTTGCATCACTCTTTCCTGAAAAAAATCTGTATGGTCTCGATTTTGTTCAGCCCCCGGTGGATTTAATCAATACTATTGGCAAAACTCATAACTGGCGCATGACCGGATTCCGATTCGACATGATTAATCCGGACTATAACTTTAATCTGGCTGCCAGGAGTGCTGTTTTCACCTTTGGCGCCCTGGAGCAGCTTGCCAGCAAGACGGAAAGTTTCATTCAATATCTCTTGCACCAGAAGCCCGGTATCTGTATCCATGTGGAACCTACGGTGGAATTGTATGACGAAAACAGCCTCTTTGATTACTTGGCCATCCAGTTTCATCGCAAGCGTGGCTATACGGAGCGCCTGCTGCCACGCATCCAGCAGCTTGAAATCGAGGGGAAGGCTAAAATTATCGGAGTAAAACGGCTCAATTTCGGCAGCCTCTTCCTGGAGGGATACACCTATATTATCTGGCAGCCCGTATGAACTTAGGTATCGCAGGAAAATATGCGTTCATTACCGGTGGAAGCCATGGAATCGGTCGCGCCATAGCACTATCACTCGCTGATGAAGGGTGTAATGTTGCCATCTGTGGCAGGACGCAGGATTGGCTGGACCAGACGGTAATTGACATTAAATCAAGAAATGTCGAGGCTCTTGGCATCCGGGCTGATGTGACAACTTCTGAAGAGATAAGTCGCATAATCCGGATTATAGAGGACACTTGGGGGACACTGCATATTCTGGTTAACAATGTCGGTGGAGGGGGGCGCTGGGGTAATGAAACCATTGAGGACAATCCGGATGAGGTCTGGCTGGAAGTGTTTAATAAAAATGCCATGACAGCAGTTCGTTGTACAACGGCAGTTATTCCATGGATGAAACGTCAACAGTGGGGACGAATCATCACCATTACGTCCATTTACGGCCGGGAAGGTGGAGGGCGTCCCTGGTTCAATATGGCTAAGGCAGCCCAAACAAGCCTGATGAAGTGCCTCGGGCTTAATCGTGACCTGGTCCGGCACGGAATAACGTTCAATAGCGTTGCACCTGGCCCGATCATGATTCCAAACACAGGGTGGGACCAGGAACGGCTCCGAAACCCTGAAGCATTTGCAGCCATGGCTCAAGAACAGTTCACGCTGGGAAGGATGGGAACCCCCGAAGAGGTGGCGGATGTCGTCACCTTTCTCTGCTCAGAAAAGGCCTCGTTGGTTAACGGCGCCTCTATTGTCGTCGATGGAGGGGAGAGCAGGTCGTTTTGAAGGAAGTGGCGGACCATAATTCTGCTACAGGAATAAGGGGATTTTCCTTGACTGAAAAAAAAGTACTATTTGTCATCGCTCAACTCGACTATGCCGACCATATAGCCGTCCCCTACCTGTCAGCAATAGCCAGGCAACGAGGTTGGCAGACGTTGTTATGTGTTCTTGACAGTGATGACTTTGAAGAGATCCTTGAAAAACAAAAGCCTCTGGTTGTCGGATATTCGGCAAATGTGATTGGTTTTGATGTAATCAGAAACGCACACCTGGCGGCCAACAGGAAGCATACTTTTACCTCGATTCTGGGCGGCCCGCAGGCGACCTTTTCTCCGGAAACATTTGAGCAGAGTGGCATGGATGCCTACTGCATCGGAGAGGGGGAAGATGCTTTCGGGGAATTTCTCGACCGGGTTGACCAAGGGCAATCATTTGATGACATTCCCAATTTAATCACCAGGAACGGGAGCAATCCGGTCCGGTCGCTGGTGCGAAATCTGGATAGCCTGCCCCTTCCTGACCGGGATATTACCTTGTCCCATTCGTACCTCAAGGACACTCCCAAAAAGACCTTCTATGCAACACGGGGCTGCCCGTATAAATGCGCATATTGCTGCAATAACCTCTATCACGAGCTGTATCGCGGTAAGGGGCAGTTTGTGCGCAGATTTTCTGTCGAAAGGATTATCGCTGAAATCGAGCATGTAAAATCCAGTTATCGAACCGATTTCGTAAAATTTGGAGATGACTGCTTTGCCCTCAGGGCAGACCCGTGGCTTGAGGAGTTTGCCGAGAAATATTCCCGGCGCATAGCTATCCCCTTTAACTGTTATCTTCGCCTGGATACTGTTGACGATGACTTATTGAAACTTCTTAAAATGGCGGGATGTTATTCGGTTCATCTTTCGGTAGACAGCACCTCCAAGCATGTTCGAGAGAAAGTACTTAAACGCAACATGCGGGATATTGACATTGAGGGGACTCTCAGAAAAATACATTATTACGGCATCAATACCTGGGTTAATTTTATGCTGGCCGCACCTGAATCGACGCTTGAAGATGATCTGGCCACCATTGCCATGAGCAAAAAGGGGCGCGTGACGTATCCGAGTTACTCAACAACCGTTCCAATGTATGGGACGGATTTGTACGACTACTGTCTTGAGCATGACCTGCTTGATGCGAGTGACCACAAATCGGATATGACTGGTTGTTCGGACAGAACGACGCTGACCTGTTTTTCGGATAAGGAGAAGGACATCCGATATAACATTTATCTGCTTGGGGCTTTTATATCGAAACTGCCTTTCCCGCTCGACCGTGTGGGCGTTAAAATGATAAAGATAATTCCACCTAACGCACTGTTTAAAAAAATACGTCAGAAGATGTATATTTATTACATCGAAAACAAGATTTTCAAATTGTGAATAATTAAGATTCCGAGGTTGCAATCATGATCCATGTGAGTGTTTTAAAATCATTTACATCAAAAAATGTACTTATCACCGGCGGTACCGGCCTTATTGGCCGGCAGGTTGTAAAAATCCTCTGTGATGCAGGAGCCAATGTTCGTGTTGTTTCACTCGACGTCCTCACTATTGATGACCGGGCAGATCATGTGTTGGGTGATCTTACTGATTTCAACCTGTGCAAGGAATTGACGAAAGATATGGATTTTGTCTTCCATATGGCGGGAATAAAAGGATCCGTTGAAGTCACCAAATCGAAGCCCGCCAGTTTCTTTGTCCCGCTGTTGATGTTCAATACCAATGTACTTGAGGCATGCCGTCTTAACAAGGTACAGAAAGTAGTCTACACCAGTTCCATCGGGGCTTACAGCAGTGCCGAGGTGTTTCGCGAGGGTGAAAATCAGGAAGGCGCTCCTATGGACATGTTTCCAGGTTGGGCCAAACGCATGGCCGAACTTCAGGTACAGGCGTACCAGAAACAGTATGGACTGGACAACTTTGCAGTGGTGCGCCCCTGCAATGTCTATGGCCCCGGGGACAACTTTGATCCGGAAAATGCAATGGTCATCCCTACCCTGATGTTCCGTATCCATAACAAGGAAAACCCGGTCGTGGTATGGGGCGACGGCAGCGCAGTCAGGGATTTTGCCTACAGCCGTGATGTAGCGGAAGGTGTTATTCTGGCGTTGCATCACGGGACACAGGGCGGGTTCGTTAACCTGGGGAGTGGAACGGGCGTCACCATCAGGGAGTTGCTGGAGACTCTGCACAGTTTCCTCGGTTTCAATTACGAATTCGATATCTCCAAGCCTTCAGGCTTCCCCAAGCGGGTGATGGACATTTCTCTGGCGCGGGAACGTATCCATTATAACCCGACTACGTCGCTTCTGGATGGATTGAAGGAAACCTGGGAGTGGTTCATCCACAATCAGGATGAATACCTTAAAAAGAAAAACTATTTCAAGGATTAAGGGGTTATCGAAATGTTTCAGGGAAAGAATGTACTTGTAGCCGGCGGCACCGGCTTTGTAGGGATTAACCTGATCAAGCGCATGTTGACAATGGGAGCCACTGTCCGGGCCACAATCCACCGTAAGGAGCCGGTCCTTCAGGATTCGCGGATTGAGTATGTTACCTGCGACCTTCTTTTTATGGAAGATTGTAAAAAAGCTGTCGCAGATATGGATTATGTGTTCATGTGCGCGGCCAATACCTCCGGGGCGGCCGTCATTGCCGCGACACCTCTTGTGCATGTCACGCCGAATATTATAATGAATGCCCAGATCATGGAGGCGGCCTACTTTGCACAGGTGAAGAAATTCGTCTTCCTGAGCAGCAACGCCGCCTATCCGCCGAGCGATGACCGCTTGGTTAAGGAAGATGAAATGTTTGATGCCGATCCCTATGACATCTATTTCGGCGTAGCCTGGATGAAGCGTTACACGGAGATCCTCTGCCGGATGTATTCCCAGAAATTAAAAACCCCAATGCTGTCGCTGGTCGTGAGGCCTTCCAACATCTATGGCCCGCACGACGATTTTGATCCGGCCACCTCCCATGTAATGGCGGCCACCATCCGCAAGGTTGTGGAGCGGCAGAATCCTCTCAAGGTCTGGGGTACCGGCGATGACGTTCGTGATCTGATCTATATTGACGATTTCATCGATGCGCTTGTTCTTGCTGCCGAGAAGATCGATACCTATGATCCGCTGAATATCGGGCTGGGCAAGGGCTACAGCATCAAACAGCTTCTGGAGATGCTGATGGAGATCGAAGGGTGCCATGATCTGAAGATTGAATACGATTCGAGCAAACCCTCCATGATACCTATCAGGTTGATTGATGTCGGTAAGGCGGAGCGGCAGCTCGGTTTCAAGGCGCAAACTGATGTGAGAGAAGGGATGACAAAAACTATCGAGTGGTATAAAGCCGCGTGCTTGAAGTGAGGCTATAGCATGGAAGTTACAAAAACCGAACTGGACGGCGTACTCTTGATTAAACCCTCTATTTTTGAAGATTTTCGCGGCGAATACGTGGAGACCTACAACGAGGAAGAGTATAAGCGAAATGGAGTTACCTGCGACTTCATTCAGGACGACATCTCCCTGTCAACACGCAACGTGCTTCGGGGCATTCATGGTGATGCCGAAACCTGGAAACTGATCTCCTGCATGTACGGCAAGTTCTATTTCGTCGTGGTGAACTGCGACACCAAGTCGCCGAACTTCGGGAAATGGCAGTCGTTCACTCTCTCGGACAAGAATCGACACCAGGTGCTGGTCCCCCCCAAACATGGCAACGGCCATATCGTCATGAGCGAGACCACTATTTTCCATTACAAACAGACAAGCTACTATAATCCCAAAGGTCAGTTTACCTACACTTGGAATGATCCAAGGCTCAATATTTGGTGGCCGGTCAAAAATCCGATCATATCCCGCAGGGACGAGGAGGGGCGGTTCGTATGATTCGTCGGACTCAATGATAATTACGCGGACCCCGTTCAGGATCTCTTTTTTCGGCGGTGGCACCGATTTTCCCGCATGGTACAGGGAAAACGGCGGTGCCGTTCTGTCAACGACCATAGACAAATACTGCTATGTCAGCCTGCGCAAACTGCCCCCTTTCTTTGACTACAAGCACAAAACGGTTTTTTTTTCGAAGCAGGAAGCCTTCAACGAGATCGATGAAATCCAGCACCCGGCAGTCCGAGAAACATACCGTTTCATGGATGTTCAGGACGGCCTGGTCATGCAGCATGACGGCGACCTCCCTTCCCATTCGGGCCTTGGCTCAAGTTCTGCATTTACGGTGGGATTGTTGCACGCCTTGTATGCATTGAGAGGCAAAATGGTATCAAAAAAACGTCTCGCCCTAGAAGCCATCCATATTGAACAGGAAATGATTGGGGAGGCGGTTGGTTCGCAGGACCAGATGGCATCTGCATTTGGTGGTTTAAACAGGATTAACTTTTCAGCTCATAACAGTATCGAAGTTAAGCCATTTATCATTACGGCAGAAAAATCAGCCCATCTCCAGAACAGTTTGATGCTCTTTTTTACCGGATTTGCCCGGTTTGCTGTTGAGATTGAGAAGGACAAGCTGCAGCAGCTTGATAACAACAAGCATGTGTTATCACTGATGCATTCGATAGTCGATGCTGCTGCTGAAATTCTTGATGGCCCCGTTTCAAAGTACGACGACTTTGGCGCGCTTCTGCATGAGAGCTGGCTGCTGAAAAAGCGGCTTTCCAAAAAGGTTTCGACCGATGCCATCGATGATATTTATGCTAGGGGAATGAACTCCGGCGCTCTTGGGGGGAAAATCCTTGGAGCCGGCGGCGGCGGTTTCATCCTCTTTTTTGTACGGCCTGAAGATCGTGAACGTCTGCGGCAAGGTCTTGATCCTCTGCTGCATGTCCCTTTCCGTTTCGACGCATTGGGTAGCCAGATTATCTATTTTACCGAGGAGTAGTATAACTTCGAGGAGACTGCGTGAGGCCAGACTACCGTTTTCCACCTAAACCAGTAGACAGACCTGATCATATCAGTGTTTTGCTTCCAACCCGTGCAAGGCCGGAAAAGCTCAAAAAGGTTTTTGAATGTTTTCAGGCGACCGTCGCAAACAAGCTCCTGATTGATATCTGGCTGTATGTTGATGATGATGACGAAATAACGCTCCAGTATATCAAGACTGATGAGTGGCTGAAGTATGACATAAAAATCAACTGGTATATTGGGAAGTCCACAAAGTCCATGGGCGATATGTTTAACCAGCTGTGGCAAAAATGTACGACAAATCCTGGCATTTACTTCCCTTTTTGTGATGATTATATACTTGAAACCCCCCGATGGGATGTAATATTGCGCGACTTTATGGTCAGGCACCAAGACGGTATAATGCTTGGTTATCTTATTGATCCCCAACACGCCTCATACCAGGTAACCATTCCCGTTCCCAGCGCACAATGGCTGAATATCTTAGGATATTTTATAACAAACAGATTCTGTTTCTGGTTTGACGATATGTGGCTGGATCAAATTGCTGCTATGGCGCAACGAAAGGTACTTATTCCAATACGGACAATTTCTCTGGGTGAAAAAGGTAAAACTCCAAGAATAAAAAACCTCTCTTTTTGGAATCGATATTTCGCAAGCACACACGATGATCGATTTGCAGATGCTGAAAAAATCCTTACTGTTATTCATAAAAATGATCACTTGGCATTGGAATCAGCTCTTCAAAACGCTCGCGAAACAGCAGCAATTCAACTACACAAGTTCGCTCTTATCGAATCTGACTCCGAAAGAAATGCTGAACTCGTCGCGAGTGATCTGGAGCATGTTCCGAATGCGTCACAACTAATTAACTACTATGAGGTGGAACTGCATGCCGTTGAAGATCTCTTGTTGAAAGCTGCGAAGGCGATGGAACGCTCTGATTTGTCGGATGTGCAATTTCTACTCAATGCGTTGGAATTGTCCACATACAGCTTGCCGGATATCAATTACATCAAGGCTACATTATTTCAAAGTCATGGATATTTTTCCACTGCGGCAGAGTTTTTGATTAAGCACATTGAAAATAACCCATTTGATATAAAATCTGTTCAATTGCTAAAGAATATCAATGGCAAATTAGACACATACAGTCCATTTAGCAAAACATCCATGTACCTTTCTGCCTGGCTCGGCATTGTTGATGATAATTTTATCTTTTTCCCCAAAAAAATAGACGAGGAACTCTATTTTATTATCCAAAGCAGTATTTATCTAATCTTAAATAATGGCGGGAAATTTAACTCAATTTTGATTGTTGGCGCCGGAAATGGTGAAGGAGCTGTTCAGGCTATTGCGCTCGCTTATCCTGATATTAAACCCAATGTATTGTTTTGCATTGAGCCGGATAACGATAAATTTCTTGAACTTGAAAGCAGATATTCCTCTGTTGCAAAATCATACAACTGTTCTTCAGTCAAAACGAGCGACTATATATCAGAACATGAATTAACCGCTTTTTATAAATATATCCCTAGCGTTATGAACAAATATCCGCTTGAATCATTCATTACTGCCCTCAACAATGAAAAACATACTCTCGACAGGACAAATCGTTCATGTGATGGCATTAGGAATATCAGGCGTTTGCATAAACTTGAACATTTTGATTTCGTGGTACTTGATGGCTCTTTATTTTCTGGAGAAGCGGATTTGGATGCCGTATACGGGTCTGTTTTCATTTTGCTGACAAGTGTAAACAGCATCAAGGACTACGCAAACCACAAGCGATTGTCTGAGGATGATAACTACATATTATTGCTGAGCAACCTTACTCCCCGTGCAGGCTATTCGATGTTTGGCCGAAGAGACTGCATATGAGGCCTTTCAGCTGGGAAACTCTTTCTTCGAAAACAATCCTCGATGTATCTCCATGGTTTTCTGTGATTGAAGACAGCATATCATTGCCAAGCGGAAGGGTTGTTAATGATTACTACCGCATTCAGGCCCCTGACTACGTTCTGATCAGTGCCCGGCGAGATGATGGCTGCTTTTTGATGGAGAGATGTTACAAACACTGTCTGGGACAGATAATTCTGACTTCTCCTGCCGGCGGAGTCGAAGATGGAGAATCACCACTGCAGGCTGCACAACGGGAACTCCTGGAGGAAACCGGGTATGAAGCCGATAGATGGCGCTCAATGGGTTCATTTCGGGTGGATGGAACACGTGGCATCTGTAATGCACATCTGTTCTTTGCAGATAACCTTCGGCTGGTTGCACAACCCCTGTCGAACGACATGGAAGAGTCCGAACTGCTGTTCATGACTCTAAATGATATTAGCTCTGCTATCAGTAACAAACAAATCCCGTTGTTACCAGACATCGCTATTTTTTCCATGGTAACCAGCAACCTTTTCAGTGTTTTCCCCCAGGTTGACGCTCAATGAAGGCCGTCATCCTGGCAGGAGGTCAAGGAACTCGTCTGCAATCGGTTATTAGTGACATTCCCAAGCCGATGGCACCGGTAAACGGTCGCCCTTTTCTGGTGTTTCTTGTCACCAGGCTGGTTGCTCTGGGTTTCAACGACATCATTTTGAGTGTTGGCTATTTGCATGAACAGATTATGGATCATTTTGGAGATGGCAGGGAATTCCAGGCGTCAATCAGCTATTGTATTGAACATGAACCGCTTGGCACCGGTGGAGCAGTCCGCGAGGCACTCTTGCTGGCAAACACCGAAGATCTGCTTGTCATGAATGGCGATACGTATGTCGCTGCTGATCTCGAAAGGTTGGTCTCATTTCACGAATCACTTCAGGGCTTTGCAACTATGGCTGTGGTTCCGATTGAGGATGCATCCAGATACGGTGCTGTTAACGTGTCACCATCCGGGCTGGTTACTGAATTTGCTGAAAAGAAGAGCGCCGGTTCGGCCCTAATCAATTCGGGTGTATATGTTTTCAGCAGAAAAGTTCTTGAATCGATTCCTCCAGGGCGTGTTTCACTTGAGGCTGACGTCCTTCCGATCCTTGCCTCGGCGGGCCATTTAGCAGCACAGATTCAGGATGTTCCGTTCATTGATATTGGTGTGCCGTCTGCGTATCGGGAGTTTTGCCTGAACAGTTCCAGATACATGGATTTTTCATAGAGCATCATATCATTCCATTTAAAAGCGATTGGGAAATTTGGGAGATAGGAACAATCTTCTGGTACGCAACAGCAGATGTTTGGCTTCTTTGAATAATGAAAGTGTTCTTAGAGATGCTACGAAGTAAAGGTGGCAAGACACGAGCGTTGGGAAAGAGAATTTAAATGAACCACCTCGCAGCAAGCTACGAGGTATCACGTCAGCAATTGATTTCTCTCATCGAAGCAAGCTTCGGGGAATATGACCCGGAGAGATTTAATATTATTCCGGTCAGGCACTAAATAACCGGTTTGACGGTTATGACAAAGATCTGGATGGGGAGCGTACTGAACAGTACAATGCCATACTGGATGAACTGCTGCATGACTACATAAGACAGCGCGACACCGCAAACCAGTTGCTGATACAGCATCATAAACTGCGTTTTAACAGAATCGCCGAACTATACTCGTGAAGTTTGGTTAATGGTAATATGAAAAGGACATCTCTATTGTCGAACAGACTAAATACAACTGGTCTTGAGGAAGTTTTCGACCGCTGCATAGCATTCTGGCATGCCGATCCCCGCAGTTGCACAGTTCCCGGGGTTTTATGCAATCCGGTGGCGCTGGAACTGGCCTATCGCAATTTCCTGCTCTGGCATGAAGAAGACAAGGCGCGCCGAACTGATGTGGATGACAGTGCCATAGCTACGGTCAAACGGGCTATTGACAAGCTAAACCAGCAACGCAATGATCTTATTGAAAAACTGGATGAGACGATCTTTTCAGAATTAGCGGCTTACGCTCCCGCAACTGACACCGGGGCGATCAACTCCGAGACTCCCGGAAGTATAATCGACCGGATATCAATCATGTCGCTCAAGGTTTACCATATGAAAGAGGATAGCGAGCGCGACGACATAGACGAAGAGCATTGCCAGCGATCACTGCAGCGTCTGGCAATACTGAAATATCAGCGCCATGATCTCTGTACGGCCCTCGAACAACTGATGACAGAGTACCGTAACGGCAGGAAACGGATGAAGTTGTACAAACAATTCAAAATGTACAACGATCCGGCGCTGAATCCCGAAGTGTACCAGGCAAAGAAAAGGATCTAAATGTCGACACCACACCCCATAGTTAATGCAATTTCTCCAGGTGACCTCGTCTTTGACATTGGAGCAAACAGAGGCAATATGGCCCAAAGGTTTCTCCATGTGGGGGCTCGGGTTATCTGTATCGAACCACAGCCGAATTTGGCTGCAGAGATACGCCAGCGATTCGTAAATAATTCGCAAGTTACCGTTATAGAAAAAGGTCTTGGGGCAATACGCGGTTGTTCCAGCATGAGTATTTCATCGGAAACAGATATTTTAAGTACTTTTGCCGATCACTGGAAGGTCGGTCGATTCAAGAATATGGTGTGGGACCAGCAGCTTGAAGTGCAGATCACTACACTTGATGATCTGATTGCAGAATTCGGAATCCCTCGCTATTGCAAGATAGATGTGGAAGGGTTTGAACGTGATGTTGTGAAAGGGCTCTCCTCCAAAATTGGTATTATTTCTTTCGAATTCACCTCGGAGTATATTGAACACTCTATGGAAGTAATGGAGATGCTTATCCGACTGGGTTACAGGCATTTCAATGCATCTGTCGGCGATCAGCCGGAATTTATGTATACAGAATGGGTCCCTTATTATGAGATTATCAGATCGTTGATGCTGTCATCTTCCCCAGATCTCTGGGGCGACATTTATGCACGGTAGGCCAAGGATGAACCAGTTAATTGTCTGTCCCTATAGCGGCTTTTCCAACAGATTGAAAAGTCTGGTAAGCGCGTCTTTATTAGACAAGGATTATAAGGTGTATTGGCCACCGGAAGATTTTTGTGGCCTCAGTTACGGCAAAATTTTTTCTGATACCTTCAGAGAGATAGATCATATCCCGAGTGATTCCATCGTTCTTAATTCGTGGCGCTTTGAGTTGCCTGTTGAACTTAGCAATTTAATCCCAACAGGTTTTTCTGACTGCTCGACGGGATACAAAGGGATAGAATTCCCCGGGGACAAACATTCCAGAACCATTGATTTTGAATATTTAAAAATACCTCGGCCAATTCTGGCGGCAATCCTGAAACAGTTTAATCAGCTCCGCTTCAATGAAGAAATAGTGGCTCGGGTCAACGCGCGCCTGAGAGAAATGCCGGATCATTTTGTGGGTGTACATGCACGGACCTGGGACGACGAACCAGAGAGAACTCAGAAATGGTTCAATTTTGCTGATTTTGTTAAAATATGCTCCCGCTTTCAAGGCAAGGAGCTCTTTGTAACCAGTGATGACCCCGCATTTATCACCACCCTTTCAAGAGCATTGAACAAAAAGCTGATTACCACAAAAAGATCCGAGCAGAGAACTTCAAAGACGTGGCATCAAAATAGTCCTGATGAAATGCTTGATGACTTGGTTGAGTTACTGGTCCTTTCAAAAGCGTCTCAATTGATTTTGACGGCTATGTCCACGTACTCCGAAGTTGCCTGGTATATTGGCGGATGTACCCAAGAGGTCTATTTTGCCGATCCAGATTTTCAGTATAAAGGGCGTGTTGCCAATGCTCCCCGGACAACACGTCTTGACGACAGCAAGCTTAACACAGCTAAAGTTCACTGGGTAGAGGTTGCCGGGGATCCCTCCTATTTTTTAGCCCTGATTCCTGGGCACCATGCGCATCTCGACAGCCTGAGCGGAGGCACTCACGCAATTGGTGACTATATCGAAAAATATCGTAGCTACATGAAGGGAAGCGAACCACGAGATTACATGATCGATGTCGGAGCAAACCTGGGCCTGTCGGCTTTTCCTGTCGCATCTATAGGGCGGAGAGTCGTTACGTTCGAGCCTGTTGCGGAGAATGTCGACGCCATGAAAAAAACGATTTCGCGTAATCGCTTTGGCAACGTAACCCTGGTTGAGTGCGCGGTCTCATCCCAGGTTGGTGAAACATACATATATATCCCACAGGGAAGGGCGGATAATGCTTCATTTGGAGAAGATGTTGCGAATGCAAATGTATTTAGTCCTGAAGTGCTTCAATTTCTTGTTCCTACGGAGACTATCGACCACTGGTTTAAAGAACATTCAAAAGAATTTACTCCTGGCGATGCCAAATTATTAAAGATTGATGTCCAGGGGTACGAAACTGAAGTTATTATTGGCGCGAAAGAGTTTATTGCCGTATGCCGACCGTTTGAAAAACTGATTATCGAATTTGAATTTGATCCAAAATTGACACAAATGGCCGGGTATTCGACTCTATCTCTGTTGGAACTGATTCATTCATATGGTCTGGAAATCTTTTATAATAACACTCAAATTTCTTCTGACAATTATGCCGATTTTTGCAGACAGGATACTAACTGCGATCTCCTTGCCTTGTTTTGTCCGACTGGCAATTCAGCATTCAATCACACGCATAAAGACGGGATAATGAGTATGGGCGAGAGCTTGTATGGGCAGGTGTTCTACAACAGTCAGGTCGTTGGCAGTCTCCAGTCGGCCCAGATCTACCTCTATCATCTCTTCTCAATCTGGGGAGTGCCTGAAAGTGCCGTGGATATTGGCTGTGGAAGAGGTGCATGGCTGGCTACCTGTTCTGATTTCGGAGTAAAGCGGGTAGTCGGTATCGATGGGGATTGGAATTCGAAAGAAGCCATGCTTGACCCTCGTATTGAGTTTTATCCGGCCAATCTTGAGAAAGAGTTTACAGTAACCGGACCTTTTGATTTGGCAATTTCCCTTGAGGTTGCTGAACATCTGCGGCCTGAATCTTCTGATGCTTTTGTAGAATCTCTTTCCAGCCTGTCTGATGTCGTGCTGTTCGGCGCTGCATTTACAGGGCAGCCGGGTGTTAACCATATAAACACTAGACCACACAGTTTCTGGGCGAAGAAGTTTTTTGATCGCGGTTATGTGCTGTTTGACCTTTTCAGGCCGATCTTCTGGAATGATGAGAGAGTTGAAGCCTGCTATAGACAAAATACATTCCTGTATGTAAAGCCGGGTAACAGTCTCTATCTAACCCTTGTAAATCGAGGATATGCATATGATCAGGAAGCAGAGTTCATAGATTGTGTTCATCCGGTGCTGTATCTGGGGCTTCTTGATGAGTTCAACAAGCTGCAAAATTCAGCAGGGACTGAGCCACAAGATATTCCTTTGGATGGTCAGCTTGACGCTGTTCAGCAACATATTGAAAATGCTGGAACCCTGGTCGCATTGAACCGGTTGGGCGATGCAGCAGATACGTACGGTCTCGCTCTGGCCCAGGAACCTGATAATCCGGAATTGCTGCTCAGGTTTTCGCACGTTCTGCTACGAATGAAACGGTATCAAGAATGTTTTCATCATGCGTGCCATTTTCTTCGTATGGTCAATGATGTCTCCTTCGGATACTACCTGGCCGGTCATGCTGCAAGGGAGATTGGACGATGGCAAGATTCACGCACATATCTTCTGCGGGCGGTTGAATTGGACCCGTCGCATCTGTATGCGCGGGTACTCTGCTGCATGTCGATCTTCACGGTATGCATGAATCAAGCTGAAACTCTGTCCATGATGAGTACCTATGCTGATGAACTGAATCAGCTTGCGTCCAACACGACTCTTGAAACTGCCGGGCAGATCAATGATGCTGTTGATGGAATCGGGGCGATGGCCCCGTTCTTTCTCCCCTATCTAGGCTGTAACGTCAAAAATTTACAGTTAACGTACGGTTCCTGGGTCTGTAATGTCATGGCTGCAAAGTATCCGCAGTTTACCCATTCCCTTCCTCAACGAGCATCAAACGGTAAAATCAAAATCGGCATCGTATCAAATTATTTCCATAACCATTCAAACTGGAAGATTCCGATCAGAGGGTGGCTGGAGCAACTCGACCGGCAGCTGTTTTCAGTCCACTGCTTCTATACGGGTGAAATCAGTGACCAGGCTACTGAAACAGCCCGTTTGCTGGCAGATACCTTCCGGCAGAGCACCGACATCGACGAACTCATATCTGATATTTATGGAGAGGAGTTCGATGTGTTGATCTATCCGGGTATCGGCATGGATACGGTTACCCTTAAATTGGCTGCCCTGAGACTTGCGCCTGTCCAGTGTGCATCGTGGGGGCATCCGGTTACGACCGGCATGCCGACGATGGACTATTATATCAGCAGCGACCTGATGGAACCACCGGATGGCGACGAGGACTATACCGAAAAACTGGTTCGGCTTCCCAATTTGTCCATCTGGTACGAGCCTGCTGAACTGGAGAGCGGCGTCACCTCCAACCTTGAAATTCAAGGGCTGAGCGGTAAAGATGTCGTGTTTCTCTGTTGCCAGAACCTTCTTAAATACCTGCCACGGTACGATTATATTTTCCCTGCAATAGCCAGGTGCGTTAACAATGCTCGTTTTGTGTTCATCTCCAGCCAGGTTTCCGAGCTGACGGAAAAATTTACCCAGAGGCTTGGCCTGGCATTCCAAAGCCGTGGGCTGAACGCTGCCGATTACGTCTCGGTAATACCTCCGCTTGACGGGGCTGATTTTTCGGCGTTGAATGCCCGGGCGGATATCTTTCTTGACAGCATCGAATGGTCAGGCTGCAATACGGTATTTGAGTCACTTCCGCACAACAAACCGATTGTTACCATGCCTGGTGCTTTCATGCGGGGCAGACATGCGTATGCAATTCTTAAGATGATGGGGGTTGAGGAAACTATTGCCGCAAACGAGGAAGAATATATTTCTATTGCAGTCAGATTAGCCAAGGACACGCAATGGCGAGAAGATATTTCAACAAAAACAGCCCGAAACGAACACAAAATTTTTCGGGACAATGCCTGCATCGCAGCTTTGGAAAAGTTTTTGATAGACGTATCCGGCAGACATCACGGTGGCGTTAATGTCAGCGCGTAACGATTGCATTGTAGAGCATAATAACCCGGAAGCCTGGTTCAACCGGGGAATATCATGCATGGAAAGGGGCGATTATTCGGACGCCGAAAACTGTTTTAGACGGGCCCACACAATGGCCCCGGAGTCCCTCGAAACGATCTTGAATCTCGGTTACGCCCTTGATATGCAAGGGCGCTCTGCTGAGGCCTTCGCTTGTTATGAGGCGGTTCTTGCCGTTGCCCCGGAAAACGCAAAGGCACGCTACAACCGTGCAGCCCACCTGCTCAGAGCTGGAGACTTCGTAAACGGTTTTGCCGACTACGAGGCCCGTTTTTCGGCCATGAAATCGGCAGACTCCCGCATTTACTCTCAGCCACGTTGGAATGGCTCCCCTCTTTATGGCCAGAGTATCCTGGTCTACTGTGAACAGGGGCTTGGGGACGCAATTCAGTTTGCGCGCTACATTCCCCTGTTGGCCGAAAGAGGGGGAAGAGTAATACTTGAAACTCAACAACCTCTTGTTTCCTTACTGGCATCACTTAATGGGGTAGAGAAGGTAGTTCTGAAATCCGAGGTTCCACCCCCTGCAGATTTTCACATCCCGTTACTTAGCCTTCCCCATCTCTTTGGTACAACAACAGCTACTATTCCAGTGGACGTACCGTATCTTGTTCCGCCCCCTGATAAGGTCGCATACTGGCGGGAAACTCTTGGCGACACGCACAATATTTTCCGTATCGGCCTGGTCTGGGCAGGTAAGCAGACGCCGGACCCCAATAGATCATGCCTCCCGGATTACCTGGCCCCCTTGCTAACCATCGGTGGGACTCGTTTTTACTCGTTGCAATTTGATGAGCACGCCCGGTTGCCGCTATCTAAGAAACTGGCAGATACCGTAATTGATCTAGCCGACGATATCGGTGATTTTGCCAAAACTGCAGCCCTGATCACCAACCTTGATCTGTTGATTACTATTGATACCGCTTTGGCTCACTTGGCTGGCGCCTTAGGAAAACCGGTCTGGGTGATGCTCCCCTTCGCGCCGGATTGGCGTTGGATGAGCAACCGCTCCGATTCGCCCTGGTATCCCACCATGCGGCTTTTCCGTCAACCACGACCGGAGGAGTGGGAGTCAGTAATAAGCGAAGTCGCCCAGGCACTCCGGCAACTGGTGCTGCAGGAAAATAAATCCGAAGTCTCCGACGAACTGCTGGAAACGTCTTTTCAAAAAGCTTTGACAGCCATGGATAGTGCAGATCCGGATACAGATACGGCCATCTACGAACTGCGTAAACTCCTCCTGCATCTGCCTGATGATCCGGCTGTCAGATTCAATCTGGGACGGGCGTATGATATGGATGGGCAGTTTGCCGAAGCTGAACTGGCGTATCGTCAGGTACTTGTTGAAAGCCCCGATAGTCCGGCTGTCTGGTTCGCACTCGGTGAAATCCGATTGAAGCAAAAGGCGTATCCTGAAGCAGAATTTTGCCTGCGCAAGGCACACATGCTGAACCCGGAATCGGTTGACATACTTCTAAGATTCGGCAGCGCTTTGTCGGCACAGGGTAAGACGGCAGAAGCAATTATCGTCTGCAAAAAAATTCTGGACATCTGCCCCGACTGTTCTCAAGCCGTCTACAACATGGCATCTCTTCAACTTCGCAGAGGTGACTTTTTGTCGGGATTTGCCAATTTTGAAGTCCGACTGGCAATTGAGAAGTTTGCTATCGATTTACGTCGCTATCTTCAACCGCGCTGGGATGGTTCTCCGCTGAACGGCAGGAGTATTCTGCTCTACGGCGAGCAGGGGATGGGAGACGTTATCCAGTTTGCCCGCTATATCCCTCTTGTGGCGGAGCGGGGCGGAGCGGTCGTTTTTGAGGTTGATCCCCCACTTATTCCGTTGTTCGAATCATTCCCCGGAGTAGACCGGATTATTCCGAAGTCGAAAGAGCCTCCGCTGACGGATGTATATATCCAATTACTCAGCCTACCGTACATTTTCGGCACTACTGTAGACACAGTACCAACCCGAATCCCATACATTTTTCCGGATATGGCCAAAGCAGCCAAATGGCGGGAGAAACTGGGTGACAGTCAAGATTTCCGTGTAGGACTGGTCTGGAGCGGCAACCCCGGAAATCCTCGTGACAAAGAGCGCTCCTCTGCCCTGAGTATATTTGCGCCTCTTGGGAGTCTGCCCAAGGTTGCTTTCTACAGTTTGCAGGTAGGGTCGGCGGCGCTAGAAGCGGCATCGCCGCCTGCAGGAATGCTTTTGACGGATTATTCTGCTCTGCTAACCGATTTTACCGAAACGGCAGCACTGATTGCCAACCTCGATCTGGTTATTTGTGTCGATACGGCAGTGGCTCATCTTGCAGGAGCAATGGGGCAGCAGGTATGGGTGCTTTTGCCGGAGGGCTCGGAATGGCGCTGGCTGGAAGGGCGTGCTGATACCCCTTGGTATCCCACTATGCGGGTTTTTGAGCATGAATCCGACAGCGACTGGGAAGGGATGATCCAGCGGGTCCGGGTTGCGCTGAAAACGTTGTTGGCTGAAAAGTCCAACAGTGCCGGGCCGATGGGCGTTGAAACAAGTTATAATCTTGGGGTCAGCCTCAAGGAAGCAGGAGATCTTGAGGGAGCGGAGCGCTGCTTCCGGGACATTGTGGAACAGCAGCCCGAATTGCCGGATCCGCAGCAGAGCCTGGGGGTCGTGCTGCAGCTCCAAGGGCGGCTGCAGGAGGCGATCAGGCAGTATCGCACAGCCACAACTCTCGATCCTGGTTTTGTTAAAGCGCATTACAATCTTGCTAATGCCTTTCTGCAGTCTGGTCTATATCAGGATGCGCTTGAGTCGGTTAAAACAGCTATTCAGTGTGATCCCTCGCATGCCGATGCGCACTGGCTGCTGGGCATGCTCCTTCTGCAGAGCGGCGATTTCACGAACGGATGGAGGGAGTATGAGTGGCGTTGGAAGGCCTTTGAGTTTACCAGCAGGATACCTGACCTTGGTCGCCCGCAATGGGACGGTTCCGCTCTGGAAGGGAGAACTTTGCTGATCCATATGGAACAGGGACGGGGCGACATGATTCAGTTTATCCGTTATGCTCCACTGGCTGCAGCCATGGGCGGAATGGTTGTCGCCTGCGCAGTGCCCGAGCTGGTGTCGCTTCTTGCCTCCGTTGAAGGGATAAGCGTGGTCGACCGCAATGGGGCGTTGCCTGATTTTGATATTCATGCTCCGGTGCAAAGCCTCCCATATCTGTTTAGCACTACACTGGAGACGGTCCCGCAGAATATTCCCTATCTAAGGGCTGACCCGGTAAAGGTTGCAGAGTGGCTGCAAATTTTTCCGGATGAGGAACACTTTCGTATCGGTATTGTCTGGCAGGGGACTCCCACCCATAGGGATGACCATAATCGCTCATGTTCATTGCGAGAGTTTCTGAAACTGGGTGATCTTGACGGCATTGATATATACAGTTTGCAGATTGGAGCCGGGGCTGAGCAGCTTATTGGGCTGCCGGACGGCATGTTGTTGATTGATGCGACCGAACATATTCAGGACTTCTCGGATACAGCGGCGATAATTGCAAATCTCGATCTTGTGATCAGTGTCGATACAGCCGCGGCTCATCTGGCCGGAGCGCTCGGAAAACCGGTCTGGACTCTGCTGCCGCATCTTTCGGAATGGCGCTGGTTGCTTGACAGAGACGACACACCCTGGTACCCCACCATGCGGCTGTTCCGGCAGGCATTGGCAGGTGACTGGGAAGGTCTGTTCCACCGCTTGAGAGACAAGCTGGAGCTGTTACTGGGAAGCTCTGACCTGCTTAATCAGTTGGGAATTACATTACTGAAATCAGGATCCGCCGGCAGGGCTGAACGTGCTTTTGCAAGGGCAATAGCATGCGATCCTCAAAATGCACAATCCTATTGCAATCGTGGCGTAGCACTAGATGCCCAACGCGGTTATGAGTCGGCTATCTCTTGTTATCAGGAAGCGATAGCGCTTCAGCCGGATTTTGCCAGCGCTCTGTTCAACATGGGAAACTCGTACATCTCCCTTGATCAGTTGCAAGAAGCTCTCACCTGTTATGGGCGTGTCATTGAATTGGAGCCAGCCTCTGTTGCGGCGTATCTATCGCTTGGTGAGGTTGGGAAAACTCTGCGGAATTTCCCTCTGGCGCGGGCAGCTTTTGAACGGGCGGCATCTCTTGATCCTGAGAGTGCGGATGCTTTTCGGGGCGTTGCAGACATTGATCTGGCTGAGGAGCGTTTTGAGGATGCAATAGCCGCCTACTCTCGAGCGGCAGAACTCAATCCTGATGACGCTGCTACCTTCAACCTGATGGGGGCAACGTACCAATCTAACGAACAACTTGACGAGGCTGAAGAGTGTTATCGTAAAGCCCTGACTGTCACGCCCGACAATCTGACTGCGCTTAATAATCTTGGGGTTGTGCTTGACGCACAGGGACGACGGGATGAGGCTGTTGTCGTATATCGTCATCTACTTGATATTGCTCCTGATTATGCGGATGGCCATTGGAATCTGTCGGTTGCTCTGCTTGCCATAGGGGCCTATGCAGAAGGGTGGCGAGAGTTCGAGTGGCGTTTCAGAAAGTCTAACCCGGTTCCTTCTCGCCCCTTTACCCAGCCGACCTGGGATGGTTCCGATCTGGCCGGCAAAACAATCCTACTGCATGCCGAGCAGGGTTTTGGCGATACCATCCAGTTTGTGCGCTACGTTCCCCTGGTGCAGCAGCGTGGGGGGCAAGTCATCATTGAATGCCAGACAGAGATCCTGAAAAGATTGGTATCTCCTCTCGATACGGTTTCCGGAGGCATTGCTGCCGGTGAGACTTTGCCGCATTTTGACTGCCACCTGCCGATGATGTCGCTTCCCCTTGTTTTCGGCACAACAGTCGAGACGATCCCGTGTCAGATCCCCTATCTTGCTGCAGAGCTGCGGGACAGGGAAAAGTGGCAGCAGCGCCTGGGGGCGTCCGGTCGGCTCAAGGTAGGATTAGTCTGGCATGCCAAACAGAGCCAACTGCTTAATCGCAAACGCTCCTGTCCGCTAAAGTTTTTTTCTCCTCTCTGGATCGTTGAGGGGGTTGAGTTTTATACTCTGCAAATCGGAGCCGGCGCGGAACAGCTGGATGATTTTGCCGTCAGTCATGAAATAATAGACCTGACCGGTGATATGCATGATTTTGCTGACACAGCGGCTTTCATCGCCAACCTTGATCTGGTGATCACCATCGACACCGCTGTTGCTCATTTAGCCGGCGCTCTTGGCGCACGGACCTGGGTCGTACTTCCGTACACCTCAGAGTGGCGCTGGCTCTGCAGGCGTGAGGAGAGCCCCTGGTATCCGA
Source organism: uncultured Geobacteraceae bacterium (assembly GCA_903939115.1). Taxonomy (GTDB): domain Bacteria; phylum Desulfobacterota; class Desulfuromonadia; order Geobacterales; family Pseudopelobacteraceae; genus JACRCG01. The sequence goes on from CAJAFV010000071.1 coordinate 121,212, forward strand.
CCATGAGACTCTTCAGGCAGCCGTCACAGGGTGACTGGCCTTCGGTGATGGATCATGTTGCTGTTGCTTTGAGCGACTGCGTGGAGCGCAGTGGGAGTGGCGGCACGTACACAGATACGAATTCACCTACGCTGCTTGTGGGCCTTGCTTGGGCCGGGCGGCAGGACAATCCGCTTGATTGGAGACGCAGCTGCCCATTTTCCGCCCTTGCACCTCTGTTTAAGCTGCCAAATGTTCGTTTTGTAAAGTTGCAGCCAGACCTATCAGACGGCAAGACCTTGAATGAAATGCAAATGATTAACCTCACGGAGTATATCCACGATTTTGAAGATACCGCAGCCTTGATGGCGCATCTTGATCTCATTATCTCAATCGACACATCAGTGGCACATCTTGCCGCTGCAACAGGGCGACCAACATGGGTACTACTCCCCCATGTCGCGGAATGGCGCTGGTTGACCAACAGGGATGATAGCCCTTGGTATCCCGGCATGCGACTATTCCGGCAAAGTGATCACGGCGATTGGGATGGCTTGATTCAGGAGGTTGCATCATGCCTAGCGAATCTCTCCAATAATGGTTTGAGTTGGAACGAAAGGTTTGAGCCTGAAAACCCCCATTGTGGGTATGCTCAAGAGAGACAGATTCTTGAACAACAGTTGGAAAAATATCGGGAAACTGCATCTGAGAACAATAGCAGTCCAGATGCGAAGCTAAACGTGGGTGCTGCCTTGGCGCTCCTTGGCAGAGATACCGAGGCGATTGAAGTTTTCCGGCATGTTCTGCAGCTTGACCCTGAGCATGTAGCCGGTCACCTGAACCTGGCATATTCGCTTTTGGCGGTCGGAGAGTATTCTGAAGGGTGGGAGCATTTTGAATGGCGGTTGAGAAGGGTTCCACCCGGTCTGCTTCCTTCCTGGCCGATGCTGGATAAGAATTCACTGGGCACTCACCCTGCCGGTTTATCGATTATGGTGCACTCTGAACAGGGGTATGGCGATACGATTCAGTTCTCCCGCTTTCTGCCACTGCTGGCCAAAACCGGCTATCGGGTCATCGTCAGTTGTCAGCCGCAGATCGCTTCGCTTGTTGCCTCACTCCCTGGTGTCAGCAGAGTGATCCCACATGGGGAACCGCTGCCGCCCTGCGACCTGCAGGTATTGCTGCTTACTCTGCCGGGCCTGTTTTTAGTAACTCAGGAGTCACTGGCGGCCAGCATCCCTCGTCTTGCGCCCGGAAAGTTGCGGGTAGAGCGCTGGAAAGAGAGGCTGAATAGAAAAAAGAGGGCAACATTATTTTTTGTCTAAAGAGTTTTCGTCAACCGACGATATGAATACTAACGCGCAGAAAGCGCACCGGTAAAATACCGGTAAAACCCCAGAAAGGAGCACCACCATGTCACTCTCAAACGTTACACTTACCGCAGGCATGAGGAACAACCTTCTTACCCTCCAGGGTACAGCAGACCTATTAAAACAAACCCAGCAGAGATTGAGCAGCGGCAAATCGGTCAATAGCGCTCTTGACAACCCGACCAGCTTCTTCGCTGCGCAAGACAGTATGAATCGCGCCGGTGACCTATCAAGCCGCAAAGACGCTATGAGTGAGGCCGTTCAGACCATCCAGGCATCCAGTAACGGCATCACAGCTATCACATCCCTGATTAATGCCGCGAAATCTCTTGCGAGCTCGGCCTCCGCTACCAGCGATACCCTGTCCCAGATGACGTATGAGAGCCAGTTCCTGCAAATCACCAGCCAGATCACCACTCTGGCCAGTGACGCCGGCTACCGCGGCACCAACCTGCTGACCGACGGAACTCTTTCTATCGAATTCGCTCCCAAGGCAGGCGATTCCAAGCTGACCGTTACTGGTTTTAAAGCGAACGCTACTTCTCTGGGCGTCACATCCGCTGCTGTTAACTGGGTAGTTGCCGGAAATGCTAGCAGCGCCTTGACGTACATGGACACAGCCCTTACGACCCTGCGTGCCAAGTCCTCAGTTCTGGCCGGTAACCTGGCAGTTATCACCACTCGTCAGGACTTCACCGACAACATGATCAACACCTTGTCTACAGGCGCCGACAATCTGACTCTTGCCGACATGAACCAGGAAGGCGCGAATATGCTGATGTTACAGACTCGCCAATCTCTGGGTACCACAGCTTTGAGCCTCTCTTCGCAGGCTGCCCAGTCTGTCCTCAGACTCTTCTAGTCGTAACTGAAGCAGACGAATCATTAAACCTGAGCGGGGAGAGGGCAACCTCTCCCCGTTTGCATATTTCAGTTTTGCGAGGTGAATGGCTATGAGAATCGAAGGTAACGATCAAAGACTGGCGGCGGCAACAGCCGCCCAGATGCAGAACAGCGGAACCCAGCAGATGCTGGCTCCGAAAAGCGCGCAGCAGCAGGACGCTCAAAAGGCAAGTAAAGAAAACAGGGTGCAGTCCGTAGCGGGTGACAAGGTATCGATCAATGTCCAGATTTCCAAAAACACCGCCGATACGCTGCAGAAAATGGGAAACATCTCGGATTTTCTCAATTCAGTCGCGACCAATCTTCGCCAGACGAATGAAGGTCTGAAAGAAACCTCTGCTGTCGTTGCGGAGATGAAGAACTCACTAGACAAGATCATCAAGAATTATCCCCCGTATTCTATTGAGAGCAAGGATCGGATCGACCAGCTGATGAGTTACTCCTCATTGAGAAAACAGATCATGAGTATGGAATTTCCGGCGCCTCCACCCCCGCTTTATGAAGGTGTTAAGCATCTCTGGGAAGATCTCTTCAGCGGAGCGGACAAGACGCTCCAGACCCCTGCTCTGCCTCAGGATGCTCCGGATTCTCATGTCGCTGCAGCCGCTAAACAGTTGGACGTCATTTCTAGCCAGATCGGCCTGGTTCAGGACTCTATAAGCAGTGCTGTGATAAAGGGCTGAAGGTAATGCCACTCGTACTGACGTTAAAGCCGGGAGAGCGGGTAATTATGGCCGGGGCCGTGATCAAGAACGGATCTTCAGTTGCCCATCTGCAGATAGAAAACCAGGTGACCCTTCTCAGGGAGAAGGATATTCTGACGGAAGGCGAGGCCACGTCTCCGTGTAAAAAAATTTACCTCGCCGTTCAACTGATGTATATTGGCGATGGCTTGACAGCCGAGCTTGCCCAGGTTTACTGGGATCTGGTTCGGGATGTACTTGCTGCTGCTCCGAGTACAAATGACTTGATTTCAGAGATAAGCGCGTATATTGTCGACTCTGATTTTTATCCGGCCCTTAAGGTGGCCAAAAAACTGATTTCCTACGAAGAGGAGCTTATACGTCATGTCTCAAAACTCGGTTAATGCCTATACAGTCCAGCAGAAAGAAAATTTAAGTGGAAGGGAGCTGGAAGCTTCCGTGCTCTCCCGGGCTGGTCTGATGCTGAAGAGCGTCAAGGATAACTGGGGCGCACCCGATAGAGATCAGAAGCTGTTGGAGGCGGTGAAATTCAATCAAAAAGTCTGGAGTTTTTTCCAGGCGGAGCTGTCAGACCCGGAAAACCCGCTCCCTAAAAATCTGCGCGAAGACATACTTAATCTCAGTATCTTTATCGACAAGCGCCTGTTTGAAGTTATGGCTTATCCGGATCCAGAAAAACTGGCTATCGTCATTGATATCGATTTCAATATTGCTGCCGGTTTGAGGACAACGCCCGTACAGTGAACTCGGCAGACATCGTTATGAAAAAAAATCCTTTGGGTCTGACTCAAAGGATTTTTTTATTGCTGCGCGAAAATGTTTCAAGGGCTGATTGCATGCTGGTAATAACGTTACCCCAATCTCCAGGCTGCTTTTGTCGAAAAATTCGCGTGAGCGGGTACCATGGTGAGTCATTGCGCTCAAGCAGCCAACGCCAATCAGGGGCAAACGGGAGCATTAGATACACCTTTTTGCCGATCGCTCCGGCCAGGTGGGCAACTGCCGTATCAATAGTTATCACAAGGTCAAGCTGTTCAATCAGGGCAGCGGTGTCGGCAAAGTCATCAATCTGACCGGTAAGATCTGCCAAGTCCATACCGGATGGAGGAGAGTTCCCTTGTTGGGCTCCATCTTCCAGTTGCAGAGAGAAAAAGGTGACGTTGTTGATGGAGGCCAGAGGGGCAAGCTCAGCCAAACGACAGGATCTGAGCGGATCGGGGAAACTCTTGCCGACCCAGACGAGTCCGACTCGAATGTCCGCCGGATAAGCGGACATGAGCGCTGACCATTTCAGGCGCTGTTCTGTGGTCGCCCAAAGGTATGGATACATTGACGGAATATTCTTAAGGGTCGTGCCAAAAATACCGGGCAATGTGAGCAGCGGAGCCTGACAGCTGAATGGAGGAAGAGCTGCTCCGAAAGGGACGACGTGCCAAACGCCAGGCACGGTCTGGAAGAGTCGCACGAGTTGGGGGTGACATTCGATGATAACTGTTCCACCACGCTCCGCAACCAGCGGGGCATAGCGCACAAACTGGATGGCATCGCCGAAACCCTGCTCGGCATGCAGCAGGATGATTTTTCCTTCAAGCAGAGAGCCGTCCCAAAGCGGAATATCGGTATGACGGCATGGTGAGGTGAAATCTGGCTTTCGCCAGCGCCATTCGTACTCCTGCCACCCTTCCACATACTGTCCCTGCAGCAGCAGGTTCAAGGCGAGATTCCAATGGGCTGCGGCAAACGCGGGATCAAGCAGGATTGCCTTACGACACTCGGCTTCTGCTGCAGAAATCTTCCCGAGCGCCTGCAGGGCCGTGGCACGAGCAGCGAGAGGAACAGCAGATGTTGTCAGAATGGCTGCTGCCCGGGAAAAACAGTCGGCCGCCTCAGCGAAACGACCGAGAGCCAGTAGAGAATTTCCCAGATTGTTGTGTGTTTCACCGATATCAGGTGCGCTGCCGAGAGCCTTCCGATAACTGGCAACAGCCTCTGCATAGCGCCCCAGATCGTGCAGAGCCGCACCGGCATGCAGGTGGAGTATCGCATTTGACGGATCAAGATCCAAAGCGGCCTGGAAACGTGCCAGTGCCTCTTGGGGTTTCCCGGCCTGCAAAAATGTGGAGCCATCCCTGAACAGCTGTTGCATCTGATCGCTCCGCAGATTTAACTGATGATTGAATTGCTGTTTCATATAACGCGACCGCTACACAACCGTCAGGCTGTAGCCCCTGCTCTTCAGGTACCCGACAATCTCCTTGATATGCTCATAGCCGCGTGTCTCAAGCTCCAAAGAGACATCCGTTCTGCCGATCGCCAGAGATTTCGAGCGGCGGTCATGGGTAATGTGAAAAATATTGGCGCGAGTGGCGGCGATATTATCAGCAAGAGTCGCCAGAGCGCCAGGATGGTCATCAAGTTCTACGATCAGCTTGAGATAGCGGCCTCCGGCAATCAGTCCCCGTTCCACTACCTGCGCGATCGTTTTGACATCAATGTTTCCTCCGGACAACAGGCAGACGGTTTTGCCTTCAAGATTTGGTACCCGGCGATTCAATGCCGCCGCTAACGTAACCGCTCCCGCCCCTTCGACCAGCATTTTGGTTTTCTCCAGCAGCGACACAATCGCCAGAGCAATATCCTCTTCTTCCACCTGGATAATTTCATCGACTAATGCGCAGATGACCGGCACCGTGCGTATTCCTGGCAATTTGACGGCGATGCCGTCCGCCAGTGTGACATGAACCGGCTGCTCGGTCGGTTTCCCTGCTGCAAAGGAGGCGGACATTGAGGGGGCGGCTGTTGATTCAACACCAATTATCCGCACATGCGGGGCTCGTTCCCTGAGCGCAGACGCCATACCGGCAATCAAGCCGCCGCCACCGACCGGTATGATAATGTTGCGTACGTCAGAGAGTTCTTCCAGTATCTCCAGAGCAATAGTACCCTGCCCTGCCATGACCAATTCGTCATCAAAAGGATGAACGAACAGAGCGCCACTTTCGTGTTGGGCAGCTATTGCCGCTGAACATGCTTCATCAAAATTGCGCCCGGTTAATATAACTTCGGCACCGTAGTCGCGGGTGGCCTGAACTTTTTGTGGCGGTGTTATCTCCGGCATATACACGGTGGCGGCAACGCTGAGGAGGTCAGCAGAAAAAGCGACCCCCTGGGCATGATTGCCCGCCGATGCGGTAATAACGCCTCGCTCCAGTTTTTCTCGAGGCTGAGAGGTCATAAAGTTAAGCGCACCTCTGATTTTGAAAGAGCCGGTTCGCTGCAGGTTTTCACACTTGAAATAGAGCGGTATTCCCAACTGCTCGCTGTAATAATGCGAATACATCAGTTCGCTGCGCCGGACCCGCTTGCGGAGACGGTCATACGCATCAGAAATAAGGGTGGTAAGCTGCATGTCGATGCTCTCCTTGCAAAATAAAGGCAGATACTAGCAGATGGAGGGACACCGGTCAAACATACTTGGCAAGAGACCGGTTTACTGGTACAGTTCGGCAGCACTAATTCAGGAGGGACTATGGATCCTATTCATCACCGACTTATTATTCTTGGCGCCGGTCCAGCCGGCTATACGGCTGCGGTCTATGCTGCGCGAGCCAATCTCAATCCGGTCCTGATCACCGGGCTGCAGCCGGGGGGGCAGTTGACCACGACGTCTGAAGTTGATAACTGGCCAGGCGATCATGCCGGGGTTGAAGGGCCGGAACTGATGGAGCGGATGCGACTCCATGCCGAACGCTTTAACACCCACATGGTGTATGATCATATCACGCAGGCTGATTTGAAACAGCGGCCATTTGTGCTGCAGGGCGATTCATCCAGTTACAGTTGTGATGCTTTGATTATAGCTACCGGTGCCTCGGCAAAATACCTTGGGCTCCCCTCTGAAACCGCTTTCAAAGGGAAGGGCGTGTCAGCCTGCGCAACGTGTGATGGTTTTTTCTACCGTGGGAAGGATGTTGCTGTGATCGGTGGCGGGAGCACGGCGGTTGAGGAGGCACTCTATCTGTCAAATATAGCGCGGCACGTAACTGTTGTGCATCGTCGTGAAGAATTCCGGGCTGAAAAAGTGTTGACAGACCGCCTGATCGAGAAGACCAAAACAGGCAATGTCACTATTGAATGGAACCACCAGCTTGATGAAGTGCTGGGTGATGCGAGCGGTGTCACCGGCATGCGCATCCGCCACCGGAGCGGTTCCACCAAGGAACTGGCACTGCACGGCATCTTCATCGCTATCGGGCACTCGCCGAACACGACCATTTTTGAGGGGCAGGTGGAGATGCTGGATGGTTATATCAGAACCAAATGTGGCGGTCTTGAAGGAAACGTGACCGCAACAAGTGTCGCAGGGGTTTTCGCAGCCGGCGATGTGCAGGACTTTACCTATCGCCAGGCGATTACTTCAGCCGGTACCGGCTGCATGGCGGCAAAGGATGCAGAGCGCTATCTTGATGCATTGGGGCGATAATTATGGCGGTTGTTGCGCAAGCGCCGAATGATTTGGAAAAACTTCTTGCCGACGTACAACGTACGATCCGTGAGAATGATCTGTTCATTCGCTCCCTGAAGAAAGAGGCCGTTGATTCAGATACTGCGGATATCGATGAAGAAAACTCTGGTGATAGTAGTGCGGATGACACCGAGGATTACGAGGAACTATAGCAATTGTTATGTAGAGTTTCACTGAACAGCAAAGGCCCCGATCAGAAGTGATCGGGGCCTTTGCTGTTCATCTCGCAGAGAATATGCCTGCGGTCAGTGTTTCTTTTTCTCGCCGCCGGTAACATCAATTCCGGCAGGTGCGTGGCAGTCACTGCAGATGGTTATCTTCATCTCATCGCCGATATCGACAGGATGGACGAAATCCTTAATCTGAGTCCCCTTGGGGATGTTTTCCTGTGTCTGACTCAGTACGCTGTGACACAGGTTGCAATCCTTGGAGATAACCTTGCCTGCAGCATCCTTGTGCTTCCCGTCGTGGCAGCGGAAACAACCTGGAAAGTAAAAGTGTCCCATATGTGACGGATAGGCGCTCCAGACGACCTTCATCTTAGGGAAGAAATTTCTGGAGTAAATACGCTGTACCTCTTCAGACGCCTGCTTGATTGATGCCGCTTTGGCGGTGACCAAAGCGGGGTAATTCTTTGCGTAATATTCCTGCAGTCCCTTGTCGATAGCAGCAACAGCTTCTTCGTTGTCCTTGTATGGCATTTCCAATAGCTCACTGCTGATCTTCTTCAGGAACGGGAGAGTCGGGTCAAGCCGCTTTGCTTCAAAGCCATGGTCCAACTCGTCGCTCGGGGGGTTATAGGAATGAGCCGGTCTGTTGTGACAGTCGATACAATCCATGACTCGTCTTTCAAGCTTTGCGATTTCTTCTTTTGTAATCGGTTTCTCCGTGCTTGTATACTCCTCTAGGGTGCCGTCACTTTTCTTGAACGAAACATACGGAATATTCATGCGTTTCTCATCGGTCGCGACGTAGGAAACTTCCTTGCCTATATGCCAATGGATTCCGGAAGTGTTGGGTGCTCCGGGCGTGCCTCCGATTTTAATCAGCATCTGCAATTCGCGCCTGGAGTTTTCCTCATTGGGGGCGTTATGAGAAAAGATCTTAAAGCGTGACGTAATAAATTTTTCCGGCCAGTGACAGCGTTCGCAGGTTCCTCGTGCCGGTCGCAGATTGTGAACGGGAGTAGGAATCGGAGTCGGGAAAGTTCCGGTCAGGATCGAATAGAGCTGCCGGGTCCCGTTAATCTTGGCTTTAACGTAATAATCGAGGCCGGATCCGACATGGCACTCAACGCAGCGGACCCGTGCGTGTGGAGAACTCTGCCAGGCAACATGTTCAGGTTCCATCGGAACGTGGCAGACTTCGCCGCAGAACGCAGTGGATTCGGTAAATTCAAATCCTTTGATCGTTGCCACACCGATAACCGCGAAAAAGATAACCGTTACGAGAGCAAAAAATGCGGTCAGGCGGAGCTTGCTCGGATCATTGAAATCCAGGCGCGGCAGCGGCGGCAGCTCTACGTTTGGATTTCTGCGATGCTTGGAACGTGTTCGCCACGCACCAAAATAGGTCAGCACGCCGCCGAATAATATGCCGCCAGGCAAGATGAAAAACGTAACTATTTCCAGATACGGATTTTCAAAACCCCTGAATGCCTGCAGCGCCAGGAACAGCACAATGACTACTGCGGAGATCGCAGAAGTGAGCATCCCCAGTAAGCTGATGATGTTCATGTAGTATTTTTCAGCAGATACTTTTCTTTTTACCGGTTCCATACAATTTCTCCTCGGTTACTGGTCATATACGCCTGTAAAACAGTGCAATTTTTTTGCGACTATAGGAACAATACGTATTTAAAACGCTCCTGAATAGCATGAATGCAGCAAATAATGCAAACAAAAATCGATTCTTCGGCTGAAACCAGAATGTTCGGGTCGTTTCTCGTGTTTTAGCAGCCGGCTGTGCGGGCAATCTACCTGTTGACAAAAACTGTTGACGTGACTATTTTAAACGCTGTTATATTTACGATTGCAGGGGGTGAATGATGACGCAGCCAGAATTAAGCACAGAAGATCGGGAGAAAGAGCTGACGGCCAGACTGAAGGCGATGGAGTTGCAGATGGAGAGGTTGAGCGCCCGCCTTGGCGAAGAAGCTTCCGCCGGTTCTCGTGCCGGTGCCGCAGTTTCAGCAGAAGAAAATAATTACCCGCCTGAGGACATTGCTGATGTTTCTGAAGAGGTTCTGAACTGGGCAAGTCGTAACGCCCTTTTACCGCGCCTGGCGACGCTCTGCTTTTTGATGGTTGTAGCCCTGATTCTTCGCACCATAACTGACAGCGGCGTAATTGATAAACTTATCGGTTCTGGCATAGGCATGGGCTATGCGGCCATCCTGATGTTTGCAGGATGGTACAAATACAGAGAAAACAGTTTACTCGCCCCCATTATTGCGGCCACCGGTGCGATACTGATGTCGGCCATCGTGGTTGATACTCATACACACTTTAATGCTCTTCCGGTGGTTCCCGCGTATCTGACACTGATAGCCACCGGGATCTGCATGGCGCTGATAAGTCGCCAGTTCAACGCTTTTACCCCTGTTTCGGTTGGAATCCTTGGGATGTGTTTTGCCGGGGCAGCCATGGATTATCCGCATCCCTTTTTTCCTTATCTTGCGCTGGTGCTTTTTACCGCGAACCTGCTTGGGTATTTTGCCTCGCAACTGAAGCGTTGCACCTGGCTGCGATGGTCGGCACTTTTTGTCACCATCATCATGTTACAGTTATGGCAGGCCCAGATCGTAACGGCATTGAAGCAAAACAGAACAACTCCTGAAATGGCAATTTCCTGGTTTCTGCCGGTTGTTGCTGTATTTGCGATCACCTACATGGCTCTGGCTCTGTTCGGTATAATTCGGAGAGGATCTGAGAAGCTCTCCAAATACATTACGAGCCTTCCCACAATCAATGCGTTATGGGCGTATACTGCGGCGAGCTATGTGTTGGACGCGCAAGGCGGGAACCTCCCGTTACTGGGCATCATAGGTACTTTGGCTGCAATCAGCTATTTTGGCGCCACATTCTGGCTTGCCAGACGCAATCTTGAAGGTGCACCTGGAAGTAGTGCTTTTACCTTGGGCGGTGGCGCACTTCTGGCACTGTCCCTGCCGGCAGCATTCGGTTCGTTTGTTCTATCACTGCCGGTAATCTCTATCGTAGCCATTTTAATGGCTTATATGTCCAGAGTCTGGGGTAGCGGACATTTGAGGCTGACTACCTATCTGTTTCATCTCTACAGTTGCATCGCTCTTGCCGTTTTGATGAGCGGCACTACTCCCGGTTCTCTGGGTGCCATAAACATCCTCCCGTCCGGTTTGTTGGCATTCAGCATAATATACCAGTACTTGTGGTGTCGCCGGTGCCCACCATCCAGCGACTATGCTTTTTTTGACAGCTTTGACCCGCATGATCGAAGCGCTGTTATGCTGTTGCTGGCCGGACTGCTCAGCGGATTTTTCATGATGCGGTGTGCTATCTACCAGGCTATGCAGCTGTTTTACGTATCAATGCCGCCGGACGCCTTTAGATGTGCTCAATCGGTACTTGTCAATACGGCCGCGATAATCTTGATTGTACTGGCGTATCTGCGCCATGACAAAGAGATCAGAAACGTTGCGATACTCGTTACTGTCATAGGTGGAGTCAAGGTGTTTGCCTACGATCTGCTCGGTGGGACTCATGGCTTATCACTGGTTTTCAGTGTATTCTCATTCGGTGTTGCAGCAGCTGTAGAGTCTGTTGCGCTTGGTAAATGGACGAAAAAGCAGTTGAAGAGTGCGCCATGAAAAACAGTATGCCCACCTGATTAAGCCGGGTGGGCATACTTCTGCTTATTATAAAGATGGGTTAAATTGTCTTCTAAGAGTCCTTACGGCAGTTCGCTGCTCCCCATCAAAAACCTGTCACACTCACGGGCCGCCCCGCGCCCCTCGTTAAAAGCCCATACCACCAGACTCTGGCCGCGACGGCAGTCACCTGCGGCAAAGACACCCGGAATGCTGGTGCTGTACTTTTCGAACTCTGCTTTGATATTGCTGCGCGGGTCCCGTTCCAAACCGAGCGAATCGATCAAAGGTTGCTCCGGCCCGAGGAAGCCCATCGCCAGCAGCACCAACTGGGCGGAACGCACCTGCTCCGAACCCGGAACCGGCTGCGGCACAAACTGTCCCTTTTCATTTTTCTGCCACGCGACTTCAACGGTATGAACCGCCGTAACGGCCCCGTTTGCATCTCCCTCAAAGCTGGTCGCTGTTGTCAGGTAGACACGCGGATCAGCGCCAAATTTCGCCGCCGCCTCTTCCTGCCCATAATCCACTTTGTGGGTTTTAGGCCATTCCGGCCAGGGATTATCCGCCGCACGCTGGTCCGGAGAGCGGGGCATGATTTCCAGCTGAACGACACTTTTGCAGCCATGGCGGAGTGAAGTGCCGACACAGTCCGTACCGGTATCTCCGCCACCGATGATGATAACATCCTTCCCTTTTGCGGAGATAAAATCATCATTCCCGCTCAACAGAGCCTTGGTGTTAGCAGTCAAAAACTCCATGGCGAAATGAATTCCGTTGAGGTCGCGACCTTTAATCGGCAGATCGCGCGGCAGGGTTGCCCCGGTCGTTACGACAACGGCATCAAAGTTGCTGCGCAGTTTTGCCGTTGGATAGGCATCCCCCCCTATTTCAGTATTACATACAAAGCTGATCCCCTCGGATTCCATCAGTTTGATGCGGCGCAGCAGGACCTCACGCTTATCAAGTTTCATGTTGGGGATGCCGTACATCAGCAGACCGCCCGGCAGATCGGCCCGCTCGAAAACCGTTACACTGTGGCCGGCTTTGTTGAGTTGCGCAGCGGCGGAGAGACCGGCAGGACCGGAACCGACCACGGCAACTTTTTTGCCGGTGGAGATGGCGGGGATGGCGGGAGCGATCCACCCCTCTTCAAAGCCGCGTTCAACAATGCTGACTTCGATGTTTTTTATCGTCACTGCCGGATCGATCATGCCGAGTGTACAGGAACCCTCGCAGGGGGCCGGGCAGACCCGTCCGGTAAACTCGGGGAAATTATTGGTTTTAAGCAGTCGGTCAAGCGCCTGATGCCAATGATTGCGATAGATCAGGTCATTCCACTCCGGAATCAGATTGTTGATCGGACAACCGCTCGCCATGCCGCTGATCAGCACACCGCTGTGACAGAATGGCACGCCGCAATCCATACAACGGGCACCCTGACTGCGCAGAACTTCGTCCGGCATATGCAGATGAAACTCGTTCCAGTCGTTTATACGCTCAAGAGGCGCCCGGTCGGCCGGCACTTCGCGCTTATATTCCATGAATCCAGTTGTTTTTCCCATGATTGTTTCCTATTAAGATGTAATCCCCTCTCCATAAGGGAGAGGGTTAGGGTGAGGGGAAAATGTTGGAACATTCAGTGCCGCCATCCCCTCATCCGGCCTTCGGCCACCTTCTCCCACAGGGAGAAGGGTTATCAATGCCCTCCGCTGTGTGAATTTTCCTCAAATGCCGCGGCAAGCGCATCATCACCGCTCAGTCCGGCCGCCTTTGCCCGTTCAAGGGCCTGCAGCACCCGCTTGTAATCCAGCGGCATGACCTTTACAAACTGATTAAGAACATTCTCCCAGTTGATCAGCATCATCGTTGCCCGGGAGCTTCCGGTGCATTCGGCATGTTTTTCTATCATCGCTTTGACTATTGCAGCGTCAGAATTATCAAGCGCCTCCAGTTCGACCAGTTCCGTATTGCATCGGGAAGCAAAATCGTTCTGTTCATCAAGTACATATGCAACACCGCCACTCATCCCGGCCGCAAAGTTGCGCCCGGTCTGGCCAAGAATTACCACGACCCCGCCGGTCATATACTCACAGCCATGATCGCCGATTCCCTCAACGACCGCGTTGGCGCCCGAGTTGCGGACACAGAAGCGTTCGCCTGCCATGCCGCGAATGTATGCAGTTCCACCCGTAGCGCCGTAGAAGGCAACATTGCCGGCGATGATGTTCTCTTCAGCCTTGAAGGTTGACCCGGCAGGCGGGTAGACAACGATTGAGCCGCCACTTAAGCCTTTACCCAGATAATCGTTCGCGTCGCCCGATAGTTTGAGGGTTATGCCGCACGGGATGAATGCCCCGAAGCTCTGGCCGGCAGAGCCGTTGAAGGTAAGACTGACCGTATCTTCGGGCAGTCCTTTGGCGCCATGATGACGGGTGATTTCGTTACCGAGAATTGTCCCGACTACGCGATCGACATTGGTAATCAGCAGCTCCGCGCTGACTTTTTCACCACGCTCGATGGCTGGCTGGCAAAGATCGAGAAGTTTGGTCATGTCGATTGATTTCTCCAAGCCATGATCCTGCTGCTCCGTGTTGTAGCGCTCTACATTCAGCCCGACTTTCGGCTGATGCAGTATGTTTGAGAAATCCAGCCCCTGCGCTTTCCAGTGGTCAATCGCCTTGTTGGCCTCCAGCACATCGCAACGGCCGACCATTTCGTTCAGGGTGCGGAATCCGAGCAGTGCCATAATTTCGCGCAGCTCCTCCGCGACAAACCGCATGAAATTTACAACGTACTCCGGTTTCCCACTGAAATTTTTGCGCAGTTCAGGATCCTGCGTCGCCACACCGGTCGGGCAGGTATTGCTTTGGCAGACACGCATCATAACGCACCCCAGAGTTACAAGCGGAGCGGTGGCAAAACCGAACTCCTCGGCACCCAGCAGTGCGGCAATAGCGACATCGCGACCGGTCTTCAGCTGACCGTCAGCTTCAATGATGATGCGGCTCCGAAGATTGTTCAACAACAGCGTCTGATGCGTTTCAGCGAGGCCAAGCTCCCAGGGGAGGCCGGCATGTTTGATGCTGGAGATCGGCGATGCGCCGGTACCGCCATCGTAGCCGCTGATCAGAACGACGTCTGCGTGGGCTTTGGCAACACCTGCGGCAATTGTGCCGACACCGACTTCAGACACCAGTTTGACGCTGATGCGGGCCCGGCGGTTGGCATTTTTAAGATCGTGGATCAGCTCGGCCAGATCCTCGATGGAGTAGATATCGTGGTGCGGTGGTGGCGACACCAGACCGACTCCAGGCGTCGTGTGACGGGTCTTGGCTATCCAGGGATAGACCTTGTGACCCGGCAGTTCGCCCCCCTCACCAGGTATGGCACCCTGAGCCATCTTGATCTGCAGTTCACCGGCATTGGTCAGGTAATCACTGGTGACGCCGAAGCGTCCTGAAGCAACCTGCTTGATGACGCTGTTTTTTGAATCCCCCTGTTCGTTGGTCCAGGTGAAACGCTCCGGGTCCTCGCCACCTTCACCGGTGTTGGATCTTCCCCCGATGCGGTTCATGGCGATAGCCAGAGCCTCGTGGGCTTCTTTACTGATTGAACCGTAGGACATGGCCCCGGTCTTGAAACGCTTCATGATGCCTTCAACCGGCTCGACCTCATCAAGCGGCACGGAAGGCATATTGTCCTTAAAGTTAAGGAGGCCCCGCAGCGTATAATGACGGGTACTCTGGTCGTCAATTAATGAGGAAAAGACTTTGAACTCACGATAATCGTCAGTACGGACCGCTTTCTGGAGTGAGGTAATCGTCAGCGGGTTGTACTGATGCTCTTCGCCGTCTTTGCGCCACTGATAGACCCCGCCCGGCGCAAGCGTCACTTCTGCGGCTACCCGCGAAGGATAGGCACGTGCGTGACGTTCCATCAGCTCACGGGCGATTCCGTCAATGTCGGTACCGCCGATGCGTGATGGTGTCCAGGTGAAATAGCGGTCAACGACTGACTGATGCAGGCCAAGCGCCTCGAAAATCTGGGCGCCGCGATAACTCTGAACAGTGGAAATCCCCATCTTGGCCATGGTTTTAACGACACCCTTGATTGCTGCCTTGATGAAGTTTTTAACCGCTTGCTTGTGATCAATATCCGTCAGAAGTCCTTGAAGAATCATGTCATCCAGAGATTCAAAAGCCAGATACGGGTTAATGGCATTGACACCGTACCCGAGCAGCACGGCAAAATGGTGCACTTCGCGCGGTTCCCCCGATTCCAGGATCAGTGAAACCAGCGTGCGGGTACCACTATTTACCAGGTGGTGATGCAGGCCGGAAACGGCAAGAAGCGCCGGAACAGCGGCATTGTTCTGGTCTACGCCGCGATCAGAAAGCACGAGGATGTTGCTGCCGGCTTCAACCGCCACGTCGGCTGCCGCAAAAAGCGCCTCCAACCCCCTCTCCATGCCTGCTGCACCTCGCGTCACAGGAAAGAGAAGCGATAACGTTGCCGCTTTGAATCCCGGGCTGTCAATCTGACGCAGTTTTTCCAGCTCCTGGTTGCAGAGAAGCGGATTCTGGAGTTTGATCCTCCGGGCGTTGCTTGCAGTCGGCTCCAGCAGGTTACCTTCTGAACCGATCAGCGTGATGGTCGAGGTGACTATCTCTTCACGAATCGGGTCGATGGGAGGATTCGTGACTTGGGCGAACAGCTGCTTGAAATAATTATATAACAGCTGATTCTGGTTCGAGAGAACTGCCAGAGGGGTATCGGTGCCCATAGAGCCGAGCGGCTGAATGCCGTCTCGCGCCATCGGCCCCAGGACGACGCGCTGATCCTCGAACGTGTAGCCAAAGGCCTGCTGACGCTGGGTCAGAGTGCTCTGGTCGGGGAGCGGCATGTCGGACGTGTACGGCAGATCCTCCAACAGAATATAGTTCTCTTTCAGCCACTGGCCGTACGGGTTGGCAGCCGCCAGCTCCTGCTTGATCTCTTCGTCCGGAACTATGCGTCCCTGCTCGGTGTCCACCAGGAACATCTGCCCCGGCTGGAGTCGCCCCTTGCGCAGGATGCGCTCCGGCTCGATCTGCAGAACGCCGGCCTCTGATGCCATAATGACCAGATCATCAGTGGTAATGTAATACCGTGAAGGGCGCAGGCCGTTGCGGTCAAGAACCGCTCCGATACTACGGCCATCAGTAAAGGCGATTGCAGCAGGCCCATCCCACGGTGCAATCAGGCAGGAGTGGTATTCATAAAAAGCCCGCTTCGCTTCGCTCATGGTGGCGTGGTTTTCCCATGGCTCCGGTACCATCATCATGATGGCGTGCGGCAGAGAGCGGCCGCTCATAACGAGCAGTTCCAGGCAGTTATCGAACATGCCTGAATCAGAGCCGTTTGTATTGATTATCGGTAAAACCTTCTTGATGTCATCGCCGAACAGCTCGCTGGTAATATGATTCTGGCGGGCATTCATCCAGTTGACGTTGCCGCGCAGCGTATTGATTTCGCCGTTATGTGCGAGGTAATGGTACGGGTGGGCGCGGTCCCAGCTGGGAAAGGTATTGGTGGAGAAGCGGGAATGAACCAGGGCAATCGCGCTTTCCACTGTGGTGTCACGCAGCTCTGGAAAGTACTGGTCTACCTGCACCGGCATGAGCATGCCTTTGTAGATTATCGTTCTGGTGGAGAGACTGCAGACATACCAGTGTTCGTCAACGGCGGCACGCCTGATCTCGTTGGTTGCCCGCTGATTAATGATATAGAGCTTGCGATTGAAGGCCTGCTCGTCAACGCAGTCAAGCGGACGCTTGAGGAACAGCTGTCGCACCATAGGCTCCCCTTCCCATGCGGTATTGCCCAGAGAAGAGTTGTCGGTCGGCACATTGCGCCAGCCGAGCAGTTCCACGCCTTCATCAACCAGTATTTTTTCCAGAATATGCCGGGCGGCGTTACGTTCGGTCGCTTTTGGCGAGGTAAAAAGCATCCCGACACCGTAGTGGTACGGCTCTGGCAGTACAATGCCAAGAGGTGCGCAGACCGAACGAAGGAAGCTGTCAGGCATCTGCAAGAGAATTCCGGCACCGTCTCCGGTATTCGGTTCGCATCCACAGGCACCGCGATGATCAAGATTGACAAGAATCTCAAGAGCCTGGCTGACTATCTCATGGGACTTCTTGCCTTTAATGTTTACAACAAATCCGACGCCGCAGGCATCATGTTCGAATTGCGGATCGTAAAGTCCCTGCTTTGCTGGTGGCTGGTTGTTTTTCATGTGGGGTAACCTTTACCTGATATATATTTCAGAAAGTCTGTTTTATGTACGCCAGGTACGCGCGGATGTTCTTATTAGCAGGGAGTGTGCCATACTATAAAAGCAGACATGCGCCGCCCTGTTTATCAGTGAATATTGGCTAGTTATAAAATTCTCCCTCATATCTATAACAGGAGGTTGTAGCAGTGGTCACAGGGCATTGAGTATTTTTGTAACACCATTGAGTACACTAGTTAGAGAGCGCTATCTCCCCGGGTCTACGCCCAAAAGTTGAACTCAGTCGACAAGCCAACTCAATTTCCAATACGACAACTCTATTATGTATAAAAACGACTCACCTCTAGCGGATAGACCTCGGGCATTTACTGCTCAATCGAGGTGTCTGGGTTGTAAGTGATTAATACGTGGGCGCATGCCTATTATTTTAACAATCAGGCTTCCTCTGGCGCAAAATTTGCTTACATTTTGCGCAATCAAGAGTGCGACCTGCATTTTATTTATGCATGTCTGCATATAATTTACTCAGTCGGAGGCATTACATGGCACAGGTAGACGCAAAAATTGAAACAATGTATCAGGAAGTTCTGAAACGTAACCCCGGTGAAACCGAGTTCCACCAGGCTGTTCTTGAAGTCCTTGAATCCCTCGGCCCGGTTGTAGCCAAGCATCCGGAGTATCTGGAGCGCAGAATCATCGAGCGTATTTGTGAGCCGGAGCGCCAGATCATCTTCAGAGTTCCATGGCAGGACGACAAAGGCAAAGTACAGATCAACCGCGGCTTCCGCGTTGAGTTCAACAGCTCTCTGGGACCATACAAAGGCGGCCTGCGTTTTCATCCGTCAGTCTATCTGGGAATCATCAAGTTTCTCGGTTTTGAACAGTGCTTCAAGAACTCACTGACCGGCCTGCCGATCGGCGGCGGTAAAGGTGGTTCCGATTTCGATCCCAAAGGCAAATCCGATGACGAAGTCATGCGTTTCTGTCAGAGCTTTATGACCGAACTGTATCGCCATATTGGTGAGCACACTGACGTTCCAGCCGGCGATATTGGCGTAGGCGGCCGTGAGATCGGTTACATGTTCGGCCAGTACAAGCGCATCACTAACCGTTACGAGCCGGGCGTTCTGACCGGGAAAGGCCTTACCTGGGGCGGCTCACTGGTCCGTACCGAAGCTACCGGCTACGGTGCAACCTTCTTTGTTAACGAGATGCTGAAAGCCCGTAAAGATTCTTTTGACGGCAAAATCTGCACTGTTTCCGGATCCGGCAACGTGGCCATCTACACCATCGAAAAGATCCATCAGCTTGGCGGAAAATGCGTAGCGTGCTCCGACTCCAACGGCGTGATCTATGACGAAAAAGGCCTCGATCTCGACCTGATCAAGCAGCTCAAAGAAATCGAGCGTCGCCGCATTGAAGATTATGTCAAAACGCACAAGCATGCAAAATATATCGCTAAAGGGAACATCTGGGAAATTCCCTGCCAGGTCGCCATGCCTTCAGCCACCCAGAACGAGATCAACGGCAAGGATGCCGCAACTCTGGTTAAAAACGGCTGCATCGCAGTCGGTGAAGGCGCCAACATGCCAACTACACCCGAAGGTGTCAAGGTTTTCCTTGAGGCAAAAATTGCCTACGGCCCCGGTAAAGCAGCCAATGCCGGCGGTGTTGCTACTTCAGCTCTCGAAATGCAGCAGAACGCCGGTCGCGACTCATGGACCTTTGATTTCACCGAGAAAAAACTGGAAGACATTATGGTCAACATCCACAATAACTGTTTCGACACCGCTGCGGAATATGGCGCACCTGGTAATTATGTGCTCGGCGCGAACATCTGCGGCTTTATCAAGATTGCAAACGCGATGGTTGCCCACGGCCTGATCTGATTTTCAGCGGCTGCATGCACTATACAAAAAAAGCCCGGCATTTGCTGGGCTTTTTTTGTGCCTGGAGACTTCAAATTATCATTGCGCCGTCCACCCGCCATCAATCGGTATCGCCGTACCGGTGATCTGGTCAGCGCCTGGTGAGCAGAGAAACAGGGCCAGTTGGCCGAGCTGTCCAATTGAGACAAACTGCTGCGACGGCTGTTTCTCCGCCAGCATACTGCGGCCACCGGCTTCGATATCCACTCCGAGAGCCTCGGCACGTGCCACTATCTGAGGCTCGATCAGCTCTGTGCGGGTCCAGCCGGGACAGATGGCGTTGCTGGTGATGCCGGAACCGGCCGTTTCCAGGGCAACAACCTTCGTCAGTCCGATCAGTCCATGTTTGGCAGCAACATACGCCGCTTTATTGGCTGATGCCACCAGGCCGTGCACCGAGGCGATATTAATGATCCTTCCCCAGCCGCTCCGCCGCATCTGTGGAACCGTGTGGTGGATCGTATAAAAACTGGATGAAAGGTTTATGGCAATGATTGCCGCCCAACGATCTGGGGGAAACTCCTCGACCGGTGCGGTATGCTGGATTCCGGCATTGTTCACCAGAATGTCAACAGTGCCGAACGCTGCCGCCGTTGTTTCCACCAGGGAAGAAATTTCGTCCGGCCGGGTCATATCGGCGCCGTGGAATCGGGCGGTAATGCCGAACTCCGTTTCCAACGCCACACGAGTCGCTTCAATTTTTTCCGGATCGCCAAGACCATTCATCATAATGTTGCAACCCTGACCTGCCAGCGTACGGGCGATGCCGAGGCCAATTCCGCTGGTAGAGCCGGTTATAAGTGCACTTTTCCCTTTGAGCATGTCCAGTTCCTCCGTTACAGAATAATCAGCTGCGGTTCCGTACAGGCCTGAATATCTGCCGGAGAATATCCGGGAGCGGTCTCGACAAGACACAAGCCATCAGGGGTAACATCAAGTACGGCGCGGTCGGTGATGATCCGGTTGATCACCCCCTTGCCGGTCAAAGGGAGGGTGCAGCTGTTAAGTATTTTAGACTCCCCCAGCTTGTTGCAATGCTCCATCAACACTACAATTCGCTTGGCTCCGTGTACCAGATCCATGGCGCCACCCATCCCCTTAACCATTTTGCCGGGAATCACCCAATTGGCCAGATCGCCGGTGGCGGAGGCTTCCATCCC
This sequence comes from uncultured Geobacteraceae bacterium, assembly GCA_903939115.1. Classification (GTDB taxonomy): domain Bacteria; phylum Desulfobacterota; class Desulfuromonadia; order Geobacterales; family Pseudopelobacteraceae; genus JACRCG01. The sequence goes on from CAJAFV010000071.1 coordinate 141,908, forward strand.
TCCCAGAATAGCCAGATCAATATGCCCGCCCCGAATCATCGCGAACGATTCGGCGCTGCTGAAGGTGCTTGAGCCCGGAATCATGGTAATAGTTTCCTTGCCGGCGTTGATCAGGTCGGGATCAAGTTCGTCCTCGGCCGGATAGGGACCGATACCGAGCAGGCCGTTCTCTGACTGGAGCACTACCGTTTTTCCCGCTGGAATGTAGTTTGCCACCAGAGTCGGCATACCGATCCCCAGATTGACATAATAGCCGTCTTCTATCTCCTGAGCGGCCCTTTGAGCCATCTCTTCACGAGTTAATGCCATGGTAACTCCTTCTCTGTCCTGGTTTTCTATTTCCGAACGGTGCGGCGCTCGATCCGCTTTTCGTGCCCTGTACAGGCGATGATGCGCTGCACGTAAACGCTGGGAGTATGAATCTGATCCGGGTCAAGCTCGCCGGTTTCGACAAGCTCTTCAACTTCGGCAATGGTAATCCGTCCGGCGGCGGCCATCATCGGGTTGAAGTTGCGGGCGGTCTTGCGATAGACCAGATTGCCGAAACGATCACCTTTCCATGCCTTGACAATGGCAAAATCGGCTCTCAAGCCGGTTTCCAGCAGATACTCTTTAGCGCCGAATATCCTGGTTTCGCGCCCGTCGGCAATCGGCGTACCGACTCCGGCCGGGGTATAAAAGGCCGGGATACCGGCTCCTCCGGCCCTGATCCGCTCCGCCAGCGTACCTTGCGGCACCAGCTCGACTTCCAGCTCGCCGGCCAGGTATTGGCGCTCGAACTCTTTATTCTCCCCAACGTACGAGGAGACCATTTTCCTGATCTGCCTGTTCTGAAGGAGAATGCCCAGTCCCCACTCATCGACGCCGCAGTTATTGGAAATGACCGTCAGGTTGCGAACCCCATTCTCCCGCAATCCCTGAATAAGTTTTTCGGGAATGCCGACCAGGCCGAAACCGCCAGCCATGATGCTGGCACCGTCACTGATCCCTTCCAATGCTTCTTGAATTGTTGTGCAGACGACTGCCATATGGGATCTCCTTGTTTTTTACAGCGACTTCTTCAGTAATCGGCCCAACTCCCCGACAAAGCCCCGCCGGAAGAGCAGGACGCAGACCACGAAAGTAACCCCGATGATAACGGTTATCCAGGAGCCGACCGAACTCAGCTCAGACTGGAGTGTCACTACCGTGAACGCCCCGACCAGTGGACCGAGTACCGTACCGACTCCACCGAGGAGAGTCATCAGAACCACCTCCCCGGAGGTGTGCCAACTGACGTCAGTCAAGGAGGCAAGCTGGAATACCAGCGACTTCATCGACCCGGCCATTCCTGCCAGTGCCGCCGAAATAACAAACGCCATCAGCTTGAACCGCTCTACCTTGTAGCCGAGTGATACCGCACGTGGTTCGTTCTCGCGGATCGCCTTCAGGACCTGACCGAAAGGTGAATTAATCGTCCGGTAGATGACCCAGAAGCCGAGACAGAAGAGGACAAAAATAAAGTAGTAGAGGTTAAGCGCAACCGGATTACCGCCTATAGAATACGTTTGGCCCAGATCTATAATCCCGAACAGATTGCCGCGCGGGATGCCCTGCAGCCCGTCCTCACCACCGGTGAATGGCGCTTTGAGGGCGATGAAATAGACAATCTGCGCCAGGGCCAACGTGACCATGGCAAAGTAGATTCCCTGCCGCCGGATCGCCAGACTGCCGACCAGATAGCCGAGCAGAGCGGCGAAGAGAGTCCCTCCCAGAACCCCCAGTTCAGGGGTCAGGCCGCTGGTCTTGACCAGGTAGCCGGTGATATACGAGGCGCCGCCAAAAAAAGCGGCATGGCCGAAAGAGAGCAGCCCGGTATAGCCGAGCAGCAGGTTGAAGGCGCTGGCGAATAGTGCAAAGCAGAGCAGTTTCATCATGAACACCGGATACACGATGAACGGCGCCACCAGACCAAGAGCGATAAGAGCTATCCAGAGAATCTTGCTCATTCAGGACTCCCTGCCGAACAGTCCTGCCGGCTTGACCAGGAGCACAACCACCATGATGAGGAAGATAACCGTGCTGGAGGCGGGGGCATAGACAACCTTGGTGAACCCCTCCACCATACCGAGCAGAAGGCCGGTAACGATTGAGCCCATGATCGAACCCATGCCGCCGATAACGACCACGGCAAAAACGGTGATAATCATCTCCGATCCCATAACCGGACTGACCGAATAGATCGGTGCGGCCAACACCCCGGCAAACGCCGCCAGAGCAACACCATAGCCGTAGGTCAGAGTTATCATCAGCGGCACATTGACGCCGAACGCTTTTACCAGTTCAGGATTCTCGGTGCCGGCACGAAGGAACGAACCGAGTTTTGTCCGTTCAATAACGAACCAGGTGCCGAAACAGACCACCAGGGAGATACAAATCACCCAGAGGCGGTATTTCGGAAACATCATAAAGCCGAGATTGACCGCGCCATTGAGAATTTCCGGCTTTGCTTCGTAGGGGTCCCCTGACACATTGAAAAAATTGGTAAAGACCCCTTGAATAATGAGGGCGAGTCCAAAGGTGAGCAGCAGGCCGTACAAGTGGTCAAACTTGTACAGCCTGCTAAGCATGGTTTTTTCTATCACGATACCTACTGCCCCTACCACCAGCGGGGCAACGATCAGCGCCGCCCAGTAATTGAGGTGGAAATCCGGCATGCCGATCAGTGGCCCGAGCGACGTGAAGCCGAGCAGCGCCACATAGGCACCCAGCATATAGAGTGCCCCGTGAGCGAAGTTGACAATGTTCAGGAGGCCGAAAATAACCGCCAGGCCAAGACTCAAGATGGCATAGAAGACGCCGTTATTGAGCCCCAGCATAACCTGCGACATGACCGTCTGAAATGATAGTTCCATGACCAGCTCCTTATTCTGACTTCTACCAGGGTGCAATCAAATGATAGCGACTTGGTATTACTTCTTAACCTGTGAACAGGTGCTCTCGGAGAGCGGCATAAAGGCCTCGGCGGGGGAGACCGTTTTGACTATCTTGAGCAGATCCCATTCGCCTTTAGAATCAGCAGGTTTCTTCACTTCCATCAGGTACATATCGTGCACCATCCGTCCGTCAGCCCTTATCTTGCCGTTCACGGCAAAGAAATCGGAGATATCCATCGACTTGAGCTTCGCCATGACCTCATCAGGATCATCGGTTCCGGCCGCTTTAATCGCTTTAAGGTAGTTCATCGTTGCGGAATAAGCTCCGGCCTGGTCCATGGTCGGCATCGCCTTGTGGATGGCGAAAAAACGCTTGGCAAAGTCGCGGGTAGCCTTGTCCCGGTCCCAGTAAAATCCTGAAGTGAACTGCATGCCCTGGGCGACTTTCAGGCCGAGGCTTTTTATGTCGGTATCAAAGATCAGTAACCCGACCAGTGTCTGCCCTTTTTTGTCAATGCCGAACTCCCGTGCCTGTTTGATTGCGTTGGTGGTATCACCGCCGGCATTGGCCAGGCCGATTATCTGCGCGCCGGATGATTGAGCCTGAAGCAGATAGGATGAAAAATCTGCTGTGGAGAGTGGGTGACGTACTGATCCGAGTATCTTGCCCCCCCCCGCTTTGACGAATTTGGTGGTATTCTCTTCCAGAGAATGACCAAAGGCGTAGTCGGCGGTTAAGAAGAACCAGCTCTTGCCGCCGTTCTGAACAACGGCCTGTCCGGTAACCTTGCCGAGTGCGTAGGTATCATAGACATAATGGATGCTATACGGGGTACACGCCTTATTGGTCAGTTCGGTACTGGCTGCGCCGGTGTTCATCGTGATCCGTTTCTTTTCTCCGCCGAGTTTCTGCACCGCCAGCGCACAGCCGGAGTTCAGTAAGCCGGTGATCATATCGACTTTTTCATTGTCAAACCACTCGCGAGCCTTCGCTGAGGCGATGTCGGCCTTGTTTTGATGATCAGCGCCGATGACCTGAATCGGTTTACCGAGAACCGTGCCGCCAAAATCCTTGACCGCCATCTCCACGCCCACCTGAGTACCTTTGCCGCCAAGGGTGGAATAGACCCCGGACATATCGGTCAGAACCCCGATTTTGACGACATTGTCAGAAATGCCCTTGGCTGCTGCACCGGCCATGCCACTTGTCATCGCCACTACAGCAACCGACAGTGCTACTTTTGAAAACAGATTTTTCATGCGTGTACTCCTTTCAGTTTGTATACCTGTCACACGCCCAGGTATCGGTTAAGTTTCTCTCTGCTGGCACCAAGTTCACTCCGTGTAATCATTTCAGCTATTGAACCGTGATCGATCACATAATGCCGATCGGCAAGGTCGGCGGCAAAATGGAAATTCTGTTCGACCAGAATGATGGTAAAGCCCTTTTCCTTCAACTGCGCGATAAGCTGTCCAAGGGTCTGGACAATGATTGGTGCCAGGCCTTCGGTGATTTCGTCCAGCAGCAGCAGTTTTGCCCCGGTACGCAGGATCCGCGCCATCGCGAGCATCTGCTGCTCGCCCCCCGAAAGCCGCGTCCCCATGCTGCCCCGCCGCTCAAGCAGATTGGGGAACATGGCGTAAATCTCAGACAGGGACATACCCCCCTCTTTTACCACCGGTGGCAGCAGCAGATTCTCCTCAACGGTCAGGCTGGAAAAAATACCCCGCTCCTCCGGGCAGTACCCGAGGCCGAGGTGGGCGATTTTGTGCGTTGCCATCTTGATGGTTTCAACACCATTGACTGTGATAGAGCCGCTGCGGCGTCCAACGAGGCCGATGATCGACTTGAGGATCGTGGTTCGCCCAGCGCCGTTTCTCCCCAGCAGGGTGACAACCTCTCCCTCTCCGACAGTCAGGTCGATGCCATGAAGAATGTGAGATTCACCATAATAGGCGTGCAGGTCGCTTATACGCAGCATCTCTCTCTGTACTGTTTCAGGCATGTGCACTCCCCATATATGCTTCAAGCACCAGCGGATCCTTCGAAACCTCCGCGTATGGCCCCTCCGCAAGAATGGCTCCCCGCTGCAGCACGGTTATCCGGTCCGCCAGCGTTGCCACCACCTTCAGGTTGTGTTCGACCATCAAAATTGTGCGGTTGGCGGATACTTTTTTCACCAGAGCGGTTATTTTGTCGACATCCTCGACTCCCATCCCCTGGGTCGGTTCATCCAGAAGCATCAGCTCGGGATCCAGTGCCAGCGTGGTGGCTATTTCCAATGCCCGCTTGCGCCCGTATGCCAGTTCGCCGGTGATCTCTTCGGCATAATCGGCCAGGCCGACATCCTCGAGCAGTCCCATGGCCTGACCATCCAGCTGCTGCAGGATGGCGTCGGATTTCCAAAAATGGTAGGAGATTCCCAGTTTGCGCTGCAGTGCCAGTCGCACATTCTCCCGTGGAGTCAGGTTCGGAAAGACCGCTGATATCTGAAATGAGCGTACAATTCCGCGCAGGGCGATGTCTGCCGGTTTTTCACTCGTGATGTCAGCACCGTTGAAATGGATGCTGCCGGAGGTCGGCGTAAGAAATTTGGTAAGAAGGTTGAATACGGTGGTCTTCCCGGCACCATTCGGCCCGATCAGGGCATGAATATGTCCGCGCTGAATCTGCAGGTTTACTGCAGCAACGGCAGTAAACCCCTTGAATTCCTTTGATAGATTGTTTGTTGTCAGGATGTGGTCCATCATCTGTTCTGCTCCTGTACTAATGTGACATCAAAACGGGTATGGTCATCTCCCGGAGAATCTGACCGGCAACCGTACCAAGCCGCGAGCCTCTGCGTAATCCGGGGGAATGTGCGCCCATCACCAGCAGATCGTACCCGCCGTCGCACGCCCGATTCAGCAGGCTGTCTGCCAGAGAGGCGGAGGTTTCCGGCTGCCGCTCCAGGCGGGCCTGGATGCCGTGGCTCTGCAGATGGTCAAGCACCTCTTCCCATCGATCCTGACCTGACTCTTCCCCTGAGGAGACGGCCAGCAGCGTCACCTTTTCCGCCCGCTGCAGGATCGGCACGGCATCATGCAGCGCACGAGCGGCCTCCCGGCCATTCCTCCAGGCGACCAGTGCGTGCGTGCCGACGGTATTGAAAGTCCCCGCGGCAGGAATGATCAGCACCGGTCGACCGCCACCCGCCACCAGATGCTCGATGAAGCCGTCGGCGCGTGCGGTACGGTGCGATTCCTGGCCAACAACAACCAGATCGCTGCAGTGCGCTGCGCTGACAAGCAGTTCTCGCACCCCCACTCCTACCACGCGTGACTCGATGCACCGGTGCCGCGCCTCAATGCCAGCTGCCGCTGCTTTTGTCGACAGTAGCGCTCCGACTGCCGCAACGCTCTCTTCGGTATGCAGATAATGCGGCTGATAGTAATCAAACGTCACAAGGGAAAGTCCCATCACCCGTGCGCCTAGACCCTGAGCCAATGCCAGGGCGGCATCAATCCTCTGTTCACAGGCTGAAGAGCTGTCCAGGTGCAGAAGAATGTCTTTGATACTCATGGCCACTCCAAATAAAACAGATTTCTAAAAATATTTAGCAATTGTCGTGCCGCGATTGAGTGGATTCACAATTATGTTTTTAAGATGCTGTTTTTATTATATTATAACTGTGTATGCTAAAAATAACAGGGTAATTAGACGCGCTCCCACATCCGAATATTCCAAGAAACTGGAATAAATCTCCGTTCGGTGACTCGATATCCTTGGCGCGGAGGAGGCAAAGCTATTTTAACTGTCTTAATTTAAAGGGTAATCGTGGTAGGCCTGGAATTAATTCCACAATTGTGGAATTAATTCCAGGAATTGGGAATGGATTTTCTTAACTGACCGGTTTGCGGGCGGCGGCGGTTCCGAGATACTCGCTCATACCGCCGCAGCTGTTCTGGGACCAGCCGCCATCTACCGGTAATATCGTTCCGGTGATGAAGCTCCCGAGTGCGGAAGCCAGAAACAGGCAGGCGTGTCCGACGTCCTCAGGGGTGCCAAGTCTTCCGAGCGGCACACTCCGTGCGACCATTTTTCTGATATTTTTATCAGGGGCAAGACGGGCCATTCCCTCGGTACCGTCTATCGGACCGGGCACTACCGAGTTGACACGGACCCCGACAGCCCCCCACTCAAGCGCCAGCGTCCGTGTGACCATGTCGACACCCGCTTTGGCGGCGCAGACGTGAACCTGCGCTTTCATCGGAATGAAGGCCTGCGGAGCGGAGATATTGATCACGCTCGCCCCCGGTTTCCTGAGGAGCGGGTACACAGCCTTCATCACATGAAAGGTGCCGCGCAGATCAATATCGACCACCGACTTGAAGGCATTCCCGCTCAGGTCATTGGCAAGGGCAGGGAAATTTCCGGCGGCACCTGACACGACAACATCAAAAGCCCCGAACCGTCCATGCACCAGCTGCAAGCCCGCTTCCAGCGCTTCAAGCTCGCGAACGTCCGCAACAAACCCCATGGCATCCACTCCGAGCTGTTGGAGCCGTTTTACCGTATCATCCACCTTTTCCTGTTTTCGACTGGCAACAGCCACCTTTGCACCATGGGCAGCGAACAGCTCCGCTATCCCCCGATTAATTCCGCTCGTACCGCCGATGACAACTACCACCTTACCGCTGAAATCCAGAGTGATCGCCATGCCTGCCTCCTGTCATTTAAAATTGGTGTTACATGAATATCACACACCGATATCGTACAGATTAGCCTTTGCGTACAAGGATGATTTGCTGATGCCGAGCTTAGCCGCCGCAGCCTGCTTATCCCCTTTTTCCTCACGGATGGCGGTCCGGATCGCCTCCTCTTCAGCCAGGCGGGTGATAAACTTCAGACTGCGCCTGTTTTCCTGTGATGACGAAGTGCCAATGCCTTTGACCACCGCTCCGGGGATATCATTGCGAGAAATAGTCGGGCCGACTTTTACATAGAGAGCCTGCTCAAGGACATTACGCAGTTCACGCACATTGCCTGGCCAGTCATATTCCTTTAGTATCTCCGCGACATCCGGTTCGACCCCTTCAACCGGAATTCCGGTCTCCCGTTCCAGTTGGCGGAGGTGGAACTGAATCAGCAGCGGAATGTCATCCCGGCGACTCCGGAGCGGCGGGATATCGAGCATTACCACATTGAGGCGATAGTACAGATCATGACGGAACATGCCGCTCTTGACCAATGTTTCCAAATCATGATTGGATGCGGCAATTATGCGGACATCAACCGCTTCCGACGCCTCGGCGCCGACCGGTTCGATCTCCTTTTCCTGCAGCACCCGCAGCAGCTTGACCTGCATTGTCAGAGGGAGCTCACTGATTTCATCCAGAAAGATCGTTCCCTTGTCGGCCAGGGCAAACTTCCCCTTTTTCCCCTTTTTCTGCGCTCCGGTAAAGGCACCCTCCCGATAGCCGAACAGCTCTGATTCAAAGAGGGTCTCCGGAATGGCGGCACAGTTGACTTTAATAAAAGGGCCAAGTTTTCGGGCACTTTCGTTATGGATCGAGTGGGCAAAGAGCTCCTTGCCAGTGCCGCTTTCCCCCTTCAGCAGCACGGTTGTAGTGCTTTTTGCGACCTTTCGGCCGAGCTCTTTGACCCATTCCAGCTCTTTGCTGATACCGACAATATGGTTGAAGGAATATTTGGCGCTCAGATGATTGCTGAGCTCGCTTTTGTAGAACTCCAGCTCGCTCTTGAGCTTCTTGAAGTTCTCGGTAATGGAGAAGAGGTCCTCAATATTCTGAAACATCACTTTGCCGAGCACCGCCACCACTTTGCCGTTTTCAAAAATCGGTATCCGGCTGCAGATCATCTCATGCCCCTTGATCTTCTGTAGCTGGGCAATCTCGGCAACACCGCTTTTGGCGACCAGGTGCATACGGGTATTTTCGATCACCTCGGTGACATGCTTTCCGATCAGCTTGTCGATGGTTGTCTCAAGAAAAACGGCATAGGCTTTGTTGATCTTCAGGATATACCCGTCAGCGTCAGTGATAAGCAGACCTTCGTACGCATGCCCCAGGGCATCCTCCAGCATGGTCTGCCCCTTTTCGGCCAGTTCGGCACGCTTCGCTAGGGACCGCAACAGGGAATGAACCCATCCCTCTTTATGTATGATCATCGATTCCTCCGCCTTCTGCCGTATCCGGTCAGGTTTAATAGAATTGCCCACCGGGTGACACTTTGTACAACCTCGTTACGGTGAATGCAACTTTTTCGGTCATTGTTCATAAGGTGCATGACGAGTGAATATTTCGTCCGCTTTCCGCTTGACGCAATTGAGGCAAGCGGCTACAACTTCATGATGAATCTTCTCACCAATCTCAACCCCCCCCAGAAAGAAGCCGTGCTGCACGGCGAGGGACCGATGCTTATTCTGGCCGGCGCCGGTTCGGGCAAAACCCGCGTCATCACCAACCGGATCGCCTACCTGATCCGTGAACGGGGCGTGCGCCCCTGGAATATTCTGGCGGTGACCTTCACCAACAAAGCGGCAAAGGAGATGGCCGAGCGTGTCGCCAAGCTGCTTGGCGGTGGCGATGTCCCGCAGATATCAACCTTTCACGCCGCCTGCGGCCGTATCCTCCGCCGCGATATTCACCAGCTCGGTTTTCAATCATCTTTTGCAATTTATGACGACCGCGACAGCGACCGCCTGCTGAAGGATGTCATCGCCGGGATGGATCTGGATGAAAAGCGTTTTGCGGTTAAAGCGGTCTCCGGGCGGATCGATGACTTCAAAAACCGCGGCCTCTTTCCGGAGGATATCGGCTCCGTTCCTCCCGGTGATGTCTACACCCGGAAGGTCGTTGAAATCTACGCCGCTTATCAGGAACGCCTCAAAAAATGCAACGCCCTCGACTTCGGAGACATGATGATTCAGGTCGTGCGGCTTCTGAAGCGTTTTCCTGACGTCTGCAGAGAGTACCAGGAGCGGTTTCAGTGGTTGCTGGTGGACGAATACCAGGATACCAACCCGGTGCAGTACGATCTGATCCGCCTGCTGGCGGGAGAACGTAAAAACCTCTGCGTCGTCGGGGACGACGACCAGTCGATATACTCCTGGCGCGGAGCCGACATCCGCAACATTCTTGAATTCGAAAAGGACTTTCCCAGGGTCAAAATCATCCGTCTGGAGCAGAACTACCGTTCCACCTCCACCATCCTGGCCGCGGCCGGTGCGGTCGTCAAACAGAACTTCGGCCGCAAGGGCAAAACATTGTGGACCGAAAATCCGGCTGGCGAGAAGATTCGCTATGAGCGGGTTGAGTCAGACCGCGAAGAAGCTGCTTTTGTCAGTCGCGAGATCGGTCAGCTGAGAAACGGCGGGAACCCTCTGGATGAGATTGCTGTTTTCTATCGCACCAATGCCCAGTCGCGGCTGATTGAGGAGGCGCTTGTCGGAAGTGCGCTCCCCTACCATATCGTTGGCGGCGTCCGTTTCTACTCCCGTCTGGAGGTCAAGGACATTCTCGCCTATCTTCGGGTGCTGGATAATCCGGCCGATGAGGTGTCACTCAAACGGATCATCAATGTCCCGGCGCGCGGCATCGGCAATACAACGGTGGATAAGATTTCACTCCAGGCTTTCCAGCGGGGAGGCACTTTTTTTGACGCTCTGCAGGATGCCACCCGTGATGGACTGTTAAGCGCTTCGCCGCGCGGCAAAATCGCTGCCTTTGTGGCACTGCTGGACGGTTTTCGCACTGCCGCCGCCAGCAGCAGCCTTGCGGAACTGACCCGGTCGGTCATGCAGGGGAGCGGCTATCTGGACCGGCTGAAAAACAGTCGCGACGAGGACGCTGCCGAACGGCTGGAGAACCTTGAACAACTTCTGGCCGCGATTGAAGAATTCAGCGAGAAGAACCCCGAGTCGGGGCTGTCCGAATTTCTCGAACAGGTTTCACTGGTTTCCGATCTTGAGCAGGGGGAGGTCGGCCAGCCATCGGTAACCCTTATGACGCTGCACGCCGCCAAGGGGCTTGAGTTCAAAGCCGTCTTCATGGTCGGCATGGAGGAGCGGCTCTTTCCTCATGTCCGTTCCCTCGATGACCTGGACGGCATGGAGGAGGAACGGCGACTCTGCTACGTCGGCATGACCCGGGCGCGCGAGCGGCTCTATCTGCTGAATGCCCGCCGGAGATACCTGTTTGGCCAGGAGCAGCATAACCAGGTCTCACGGTTTTTAAAGGATATTCCTGCTGAATTACTGGATGATTCGGGGGGTGGTAATAATTATCGCAGGGGTGAGGCGGCGCCTCGCCCGGATTTCAGGCATAGTCAGCCTGCGGATCGGGCGATCCTGCGGGTCGCCCCTATGGAGGCCGCCTCCCACAACCTTGCTTCTGCCGTTTCTTATTCCGATGATATCGAAACGATCCCGGAACCATCCGAAGAGCAGGATGGCATCTCTATCGGCATGAAAGTGCGCCACGGCAAGTTCGGCGTCGGCACTATCAGGAAAATCGAAGGAGAAGACGAGGGGCAGAAAGTGGTGGTCTGGTTTAACTCGGTCGGGCCGAAAAAACTATTGCTGCGGTTCGCAGGGCTGGAACGGGCATAGATGCCATATAGTGTAAAAAACCAGCGATTTAAAGTATAAAGGTATTTCACCGATGAGCATGCAATGAACGATATTCTCTCTTTTTACTTCGACGGGGCAGTAATCCAGGCCACCAAAGTGCGGATTACCGGTGATTCGGGCCTGGTCACGGATGCCAAATCGTTTCCGCTTGACGAATTAGACGGCTATCTCGCAGAGTGCAGGGAGAAAACCTGTGTTGTCTGCTGCAATCCCCCTTTTTTCTATCAGGACATCATACACCTTCCTCCCTCTGCTGAAAAACTCTATGGCAAACTCGTCCGGAGCGAGGTCCAGAATGCTCATCCCGATTTAACATCGTTCAGCATTTTTCACTGCACCATCGGAGAGTCAACGATAGAGTCAAAGCTGTATAGTAAAATTGCAGCGTTCAGCTATCCGGACGAATTTATTGCCCCGCTGCTCCAGGCTGTAAATCGCTACGGCATCACTATCTCACATAGTTACCCGGCCCCCATCGCCATCTTCAGGCTGGCACTTACGGCGTGCGACAGCGACAGTGACCAGGCGCGCATATGTATGGCAACCCTGCCGGGAGAGAAGCTGCTTCTCGTATGCGAAAACAACGAACTGGCATTTATCAGAAAAATACCCTCGCTCTCCAGCGTCATGCTTTCTGAAGATGCACAGAATATCAATATGACTGTCGACTACTGTCTGCAGACGCTGCGGGTCCGCCCATTTGAAGCGACCATACTCAACATGGATGAATTGTCCGAGGACCTTTCTTCTCTTGTCTCCGTCCCCTTGCGGTCTATGTTGCTTCCTCAACTGCGGGATCTCCCTCCCTATATGATACAGGAGTATCTGGCTCCGATTGCGGCCGCCCTGCATTCGGTGAAGTCACCTCGCATCGGGAACATCCTGCCGTCAGACTATGCAGCCTTTTGCAAACACAAGAAGCTTCTCTCGGTAACTGCGAAACTCATATTTGCTTTAGTCCTTTTGCTTGGCGGCTATCTGGTGAAGGAATTAATGACCATTTCCGAGCTGAAGAGTAAAATCGGCAGGGTACGCATTGAATTAAGCGGGGCGGCAAACGAGCTGGCAACCTTCCGTACGCTTGATGAGGAGGTGAGCCGCCTCAAACAGCCACTCGATGTTGTCAACAAGCATACTATTTCGTTAAATCCGGCGGCAGCGCTGGCAGCCTTGGCACTTCCTGTCTCAGAGGAGTATGTGATCAAGGGGGCAACCGTTCAGAGCGGCGCTAACGGCCTCGATGTTCAGCTACAGGGAGTCATAAACGCTTCAATATACAGTGATACCCAGGCGTTGTACGAGAGCCTTGTTGCCAAAATCGCGAAGCTGCCCGGATATTCGGTGGTCTCCAGCACTATTGATATTCGCCAGAAAACGTTCAGCATCCAGGCCCGCTACAACAGCGGAGGTAAACCAGTCAAATGAGCAACGGATACGAAAGCCGCCTGAAGGCCATTGCCCGTTTATTTTACATAGCGGCCGCTCTGCTGCTTGCGGTGGGCATTTTCCTTGTGAGCCAGATGAGAAGTCGCAGCATACTGGAAAAGACCTTGATGGAGGTCACCCGCGCGCAGGAGGGCCTCACCCGGGTCAAGGCGTCCATCGCAAACCGGCGTCAGACTCTGGCGGCAATCAAATCGCACCTTGATCAGGATGCCAACAAAAGCTCTCCGGAGATGGTTCTGTACCGGAAGTTTGATGAGCTCAAATCCCGCCTCAACGCGGATGATATCACTATGGCAGCCCTTGAGAAAAAAGGTGGTGAGGCTTCGCTGCAATTCACGCTCACCTTCAACAACCCGGAGTACAACACCCTGCTCAATACGGTAAGCAGCCTTCATGGGAGCGCATTTCCGATGACTCCGGTCAGTGCTGTCGCCGTTACGCAGTCTGACAAGGGCTTGGGTGGGGTGACATACAAAATAACCGGCAAAATCATTACCAGCGACAAGGTAAAGCCATGACCGCACGCAATACAATTCCAACCATGTTGTTGATACTGTTTCTGGCCATCGCCATTCCGTCAGGGCTCTATCTCAGAAAGATACCCGCACCGGCGATTACCCCTGTCGAAGCTGAGGTGGCTAAATTCACAAGTCAGCCGGTGGATATGTCACTCCCGCAGCCCCCGGTTGTTTTTTCCGGGCTGGTATGTCCGGTAACAGCGCCGCACGTAAAACCGGAGACAGTACTCGGGGAAAAACCGACCGGACCGGCCGTTGCGCTCCCTGCCGCAACCAAAAGTGTCAAGCCTGTCCCGCCGCTTTCTTTGGGTAGCCTCCCGGTTGTTTCCATGATATCTTATGACGGCGCGACGAGAACGGCTATAGTCGGCAACAGGGTTGTGACGGAAGGATCGGAGCTTGGCGGGGGCAAAATAGTGAAAATCGAGGAAAACAGAGTGCTGATGCGCAAAGCCGGGAAGAATATATGGTTGACCATAGAATGAGAAGCATGGCGACCGTTATTATGAGACGGGTACTCCCGATTCTCGTCGCGCTGGCACTATCGGCCTGTGCGACAAACAGCCATAACACAAAGGGCGATGAACGCCTCATCAAGGAGGGAGTCCCGCGGACACCGGAATGGAAAGTTGAGCCGAAGGAACCGGCTAACGAGTTGCAGCCGCCGGCTTTTGTTTCGATGCCGGAGGACATTATACCGTTCAAGACCAAGATCGTTAACATCGTCGTCAGAAACAGCCCGCTCAGAGATGTCCTCTATATTATCGCCGACGCCAGCGGCTTGAATCTCCTGACCGACAGGGATGTGCCGCTCGACCTGCCGATGACGTTGTCACTCAGGAATGCAACCGCCGAGGAGGCTCTGAAAACGGTAGTCGCGAGCGCCGACTGTTTTTTCTCCATCACCAACAACGTCATCAAAGTCGAATCAGTCGGGACCCGGATATTCGAGCTTGGACACCCGGCCCTGATAAACTCCTATACCATGGACGTCGGCGGCAACATTTCCGGTGCCGGCATGAGCGGATCGGTCAAATTAGGCGGCAGAGCCGACGACAAAGCGCAGGATTTCTGGGGATCCCTGGAAACCTCGCTAAACAGCATTTTTGACAAAAAAGATACGCCGGCGGCTCAGCCTTCTGCAACGCCTGGTGATGTCACCGCAAAACCGGTTACCCGTTCCGGCAGTGGTCCTACGCAGCAGAGCATCACCATCAACCGTCTCACCGGGACCATTATGGTCACGGCTTCCCGGAAAAATATTGAAAAAATCGAGCGTTATCTGGACAGTGTCCGGAAGGTTCTCAACCGTCAGGTCATGATCGAGGCGCGGATTCTCGAAGTCACCCTGAAAGATGAAATGAATTTCGGCATCGACTGGGCCTACGTTGACAGTTCGTTAAATGCAGGTTTCGGCACTCTGAACAGAGTCACCGACATAGGTGACGCCATCGCTACGGCTGTCGGATCCTCAAAATTCCGGGTAGGGGTTTCAAAGGCTCATTTCCAGGGGCTCTTGACGGCGCTGAAGACACAGGGGGAGATCAAAACTCTTTCCAATCCGAAGATCAATGTCATGAACGGACACCCCTCCATCCTGACCGTCGGCACGAACACCAGCTTCATCTCCAAAGTGACCACCACTACTGTCGCGACACCTGCGGGGAATTCAATAAGTTTTGCACCGGAAACCTCCAGCGTGCTCTCCGGCATGATCATCGGTATCGTGCCGTTCATCTCTGAGAAGGGCGACATTTCTCTCAACATAACCCCGATAACGTCCGATCTGCTCAGACTGCAGGATAAGACGTTCGGTACTGCCGGCAATCAGGTGACTATCACGATCCCGACCGTGGCACTGCGGGAGATGACCACTACGGTCAAGATGCGTGACGGCCAGATGGTCATAATCGGCGGACTGATTTCAAAGAGCAATTCGTCAACTGAAGAAAAAGTCCCGATTCTCGGTGACTTGCCTTATCTCGGCAAACTCTTTACCAGAATAAGCACTCTTGAATCGCGGTCGGAGTTGGTACTGCTGCTGCAACCTCACATTGTTGATAATGACTGAAGCACGTCGACATCAAGGCAGGTGAACCGCGTGTTACTTGCTCTCAAAAACCTGGGTGACCTTCTCGTCGAAAGCGGGAAGATCAGTGAGAAACAGCTTAGAATCGCCCTCATCCAGCAGCGGGTGACCGGCACCATTCTGGGTGAAACACTCATATCGCTCGGTTTCCTGACGTCCCAGGAGTTTGCCCAGACAATCGCTCTGCAGTCCGGCCTCGAATATCTCGATCTCCATACGTTTACCTTGTCAGATCAGGCTCTCCGCCTCATTCCCAAAGAAACTGCGCAAAAAAACGGCTACATCCCTCTGGATTTCGAAGATGGCATCCTCTCCATCGGAATCATGACTCCCAGTAACGTAGTGGCCGTTGACAATGTGCTCCGCCTGACCGGGAAACCGCCAAAGGTGTATCTCGTCGATCAGGAGGCATACGGTGATATTTTTGAGCGGGCGTATTTCTTCTCAAAAAACTCCGTGCAGCAGCGGCTGGAGGAGTTTGCCGCGACGCTCAAGAATGGCGAGGCCATACCGGGTGCCATCGTACCGGAACTGACCGAACTACTCCTTATGGACGGCATTCTGAAAATGGCGTCGGATATCCATATGACGCCATCGGATGAGGTGCTGCACGTCTTTTACCGCATTGACGGCGTCCTTACATACGGGCACTGTCTCCCCAAAATCATCCATACGTTACTCGCCTCGCGCCTCAAGATCATGGCGGAGCTTGATATCACCGAACAGCGGCTTCCCCAGGACGGGGCTTTTACGCTGGCGTTTCTGAAAAAGAAATACGACCTGCGTATTTCTACGGCACCTTCCATCTACGGCGAGAATATCGTCATGAGGGTTCTTTCCACCAATGGTGCCCTCAAGCATATTTCCACTCTGGGGATCAACGAAGGGCTGGTCGACTCATTGCGGGACCTTTTCAACAAGTCGCATGGCATCTTACTGATCACCGGACCGACCGGGAGCGGCAAGACGACGACCTTGTACTCCTGCCTTCGAGAGATCGATCTTCTGGAGAAAAATGTTATCACTATTGAGGATCCGGTCGAATATCATCTGAACTTTGTCCGCCAGACCGAGGTTAACGAAAAATCCGGCTATACCTTTGCTTCCTCCGCCAGAACCTTCATGCGTCAGGATCCGGACGTCATGCTGCTTGGCGAGATCCGGGACAAGGAAACGGCCCAGATCGCCATCCGCGGCTCCATAACCGGCCATCTGCTCCTTTCCACTCTCCATGCGACTAATGCCGTCGCCTCGATCCCCCGCCTGCTGGAACTCGGAATGGACAAGCTGCTGCTCTCCTCGACCCTGTTGGCGGTCCTGGCTCAGCGTTTGGTGCGCAAGATCTGCCACTACTGCAAGGAGGAGTACGAACTCACCGAAAAGGAACGGAAAGTTTTCCACAACGCGGGAATGGAAGCCACCAGAGCCTGGCGCGGCACCGGCTGCAGCAGATGCGGTAACGGCGGCTATGCCGGCCGGAGCTCCATCGCCGAGATCATGGTCATGAATACTGAACTTCAGGAGCTTATCTACGCCGGCGCCTCCATGGAAGCGATCTTTCAGGCGGCGCAGCGGGGAGGGATGGTGCCGCTGTTCACGGAAGGTCTCAATCAGGTTATCGCCGGTCATACCACCCTTCAAGAGGTTCAAAGGGTGGTGGGATGAAAATATACTCCTACCAGGCCACCGACTACTCCGGAAAAGTCATCAAGGGAAGTATCGCCTCCGAAACCGCTGAGACCGCATCCCGGGATTTGGGCGCCAAAGGGTTTTATATCATTTCGATCAAGGAGACCGCCGGCCAGCTTGCCCTCATCAAAAGATCCGTTCTGGAGTCGCAGATCAAACGTGCCGACATCATCGAATTCACCGGTAATTTTTCAATCATGCTGAAAGCCGGCGTGCCGATCATCATCTGCCTGGACGATATAATCTCATCAACAGCCAATATTTCTTTTAAACCGATCCTGAGGGATATCCAGCAGCGGCTTGAGAGCGGCAGCACGGTGTCATCGGCCCTGGAGGCCCAGGGGAAGCTCTTTCCGGAGATCATCAAGACGCTGGTTGCCGTTGGGGAAGAGACCGGGCGTCTCGATGAGAGTTTACGTGAGGCGACGGAACATCTGCAGAGGATGGAAAATCTGAAGGGGGCGATCAAGAAAGCCCTGATGTATCCAACATTTGCCTTCATCGCAACCATCGGTGCCCTTGTGTTCTGGATGCTGTTTGTTATTCCGAGTATGACCGGAACGCTGAAAGGGATGGGGGTCAAGCTTCCTGCCCTGACGCTGCTGCTGATAAACTCCAGCAGCATGTTTCAGGCGCACTGGAAACTTATCCCGGCTGTGTGTATCGTGATACCGCTGGCCTTCTCGCTCGCGGACAAAGTCCCCGCAATCCGGTACCTGCGTGACCGGACGCTGATACGGATCCCCTTGCTGGAGGTCATCATTTTCAACAAGCTGCTGGCTACGTTTGCTGAACAGTTCAGAATGCTGATCTCGGCAGGAATCCCGATGAGAAGGCTCTTTGATCTGATCGTGCCGGCGATGGGGAACGAATATTTCCGTGTTCATATCCTCAAAGCCAAGGAAAGCGTTCTCAACGGCAACCCGATTTCCGAATCGCTCGAACAGGAAAAGATCCTCCCCCCGCTCGTCATCAGCAAGATTCGCATCGGCGAAACGAGCGGAACCCTTGACAAACAGTTAGATTTTCTGGCTAAGTACTACACGAAAAAACTGGACGATGCCACCGAGAACCTGGGCAAGATCATCGAACCGATCGTCATGACAGTAATCGGCGGAATGTTTGCTATTATCATCATGGGATTGCTGCTCCCAATTTACGATCTTGTCTCCAAAGTCGGGAAGTCATAGGAGGTTCTGACAACGTATGTCAACGGATTATCTTTCTTTTTTTAATCTCAACGATGACCCGTTCCGCCTTACGCCGGATACCGCTTATTTTTATAATTCTCCCGCCCATGCCACGGCACTGCTCTCCATCGAATACTGCGTTACGCAGAAGGAGGGGTTCTGCATCCTGACCGGCGAACCTGGCACCGGCAAGACGACCATCATCAGGCTTTTCACTGAAAAATGGAAAGATCGCGCCGAAATTGCCCTGATCATGACTCCGCGCCTCTCACCGGACGAATTTTTCCGTGCTATTCTGGATGATTTCAAAATCCCGCTCAGTCCGAGCAAAAATGACATGTTGAAAGCCTTCCGAGGTTTTCTCCTTACCCACGCGGCTAACGACAAACGGGTTGCCATTATCGTTGACGAGGCCCAGGAGCTCCCCGGCGCTACTCTGGAAGAGCTCCGCCTGCTCTCCAACCTTGAGACGGAAAAAGAGAAACTGCTCCAGATAATTTTGATCGGGCAACCGGAACTGCGCACCAAGCTGCTCAGTGAACCACTCCGCCAGCTTAACCAGCGTATTACCGTGCGCGTCCAGCTAAAGCCGCTTACCGAGGCAGAGACGTCGGATTATATCAACACCAGGCTGATCAAAGGGGGCAACAGCTCACTGCTGTTTAACCAGAAGGCGAAAGATCTCATTTATAGCCTCTCCGGTGGAATCCCCCGCACGATCAATCTGCTCGCCTCGCGGGGACTTATGTCCGCCTTTCTTGATGGCAGCAAAGAGGTCTTTGACACGCATGTGCACAAGGGGGCCGCAGATGTCATGGAGCCGCTCGCCTCAAACAGCTCGCCCAAGTCGACCGCAGCTAGAGAGCAGCGTCAAAAAAGTGTGGCTGCAGCTACAGTTCCCGGCACAGGAACATCGGCTCTGCGCAGCAAAAGCTTCATATTTGCAGCATGCCTGGCCCTTGCCGCAGCAACGGGAGGTGCCATCTATTTCTTTGGCCTTATTCCTCTGTTCACGCCGGGAGTCGTTACCACCGAAATTGCGCAACCCAAGCCGGTGGCCGCGCGAATCTCCTCGGCCCGCATGGCGATTACCAGTAGTTCGCATGTTGCTGTTAAACCGGCAGTTGCACCGGCAGTGTCTCCACCTCCGGTAAAAAAAACAATTGAGCTGTCTGCAGAAGATTCGCTGCAATCGGCCGCTAGCTCTTTCAATGCCCTGGCACAGGTGTGGCGCCTTGCTCCGGCGGCAAAACTTGACAAAGCAGATATTCTCCCGGAGAAATTCCTCGAAGAGATGGCCGCCGCCAAAGGGATGCAGCTTTTTTACTTTTACGGGACCCTTGATCGACTGCTCTACCTCGGCTACCCTGCCATAATTGTCAAAGGGATTTCCCCGGCCGGTAAAGAGATCTACACCGCGCTTACCAAGGCTTCCGGCACTGTCTTTACCGTGTCTGCTTCTACTGGCGCAGCCACCACACTATCCCGTAAAGAGCTTGAGGGTATCTGGCACGGAAAGGCCCTCATTCTCTGGAAAAACCACAACATGATCCCGCCGCAGATTACCCTCGGAACACGGGGCAGTGAGATAGTGGCGCTGCAGAAGCTGCTCGCTCATGCAGGAACATCCGGCGGTAAAAGTGGTGCCTTTGATCAGAAAACGGAACGGGCACTCAAATCGTTCCAAAATGTAAGGGGCCTTATAGCCACTGGGCAGCCCGACCCGCAGACCCTGCTGCACCTGTACAAAGAATCAACCAGCTTGTACCGCCCTAAACTGAAGTGAATCAGGGAATTAAATGATCACGTATCGGTACACAACATGAGTCTTCTGGCGGATCTTCTGTCGAAGAAAAACAGTTCCTCACCATCCGGCGGGAAGGATATTCCTCCTACCCTCAGCCGTGCCCATGATATTACAGCTAAAGTCCCTATCATTAAAAACCGATATGTACTCGTAGCGGCACTTTCAGTGGCTTCTGTTACCGTCGGAGTGCTCGCCATGACTCAATTCGGGCGGTTGACCACGCTGCTGGCAAAAAAGCCGGCTCCCGTCGTGACGCCTGCCAGGCCGCCAGCAACCGTCGTACCGATACTCCCGCTGCCTCAGGCGGCAGCAGTACCACCAGCAGCGCCACAGGTAGTAGAACCAGAAAAACCGGTTATTTCTGCGCCAGTGAAGAAAACTGCAAAAAAGAAACAGGTAAGACACCAGCCATCCGCACGAACCGCTGCTGTCCCGAGGCTGGCAGCAGTTCCGCCGATACAGAGAACAATACCGGCTCCGACCGCCGCCGGGTCGACGCCAATTGGCAAATTAGAGTCAGGAAAACGGGACGCGCTCCTCTATGCAGCCCGCTCAGCCGAACAGGCTTCCGATTGGCGTCTGGCGCTCGCCAACTATCGCAAGGCGCAGAAGATCGATCCTGACAATTTTGTCATCATGAACAATGCCGCTGCCGCTCTCAACAACCTCGGTATGTTTGATGACGGAGCCAAAGAGGCAAAGCGAGCACTGCAGAAGAGACCGGATTATGTGCCGGCGATGATAAATGCGGCAATAGCGTATTCATCAAAGGGGGAGAGCCAGGAAGCACTGCGGCTCTTTTCAGAGGCTGCAATCGCCGATCCCGGCAACAGAAGCCTGATTATCAATCTCGGCATCCTGCAGGAGCGCACCGGTAAGTTGGACGATGCACAGGTTACCTACCGCCCGTTGGCCGATGACAGCGATCCGCTGGCCCTGCAAGGGATGGCCCGGGTGTATGAGCGCAAGGGGAACAAAGGGGAGGCGGTCAGGACCTACCGGCAGATAATGGCGTTGCCGAGTGCAAGCCCGGCGCTAAAAAGAGAGGTCAAAGCGAAGTTACTGCATCTGGAGGAGTAAAAATTACACTCAAGTACCTATATTATTTATATTTTCTTGACTGACAAACATTTACATAGTATAGACGTAAGAAATCCTCAATTTTAATGCTATTTCAAACATAAAAAGGAGCTGAAAATGGAACCCATGGACGCACTGAAAAAACCTGGTATCATGGCAAAACTCAGAAACAGCAAAGGCTTCTCGCTGATTGAAATGGCAATTGTGCTGGTGATCATCGGTATTATTATCGCTGCTATTATCAAGGGCCAAGATTTGATTCTAAATGCAAGAGCAAAACAACTCGTCGCCACGGCGAATGCCTGGAAAATTGCGGTAATCGCCTATCAGGATCGTACTGGTAATTTCCCTGGAGATAGTGGCAGAAACGGTCTCATTGGCGATACAGAAACCAGTGCACAAACCGCGATAGTGGATATGGAAACTGCTAATATGTCCAATATTCCAGCGAATCCAATACTAATTGGCGGTAATGCCTTCTGGTTCTATTTGGGTAACGCAACCGCTGTGGGAGGTCAACCGGTAAATGTTATGGTTATTTGTAAGACGGTAGACTGTGCAGCAGCTACAGTACTTACCACAGATGAATTGGAGTTGTTCAAGGCTGTTGATACTAATCTTGATGGTGCCGCAGGTGACGGAGTAGGTAACTTTAGATCTACGACAAAAGTAGGATATAATGTTGCTGCCGTTACTCCTTCGGCAGTAGGAGGTAGGGCAGATGGCTATGTTACTGGTGGCGTTGCTGTAACAATACCTACCTTACCCACTGGTAGCACGCTGTGGACGGTTACAGCAAATAGTGTAGCCGCTATTTGGGCATTCGACAAACCATTCTAATTCGCTTGATATATGTTTTTCACAAAGGGGGTGGCTTGAAAAAGCTCCTCCTTTTGTTTGAGTCAAAGAGTGACGCTGTTATCTAGAACCAAAGAGAACCAAAGAGAGGACAAAGAGGGACGTTGTTTGCTCTTTTGCTATTGACTCATCTTCTCCTTATTGATACTGTCCAGTCATGCCACGTTTAGCAAGACTTGACATATCCGGTCTCCTCCAGCACGTTATCGTACGCGGGATTGAACGTCGCGATATTTTCAATGACGATAACGACAGGCAGCTATTTATCGACCGCTTCTCCAAACTTCTCTCTGAAACAGGCATTCAGTGTTATGCTTGGGCGCTTTTATCCAATCATTTTCACCTGTTATTAATGCCAAAATCCACCCCCCTGTCATACTTCATGCGCAGGCTCCTTACCGGATATGCACTATCATTTAACCGACGTAACAAACGCTCCGGCCATTTATTCCAAAATCGGTACAAATCAATAGTCTGCGAAGAGGAACCTTATCTGCTTGAGCTAGTCAGATACATTCACCTGAATCCGCTGCGAGCAGGAATGGTCGCAAACCTGGATGAACTTGATAATTATAAATGGACTGGGCATGCCGTGCTGATGGGCAAAATAACGATTGAAACACAGAATACGACTGCCATCCTTGAGCGCTTTGGTGCTACTACCGGTCAAGCACGATTGAATTATCGTCAATTTATCTCTGATGGAATTTCGGCTGGCAATCGTGATGATCTTGTCGGTGGTGGCCTTAAACGCAGTCAGGGAGAACGACCTGCCAACGAATATGAAAGCTACGATGAGCGGATTCTGGGGTGTGGCGATTTCGTTGATAGTATGAAATTGGATTCCGATCTGCGTGATAAGATGAAAAGCGCCATAACTCTTGAGAAACTCTTGAATATTGTCTCCAACGTAATGAATCTCGATTCTGATTCCGTGAGAAGACCCAGTAAAAGCCGATTTCCGGCGACTGCTCGCGGAATAATATGCCAAATGGCAATATTTGAACTTGGTTACACAGGAAAAGAGGTCGGTTCACTCCTACACCTTAAAGCAAGTGGTGTCAGCCTGGCATCAAGGCGCGGCGAGAAGGCACTAAAGGCGGATCCAGAACTATTAAAAAGCATTTTGCTTGAAATATCAAAATAACAAACAACGTCCCTCTTGTCCCAAAAATAACAAACAACGTCCTTCTTGTCCCACTCTTTTCCCAATAGCTCCCTTTGTTTATCTCGCTTATTGTGGTATTAAATCTCCATGCGAACGTACGACAACCATAGAGGCTTCACCCTCATCGAACTCTCCATCGTACTGGTGATCATCGGTATGCTGGTCGGTCTCGGGGCAAACCTGATCGGGCCCCTGACTACTTTTGTCAAGGTACGGGAAACCAAAGATATTATGGATGCCGACCTTCAAGCCATTGTTAGTTGGGCTTCTTCGAGAAATATGCTCCCTAATACAGGAGCGACAGAAACGGGCTTTAAGCAAGTTGCAAAATCCTATCAGGA
Source organism: uncultured Geobacteraceae bacterium (assembly GCA_903939115.1). GTDB lineage: Bacteria > Desulfobacterota > Desulfuromonadia > Geobacterales > Pseudopelobacteraceae > JACRCG01. Next base: position 165,642 of record CAJAFV010000071.1, read on the forward strand.
TGCCTGGAATCAAGACTTTATATACTTGTATGACGGCAATCTGTCCCCGGCTGCTTCCCCCACTAAAGATACTATCTGTGGTCGGCGCTCTACTTTCCTAACCCTCATTACCAACTCTGGCTCAATAAGCAATGTGGCTTTTGCCTTGTCAAGCCGCGCTGATAATACCGCCTTCAAAAGTACTCTAAGTGGCTCGATAATAACTACTTCCGTCGGTATTACGGAGGCAAAAACACTCGACGCTAGTGCTACGAATGGCGATATAATCCGCTGGGTCACTCTGGATGAACTGCGCAGCAAGATCGGCTGCCAGGGTGCACCGCTGAAGATTTTGAATAATGAGTTGCCTTCTGCAAAAGTTGGCGATCCTTATAACGCAACATTAGCGGCCGATGGCGGAGTTTTGCCCTATAGTTGGTGCATCGAGGCGGCAACTGCAACGCCTCTCCCCACAAATCTTGTTTTTAGCTCAACCATTCCACCGCTACCGCTTCAAACAACAGCCAGTAGTTGTACTGGCTTGGTAGAGACTAATTGGGGGATTGTAACAACTCTTTCAATTTCCGGCATACCGAGTGCTGGTACACAGAATTCATACAGTTTTACCGTATATGTTCGTGACAATAATGACGCTACAGCCTCAAACGACAATATAGCCCAGAAGACGTTTGTACTGACCGTCAATCCGCAATAAACAGCTCCATTGAGTAAATTTACTCAGTCGTTGAGTAAAATCAGTTAAACTTTGAATTATAAATGATATAAGCATGTTATGAGCCACTGTCTTCAGCTAAAAAAATCCCGAAAACTGAATTTTCCCAGCCTAAGAGCGAGCGTCAGGTATTGCTCTTCTTTAACCCTGTTTCGCAACCAGCGCGGTGTTGCCCTGCTGTATCTAATCATTTTTTTTACCCTGTTGGGTGTGCTGGTCAGTGCAGGGGTCAGAATGTTTGGCTCTACGGTAAATCTGACTAAAGTTACTGACACCAAAACCGAGTTGGAGCGGGATGTTCGGGTGATTACGGCCTGGGCGGTGAAGAACGGGCGACTGCCTACTTTTGAGGAATATTCCACCACTGTTTTCGGGACAAAACCTAAAGATGCCTGGGGTAAGTCAGTACTCTTTACATATTACAGCAGCCTGACAAAGACCACCACCGGTGGGCTCTGCGGCCGAACCAACTCGTCCATCACCTACAATGGGCAGGATGTGGCCTTTCTGCTGTTAAGCGGTGGCGACGACATGGGTATAAGTTCTAGCCCCAATACCAACGGCTTTTTTAACGGCACACTGTCTGGACTTCAGGCGGAGGATCTGTATCGAGTTGTTACACTGGCTGAACTGAAGGCTCAAGCTGGCTGTGCCGGTTCAACGCAAGGGATTCTTAAAATATTGAACAACGAGCTTCCGGGTGCCTGCAAGCGCCGGAACTACTCGGCGACTATCTTTGCAGACGGCGGAGTGGCACCCTACGCGAGGTATTCAACCTCCGGGCTGCCAGTCGGCATATCCAATTCAGGAGCGTCTATATTCGGTACTTCAACCACGGCGACAAAAAGCTACACTATCGGCGTTACTGTGGTTGATTCAGTTGCCAATACGGTAAAAAGATCCTTTGTGTTCAAGCTCATGACTTCCTGCAATTAGGTCCGGTTACAGCACCACTCCATGCAGATCCCGCCGATAATAGCGCCACGCAAAAGCCACCCCCCGGAAATACCAGTCAATCAGGAATACCGCCCAGATCGCGTAGAGTGACAGATGGAGCCAACTTGACGCAACCCACGACAGCGTCACCCGTATCCCCCACATGGCAATCAGCGTGACAATGAAGACATAAAAGGTATCGCCGGTGCCGCGCAGACTGCCGGCATACACGAACGCTATGGCAAGCGGTATCTGAGCGAATGCCACCATTTTCAAAAAAACGCTCCCCTTTTCAATCACGTCCGGATCCTGACTAAAAAGTCCGATCAGAAACTGCGGGGCGAAGAAAAAGATGAGCGCCATGGCCGTCATCACGCCAATCGCCAGCCGTAGCGCCTCATTGTGACTGATCCGGGCGCGGCGGATCTTGCCGGCACCGAGCGATTGCCCCATCAGCGTTGCTGCAGCTATGCCCATGCCGGCTCCCGGCATGAACGAGAGCGATTCAATCGAAAGGCCGATCTGATGAGCGGCGTATGCAGTCGTACCGTAGGCGATAATGAAACTAGAGTAGAACAGCTGACCGCTCTGTTGGGCGACACGTTCCAGTGCGACGGGCCAGCCGATTTTCCAGATTCTCCCGAACAGCCCGAAATCGGGACGGCTGACAGTAATGTAGCGCTTGCGCATGGCCTGAAACAGCAGGTAGGCGAAACCGACAAACTCGGAGCTGTTGATGGCGATTGCCGCCCCTTTGACCCCTAGCGCCGGCATGCCGAGTTTACCGTAGATCAGTGGCCAGGCCAGCAGCACATGCAGGATGTTGACCACAATAATGGCCTCCATCGGGGTGCGGGTATCGCCGGCACCATGCATGATTGCGGAAAGCACATTCAGGCCGGTCGTCCAGATCATCCAGAGAAACACCAGCCGGATATACTCGGCAGCCAACCCTTGAACATCCGGCCCCGCCCCCATCAAACGGGCAATATTTCCGCCCCATTGCGAGCCGGCCAGCGAGCAGACGACCGTCATGGCCAAGCCCGCCAGACATGCCACATACGCCGCTCGCCCCGCATCTTCACGCCGTCCCGCACCCCACAGATGCGAGATCACAACGGTCACTCCGGTAGAAAGACCCCAGAAAACCGTCATCGTGGTGACCATTAACAGCTGCCCCAGGCCGGTGGCAGCGATCGCGGAAGCCCCAAGACCTCCGGTTAGAAAGACGTCGACAATCGAGACCAGGCGCTGAAAAAGCGAGGAGAGCAGAACCGGGAGGGAGAGACGAAGAACATTGCGGCGAATTGAGACCGGTTTTGTTGAATGTGGCCGTAAAAACGGAAAAAGCATGGGTTCTTTCGATAGACAGGTATATATGTCAGGTCTCAGGCAAAAAGAACGGGACTCCTTGCAGAGCCCCGTCCAAAACGTGCCGGCTGATAGTCACTTTTACTACAGGTAATTCAATAATGACATCTGAGACAGCTTGGCGGTGGCTGCCAGTGACGCCTCTAATGCCGTCTTCTCAGCATTGAGCTGCACACCCAGCTTGATCATATCCACTTCCTGAATGTTGCCGACAATAGTGGTGAGCGTGTTTTTATTGGCCACATTCAACTTGGACATGTTGTCGACTCTGGTCATACGGGAAAGGTTTGTATTGAGGGCATTGAATATCTGTTTTGATGCCGGATCCAGGGACTGTGTTGCAGTGGCTAACGCTGCGGGGTCACTGGGGGTCGTGGAATCACCAACGGCTGCTATCAGGTTATCGAACATCTGCAGGATATTGGTGTTTCCGTAGCTTGGGTTCGTTCCACTGCCAAGCAAGAGCCGGTCACCAGTAACGCTGATGGTCTGGGGAGTGTTGCTGGCAATCTCAACCTGTCGCTCGGTACCATCGCCGGCATAAAAATTGAGCGACGAAGCCGTTGCTCCGGCAGTAGCCGAATTACTGAGCAGGACGGTAGAAGGCGGCGTAATGGAGGTAATAACCGTACCAATCGGAATCCCTGTACCCGACACCTGCATACCGGCTGCCAGGCCGGTTACATCTATGTTGCCTACATTTGCTGCGCCACTGGTCAGGTCACCTGATTTTTGTTGAAACGGCGGCACAAGGTTGTTCGCCCCACCGAATATAAACTGGTCACCATACTGGGTATTAGCCATGTCGATAAGCTGTTTTTTCAGGTCGACAAGCCGGTTGTGTGCGTTCTGGCGTCCAGTAGGGTCTGTACTGCCGTTGGTCAAAGTGTTCATAAGCGACTTGGTCTGGTTCATGACATCGTTCATGCCGCTTAAAGCCGTATTGTTAAACTCCATCCACGATTTAGTTTTTATAATATTGGTGCTATACTGATCAAAAGCCTTCATTTTATCGCCTAAGTCAAGCAGTAAGCGGCTGGAGACAGGGTTGTCACTTGGTCGGTTGATGTTTAGGCCTGATGTTAAAGCTTCCATAAGCTTGTCAGAACGGTTACGTCCCTGCTGGATATTATATAAAGAGGTATTTGCAGACATATTTGCTGTTACTCGCATAGTTGCTCCTTCATGTACGCTTACTAGCGTATCATCCCAAGAACTGTATCCATCATTGCGGTTGCTGTTGTAATGAGTTGGGCACATGCCTGATAGGAACGCTGATACATGATCAGATTGGTTAATTCCTCGTCAAGTGACACCCCGGAATTTGACTCCCGCAAGGTGTTCAGCTGCTTGCTGAAGGCCTCATCTTGAGACACTGTTGTTTTGCTTGAAGCCACATCCAGACCGACCCCACTCGCCAGTCCATCCCAGGCACCGTTGAAAGTAAGGGTGCCGCCGGTCATGAGTTTCTGGTTCTGAAGGCTTGCAATCTTTTGGGCATTGCCATTATCGCCAGTTAAAATGGCACTTGATGACGCCGCTATTAGCGAAGTGTCGTTGGCAATCGCTGAATTAAGGTTAAAGGTGGCAGCGTTAGTGGCTGCCGGATCAAACAGGGCTATTCCCTGCGTACCTTTAAGGTCGTATCCCAGCTTGTGCTGCGTGTTAACCTGGGTAGTCATCGTTGTTGCAAGATCATTTAACTGTTTCTGGTATCCGGGAATGATCGTGTCTCTCAAGGCAAGAATTGCCCCGAGATTTCCGGTTGTCGGCGTTACCGTCGCGAGAGTACCCCCGGCGGGGGTCAATTGGACCGCAAAACTGTTTGGATCTGTCTTGTCGAGGGAGAATGCTCCGGCCGTTGCGCCCGTAACCAAGGCCCCCCCACTGTCGGCAAATTTTATATCGGTCGTGCCGTCACTGTTTTCCGTAAACGTGATACCGATCTGGGTGGAGAGGTTCCGTACTAACAGATCCCGCTGATCTCTGATCTCATTGGCATTGCCGGCTACCAGCTCAGTTGTTCTGATCTGGCTGTTCAATTGGGCAATATTGGTGAGTGTGGCATTGATGCTGTCAACCACCGGTACCAGTGAGGAATTTTGCATAGAGACGGTATCGCTTAATGTTTTGCTGACCATGTGAAAATTATCGGCCAATGTTTGCGCAGTGGTTATAACAGCCTGCCGTTCTGTCGTTCCGGTCGGATTGATCGTCAAATCCTGCCAGGAAGCAAAGAAACTGGATATTGCAGCCCCGGTGCCGTCGTTCTGAATCTCGTTGAATGCCGGTTCTATCTGCTGAAGCACCGTGGATTTGGTCGTATCATAACCGAGAGTCGTTTCGGAGTTGACCATTTGCTGCTGCAGTAAGCCATCGTAGTAGCGTTCAACAGTGGAAATTTTAACTCCGGTCCCGAGGGGAAAGCCGTTCGCGGTAGTCGGTGGCGCTGATTCCAGAATGGCTCTTTGACGTGAATAGCCGGGAGTATTGACATTGGAGATATTTTCTCCAGTCACCTCTGTCGCGACACGGTAAACATTGAGACCGTTCTTGCCGATCTCCATTGCGGCACTCAGTCCCATCTCAGGCCTCCCTGTTGATTAAAACCGCACTGGATGGGCGTTGCTGGTAGCTGCCGGAAGCGCCATAGGTGCTGTTTTGATTGATGATGCGGGCTATAAAATCAAGCGATTTGCCAATCGATGCCGCAAAACGCTCCGCAATCGAGTAATTGAGGGAAAGTAGTTCCTTGATCTGACCGGCAGTTGCGTTCAACTCGTCATATAATCGAACGATATCGCAGTTGCCCTTGTGACCAAGTTTACTATTCAACTCTCCTAAAGTCGCCTCTGATGAAAGTCCTTCCCGAGAAGCGACCTCCTGAATAGTTTTTTTAAGAATCGGCCCATGGGCCGCGATACGCGCAGAAAGATCATTTTTCTGGGCATTAATTTCGGCCATAGCGTCCACATGGACCTCGGAAAGTTCATGTGTCTCACGCTTCAGCAGGGTATGGAGCTCTTCCTGTAATTTTAACTGCTGCGTAAGGGCAACTACCAAATGTTTCATAATACATCCGATCTAACCAGGGACTAAAAACTAAAATCTATTCTTTCGTATCAACGGTCCGTACTATTTTTTTGCTTTCCTGACGAATTATATCTTTTTCAATCAATTTTGCGAGCCCCAAGCCACCGCCCCGTTTTACTGAAGCATCGGCGTACTGCTGATCAAGCATCGAACGGTAGACCTCATCGCCGTGGCCGCCGCCGGTCAACGTGTCTTTCCCGACGGTGGAGCGCATTGATTTCATCATCATGCCAACGAACAGTCCTTCAAAATCCTGCGACACTTTTTTTGCCAGTTGACGCTGTTTTTCAGTCAATCCGGAACTTACGTCTGTCGCTGTGCGCTTTAGCAGGCGCGCTTTATCCGCCGCGCCTGCTGACGCATCCGGGGTTATGGTGGTAATTTTCATATCCATGATGTTCTTATCGTCCCGGGCCGCATTTTTGTTAAGGGCTAAATTATGGAAAGTTCCGCCTGCAGTGCTCCTGCGGACTTTACTGCCTGGATTATGCTGATCAGGTCACGCGGTGTTACCCCCAGCAGATTGAGCGCCCGCACAACGTCTCCGATGCTTGCACCTTCCTGCAGCACCATCAGGCGCCGGGTTTCCTCTTCCACCTTCAATTCAGTCTGAGGAACGACCTTCGTTTCGCCGGTCTTACTGAGTGGAGCCGGCTGTGATACCTGCGGTGTCTCTTTGATAACCAGCGACAGGCTGCCGTGAGTCACCGCCACCGTCGATATGCGCACGTTTTCGCCCATAACAATTGTCCCGGTACGTTCGTTCAACACAACTTTGGCCTGCGCATCCGGTATAACCTCAAGCCTTTCCAGGGCGGCCACAAACTCAACCGCGCGGTTCGCGTACGCTTCCGGAATAGTCAAGGTCACCGAACCAGGGTCTTTGCTGACGGCTACGGGACTTTTGAATTTGTCATTCACTACCGCAACGATACGTGACGCTGTCGTAAAATCAGCATCATGTAAATTCAGATTTAGCACCGATTTTCCCGTCAGAGTATTGGGAAGTTCCCGTTCCACCAGGGCTCCGTTCGGGATCCGTCCAGCCGTTGGATGATTTTTCTGGGCCGTAGCGCCCTGACCACCAAATGCAAATGAGTTGGTAAGGATCGATCCTTGGGCGACAGCGTATATCTGGTTGTCAGCACCTTTCAACGGGGCCATGATCAGCGTGCCGCCGGCAATGCTTTTGGCATCACCGAGAGACGATACAAGTGCATCTACCCGATTGCCCTGTTTCGCGAATGGGGGGAGAGTTACTGTCACCATGACGGCGGCAACGTTTTTAGTCTTGATGGTATTAGCGGAGGTGGTAATCCCCATCCGTTCCAGCATATTCACCACGGACTGGATCTGGAACTTGGTCTGATCGCTATCCCCGGTACTGTTCAAGCCGACAACAAGGCCGTAACCCATCAACTGGTTGTCCCGAATACCTTCAAACGACGCCAGATCCTTGATACGAATTGCGTGTGCGCTGGTGGTAATTAAAATAATCAGCGCACTCAGTATGACAGAAACAGCACTCTTCATATTCATCCTTTGTTTGCCGGGTCAACTCCGGCAGCTCTGTCAGAATGGCCAGATTTTATTAAAGATCCCCATCAGCCAGCCAGGACTCTGTTGGTCAGAGATGATGCCCCTCCCTGAATAACTGATACGCGCATCGGCCACATAGATCGAATTTACCGTATTATCCGGTGAAATATCGCGTGTGCGTACAACCCCTTCCAGCACGATGATCTGATCTTCATCGTTAACTTTGATGTTGCGCCGTCCCTCAATCATCAGGTTTCCATTCGCCTGTACATCCATTACCCGCGCCGTTATGGTCGCATTCAAATTTTCTTGACGTGACGTGTTGCCGGCACCATTGAATGATGAGCCGGAACTTGCTTTAATAAGAGAAGCCAGGTCTGCAAAATTATTTTTTGCAAATGAGGATGTCTCCAGGCCCAGAAGATTTGTAATCCCTGCATTCACCGAACTGTCTCGTGACGTCCCGGTTTTTGCTGCTTTGGAAGCGCTGGCAGTCTCAGAAATCACAATGGTGAGGGTGTCTCCTCTGCGGCGTGCCTTCATATCTTCAGTCAGACTGGCTGAGGTTGATTGCCAGATAGAGCCGCTTGAATAATCTGCCGCAGGCCGCTGCGTTATGTCTTCGAATCCGGCAGTTTTGATGTCGGTTTTTTCGACGGCGCATCCGGCTAGAAGCAGGATAAACAGGGGTAAAAGTGCGTATCTCATTGATTTTCCTTCTTTCCCGGTATGCTCAAAAAGCTACCTGAACGGTAGACCCGTCAATGACTTTGGCCGGTATTTCCTTGAGAGAAGTCAGGTTCTGGACTCGAATTATATCTCCCGCGGCTCCGGAACTGTGGGCCTTTCCTGATACAGATATTTTAATCACCCCGTTTTCGGCAACTATCGTAACCATCTGGCCGCTTTTAATCAGGGGGACTCTTTCAATCTGATCTGCGCGAACCGGTTGATTCGCCCGAAGGGTTGCACGAGCCTTTTTACCGGCTACTTCATCAATCGACCGGATGCCAAGATGGGAGTTCTGCGTGAGCTCCCGTTTCTGCAGGGCCAGGTCATCAGCCGTTATGACGGTGCCATGTTCTATCTGACGCACGGTGACAACTGTATCGGCCAGCGCCTCCACATCGATGCGCACTGGAATGTTACGCAGCACCCGCTCTTTCTGACGGGCCAAAACCGTAATCGTTATACTTCCCCATCCTTCCCACTTTTGCGGGGCGACAACTTCATAGTCAATGACGCCGTCCGGAAGCTTTAAAGAATCAGAGATCGATATCCGGCGGAGGTGAACATCCCATCCCATCGCTGCAGTGCGGGTCGTTACGAATGCAGTGACAGCATCCCGGACCTCCTGGTCCCGATCAACAGCTGAGAGGGCCGAGCGTGGGGTAAAGGCTGTCAAAAGCAAAAACAGTAAAAAGACTGGGAACTGTAAGTATTTCATGGTGAGTCAGGTCTACTCCTATCGTTTCAGGTTATTGGCTGTCTGCAGCATCTCATCCGAGGTAGTAACCGCCTTCGAGTTGACCTCGTAGGCACGTTGACCGACGATCATGTTGACCATCTCCTCTGCAACGCTAACGTTACTCATCTCAAGAAATCCCTGACCGGTCGTGCCAAGACCATCCTGCCCTGGAGTGCCGGTCGTTGCGGCTCCGGAGGCATCCGTCGCAAGATATATATTTTTCCCTTGGCTGTAGAGGCCAGGAGCATTCGGAAACGACGCCAACTGGATATTGCCTATGATAGTTGCGGCGCTCTGGCCAGCGGTCTGCACAGAAACGGTGCCGTCACTGCCGATATTAATCTTGGTGGCCGTGCTTGGTATCGTTATTGATGGAGACATCGGATTACCATCGGAAGTGACGATCTGCCCGGTGCTGTCGCGCTTGAAAGCACCGGCCCTGGAATAGCCGACGGTACCATCGGGGAGAGTAATCTGAAAAAAGCCGTGGCCTTCGATTGCGATATCAAGTTCGTTGCCGGTCTGGGTAAAATCTCCCTCTGTGAATATTTTTGTAACGGCAGCCAGGCGACTACCCAAACCTATCTGGATTCCGGTCGGGACCTGGGTGGTGTTTGTGGCCGGGGAACCGGTTGTTTTTAGATTCTGGTACATAAGATCCTGAAAATCTGCCCGGCTCCGCTTGAAGCCGGTTGTATTAACGTTCGCCAGGTTGTTGGCAATAACGTCAATGCTCTTCTGTTGTGCCTGCATGCCGGATGCGGCAGTAAAAAGCGAACGAATCATGATAGAGCTCCTTTTATTGAATAGTTAAAACTAGCCGACCCTGCCCAGGTCATTGGCCGCCTTTGCGGCAATATCATCGAATCCTCTTATAACTTTGGAGCACGCTTCAAAGTAACGGTTAGCCTCGATCATCTGTACCATTTCAGAAATACTGTCGACGTTTGAGCCCTCGGTATATCCCTGCTGGATCTGCGCCGTTCCAGGCTGAGGTTTCGTCTGTGGATCGGAGGGGACAAACAGTGAAGTACCGCTCTTTGTCAGAGTATACGGCTTTTTAAAGTCTACTACGGAAATGGTGCCTGATGGGGCATCGTCAACCATCACGTTTCCTTTGTTATCGATTTCAACCCGGTTTCCCTTGATCTTTATTGGCGCAGCATTACCCTTGTTATCCTTTTCGATTCCCTGCACCGGATAGCCATCCATTGTAACCAGAGTGCCGTCGGTAGAGGTGCGAAAATTACCCTGCCGTGTATACGCGGTTCCTTCCGGAGTCGTAACGGCAAAGAAACCGTCACCATCAAGCGCAAGATCAAGTGGATTGCCACTCTGACTGGTCGGCCCGCTGGAATAGTCAATGTAGATATTTTCCTTCTGCAGGATAGGATCTGCGGTCATTCCCTGAGGAACGGCGGGCGGGGTAACGTTTCCCGCCAGTAACCCTTCAAAAGTCATTTTATCTTTTTTATATCCGGGGGTATTGATATTAGCCAGATTATTGCTGATCACATCCAGCTTGCGCATGGCGGCCAGACTTCCCGATACAGCAGGGTATATTCCACTATTCATATCTGCTCCCCATGTTAGTTTTTGTGCAGCCTGAGTCGTGAACGCAACCTGACCATCGCCTGGCTGATGATCTGTGAAATGCGGGATTCAGTCAGCCCAAGCAATTCGCCAATTTCTTTAAGATTTAAATCCTCGTTATAATAAAGCGTTACCGCCTGGCGCTCTTTCTCCGGCAGCGAATCAATGGCCTGCCCAAGCGCCTCCGCCAACTGCATGGTCATGACCTGCTGCTGCGGACTTTTCGCATCGGTTTCACACAGCACGTCCGCCAGACAGAGTGGGCTGCCGTCATCCCCTTCCCAACTGTCATCCAGGCTGATAAAGGTAAATACGTGCACGTCGTCAAGCAGCTCATAATAGTCATCGAGGCTTATCTGCAGGGCGCTGGCGACCTCTTCACTCGTCGGATGGCGGCCAAGGAGATGCTCAAGCTGCCGCAGTTCGCGTTCCAAACGTTTGTATTTGTCCCGCATAGATCTGCTGAGCACATCATATGAACGGAGCTCGTCCAGAATTGTCCCGCGGACATGCTGTTCGGCAAATGTTTTAAAGAGCACACCCCTGGTTGAGTCAAAGCGGTCGGCTGCATTTATCAAGCCAATCATGGCTGCACTCATCAGGTCCTGCAAGTCAAGGTGTGGCGGAAGTTTAGACGCCATTCTCCCGACCAGATAGCGCACCAAAGGAATATGGTCAACGATCAGCGCCTCGCGTTCCTTGTCCTGACGTCTGTCTGTCACAATCTCAAACTGTTTCTGACGCCTGTCTTTAACGTGTATGTCATCCACAGCCATATTCTACGGGGCTCCCTGGCAATCCATCATGCGTCGGAAAAAAAACTGAATGTTCCCCTTAACCCTATTCTGACGTTTGTTTTCAATAACCCGTTTGGCAATAGTATTGAAGCATTGGGAAGCTTCTGAATCGGGAAAAAGTTCCGTGACGGCTTTTTGACGCTTAACGGCATCAACTACTTTTTCGTCCTTGACCACGCAGCCGAGGTAATCAAGCGAAATGTCCAAAAAGCGACCGGCAACGTTAGCCAGTTTCCGAAAAACCTCCAGCGCATCCTCACTGTCCTTGGCCATATTGACCAGCACCTTGAAATGATGCTCTGAGTAGCGCGTTGCCAGGAGTTTGATCAACGCATAGGCATCGGTAATTGAGGTTGGTTCCGGCGTGACCACGACAAAAATCTCCTGGGCGGCAACAGTAAAGTAGGTAACATTTTCTGATATGCCCGCTTCAGTATCCACGATCAGGATGTCGAACTGCTCTTCCAGCATATCCAGTTCATCCAGCAGCTTCAGCTTTTCATGCTGCCCCAGGCTGGTCAACTCCTGAACTCCGGAGCCTGCCGGGATAATTTTGATGCCGGCGGGCCCGTCAATCAGGATGTCAATAATACTTTTATTGCCATTCAAAACATCATTGAGGTTGTAAACGGGTGAGAGTCCTAACAGGACATCCAGATTCCCAAGTCCCAGATCCGCATCAATAAGCAGCACTTTCTTTCCTTGGGCTGAAAGGGCTATAGCAAGATTTGAAACGACATTGCTCTTGCCGACGCCACCCTTGCCGCTGGTGACGGAAATTACCCGGATACCCTGCTGATCAGCCAAGCCGGCTGTTGAAGTGAAATCGCTCTTTTGGTTGTTTTTTGCTGTGCGAGCCATCTGACGAAGAGTGTCAGCCTGGTCGCCCGTCCCTGGTGCGGTGCTCATTCTGCCCCCTCACGAAAAATCATATCTGCTAGTTTAGCCGGTGTCGCTATTTCGATATCTTCAGGAACACGCTGGCCGGTGGTAAAATAAGCTATCTGCAAATTATCCTTCATCAACAGGTTAACCATGTTGCCAAAACTTTCACATTCATCAATTTTTGTGAACACTACTTTGCTTACTTGAAAAATCCGGAACCGGTTTAAAATCTCTTCCAGTTCACGATCTTTCGTCGTGGCTGAAAGGCAGAGGTACACCTCCATCTGAATTTTATCCTCCAGGAAATTCTTCATTTCATCGAGCTTTTCCTTGTCTTTGTGGCTGCGGCCGGCGGTATCGATAAAAATCAGATCACACGCCGAATGCTTTTCAACAGCCTTTTCAAGCTCCTTGGGGGTAGAGGCCACTTCCAGCGGGATTCCCATAATTCGAGAGTAGGTTTTAAGCTGCTCAACCGCCCCCACTCTGAAAATATCCATGGTAATCAGTGCAACCTTGTTACCGCGATTGAGGGCGTACATAGCCGCCAACTTCGCAGTTGTCGTGGTTTTTCCAACGCCGGTCGGGCCGACCAGCGCGATGATACGGGGAGAGTTCTTTTTCAGTTTGAGCGTGCCGGCGAATTTAATCAGGCGCCCGAGTGTCTCGCTGAGACGGCCCTTGACGGTCTGGTTGCCACTCTGCAGAGGCAGTGTGTTGAGTGTATCAACGATCGTCCTGATCAGTTCGGTAGAAACGCCGCTGTATGCCAACTCTCGTGCTAGAGGAGAATCGTCCGGGAGAAGATCCGCCCCCGATTGTGCGGCCAGCGGGCTCTCAACAGTTATTGTCGGCCACTGGACATCCTTGGTGCCCCCCTCCTGGCTTTTTGCCAGTGTCGCGAGGAGCAGTTTCTTGATCTCCTCGAGATCGGAGCGGGGAATGTTTTTGAGATTTATGCCCCCATCCTGCTGTTCAGCTGTCTCCACTCCCTCGGCAGCTTTAGCCTCCGCCCGCGCTTCCTCTTCACGCCGGGTGAGTGATTCAACCTTTTCGCGGAGATCTTTCAGCTCCCGCGCCAAGGGGGCAAGCATTGAACTTTCCATCTCCTCCCGTGCAGTCCGTTCGCGCGGCGGGGCTTCACGGGTCACGACCGGAGCGGACTGTGGTGGCGCCGGTTTACGAACCGGATCGATCGCCGCCGTCACCCGGTAAACCTGCTTGCTGAAAAAACCAAGAAAACCGCCGGTCTGCTCTTTCTTTGTCGAAAGAATCATGGCATCCGGCCCGAGTTCCGCCTTTACCATGCGCAATGCTTCCGGCATACTTGCCGCTTGAAATGTTTTAACCAGCATTGAAACTTACCACCCCGAGAGACTGGATTTTTACATTTTGTGGGATTTCATTATGCGACAGCACCGCCATGTGCGGCACAAAGCGCTCGATTAATTTCCTGACGTGACGCCGGATCGACGGAGAGGCCAACAGTAGCGGCTGTGCACCGCTGGAGCCGAACCGTTCCGACATGCTGCGGACAGATGCTATTATCTGCTGTGCTGCCGCAGGTTCTATCGCCAGATAACTACCCTGATCAGACGGCTGGATCGCTTCGGCAATCATATCCTCAATTTCCCGATCAATCGTAACCAGGAAAAGAGTCTCATCCTCCAGCTTATACTGATCGACAATAAATCGGCCCAACCCCTGCCGCACGAATTCCGTCAATACATCGGGGTCTTTGGTCAGGGAGGCGTAGTCCGCCAGGCTCTCCAGAATAGTCCGCATATCGCGTATTGACACACCCTCTTTGAGCAGATTTTTGACCACTCTCAGTACGGTTCCAAGGTTAAGCAGGTTTGGTATAAGCTCATCCACAACCTTCGGAGCAGTGACGGCGACATTGTCAAGCAGCTGCTGCATCTCCTGGCGTCCGACCAGCTCATGCGAGTAGCGTTTGATAATTTCGCTGATATGGGTGGCAACTACCGTTGTACTGTCAACGACAGTGTATCCGTTGATCTGTGCCTGATCACGGTCCTCGCTCCGGATCCAGACCGCCGGCAGACCGAATACCGGTTCTTTGGTGGTCATGCCGGGCAAGTTGGCCGTAACTCCGCCGGAATCCATGGCTAAATACTGGCCGGTCAGCTCGCTGCCACCCACCCGCGCGCCGCGAATCAACAGGTTATATTCATACGGTTTCAGTTGCAGATTGTCGTGGATATGGATCGGCGGAACGACGAAGCCCATCTTCTGTGCGGTTTGACGGCGAATAGAGCGGATACGCTCCAGCAGTTCGCCATTTTGAGCGGCGTCAACCATCGGCACCAGGCCATAGCCTACCTCCAGTTCCAGAACATCCAGTGGTCGGATATTTGACGCCTGATCTATGGATTCCTCACCAGCGGTTATTTCAGCCAGCGCCGTCTCTTCAACAACCTCTGCCTTCTCTCTCGCCATTTTTCCGACTAAAAAAGTAACCCCCGAGAGTAATAGGAAAGCAAAGTGCGGTAGCCCGGGAATAAGTGCGAACAAAAACATGACACCGGAGGAAACAAAAAAGGCCTTCGGATAATTCAGGAACTGCCCGGTGAGCTCCTGTCCAAAACTGTTTTCATCTGCAGAGCGGGTGACCAGGATACCTGCGGCGGTCGAGATTACCAGAGCCGGAATCTGGGCTACGAGGCCCTCTCCGATAGTCAGCAGTGTATAGTTGGAGAGCGCGTTCATGAGCGGCATCCCCTGTTGCCATACGCCGATGATCAAGCCGCCGAAGATATTTATCAAGACGATCATGATGCCCGCGACGGCGTCTCCGCGCACAAACTTGCTGGCTCCGTCCATGGAGCCGTAAAAATCGGCCTCGCGGGATATTTTCAGGCGTCGCCTTTTTGCCTCTTTGTCGGTAAGCAGGCCGGCGGAAAGGTCGGCATCGATCGCCATCTGCTTGCCCGGCATGGCATCAAGGGTGAAACGGGCGGCAACCTCGGCAACGCGCCCGGCGCCTTTTGTAATTACCACAAAGTTTATAATTACCAAAATCAGGAACAACACCGCGCCGACGATGTAATTTCCGCCGACGACGAACTGTCCGAAAGCCTTGATAACAGCACCCGCCGATTCGGCACCTTCACTTCCGTGCAACAGAATCAGGCGGGTTGAGGCAATATTCAGTGCCAGGCGGAAGAGTGTTGTGACCAGAAGCACGGAGGGGAAAACTGAAAAATCAAGCGGCTGTACTGTATAGAGACAAATCAGCAGAATTGACAGGGATATCGTAATATTGGCGGCCAGAAAGATGTCGAGAACAAATGCCGGCAGAGGAATTATCATCAGCGCAAGGATCCCGATCAATCCAAGGGCGACATAGATGTCTGAGTTTTTGCGGAATCCGCGTAACTCTATTGCTTCCACTGTGTCATTTGCCATGAAGATGTATCTGTCAACCGCCTTGTTGCGTGTAGTATAGACCGGACTTTTATGCATTTTCCGTGCCGCCAGAGCCCGTGAACCCTGCGTTCGCCACGACAGCAGTAAGGGGTGATTCCTTCGACAGTATGGCCGCTACTGCACTTAATGCCATCGGAAGAACATACACTCAAAGGGTGTCAAACTATTGAATGTGTCAAAATATTGACCACATGTGCAGCAAAAGAGTCATTACTAGCTCAATAATGTGACTTTTCAATTGTGCAACTTGGTCTGATGCATATATCGGGATGCAGCGATATAAAACCGACTTAATACGGCATGCCGCTTCTCATCCGTTTCTGAATCATATCATGGAGCTGCTCGTCAACGTTTTCAGCCGTAATTCCAGACTGCCTGCAGATTTCTTCCACCTGTTTCCTGCTGCCGGGCCTCTCCATATCACTCATCTGTACAAAATGTCCTGAGCGTTTACCAACCTGAAAGATGGCCCGATCATGTGGCGGCAGATCGATAAAATTTTTCAGAATTGCCATCAGCCTCAATTTATCATCCGGAAGGGTACCGTCGATCTCCTGCAGCAGGTTATACGAATGATCACTCCTGACTCTACTGGTTATGCCGTCGAGCCGTTCGAGCAAAAGCAGTATCTCCTCTGCCTGGACGACATCCGAAGTCCATTGATAGCGGTAAACATCGCTGCCGGCGAAAAGGTTTACGGAGTCCATCAGATGCAGTGTCCTGAAGCGGATAAAGTCCGGGTTGATGCGATTGAGAGCATCCGCTGTTTCAATGGCATGCTCCCGGGAAAATTCACGCCCCCCGATCCCGGTTAACACATATTCCGATAATTCTATCCCGGCAGTTTTCGCTTTCAGTCCCGCAGTGATATGAATATCCTTCGAAGCCCCCTTGCTGATCATCTGCAGAATCGCATCTGACGCGGTTTCCATGCCGATATGAATCCGGTTCAGCCCGGATGCCGCGATCTCCGCCAACTGGGCGTCACTTATGCGGGCGACGCTCTCCGAGCGGGCATATGAGGTAATCCGTTCCACCTGAGGGAAACGCATTTTGATATGGCGCAGGATTGCTATAAGGTTTTCGGGCCTGATAACAAGGCTGTCGGCATCCTGCAGAAAGATCGACTGCATCCCCTCTGCCAGCCAATTGCGAGCCGCAGCGAAGGCTGTCCACTCAGACGGTGAAAGATTCTCAGTCGGCTCAACACGGGAGTCGAGACCTCCCTGCAGTTGTGTCGTGAAGCGATGAACAGTATCTATATCCGCAATGACGTCTGCCACCGGACGGAGAGAAAATTTCTGTTTTTTGTAGACAGAACAAAAGGTACAGCGGTTCCAGGGGCAGTTGCGGGTCACGCGAAGCAGCAGACTGGCGGCTTCACTGGGCGGTCTGATCGGTCCCTGTTCGAATCCCTGG
Source organism: uncultured Geobacteraceae bacterium (assembly GCA_903939115.1). GTDB lineage: Bacteria > Desulfobacterota > Desulfuromonadia > Geobacterales > Pseudopelobacteraceae > JACRCG01. The sequence goes on from CAJAFV010000071.1 coordinate 182,905, forward strand.
TATGATTGCATGGCAGACAACTCCTTTCGCTGAAATCAGAATAACCGGCCAACTCTATCAGGTTTAGGAATTGACAGCATCCATTTTCTGATCTGTTTTTTGCTGTTGAGAAAGCGCTCCTTCTGAGGTATTGTTCTCCCTCCGAAAAATTAAGAACTGTTTTGGAAACAGTTCCGTAATTATTTCATCATAACAGGACAAGGAGTCACATCATGGCCAGTCTCAACAAAGTAATGCTTATAGGAAATCTGGGCAAGGACCCTGAAGTACGTCACACCGCATCAGGCACGGCGGTAGCTACATTCTCAATCGCTACCAGCGAACGCTTCAAGAACAAACAGACCAATGAATGGGAAAAAAAGACCGAGTGGCATAATATTGTCCTGTGGGATAAGCAGGCAACACTGGCCGGTCAATATTTGACCAAGGGAAGCACTATCTACATCGAGGGGAGACTGCAAACCCGCAAGTGGCAGGATAAAAACGGGAATGACCGTTATACGACCGAAATTGTCGGCAACTCTTTGGAGTTTTTGTCCACGAAAGGCGAAGGTTCTCGCAGTGGCGGCGGAGATTCCGGAAATGAATCCACCGGTTCTTCTTTCAATGAGGAACCTCCTTTCCAGGATGACGACATCCCATTTTAGTCGGACCCTTTTAGGAAATACTTATTAAAGATCTTGTCCTACTCATTCCCTACCTGACAGCGCTTCGCTGGCGATATGCTGGCGGTGCGCTGTTCCTTCTTCTTACCAACGCCTTTGCGCTGTTAATACCCTGGTTCATGAAACTGGCGGTGGAGGCGTTACAGCATCCAATGGAGGCCCGTTACTCGCCATCCACATGCGCCCTGATCATCTCACTCCTGGCGATCCTGCACTGCATCACCCGTATTTTTTCCCGAACACTCACCCTGAATGCTGCCAGGATTATTGAATTTCGCATCCGTAACGACCTGTTCCAGCGACTGACCAAGCTTGACCTCAGCTATTTTTCCAGCAGTCGCAGCGGAGACATCATCTCCCGATTTTCCAATGACCTGACCAACGTCCGGATGTTGACCGGCTTTGGCTGCATGAGTGCAATTAACACCGTATTGATTTACAGCGCTGCCGTAACAATGATGATCAGGATTCACCCCTGGCTCACAATCTGGGCAATTCTCCCGTTCCCGATCATGATCCTGATTATTAAAAAAGTCAGCCATCGACTCTTCCACCGGTCTCTTCAGGCACAGGAGGAGCTGGCGCATCTTTCAAGTCAGGCCGAGGAAACAGTCTCAGCCGTGCGGCTGATAAAATCCTACTGTCGGGAAGAGTATTTTCAGGGCGAATTCGGTAAAACCGCCGAGCGCTACCTTAAGCACAACCTGCGGCTTGCCCGACTGCGGGGTCTTGTCATCCCGGTCATGGCGGCCGCAACCGGATCCGGAACCCTTGTCGTTTTGTTTATGGGCGGCAGGCTGGTAATTTCAAACAGCATAACTCTGGGTGATTTTGTTGCTTTCAGCGGTTACCTGGCGATGCTTGTCTGGCCGACAGCGGTAATGGGGTGGATTCTGACTCTGGCGCAGCGGGGAGCTGCCTCCATGTCTCGATTGGCAGGAATACTGGGCGCCGAATCGACCGTTGTTGACCAGCCCGATGCAGAGCCGATCGACTCCTTTCATTCGGGCATTGAAGCACACGACCTCAGTTTCAGCTATGGTGATACAAAGATTATCAACGGGATCTCTTTTCATATTCAGGCCGGCGAAACGCTGGGAATAACCGGAGATGTCGGGAGCGGAAAGACAACCTTGCTGCGTCTGATCGCGCGACTTCTTCCGATCTCCGACGGAATGCTGTGTGTTGACGGGCGGGATATTAACAGCATAACAACTACCTCCCTGCGCCGACTGATCGGCTACGTGCCGCAAGAGACCTTTCTGTTTTCGCGAACCGTTGCCGATAATATCGGCTATGGAATTACGGGAGAACACGCTGAGGATGCTGTCGTAAGAGCGGCAGGTCAGGCCGGTTTTCTTGATGATGTAGAAGCATTCCCAGCAAAATTTGAGACGCAGGTGGGTGAAAAGGGTGTAACTCTTTCCGGCGGCCAGAAACAGCGGCTTGCGATCGCCCGCGCCGTTGTCGGAAATCCACCAATTCTGCTGCTCGATGATCCGCTTTCTGCGGTTGACGCAGGGCGCGAAGAAGAAATCCTCAACGAGCTCGGAAAATTTTATAGCGGACGGACCGTGCTGATTGTCTCACAGAGAGTTTCTGCCTTCCGCGACTGCGACAGGATTATTGTTCTGAAAGAGGGGGCTATTGCCGAGCAAGGTGCCCCTGCTGAACTGCTTCTGCAGGGTGGCCTGTATGCCGAATTATGTTCCAGGCAGATGAATGCGCCGGGCACCTTTTTATCGCCTGAAAATCCATCGCAATCTCCGGTATTTTCAGCACCATAACTTCTCAGTGAGTTCGTATGTCCCTTTTCAATATAACAACCGAATATACACCGCGCGGCGATCAACCACTGGCCATCAAAGAGCTGGTCGAGGGGATCGAGCGCGGTGACCGCCACCAGACGCTACTCGGGGTAACCGGATCCGGCAAGACATTCACTGTTGCCAATGTCATAGCCCAGACTTCGCGGCCAGCCTTGGTACTGGCTCCCAACAAGACGCTGGCGGCCCAGCTCTATGGCGAATTCAAGGAGCTTTTCCCGGATAACGCCGTTGAATACTTTGTCTCATACTACGATTATTACCAGCCTGAAGCCTACATTCCGACCAGCGATACCTTTATTGAAAAAGATTCTGCCATCAACGACGAAATAGACAAGATGCGCCATTCAGCGACGCGCAGTCTGCTGACACGGCGTGATGTCATTATTGTGGCTTCGGTCTCCTGTATTTACGGTATCGGTTCACCCGATGCGTATCAGTCGATGCACATTTTCTTCCATCAAGGGGATGATTACGGACGTGACGAACTTCTCAAAAAACTGATCGAGATTCAGTATGAGCGTAATGACATGGATTTCCATCGTGGCACGTTCCGGGTGCGTGGGGATGTGATCGAAATTTTCCCGGCCTATGATAATGATCGTGCGCTCAGAATAGAATTTTTTGGTGACGAAGTTGAAGCCATTAGCGAAATAGATCCGCTGCGCGGCGCGGTGCTGCAGAAACTATCGAAATGCTCCATCTATCCGGCCTCCCATTACGTTTCCACCCGTGAAACACTGGAACGTGCGGTTGAGCAGATCCGCGTCGATCTGGCTGAGCGGATCTCTTATTTCCGTTCACAAAACATGCTGCTGGAAGAACAGCGCATCGAGCAGCGAACCTTCTACGATATAGAGATGATGGAGGAGATGGGGTTCTGTCACGGCATCGAAAATTATTCGCGCTATTTCGATGGCCGTCAACCGGGGGAGGCGCCGTATACACTGATTGATTACTTCCCGGATGACTTTGTTCTGTTCGTCGATGAATCGCATATCACCATTCCTCAGACCGGTGCCATGTACCGTGGTGACCGTTCGCGTAAAGAAACGCTGGTCAACTATGGCTTCCGTCTGCCAGCTGCGCTCGACAACCGGCCGCTCAATTTCCAGGAGTTCCAGACTCGTATCCGCCAGGCCGTCTATGTTTCGGCGACTCCCGCCGATTATGAACTTGAGGCGAGTGGCGGTGTTTTTGTCGAGCAGGTTATACGCCCGACCGGGCTGGTTGATCCGGTTATAGAGGTGCGGCCGGTGACGGCATCCCCTCACCCTAGCCCTCTCCCTAATGGAGAGGGGACAGAAGAATCCCTCGCCCTTAGGACCCAAAAGGCGGGCCTAAAGGAGAGGGTGGCCGAAGGCCGGGTGAGGGGACATTTTGGCCAGGTCGACGACCTCCTCCATGAAGTGCGTGAAACCGTGGCCCGCGGTGAGCGTGTGCTGGTGACGACCTTAACCAAGCGAATGGCCGAAGAGTTGACCAACTATTATCGTGAACTGGGGGTACGGATAAAATACCTCCATTCAGACATTGTTACCATCGAGCGGATGCAGATCATTCGGGACCTCCGCATGGGGGAATTCGACGTGCTGGTCGGGATTAACCTGCTGCGGGAGGGGCTTGATCTGCCGGAGGTTTCTCTGGTCGCCATTCTTGACGCCGACAAGGAGGGATTTCTCCGTTCCCAGCGTTCCCTGATCCAGACCTGCGGCCGTGCCGCCCGTAATATCAATGGCCGGGTGCTGATGTACGGTGACAACATCACCCGCTCCATGCAGGCCTGTATCGATGAGACCGGCCGCCGCAGGGTTAAGCAGCTTGAGTATAACGAAGAACACGGCATAACTCCCGAAACAGTGAAGAAGGGGTTGCGGAGCATTCTGGAGTCGATCGAGGAGAAGGATTATGTCACGCAACCGGCAGGAGTGGCCGAAGCGGGCGAAGAATATCTGGCGCCAAAAGAGATTCCAAAACTGGTGAAGAAGCTCCGGAAAGAGATGCTGGCGGCAGCCAAGGATTTGAATTTTGAGAAAGCGGCAGTTTTGCGCGACCGGGTGAAAAAACTCGAAACGTTAGAACTGGCGCTGCGATGAGGGGGCTGTCGCCGGAACAATTCACAGAGAGCTATCACCGCAACAACTCTCTCGACACGTCCGTTCTCCAGCAATTTCATGACATCATTTATTCATATTATCACGCCAACCCCCGCCCGATGCCGTGGCGCGAGACCGATGACCCGTACCGGATTCTTGTCTCGGAAATCATGCTGCAACAGACCCAGGTGGAGCGGGTAAAGATCAAATATGCTGAATTCCTGACCGCCTTCCCGACCGTGTATGAACTGGCCACTGCACCGTTGTCAAATGTGCTGCAGGTCTGGCAGGGTTTGGGCTACAACCGCCGCGCAATTTTTCTGAAGCGCTGCTCTGAAGAGATCGTCTCCTTCTACGGCGGGCACTTTCCTCGATCGGTTGCAGAGCTGCAATCGCTGCCGGGCATCGGCCCCTATACGGCGCGGGCTGTCGCGGCATTTGCATTCGGCATTGCCGAGCCGCTCATTGAGACCAACATCCGCACGGTATTCATCCATTTTTTCTTTCATGGCCGTGAAAAAGTCAGTGATGGGGAGATTATGCCGCTGGTAGCGGCTACACTTGATCAGGGAAACCCCCGTGAATGGTACTATGCCCTGATGGATTATGGAGGCATGCTTAAACAAACCCAGCCCAACCCTGGTCGTCGCAGCCAGCACCATACACAGCAGAGCCGCTTCGAAGGGTCTAACCGGCAGCTGCGCAGCTGCATTTTACGGGAAGTCCTTGCGCAAACGGGGATTACACTACAAAAACTACAGTTGATGCTGCCGGTTTTGCCGGAAGCGGTAGAACGGAATCTTGATGCGCTACAGCGGGAAGGTTTTCTGGTGAAGCGGGGACGTGGCTACCGGATAGCGGACTCTTCCGATTCACTTTGAGATGTAATTGAAAGATAAAAGTGAATGGGGACAACACGTGTGCGTTGTCCCCATTCTTGATTAGAGTTTAAAAAGGATTTGTCAGCTTATTTTTTGTGGCAATCTTTGCAACCAACCGGGCCCTTTTTCATTTCAGTGTGGCAACCCTTACAGGTTTTGTGAGCCCAATCTTTGCCGAGTTCGGCAATTTTACCAGGAGCTTTTTCGTGACATTTTTTGCAATCCTGTTTCACCAGTTCCTGATGTTTTTTGTGCGGGAAGGATACTTTGCCCATGGAAGCCGGAAGGTCGATTGATTCGGGGCCTGCAGCGAAGGATGCTCCTGCAAAAGCGGTGACGGCAAACATTGCTACTACGGCACTGATTTTTTTCATCTGATATTCTCCTTTTTTGTTTTTTGCTGCGTTATAGCGCAGACTCAATTTTATACTGCTGTTTCTGTTTCGTCGACGTCAACTAATTAGCATATTAAGTGCCAACCTGCAAGTTATTATGTAACCATTTAACTTCATTGGTTGTAATGATTTAACTGCATATAATCAGCAGTGGTTTGATACCTCATTTGAGGTGGCAATGATATTTTTTGAAGCGATCTCCGGCTGAAAGAGCTTGCCATAAGCGCCGTCTGTTAGTAAGTTAGAAAATATTTTTACATGGGAGGAGCAGACAAATTATGCAGTTATTAAAGGACAGAAAAGGTTTTACGCTGATCGAGATTATGGTTGTTATCGTTATACTGGCGCTATTGGCTGCGCTGGTCGGCCCGAAGCTTATGGGGCGTACTGATGATGCGAAAATTACCGATGCACGGGTACAGATCAAGAACATCGAGACGGCTCTCAAGCTTTACAAGCTTGATAACGGCAATTACCCGTCGACCGAGCAGGGGTTGGCTGCGTTGATTACAAAACCGACTGTCGGTGTGATACCGAACGGGTACAAAGAGGGAGGTTATCTGGAGAGCAAAAAGGTCCCCAAGGATCCCTGGGGAAGCGACTACCTCTACATTTCACCCGGTGAACATGGTGACTACGACCTCTTTTCGTATGGTTCTGATGGTGCGAAAGGTGGCGAAGGGAAGAATATTGATATCACCAGCTGGGATACAAAATAAGAAGCAGGGGCTCGGCGCGCCCTCCGTATGAACTTTTTTTTACAATATTAGGTTGAAATTTTGGAAAACTGAGCTATAGTTAAATGTCTAAATCATTATATTCATTATGAATAAATGTTTTTAGCGTCTGTAAAGCGCACGTAATTATTCTACGTAAGAGGAGATGGTACTATGGCTCAGAAGTTTGTGTATTTTTTTGGTAATGGTCACGCTGAAGGTCGGGCTGACATGAAGAATCTTTTGGGAGGCAAGGGGGCGAATCTGGCTGAAATGACCAGTATCGGTCTTCCCGTCCCCCCCGGATTTACTCTGAGTACGGAAGTATGCACCGAGTATTACAACAACAACAGTAACTATCCCCCCTCACTGGCGGGCGAAGTTGCAACTCATCTTTCCCAGGTTGAAGCATTAATGGGACGAAAATTTGGCGATCCTGCCAATCCTCTGCTTGTTTCGGTACGTTCGGGTGCCCGCGCATCCATGCCGGGAATGATGGACACCGTTCTGAACCTTGGTCTTAACGACATCACCGTGCAGGGCATCATTGCCCAGAGCGGCGATGAACGCTTTGCCTACGATGCCTACCGCCGCTTTGTCCAGATGTATTCCGATGTTGTCATGGGAATGGACAAACACTCCCTTGAGCACCTTCTGGAACATAAAAAAGAAGAGCGCGGCGTCCATTTCGACACCGACCTGAGCGCCGGTGACTGGAAGGATCTGGTCGCGGCATTCAAAGCAAAGATTGTGGAAGAGCTCGGGGTAGCATTCCCTGAAGATCCTATGGATCAGCTCTGGGGTGCAATCGGAGCCGTGTTCGGGTCATGGATGAACCAGCGCGCCATTACCTACCGCCGGCTGAATAACATTCCTGCAGAGTGGGGCACCGCTGTCAATGTCCAGTCAATGGTCTACGGAAACATGGGTGATGACTGTGCTACCGGCGTGGCTTTTACCCGCGATCCCTCCACTGGGGAAAACTATTTTTATGGTGAATATCTGGTCAACGCTCAGGGCGAAGATGTTGTCGCCGGTATCCGCACACCGCAGCCGATCAATCGCGCCAAAGCCACCAATCTCCCGCCGATGGAAGAGGTTATGCCTGAATGTTACCAGCAGCTTGATGCTATTCGCTCAATACTCGAAAAGCACTACAAGGATATGCAGGATATTGAATTTACGATAGAAAAAGGCAAGCTGTTCATGTTGCAGACCCGCAATGGCAAACGTACCGCGCCGGCAGCGATCAAGATTGCGGTTGATATGGTTGCCGAGGGGCTGATCGACCAGAAAACAGCGGTGAAACGGGTTGCTCCTTCCCAGTTGGATCAACTCCTCCACCCGTCGCTCGACCCGAAAGCGGTTAAGAATATCATCGCCAAAGGGCTTCCGGCGTCACCGGGCGCTGTATCCGGCACGGTTGTCTTTACTGCCGATGAAGCAGAATCTGAGGCGAAAACCGGTCGCAAAGTAATTCTAGTGCGCATTGAAACGTCACCTGAAGATATCCACGGCATGCACGCCGCCCAGGGTATCCTGACGGCCCGAGGCGGCATGACGTCCCACGCGGCTGTTGTGGCCCGCGGCATGGGCAAATGCTGCGTCGCCGGTTGCGGCGATATCAAGGTGGATTATGCGAACCTGTGCTTTACGACGAAGGGTGGCGTTATTGTTAAAAAGGGTGACATGATCACACTTGACGGCTCAATGGGCGAGGTAATCCTCGGTGCTGTGGCAACCGTGTCGGCAGAATTGACCGGCGATTTTGGCACATTGATGGGGTGGGTAGACGGTATCCGTCGTCTGAAAGTACGGGCCAATGCCGATACTCCGCATGATGCCAGGGTTGCCCGTGAGTTCGGCGCTGAAGGAATCGGCCTCTGCCGCACCGAGCATATGTTTTTTGATGCCGAGCGGATCGCTGCCGTCCGTGAAATGATTCTATCCGAGGATGTCGAAGGTCGCGAACTCGCCCTGGCAAAGATTCTTCCAATGCAGAAAGGGGATTTTATCGGCCTGTTCCGTGAAATGAAAGGGCTGCCGGTTACAATCAGGTTGCTCGATCCGCCGCTGCACGAATTCCTGCCCCACGAAGAAAGGGATATCGTTGAGCTGTGCAAGACCATGAAAGTACCGGTCAGTGCCCTCAAACACAAGATTGAAACGCTGCACGAGTTCAATCCAATGTTGGGCCATCGCGGGTGTCGTCTCGGTATCACGTTCCCTGAAATTTATAATATGCAGGTCACGGCAATTATGGAAGCGGCCTGTGAACTTGTTAAGAACGAAGGTTTCAGTATCGTTCCTGAGATCATGATCCCGCTGATCGCAACAGTCAAAGAGCTTGCAGTCCTCAAGGAGAATGCCGTCGCTATCTGCAACGAAACTATCGCACGGTACGGTGTCAAGGTCGAGTATCTGATCGGTACGATGATTGAGTTACCGCGTGCCGCCCTGACGGCCGACGAAATCGCGGTCGAGGCGGAATTTTTCTCTTTCGGCACCAATGACCTGACCCAGACAACATTCGGCCTGTCGCGTGACGACGCCGGCAAATTCCTGCCGTTCTATGTCGATAACGGCATTCTGCCGGAAGACCCCTTCGTTTCACTCGACCAGACTGGCGTCGGCAAACTGGTCAAGATGGCCTGTGAGTTGGGTCGCGCAACCCGTCCGAACATCAAGCTCGGCATCTGCGGCGAACATGGCGGCGATCCCTCATCGGTTATCTTCTGCCACAACGTAGGTCTGGACTATGTCTCCTGCTCACCGTTTCGAGTACCGATTGCCCGACTGGCTGCGGCTCATGCGGTCTTGGAACAGTAACGGTTGAAATTTGAGAAAAAGTCCGCTTATTCGAGGAATGAGCGGACTTTTTCTTATGTTTCCAAGCAGATCTACCATAGTCTGGTTCGCTTTCCTGGCTTCCGGGGTAAAACGAGGTAGGATTGTGCGGAAATCGGCACTGTCAAAGGTTGGGTCAAAAGTCAAACTGGTCAGGCTTTTGTTACTGCTTATTTGAAGATCTACGGAACCAGGCAATCGTTAAAAAAGCTGATGCCGCTTTTGAGGGCGGCATCAGAACAACTTTAACATGAAACACAAAACGGGGGAACTCAATCCCTGCTTTGTCAACTCAGACTAAAATGAAATAAATTACGCAACCGCCCCGCCATTAAGAGCCCTCAGATTGACATCAATCCCCTTCTCCTTCGAGACCGTCCTGACAACCCCCTCAACAACATCGGCATTAATAGGCAGCTTTTTCATTACAGCTCCTACCATGACCATATTAACGGCCTTGGCATTGCCGGCCTCCTTGGCGATAGCAAGGGCATCAATACCTCGCGCACCGGGGCAGGCGTGTTCAATCTGCTCCTCAACATCGGCCGGATATACTGCCGAGCCGGTAGCTACGGTACTCGGATTTATGGTGACTTTGTTGTAGACCAGCATACCGCCCGGCTTGAGATAGTGGACGTACCTGAGGGCTTCGAGTGGTTCGAAAGAGATCAGGATATCGGCAGTTCCCGGAATAACCACCGGCGAGAAGACCTCTGTGCCGATACGGACGAAGGATATAACGCTCCCCCCACGCTGGGCCATGCCGTGAACTTCATTCTGTTTTACATCCATGCCGCTGGCAAGGGCGCTTTCGGCAAGAACCTTGGATGCGAGCAGAACCCCCTGCCCGCCGACGCCGGTGATAACAATATTAAATATATCCATTATGTTGTTCCTCCTTATCGCGCTACGGCGATTGCGTCAAATTTACAGAGCTGTCCGCAGACGCCACAGCCGTCACAGATGTTCGGATCAATCTGAACCTTCTGCCGTTTGCCGTCAACCGCCGGTTTCAGTCCCAGCGATACACACGCGGCCTTCAGGCAGGCGCGGCAGCCGGTGCATTTCTCCAGATCAACGGAGAAGACCGGATTTCTAATACGGTAGCGGAGGATACAGGGGTTTTTGTCAACCAAGACATACGGGCCGGGTGTTTCAAGCCCTTTTTTGATGGCGGCTTCGGTCTCTTCAAGATTGTATGCATTCAGTTCGGCGACATTTTCAATGCCAAGCACCTTCACCAGTGCGACGATATCAACCTGCTGGCTCATCTGACCCTGCAGGTCGAGCCCGGAACCAGGGTTCTCCTGGCCGCCGGTCATGCCGGTGGTGCGGTTGTCCATGATAATGACCAGTGCGTTGCCCTTATTGTAGGCCAGGCTGAGCAGTCCGGTCATCCCCGAGTGGAAGAAGGTCGAATCGCCGATGACGGCAACCGGCTTTTCCTTTCTTCCGGCGATCTCGTTGACCTTGGCCATGCCGTGTGCGGCGCTGATGCTGGCGCCCATGCAGATTGTTGAGTGCATGGCGCTCATCGGTGGGAGGGCTCCGAGTGTGTAACACCCGATGTCGCCCGATACGAATACCTTGAGCTTGCTCAGAATCGTAAAGAGTCCGCGGTGGGCACAGCCGGGACAGAAGATCGGCGGACGCTGCGGCAGGGCCGCTATTGGAGCCGTTACCGCACCGGGAGGATCGCCGGCAGCGGCTCTGATAATATCGGCATTGACCTCACCGCAGAGTGGAATTTTGTCTTTGCCGATATCGACTCTGATCCCCATGGCCCGGATCTGCTCTTCAAAGATTGCATCCAACTCCTCGACGATCATCAACCGTTCGACCATGCCGGCAAATGCGCGGATTTTTCGTTCCGGCAGCGGATGTACCAGGCCGAGCTTGAGAATCGAAGCGTTCGGATATGCCTCTTTGACATGCTGATAGGCGACGCCTGAGGTAATGATGCCGAGCGCTTTATCCCCCATTTCAATCCGGTTAAGGGGAGTGGTTTCGGCAAACTCCTGCAGTTTGAGGAGACGCGCCTCGATTTCGACATGTTTGATCTTGCCGTAATTGGGCAGCATGACATATTTCGGCACATCCTTGACCCACGGGCCGATCTTCTGGGCAATCTTCTCTTTCTGTATGACCACCCCTTTGGCGTGGGAGATTCGAGTCGTCGTGCGGAGCATGACTGGCGTGTCGAACTGTTCTGAGATTTCAAAGCCGTCCCTGACAAAGTCATAAGATTCCTGAGAGTTCGCCGGATCAAGCATCGGAATTTTAGCAAACTTGGCATAATTGCGGCTGTCCTGCTCGTTCTGCGAGGAGTGCATACCCGGATCGTCGGCAACCATCAGGATCAGGCCGGCATTGACGCCGGTGTGGTTGAGGGTCAGCAGGGCGTCAGCGGCAACGTTGACGCCGACATGTTTCATCGTAGCCAAGGTCCTTCCCCCGGCGATTGAGGCGCCGATGGCAGATTCGAGGGCCACTTTTTCGTTGGGCGCCCACTCGCAGTAAACCACGCCCAGACGGGCCACCTCTTCCAGTGTTTCTGTGCTTGGCGTTCCCGGGTATCCGGAGGCGAAGACTCCGCCTGAATCACCGAAACTTAAGGCGATCGCCTCATTGCCAGAGATTATCTTTTTCATGTACACCATCCTTTTGGCTATTCATTTATTCAAAATGGTTCGCTTTACAAAAAACTACTGCCTGGTTGTTGCTACCTGATGCGCCGCTTGTCGTCCAAACAGTCCCCTCTCCATGAGGGAGAGGGTTAGGGTGAGGGGAGACTGGCATCCTCATCCGGCCTTCGGCCACCTTCTCCCTCAGGGAGAAGGGAGTTAGCGGTGAATTAGAAAGATTCTGTTATCACTTGGGTCGATTGTCTATGTACCGCTTGGCCTTACCCTCACTGCGCGGAATCGAGCCGGGCGGGACCAGGGTAACCGTAACTGTAATACCGATCTCATTCTTAATATCCCGGACAAGACTCTTGGCAATGTCACGGGTTGCCAACTCGTCACTGACGACTTGGTGCTTACTTACCTTGAACGTTTCATGAACCGGTTTAACGGCAAATTCATCGGTTACTTCAATCCGGACTTCAACTTCGTCAAGGGTTCCCAGTCGATTTACCACAACCAGATAGTTAGGTGTGACGCCACGGTGCCTGAGAATAATCGATTCAACCTGTGAAGGGAAGAAATTAACTCCCCGGATGATTAATAGATCATCGGTGCGCCCGGTCAGCTTCTTCATTTTTATCAGGGTGCGCCCGCAGATGCAGGGATCCAGGCTGAGGCTCGTAATATCGCGAGTGCGGTAGCGCAGTAACGGCTGCCCCTCTTTGCCAAGTGTAGTAAAGACCAATTCTCCTTCAGCGCCGATCGGAAGCGCTTCACCGCTTTCCGGGTTGATAATTTCCGGGTAGAAGTAATCTTCGTTGATATGCAGGCCATTGCGGGCCTCATGGCACTCGCACGATACTCCCGGACCGGTGATTTCAGTGAGGCCGTAGATATCGCACGCTTTCAGCCCAAAACTCTCCTGGATCATGTCACGCATTGACTCAGTCCAGAATTCGGCTCCCAACACAGCAGTGCGGAGATTGAGCTTTTGAAAATCAACCCCCATATCAACGCCGACTTCATGAATATGCATAAGAAATGAAGGGGTAACCGTTAAAGCGGTCGTGCCGAAATCCTGCATCAGCATGATCTGTTTCTGGGTGTTGCCTCCGGAAATCGGAATCACTCCGGCCCCGATCCTGAGTCCTCCGTAATGTGCTCCGAGCCCCCCGGTAAAAAGGCCGTAGCCGTAAATGTTCTGCAGGACATCCCGCCTGCCGATGCCGGAACCGGTCAGGCAGCGGGCCATGACTTCGGACCAGGTATCGATATCGACCTGGGTGTAGCCGACGACGATCGGCTTGCCGGTGGTTCCGGAGGTCGCATGATATTCGACGATATCATCCCGGGAAGCGCTGAAAAGATTGAACGGATAATTGTCCCGGAGATCGTCTTTAACGGTAAAGGGGAGTCTTCTGATATCATCCAGCGACTTGATGTCGGAAGGTTTGACCCCCACGTCTTCAAGCCTCTTTTTGTAGACCAGGCTATGTTCGTACGCGTGGCTGACGGTCTTTTGCAACCTGCCAAGCTGAATGGTCTGCATTTCGCTGCGGCTGCACGTCTCAACCTTGTTCCAGATCATGGTCGCACCCCCACTTTTTGTATAAAAATAATTCTTTTACAAATAATGCAGTTCCCTCGCCTGCCGCGTAATTTCATCCCGGAAGCGGGGATCTGCAATGGCAATAAGCGCCTCTGTCCGCTGGCGGACACTCTTGCCGTACAGATCCGCTATCCCGAACTCCGTAATCACAAAATGGACATGATTGCGGCTGGTTACCACCCCTGCGCCCGGTTTCAGCATCGGCACGATCTTGCTGATAACGGTTCCGTCGCGCAACACTGAACAGCTCGGCATGGCAATGATCGGCACACCCCCTTTGGAGCGGGAAGCGCCATAAATGAAGTCCACCTGCCCACCGACGGCGGAATACATCTTCGTCCCGATGCTGTCGGCGCAGACCTGCCCGGTGAGATCCACTTCAAGGGCGGAGTTGATCGCCACCATCCGGTCGTTCTGTGCAACCACGAACGGATCGTTTACGTACTCGGTGCGGTGGAGTTCGACGAGCGGATTGTTATCGACCCAGTCATAGAGGCGTTTTGTGCCGAGAAGAAAGCCGGCCACAATTTTGCCGGGATGGATACTTTTACGCGCACTCGTCAGTACGCCGGCCTCGACCAGATCGATCACCCCGTCGGAAATAAGTTCGGAATGGATACCGAGGTCTTTCTTGCCGAGCAGGTACTTGAGCACCGCATTGGGAATGGCCCCGATTCCGAGCTGCATGGTGGCGCCATCCGGTATCAGGCTGGCGATATTGGCCGCGATCCGTTCGACCACATCCTTGTCAACATCGTCACCCATGATCATTTCTGTCAGCGGGCAATTCAGCGGAACGATGTAGTGCATGCGGTCGACGTGCATCAAGGTATCGCCCAGAGTGCGCGGCATCTGCTCGTTGATCTGGGCGATGACGATTTTTGCGACTTCCGCCGCCGAAATGGTCAGGCCGGATTCGGCCCCCATCGAACAGAAGCCATGCTGGTCAGGCGGTGATACGTGAATGAAGGCGACATCAAGCGGCAGATGCCCGTTCTTGAACAGCAGCGGGAATTCTGACAGCATGACCGGTGTAAAATCGGCACGTCCCTCGTTTACGGCCTGCCGGACGTTGGCGCTGACGAACATCGAGTTGATGCGCAAATGCCCTGCCATTTCAGGAGCAACGTAGTCAGAGGGACAGATTGCCAACGGATGGCAAATCTCGACGTTTTCCAGTTCCGGTGCACGCGCTACCAGTGCCGCCAGCAGCTGCAGCGGCACCGAGGCATTACCGGTCAGAAACAGCCGATCACCTGATTTTACGGCCTTAACGGCCTCATCGGCGGTGGTTATGCGGGAATTATAATTTGCCTGCCAGTTCGTCATGATCTCACCTATTTGTCTGAGTAGTCAAAGAAGCCTTTGCCGGTCTTGCGGCCGAGATAACCGGCCTTTACCATGTTTCTGAGCAGTCCCGGAGGAGCAAAACGCGCCTCTTTCATATATTCGTAGAAAATGTTGCCGACGTGGTAACCAATATCGGCACCGGCAAAATCCTGCAGCTCCAGTGGTCCCATCGGCATACCGCAGCCAAGTTTCATCGCCGTATCGATATCTTCGGCAGAGGCAACCCCTTCTTCAAGCAATCTCACCGCATCAAGCAGATAGGGGACCAACAGCCGATTTACGACAAAGCCGGGGGTGTCCTTGCAGGTGATGGCGGTCTTGCCTATTTTTGCAGCCATTGCCAGGGCAAGATCTGTCGTCGCCTGCTCAGTCTGGAGTGCCGGAATGACTTCAACCAGTTTCATCATCGGGACCGGATTAAAAAAATGCATGCCGACGAACTTTGCCGGGCGCTTGACCAGAGCGGCCATTTCGGTGATGGCAAGTGAAGAGGTGTTCGTCGCATAGACGACATCATCACCACAAATGGCATCCAGCTTGCCAAACAGCTCTTTCTTGACATCGATGTTTTCGAAGACCGCCTCAAAAATGAACGGGACGCCGGCAAGGGAGGCGACATCGGTGGAAAAACTGATGCGCCCGATAATCTCCTGCATCTGCTCCGCGGTGATAACCTCTTTTTTTAGCATCCGCTCCAGGCTTTTGGCGATCGTTTTTTCAGCGCGCCCCCATACAGCTTCACTGACATCTACCACCTTGACCTTGAAACCGGCCTGCGCGGCAATCTGAGTAATCCCGACCCCCATACTTCCCGCACCGCATACGCCAATTGTTGAAATATCTTCGATTGTCATCTGAGTCTCTCCTTTTATATATTAGTTACCTGTTCAAAAAAACCGGTTTGCGTTTTTCGATGAATGCGGTGAGCCCTTCCCCGGCATCGTATGTTGTGCTGTTTTCCGCCGAATACTTCCGCTCAACGGCCAAAGCCTGATCCATCGGCAGGTCGATGCCTTCGTGGACGGCGGCTTTGATGTAGCCAAGCGCCTTTCCTGCCCCGGAGGCCAGTTGGGTGGCAAACGTCAGGACCTCTTCCTGAAAGTTCTCCGGTGCGATCAGGCGATCTACCAGGCCGATTTCCAGCGCCTCCTGAGGAGTTACGGTCTTGCCGCGCAGGAGCATATCGAGTGCTTTGGTGAGGCCGATCAGACGCGGTAACCGCTGTGTGCCGCCCGCGCCCGGAATGATGCCCAGACCGGCTTCGGGCAGGCCGATAAATGCTTTGCCGGAGGTCATCAGGCGGTAGTCGCACGCCATGGCCAGCTCACAGCCGCCACCCAGGGCATGCCCGTTGATCGCGGCGATGACGATCTTTTTCATACGGGTGAGTGTGCTGTTGGTCTCCTGAAGCAGTTTGGAGAAGTTTTCGGCGGCTGCTGGGTCCTGGGCAACCATCTCCTTGATGTCGGCGCCCGCGATGAAGGCTTTTTCCAGGGCGCTGGTGATGACGACGACGGCGATGTCATCCATCTGTCCCGCTTCGGTGAAGGCGTTGAAGAGTTCGAGTCCGAACTCGCCATTCAGCGGGTTTGTCGGTGGACGATTGAGGCTGATGGTGAGGACCCGCCCCTCGGTTTTCATCGTTAAAAACTGGTATGCCATAGATTTTCTCCATTATTAGATCTTTTGGGTTTACCCGACTTTGATGACGATAGATGCAGCGGTATCACCGGCGGCGCAGCCGGAGAAGAGCAGGTACCCGCCCCCTTTCATAGCGACCTCTTCAATCCCTTCAATGATGAGGCGGACACCGGTAGGTCCCTGAGGGTGACCGTAGATAAGGGATGAGCCGAAGTTATTCATGCTGTTGACGTCGAGACCCATGACTTTGGCCATGACGATATCGTTGGCGGCGAAGGGGTTGTGAGTCTTGACGGCAGCGAGATCGGAAACTTTGATGCCGGCGTCATCAAGCGCTTTCTGCGCGGAAGGGGCAACGGCGGCAGCCATGTAGGCTTTTTTGGTGCGGGCGTAACCGTACGACACAATCTGCACCGGTATATTTGTGTCGGCGCTGAGTTCGAGGGCTTTTTCGCGCGTCGTCACGGAGATGCCGCAATTGCCGTCAGCCGGGAAGGTCTGGCTGCCGAAGGTATGGACGCCGTCAGGCAGGACCGGCCTGAGCCCTGCGAGGCCCTCTTTGGTGGTGACGGTAACGCCTTCATCAGCGTCGAGCGTAATACTTTTCTTTTTGGAAAGCTGCACTTCCGCCGCGAACATATAGCGCTTCTGAAATTCACGGTCGTTGGCAAGGGCGTCCTGGTACTGCTCATAGCGCCGCAGCGTGATATCATCGCACTCTTCGCGGGTAACGCCGTATTCCCTGCTGACATTCTCGGCGGTCTGAATCATCGCGCCGCCGGCCCAGGGATCTTTGTTGACATTGTCAAGAAACCAGTCTTCGGCAATGACTTTTCCGCCGGGGCCGTTCGGGTTGGGCCAGATGGCGTGGGGGCCGTTGGAGCAGCGGTCAGCAAGCAGGCACCAGCTGTTATTGAACAGACCGGTTTCGATCCCCATTGCCGCCTGAAAGAGAGAAAAAGCGGAGGTGGAGCAGGCCTGGGTAATGAGTACGCCGGGAACATTCTCCGCACCCATCATGGCAGCAGCCCAGGGGCCGCTGTAAAACCATTGCTGCTGATATACGGTGCTGCCGACCATGACGTATTCAATCATGGCGGGGTCCCACCCTTTACTCTCGAAAAACCGTTTCGAGGTAGCAGCACCCAGCACGATCGAGTGCTCATTGGCAAGGGTACCCTGCCAACGGGCGAAAGGGGTACTGTAATAACCTCTGTAGGGGATAAATGCTTTTGATAACATGGGTGATATCTCCTTGAATATGATATTTGTGAAAAATCCTGATCAGCAATAGAACACGGATGACGCGGATCGAGCGGATTTACACAGATCTAAAAAATATTTTTGTTCAATCCGTGATAATCCGCCTAAATCAGATTTTATCCGCGTTCCATTGCCTTTTGGTTGTGACTTTTTGTTTTGTTTACGATCTCATTGAGTTCCCTTCAGATCCTGATCCTGCCGTCGACGGCAAACACACCGTCCGCAAAGGCCATGATCGGATTCATATCCATCTCCTGAATCATCGGCAGATCGGTCAACAGCAGCGATACCCGCTGGATGAGGTTTATTACCCCATCCTTGTCGATCCCCTGCTCTCCGCGCACGCCGTCAAGCAGCGCGGCGGTCTTGATCGAGGCGAGCATTTCCGTTGCTTCGACTCTGGTAACCGGAGCGATCTTGAACACTACGTCTTTCAATACCTCGACGTAGATGCCGCCGAGCCCGAACATGACCAAATGTCCCAACTCGCGCTCGGCTGCAGCTCCGATGATCAGCTCGCGTCCTCCAGGGAGGAATTTCTGCACAAAGAATTTCAGAGTGCCGAATTTTCCGAGCCGGCTCTGCATATCTTCAACCGTTGCGTGGACAGAAGCGGCATCCTTGAGGTTGATGGCAACGCCGCCCATATCGCTTTTGTGGTCGATCTCTTCGCAATCAACCTTGACCACAACCGGGAAGCCGATCTCCACAGCAGCTGCGGCCGCTTCGGCAGCGGTTGCTGTCACCCGCCATCCGGCGACCGGAATGCCGTAGGCTTCGAAAATTGAGTAGACATCGGTGGCTGAGAGCACGCTGCGGCCGCCTTGCTGCGCCTGCTCAACAATCGCTCTGGCCTTCGGGGCATCGATGCCGGAAAATGTTTCCGCCTGACCGATGCTGCGCTGCTTGACGCGGCCAAACCTGACAAGAGCTCCGAGGGCCTTGGCGGCATCGGTCGGGTTGGCGTAGATAGGAACCTTCCCCGCCTTGAGGATAGCCATGGTTTTCTGAAATCGTTCCAGGCTGAGGTTCGTCATAAAGTTGCAGACGAGCGGTTTTTTGCCCAACGCATTGATCGCCACGATCTCGTGAGCAACGGCGTCGGTATCGGTAAATGGTGCGGTGACAAAATTTATGAAGATGCTGTCAACCAGATCCTCTTCCAGCAGCACGTCCATGGCGGCACGGAACTGGGGGCCTCCGGCCGTGGCAACGACATCGATCGGATTTTCGAGGGACGCTTCCGGGAACTGGGTTTCTTTCAGTTTCGCAATAGATTTTTCGGAGAGTTTCGGGACATCGAGGCCGCAGGATACCAGTACATCAGTGGCGATAACCGCAGGGCCACCGGTATTAGTGATGATACCGACCCGGTTGCCGTTCGGGATCGGCTGCGATGAAAAGGCCATGGCCGCCCGGACCATCTCACCCTCATCGGTGAATGACAGGATGCCGATTTTTTCAAAAATCAGTTCGGTGGCGATATCAACTCCGGCCAGAGAACCGGTATGGGATGAGGCCGCCTTGGCCCCTTGCAGCGTTCGGCCGGCCTTCATGGCCAGAATCGGCTTTCTGGCTGCGACGTCCCGGGCAACCTCGAGGAATTCGCGCGGATTGGAAAAGCCTTCGGTGTAAAGGATAATGGCCCTGGTTTCCTGGTCATCTCCGTAGTAACGGATGATTTCGGGGATTGAGACATCGCAGGCGTTGCCGTTGGAAGCGTACAGTCGCTGGCCGATGCCGAGGTCATCAAGCGCCTGCATGATCAGAGCGCCGACACCGCCACTGAGAGCAACGACCGAGATATGGCCCGGTTCAGGATAGGTAAAGGTAAAGTTGCAGTATGCCTTCAGCACCGGGTCGCTGTTGATGATCCCCTGGCAGTTCGGGCCGAACAGCCGGACGCCGTACTCCCTCGCATTGGCAAGAAACTCCTGCTGGAGCCGGTCACCCTCTGCACCCATTTCACTGAAGCCGGCCGAGTTGATGATGACCGCCTTGATCCCCTTCTGGCCGCATTCGATGATCGCCTGAGGAACCATTGGGGCCGGAATGATGATATGGGCGAGGTCAATCTCTCCGGGAACTTCCGCCAGAGTGCTGTAGGCTTTTAGGCCCCTCACTTCGGGAGCGGACGGGTTGATCGGGTAGATCGGCCCGGTATACCCGTAGGTCTGCAGATTCTTTATGATGACATTGCCGATTGAGAGTTCCTTGGTGGAAGCGCCGACAATAGCGATCGCCCGTGGCTTAAAAAGATGGTCCAGCATCTTATTTTCCCTCCTCAAGCTGTTCGATGAAGGCTTCTATATTGGTTTTGGTCTGCTCATCGGAAATGCAGCGCAGATCATTCAGGTCACCGGAGATGACCAGGCTCGGGATGCCTGTTTCAGCTTCGATCCGTTGCGGCATGCCATAGCGGTTGTTCGAATTGTACGGACAGGTCTTGGCATCGTGGTAGATGATGCCGTCGATATGAAACTTCTCCAGCATCTCCTTTATGTAGCCACCCTTGTAGTCATCCGAGCGGACAATGAAGAGTTCGAGGTAGGCCTTGGCCATGCTCCTGATCGGGTCGTTACCGTCGAAAGCGGGAAAAATCCAGCTGCTGCAGTAGGTGGAGGCGATAACCGTGGCGTGGAAGCCTGAGAAGAGTTCCGAGTGCTGGCGGAGGCGGCCCCAGACCGGCATCCCTTCCCAATAGATGCGGACTGATTCGCCATCGACAGCCCCGACCCCTTCGGCAATCCGCTGCTCCAGCTCCGCCAACAGCAATTTGTAGTAGTCGACCGCCTCAGCTGTGCCCCGCAGCACTACGGCAGGCCCCATATGGATGGTTCCGTCAAAAAAGGAGAGTGGGGCCGGAGAGGCGGTCGCGGTCTCCAGCACTTTTTTCCAGAGTTCGGTACAGTCGCGGGAAAGCGAGACAACCTCTTTCAGTCGCTCCATATCAAGTTTCGTACCGGCTATCTCTTCCAGCGTCGGGACCAGCGCTTCGATCTGCTTGGCGACGTCAGAGATATGGGCCTCGGTCACTTCATTGACGTTTTTCGGTGAGGTGATGCCGAGTGCCGGCACGCCGAGCTCTTTTGAGTACCAGGCAAACCAGTCCTGCACATCGCGGCACTGGTTGGTGTTATAGACCAGGACGTCAGGTCGCGGAACAGATTCGATCCCCGGATACGCCTTCGCCAACGGGGTAAACCCTTTCAGGTAGGCCCCGATGTCGGCAGTCAGGTAGGAGCAGATGTCGGGCGAGTAGCCGATGGCGTTCGCTTCGGGGATAAGATCGGTGGACGTTCGTGTCGCCCCGAGCATGGCGGCATGATTTTCCGGAAAGTGGACCGCGAAGCCGAGGGCGCGGAGCAATTCAGCCGGGCCGACGCTGGTGCACCAGGCCACTTTTCTGTTGTCACTTTTGGCGGCGGCATCCAGGTCGTAGAAGTAATCGGCCATGAGCCTGTTCATCTGGTCGGTGGCCTGGATTTTTTTTCTGGTTTTTTTCTCTTCAGCCATGAGGGTATCTCCGTAGCAGGCTATATCAGTTCAGTTTCTGAATCTTCACTCTCAGAAATTTCTGCCGTCTCTTTTTGATCCATAGCGTAGAGCGCTGCTCCTATGGCGCCTGCCAGCTGTGGAAACTCGGGAAGCAGGACAGGACGGGCAATCATCTCCTCCGTCATGGTGACAATATACCGGTTATGTGCGACCACTCCGCCCGTCATGACAACCTGTTCGGTAAGAGAATCCATCTCCAGGACCCTTTTGATTACTGAATAAAAAATACCTTTGACGATGTCGGTAATTTTTTTCCCGTGGCGAATGTTCTCAAGCACTTCGGTTGCCGAAAAGACCGTACAGTAACTTCCGAGTTTGATAATGTTTTCTGACTGTCTGGCCAGGTCGTTCATCTCTTCAAGAGTAATGTCGAGCCGATATGACATCTCTTCAAGGAAAGATCCGGTTCCGGCCGCGCATTTCCGATTCATTTTGAAGCTGCTACGCCCGCCGACTGTGTTAAGTTTGATGATTTTATTATCCTGAGCGCCGATATCTATGATCGTGATCGCACCGGGAAAATAGTGATGACACCCTTTCGCGATACACCCTATTTCAGACTTGTTCTTGTCGGTAATAAATGTAACAGTGCCGCGGCCGTAGCCTGTAGATACCGCCCTGGCGATATCATTCCGTGTGGCACCCGCCATTTCGAGAGAAGCGTCAAGGCAGTATGCGGCGGTCGCAGGAAAATCGGTTCCGGACTTTTTCACCGCATGACCAATCAGGACTCCTGCCCGATCAACTACGGCCACTTTTGTTCTTGAGGCCCCGAGATCAAGGCCGACAAACAGTGGTAAAGACATTACAGCTCCTTGGTGGTCAGCAACTTCAGTTCAGGCAGAACGGGCAATATGCGCGGGCCGTGGGCCGATATCATAAAAAATCATACTGCGTTTCAATGTAAAAGAAAGAGCAATAGAAATGGTTCCGGTATAGTGGTACCATATTACCACTTTAAGGTCAAAAAAAATCGCGTTCCGGTCTGGGTTGCAGTCGTTATGCAGTTGTTATTGAAAGATCTGAACGCTTGTCATACAATCACAACAATAAAAATGTGTCAATAAACAAATGGCGTTATTCTGAATATCATTGCGCAGTGCGAAATGCTTACTGCCGTGCCTGATGAATATATATTGCTATGGTTTTTGAGGAGAAAAGGATGAATCACAGCATGATCAGCGACTACATGGCCCACGGTTACTGTTTTTCGTGGGAACCGGGTCTGGTATGGCTTCACGTTGTCTCCGATCTTCTTACCGGAGTGGCTTACTACGCTATCGCCTTTGCCATGGCATATTATATCGTTAAAAGGAGGGATGAGCCGTTTGCATTAATATTTCTGCTGTTTGCCGTTTTTATTATGGCATGCGGCACCACCCACTTCTTTGCCGTTTACACGATATATATCCCGGAATACTGGCTGGAAGGATATATAAAAGCCTTCACCATGGTGGTCTCAGTGGTTACGGCCATTCTGCTTATTCCAAAGATACCGTTAGCGATTGAGATGCCGAGCCTTGTCAAAACCCTTAAGGATTTACAGTTGGTCAGCGCAGCACAGCAGCGCACGGAAGAAGAGCTGAATCAAAAGGTAGCAGAACTGGAGCGCTTTACCTACACCGTTTCTCATGACCTTAAGAGCCCGATAATTACCATCAAGGGATTCACCGGGTCTCTGGAGAAGGATCTGCTGAAAGGTAATTACGAGCGGATGGCGGGTGATCTGAAGCGGGTCAGCGATGCCGCCGATAAAATGAACGATCTGCTGCGCGATCTGCTGGAACTATCTACCGTCGGCCGGGTAATCAATGAGCCGGAGCCGGCGGATATGAATATGCTGGTAGCGGATGTGCTGGCGCAACTGGATGGGCCTTTGAAAAATAAAAAGCTGATTGTTGACGTACAGCCCGGTCTGCCTATGGTTTATTGCGACCGGCGGCGCATGGCCGAAGCGGTGCAGAATCTGATAGAAAACGCCATCAATTATATGGGTGATCAGCCGGAGCCGCGCATACAGTTTGGCATGCGGGAAGATGCCGGTGAGACCGTTTTCTTTGTGCAGGATAACGGCATCGGTATTGATGAAAAATATCACCAGATCATCTTTGGACTGTTCAATAAACTGTCGGCTGATAGCGAAGGCACCGGAGTCGGCCTGGCGTTGGTCAAGCGGATTATCGAAGTGCACGGTGGCCGGATTTGGGTGGAGTCGCACGGCGTAGGGATGGGGAGCCGGTTTTGTTTTACAATTAAAGAGGTGAAATAATGAGCGGTGAACCATTAACAATCAAAAGGCGGTGCAGGCCCTCCCCCGCATTGTCGTCCATTCGTTATTCACCGCGATAAGAGCCCGTCCTCTTCTCCATAAAAGCGCTGACCGCCTCCATATGGTCCTTAGTATGATGAGCCATGGCCTGAAAACAGGCACAGAGATCAAGGAAGTCCGGCAGATCGCTCCGCTGGGCCAGCTTCATCATCCGCTTAGTCAGCCGCACCGTCAGGGGCGGTTTCGCGGCAATCTGGCCGGCCAGTTCCCACGCCCGAGACAGAAGCAGTTCCGGTTCCACGACTTCGAGGAATAAGCCGAGCTGCAGCGCCTCCGCCGCCTTGATGACGCGACCGGTAAAGGTCAGTTCCGCTGCCCGCTGGTAACCGATCAGGCGCTGCATGAACCAGGCACCGCCGTCACCCGGTGTGATGCCAAGATTAATAAATGTCTCCCCTACCTGGGCCCGTGTTGAGGCGATACGCAAATCACACATACAGGCTAGGTCAAAGCCGGCACCGATGGCCGGGCCGTTGACGGCGGCAATAACAGGAATCTCCGCCTTATGCAGGGCCAGCGGAATCTGCTGGATTCCTCGCCGGTACTCGTCCTGAATACTGAGCGCCGACCCGCTGAAAATACCGCTCTGGTCCTGCATCTCTTTGACGTTGCCGCCCGAGCAGAATGCGGAGCCGTCACCGGTTATTATGAGCGCGGAGAGACCGGGCTCGGAATTTGCCCAGTTAACCGTCTTTACAATATCATCGATCAGAAATGTTCCGGTCAGGGCGTTGCGAACATCATTTCTCTTAAGCGTCAATAAGGCAACCCGCCCCTTAACCTCCAGCGATGAATCCGCCAGCATGGGCACTTCCAACATACTCTCTGTATCACTGCTCATAAAACCCCTAATCCAATTCCATTTCAAAGCCCAATCTTCGTTGGCTTGATATCATCTTTGAGATGGAATTGGTAAAAAAAATTCCGATTAGTGCCAATCTTCAGCCAGCGCTTCAAAACATCCCCTCTCCCTGAGGGAGAGGGTTAGGGTGAGGGGAAAATGTCAACTTATCAGACAACCCCACCCCCTCATCCGGCCTTCGGCCACCTTCTCCCACAGGGAGAAGGAACGAGCTGAAGCATAGCGCTATTCGGCAAAAATATTATTGATGTCTATATTTCCGGTCGGCGTACGACCGCCTCGATCAAGGCAATGCGCTCTTCTTCAAGATTCAGCATCTGGTTCTGCGCCATAGTGCGAAAGTCATCCCCCAAAAGCAGCTGCAGCCCGAATGACGGGAGCCCTTCCTGGCGGATCTTTTCCCTCAGGTGACTGAACCAGGAACGGCCGGATTCGGTAACATCACGCCAGGCAAGTACTTCAAAGCCGGTCTCCGTGAGTCTCTCCAGCAACTGCTCCGCTGTCAGCAGAAAACTGATCGAAGGTTCCGGCGCCCAGGGAACCGGAAAATGAATCTCCCCGCCCGTCCCGGCAAGGATATCGTACAGGGCAAGCCGCCCACCCGGTTTCAAAACCCTCCACATCTCCTGGTAAAACCGGACTTTGTCCCGGATATTCATCGCCGTATGCTGAGTCCAGACAATATCGAACGAAGCGTCCGGAAACGGTAGGTTGATAGCGTTGCCCTGTTGAAAACAAACCAGGGAGTCAAGGCCGAGTCGCTGGGTAAGATCAACAGCGGCCCGGCAATAATCGGCGCTCAGATCGACTCCGGTGACGCGGCAGCCGAATGTGTTCGCAAGATACCGTGCCGCACCACCGAGGCCGCAGCCGACATCGAGAACCTGCATGCCGTTATCAAGGCCGAGATCCCGGGCCAGCTCGATAGTGGCCTTGCGCCCACGGATGTGAAACTCGTCGATCGGGACGAGATCTTCGAAGTTAAGTCGGTCAGGATCTTTGCCGGCGGAGGTCAGGGCATGCAGAATTTTCGTACCCAACTCTTCTGACGAGTAGTGGTCCTGGATTTTATCCGAATGTGCGTCGGCTGAAGGCATTCGCCTTACTCAATCGTCAAAAGGATATCGCCGATAGTGACAGCATTTCCTTCCTGAATGAGGATCTGCCCGACTGTTCCGTCCCGGTCGGCGAAGATCTCGTTTTCCATCTTCATCGCCTCCAGAATCAGCAGCAGATCTCCCTCCTGAACCTTCTGTCCCGGGACAACCTCGATCTTCCAAATGTTGCCGGCCAGCGGGGCAGTTACCCCGTTCTTTGGCGCTGATGTCGCAACAGGATGGGCTGCGACAGCTGTCGGCTGGGCTGCGCCGCCAACACCTAGCAACGTAACGAGCGGTTGGCCGATGGTGACGGCGTTTCCCTCTTCGATATGGATCGTGCCGACGACCCCGTCCCGGTCGGCGAAGATTTCGTTTTCCATCTTCATCGCTTCGAGAATGAGCAGGAGATCGCCCTCCTGTACCTGCTGGCCCGGGTCAACTTCAATCTTCCAGACGTTGCCGGCCAGCGGTGACACAATGTCGTTGTGTGATACTGCTGCTGGTGGCGGTGCTGCTGTTGCAGCTGCTCCTGCAGCTGAAGTCGCTGCCGATGCTGCGGCCGCCGCAGCTGCAGCGGCACCGGTCGCTTTGGCAACCTGTACCACGAAGGTCTGGCCGCCGCCGGTGACGGTGAAGAGTTCGCCGCCGCTGACTGTCGGAGGTGCCGGAGCCGCTTTGGCTGTTGGTGTCTTCTCGCCGGTCGGTACCGGTTCGAACATGTCCGGGTTGTCGCGGTGTTCGAGGAATTTGAGTCCCACCTGCTGAAACAGGGCGTAGGTGAGGACGTCTTCGACTTCGTGATCGCCGAGTTTCAGCCCTTTTTCGGCAGCGATACCGCGCAGATCGGCGGTGAGTTTGTCCATTTCGGCATCAATCAGGTCGGCCGGCCGGCAGGTGATCGGCTCGGCTCCGGCGAGAACTTTCAGCTGCAGTTCCCTGTTGACCGGTGCCGAGGTGGCGCCGTATTCCCCTTTGAGAACGGCGGCGGTCTCTTTGGTCATCGATTTGTAGCGTTCGCCGGTGAGGATGTTAATGACCGCCTGGCTGCCGACGATCTGTGACGTGGGGGTGACGAGCGGTATGTAGCCGAGGTCTTTGCGCACCCGGGGGATTTCGGCGAGGACCAGGTCCATTTTGTGGCCGGCGTTCTGCTCTTTGAGCTGGCTCTCCATGTTGGTAAGCATGCCGCCCGGTACCTGAGCGAGAATAATGCGGGCGTCGATCCCTTTGAGGGAGCCTTCGAATTTGGCATATTTCTTCCGTACAATCGTGAAGTAGTCAGCGATCTCCTGCAGCAGCACCATGTCGAGGCCGGTGGGGGTGTCCGTGTCGTTCATGATTGCGACCAGCGCTTCGGTGGCGGAGTGGCCGTAGGTCATGCTCATGGAGGAGATGGAGGTGTCGACGTTTTCGACGCCGGCTTCAATTGCCTTGATGTACGTGGCTGTGGACATGCCGGTGGTTGCGTGGCACTGCATGTGGATCGGGATGTCGATCGCTTTTTTGAGTTTCTTGACCAGTTCATAGGCGACGTAAGGTGAGAGCAGGCCGGCCATATCCTTGATACAGAGGGAGTGCGATCCCATATCTTCAATCCGTTTGGCGAGATCAACCCATTTGGGTATGGTGTCAACCGGACTGACAGTGTAGGACATGGTCCCCTGGGCATGTTTGTCCTGTTTGATGACGGCTTTGATGGCGGTCTCGAGGTTGCGCGGGTCGTTCATGGCGTCAAAGACACGGAAGACGTCGATGCCGTTGACAGCGGCCCGTTCGACGAATTTTTCGACGACGTCATCGGCGTAGTGGCGGTAGCCGAGGATGTTCTGTCCTCGGAACAGCATCTGCTGCGGTGTTTTCGGCATCGCTTTCTTCAGTTCCCGGAGGCGTACCCAGGGGTCTTCGCCGAGGAAGCGGATGCAGGAGTCGAACGTGGCGCCCCCCCACATTTCGATGGACCAGTAGCCGACCTGATCGAGTTTATCGCAGATGGGGAGCATGTCATCGAGGCGCAGACGGGTGGCAAAGAGTGATTGATGGGCGTCCCGCAGGACGACTTCGGTGAGGCCGAGTGGTTTTTTATGTTTGCTCATACGCTTACCCCGTAAAATTTAGATTTGTAGAAATCTTTGTATTTATCCTCAACTCTATTAAATCTCACCACAGAGCCACAGAGGTCACAGAGGTCACAGAGAAAATCTTTTTATACCCAAGAACCTATCGTTAAAATAAAAACGGGGCTTTTGTCTTGTGGGTGTACGTGATTTTTTAATAAACTCAATCTTTTCTCTGTGTTCTCTGTGACTCTGTGGTCGAAGTGCCTTTTGGTCTATCCCTTGATGATCCTCGGCAGAAGCAGCTGGTGGACCGGCGTGATCGAGCGCGGGTTCTGATAGTTGGCACCGGTGAAGGCCTGAATGTATCTGCGCAGGTCGGGCAGGGTGACGATTTCGTCGACAAAGCCGCTCTTGCCGCAGTACGCCGGCCGCGATTTGTCCTGATAGTCAGTGATCATCTGGTTCATTTTATCGAGGATGGGGGTCAGGTCGTTGCCCGCTTCGTCCTCTTTGACCAGGCGCCGGGCGTATGATGCGGCGGCGGCGGTTTCACCATGCATGACGTAGATTTCAGTCAGCGGGGTGCCGAGAGTGAAGGCGTTGTTGTTGTTGGCCTGCGGGCCGCACATGATGTAGTGGGCGGCGGCGGTCCCTTTGCGCAGAACGACGCACATCATGGAGAGTTCAGTCTGTTCGATGGAGTAGACGAGTGACTGGCCGAGGGCGAGCAGTTCTGCTTCTTCAGCGAGGTCGCCGACGTCAATGCCGGTGGTGTCCTGCATCCAGACGATCGGCAGGTTGTCGCGGCCGCAGAGGGTGACGAATTCGGCCTGTTTGATGAGTCCTTCGCGGTAATGTTTGCCGCCGACGGCGGGATAGGCACCTTTGGCGTACTCCGGATAGCCGGGGAAAACCCCTTGGCGGTTGCCGATGAAAGCGACCGGGAAACCGTCGATTTTAGCGATGCCGGCGTAGACTTCGCGGCCGTAGTCGGGGCGGTATTCCATGAATTCGCTGTTGTCGGTGATGCGGGCCAGGATCTGGATGGCGTCGTAGGGGCGTTTCTGGTTGGCCGGAAGGAGCATGTTGAGGTCTTCGCCCGGGAACTTCGGCTCCGCGGGAGTTGCGACCCGGAACATGGTCGGGTCGTAGGCCGGCATCATGCGCATGTATTCTTTGATGCCGTCGAGTACCCCTGTTTCGGTGTTGTGGACTTCGCGGAAGTAGGCGGTCTGGTCGAAGTGGGTTTCGACCCGGCCGGGGTCTTTGGCTTTGAAGTTTTTGGTGGCGCTGATGAGTGCCTGAGCGGCTTCGACGTCGACATGCCCTTTCGGGTTCATGCCGCCGACGATGCCGGCGCCGCCGACGGCGATGTTGGCCCCTTCATGGGCGATGAGGATGGTGGGGCTGATTCCCTGATAGCCGCCGCCGGCGGGGTTGGTGCCGTAGATGCCGTTCAGGATCGGGATGCCGAGATGGTTGAGGTCGGCGTGCCGGTAGAAGGGAGCGCCGCTGGAGCGGCGGCCGGCGTAGACGGTCTCCTGCTCCATCAGTTTGACACCGCTGCAGTTGGTCAGCCACACGAGCGGGATGTTGAGCCGTTTGGCCATGTCGGTGACCATGAGGATGTTTTCCGATTGTCCGGCGATCCAGGCGCCGGCCATGACTTTGTTGTCAAAGCCGATGACGACGGCCCACTTCCCTTCTATTTTACCGATGCCGTTGACAACGCCGGTACATCCCTCTTCGTTGTCACGCGGGTTGTAGAGGGTGTGCAGCGGGGACCAGGTGCCGGGATCAATGAGGTAGTCAAGGCGGTCGTAGATGGTCATGCCGCCCCGCTCATGGATCTTTTTGGCGGGAATGCCGGCATTTTTGACCCGCTCAACTTCGAGGGAGAGGATGCGCTCCTGTTCCTTAACCAGTTCGATGTTCTCCTGCGAACGGCGGATTTCTCCGTCGTTCAGGGCTTTGCCGATGTCGGCCATTTTCTCGAAGTAGGGGCGCAGCGGGGTCTGTTTGCGGGACATGTAGGGCTCCTTTTCAATAGTAAAACAGTGTGACCTGAAAATCATTCACCACAGAGACACAGAGGGCACAGAGAAATATTTTTTATATTCGAGTATTTATCGTTACTTTTAAAAACGTGGCTTTCATCTTTTAGAACGGCCTGATATTTCAAAACACTTATTCTTTGCTCTGTGTTCTCTGTGACTCTGTGGTGGAATTTCCGTTTACAGGTTTATCGATTCGTCACATCACCTAAGGCAAAGCCGGATATTATCATTTTCTGGATGTTGCTGGTCCCTTCGACGACGCGCAGGGACTGGGCATCGCGCAGGAAACGCTCTGCCGGGTATTCGGTGGAGAAGCCGTAGCTGCCGAAGATTTTCATGGTGTCGCTGGCGGCGTGGACGGCGGCCTCGGAGGCGAACAGTTTGGCCATGGATGTCTGATACTGGTTGGGGAGTCCCTGGTCTTTCAGCCAGGCTGCTTGATAGACGAGAAGTTTTGCGGCTTCATGTTCGGCGACCATGTCTGCGATCTGGGCCTGAATCATCTGGTAGGAACCGATCTTTTTGCCGAACTGGGTTCGTTCGTTGGCGTAGTCAATGGCGGCTTTTATGGCACCGCCGCCGATGCCGAGAGCGCCGGCTGCGCAGCTGATGCGGGTGTTGTTGAGCTGCCACATGCAGATCTGGAAGCCCTGGCCGACTTCACCGAGGACGGAATCTTTCGGGATCTTCGCCTGGCTGAAGGATATCTCGCCGGTGGGTGCGCAGTGCAGGCCGAGTTTGGTTTCAATAGGAGCGGTGACGATGCCGTCGTTTCCTTTGAGGTTGACGATGAAGCAGGTCATCCCTTTGTATTTTTTACTCTTGTCGGTCATGGCGTAGACGAGGCCCCAATCTCCGATGTGGGCGTTGGAAATCCACATTTTCTGGCCGTTCAGTTCCCAATGGTCGCCGCGGTCGGTGGCGGTGGTCCCCATGCTGACGACATCGGAGCCGGAGTTCGGTTCGGTGATGGCGAAGAAGCCGAATGATTCGGCGCTGACCCAGGCAGGGATGAAGCGCTCTTTCTGCTCGATGCTGCCGAAGTTGTTGACGGTGATGGCAGGACCGATGTTCTGCATGTTGAGCGGCAGGCGGGAGGAGCCGCTGACAATGGCAAGCTGCTCGGCGATAATGACCGATTCGAGGAAGCCGCAGCCGTTGCCGCCGTACTCTTCAGGGAGGCCGCAGCCGAAAAAGCCGAGTTCGGCCATCTTCTTGACCAGTTCGGGGCGGAAGGTGTGGTTGGCTTCATCCTCTTTAAGCGTCGGGGCAATCTCTTTCTGGGCGAAGTCCCGTGCCATCTCCTGCATCATTTTTTGTTCGTCGGTTAGTCCGAAGTTCATGTGTGGTCTCCTTCAGTAGTCTGGTTTGCTGGACTGTTCGCTAAAAACGCAGTAGCGTGTTCCACTCTGCGGTATGCGAGTTTTGCGAAGAATCATACGACACGCGTTTCCAAATGCAAACAAAAAACAGTGCCGTTAACAGCAGTCAGAGATGCTGCCTATAGATCTTTATAATCGTTATATTTAAGTGTGTTACGGGTGTTAAGCCGGTTGATGTCTCGAGCGCCGGTCAATTTATCTGTTCCGCCATGCGGTACCCTGATCGCCGGTAACAATTACGTACCCGGCATCAGGCTGTCGATTAACTCTTCTGTCCAGGGCACCCCTTTGGCCAGTCCCTGGCGCAGTTTGACAAAGTCGATTTCGCGACCGGTCTCCTTGGTCCCCTCGTTGAAGGCGCGGAAGCCGGTGCGGGCTTCGTTCATCATGTTGAGCGCCAGCCAGGCACGCGAGTTCTCCTTGTTTTTGTTCCAGGCGTCAAGTTTCGGTTTGCGCAGCTCTTCAAGGCTTTTGGTCATGCATTCCGGGAAGGTGTCGAGCAGTTTGGCGCAGAGCGCTTCTATCTTTTCGTCGAGCATGCCGAGATCGACGGTGCCTTCTTTGATCAGGGCGGCCCCTTCTTTGAAGGCGGCGCCGCTTTTGAATTCGCCATGGATGATCCGGCCGTATTCGTCGAGCATCCGGTCGGTGACGACGGTCGGGTTGGCGACGTAGGTGCCGTTTAGTTTGAGGGCCGGGACGACGTCGGCGATGATGCCGAGACGGTTGGCTTTGTGAGCCGAGAACGGCTCGCAGAG
>CAJAFV010000072.1 GCA_903939115.1 uncultured Geobacteraceae bacterium
CTTCTGGACAACCGTAAAGAGGTCAGTATCCCGTACTACCTCGACGAGGCATCAAGTCTCGACCAAGACAACGCCAGCGCCATTGTCCGACAGTCGCGTATACTGGGTTTTACCCCGGTCCTCGCCAGCCCCGAAGCAATGGATGCCGCCGATAACCTCTATTTCCTCAAGGACAACGGCGGCAGGCTTATCCTTGATTCAAGTGCTTTGGTGCGAATACACCGGGAGGACAACGATGAAGCCTGGCCCGGTTGATTCCCTGGCAAAGCAGCTGACTATCCTTTCTAATAGTTCTTCGTTGCCTGCAAGCAGCATATCCAGAAGAGACCGGATGCGACTGCAGAGTCTTTTCGATGCAGGCGTTATCGAAGAAGTACGGTCGGGTGCCGGACGGCGCCTCATCGTGACGAACCAGGCAGTACTGCAGGCGTTTATAAAATCACTCTACCCGTCAGGACTGGAAGGGTTAAAGGGAGATCTCCCGGCAAGAAGTAAGGCCGTTGCCGAGCGTAAGGACTCTAAGAGAGCATCTGGCAAAGCTCCGACAACGATCCTGATCCGCGGGTTTAATTTGTGTACTTTCTACAAAGACAGTTCACAGTTGCCAGTAGCTGAGTGGACAGAGAGTGTGGGTATTGCAGCTCTTTGCCTGGATTCGATGGAGGGTTGGCAATGCCAGGGGACGTTGGGCCTGGTGGAAAATTTGGAAACCTTTTGGCATATCGAGAAAATAGCCCCGTTTGTCGATCTGGCTATCTATGCTGAGGGGAGAATAGGTACCGACGTTCTCGATTGGCTAAAATCTCCGGGTATGATTGCTACACGGGTTATTCACTTTCCTGATTATGATCCCGTGGGCATGGATGAGTTCTTGAGAATCAAACGCTCTTGTCCGGAAAGATCGGAACTATACCGTCCACCTGATCTGGAGATTCTATTTGCACGCTATGGAAAGGCAAAATTACTACAGGATAGCGTGGCTGTGTTGGCAAGATTGCGGAAGAGTACCGACGCTGATGTGCGTTATGTTGTTGGTTTGATGGATCAATATGGGGTTGGCTTAGAGCAGGAGGGGCTGTTGATACATCAGCATTGATGCGGTGACGTTTTGCTTCCGTCAGGCCCCTTTTACATGCGGATTTCATTCTCACTCCATTTTTTTCAATCTGAAAAAGTCAAGTTCAGCAATTTCCTTGAATTTGTCATAAAACGACTCATTAAATTCACGTAGATATTTTGCAACTGCTTCATTTCGTATCAATCTTTTTAAATATGCCTGCATAGAGGTTATATCTATCATTGCTGTGCCATACTGTTCCTTCAATGAGCCTATTTCCCTGGACAAGGCAAGACTCTCTTCCTCAAGACGAGCCTGGCGGGCCAGTATTACCGGAGTTTCTTTTTTTGGTTTGCCTTTATTGACAAGTTGGTCCGCTGGCGTTGCATCCAGAAGGGCCTTGGCATAGATGCAGTTGAACTTGTTCTGATCATTCATCAACATGGCAGCGTTAATCTGCCTGGGCGCTAGCATTTTTCTCAACACTTTGAAAACCGGTTCCGGTACGACCTTATCTTTCAGCAAATCGACAGCCTCCGGGCAGATACCTTCAAGCAAATTCTTCTTATTTCTGATTGTTCCGATGTCAAGATTCAAGGCTCGGGCAAGCTTTTCTTCAGAGACTCCTGACTGCACGGCTTTCACAATCATATGATGTTCCTGAATTGCTGAAAGCCGATTGATGTATTTATTGTAGGTATAGGTCTCATCATCGGTGGAGATCAGACAGGAAACGCGCTCCACTCCCAATTCTTTCAGAGCCATTATGCGTAAATGTCCATCGAGCAGGAGATATCCTTTTTCCTTCTTAAGCGGAGCGACCACAGGAGCTTCAATAAGTCCTACTTCCCGTATGGAAGAAAGAACCTGAGCATACTTTCTGCATTTTCTTACACAAATTGAAATGTTTTTGGTGAGGAACAGTTCAGCTACGACAAGATCTAAGAGTCTTTCCTGGAATCCCTGCTTAATTTTGTTTGCCATAGCCGCTACCTTTTCAGAAGATCCGTTACATGCTGAGGAATTTCATTCATGCCGACGGCTTTCAGTTGATTGGTAAAATGTACATCTTTCAATAACTGGCGAAGAGCCGTGGACGTGTAATCCAAAACTTCCTTGATATAATTTGATTGAGCCAGCAGCCGTTTTTTCTCCTTGGCTTCCTTTTCATAGGCTGCAATCAAATCTTCTGCGGAAACTTTGGCATGTTCACGGTGTGGAGCTGAAAGACCTTTTCCATAATGTTTCCGTCGGGAAATAATTTTTTGTGCATCAACCAGCTTTTTTCCAGTCAAACCTCCCGATTCATACGCTTCTGCCAAAGCCCTCTGTACAGCTGTGTCATCTTCCGAAGCAATGTTCAGCGCCTGGTACAAAGGGATTCGTCCTTTTTCCACTGCGTTGACTAAGTATTCCTCTCCCTGTTCAAGCAGACGGATAATGCCTCGAATATATTCTTTGCCAAGATTGGTCTTGGCTGAAATGTCATCATCGGCGTACCCCTGACTTTTCAGATTCTTGATACTTTGCAGGAGTTCCAGTGCATTGCCATTACGCCGGGCGATATTTTCCACCAGACTCATAATATGCGCATCTTCTTTGCTTACTTCACGAACGATACACGGGATTTCCGTTTCTCCAGCAGAAATATATGCCTCAAGCCTTCCCTGTCCACAAACCAGATCATATTTCTTGCCGTTTTTAGCATCATTTCTGGGAGATACCGTTATGGGCTTTTTCAGACCAACGTTTCGAATGTTTTGCCGTATTTCTTCGGCAATAATTTGATTGCGTACCCGTGGATTCAGGATGTGAATATCTTCAATGGAAATAAGTACTATTGCCCCTTGCACCATCTTCCACCGCCTTGTCGAGAGAGATGTTAATGCTCAAATTCAGCAAATAATCCAACGTATCAGTACGAAAGCTGTCCAGAAAACCTCTGTTGTCCTCAGAGAGTTTTATCTGACCATGCGAAAATTCCAGAGCGGGCAGAATATAGTAATCGTGGATCGCTTCATTGCTGGTGTCCATGCGTACCGCTATGGTTATATCGGGATGAAGGCCGTTATCAAAACGGATTTTCCAGCGCCGGGTTCCGGTTGGTGTGGTAAAGCAACGGCTGATGACAACTGAAACAGATAGATTGTGA
>CAJAFV010000073.1 GCA_903939115.1 uncultured Geobacteraceae bacterium
CACCCGTTCCCATCCCGAACACGGAAGTTAAGCCCCTCAGGGCCGATGGTACTGCACGGGTAGCTGTGTGGGAGAGTAGGTCGCCGCCGGGAATAAAACATCAAAGCCCACAACCAGAAATGGTTGTGGGCTTTATTGCGTTCAAAGTTGTCGATTTACCTTTATTTACGTTGCCTCATACGGGTAATGATGGTAAAAATATATTGTAAATTCATTCTTGGAGTTGAATCAGACAGGAGGGCGGCATGATAGATCGCAATCCAGCTTTTCAAAGCCTTCAGGACACATCCTAATAGTATCTCACTTAAGGTCTTTGTCGAATTCACTCTCTAAATCATAATGATGGTTAAGAACCACTCTAAACTACCACATGGAGGTTTACTATGCGGATTATCGTACTGGTTTTAAGTCTTGTTTTCTTTTCTTTCTGTGCATTTGCAGCGGAAACACCAACAAAAGATGAGGCAAAAGCGCTGGTAAAACAGGCCGTAGCATTTGCCAAAGAGAATGGTCGTGAAAAGTTTTTTGCCGAAGTAAGAAACCCAAATGGCAAGTTTCACTTCAAAGAAGGGATTAACAAGGGGTTATACATTTTTGTCTACGACTTGAAAGGTGTAGTGCTGGCTCATGGTGTGCGTCTTGAACTTACCGGAAAAAATCGCTGGAATGATAAAGACCCGGATGGAAAGTATTGGATTCAAGATTGGACTACCCTCGTTAATAAAAGTGGCAGTGGCTGGATTAGCTACAAGGAATTTAATCCGGCAGACAAGAATAAAATTATGGATAAATCGTCGTTTGTTGAGTTGACTGATGGAATGGTCATCGGTTGCGGTATCTATGGTAAATAAGAAATATCTTATGAGGAGTCACTTGCCATGAGGGTATGGTCCGGTTTGAAAATTCACCAGCAGATATTTATAAGTATTTTTGTAATTTCATTGCTGCTTACCGCATTACCGACATACCTGTCCGTTACAACTATTACAACTCAGGGAATGACTGCTCTTCGTGAGAAGGGTTCGAGTTTGGCAATCATTACGGCTGAGACTGTCAAACAGGCGATACAATACAGCGTTAGGGAAGATGCTGAAAAAGTGATCACCCAACTTATTTCCAGCGATGCTGATGTCAGCGCTGTTGCGGTCGTCGTACAAAATCCGAAAGGTGATTTTGTGGTAACAAATCAGAGGACATCTAAGGATTATGCGAATATAAACCTGACTGAGCCACTTAAAGAGTTGAAAGATCACCCGCCTATAAAAACAGGAGTTGCCGCAGCGCTTGGTGGAACCAATATTCAATTTTTGGCGGTTAAAATAGAGTTGACCGCAAATGATGTTATTCAAAATGGTTATCTGTTTCTGGCATTAAATAATTCCCGAGTTTCACAAATAATTAGCTCTTCAATTATTACCATGATTGTCTCAGGCTTAATAATGCTGACTTTAGGAACGGTGTGTGCGTTCTTTATCTCGAAAAACATTACCAGACTTTTTGGTGGAGAGCCGTCAGTAATTGCCAAAATTACCGATCAGTTGGCCGCAGGTGACCTGACCGTTATATTCGAAGGTGACGCCAAGAAGAACAGCGGTGTGTACGGGGCATTGAGAAACATGGCTGACAAGCTTAAGCAGGTAGTCGGAGAAGTAATGACTGCCGCCGACAATGTTGCTTCGGGCAGTCAACAGCTTTCCGCTACGGCCATGCAAATGAGTCAGGGAGCCATTGAACAGGCCGCTTCTGCCGAAGAAATATCGTCCTCTATGGAAGAAATGTCCTCCAGCATCAGGCAGAATACCGAGAACGCTATGCAGACTGAAAAGATCGCCATAAAGAGCGCTGCTGATGCTACAGATGGGGAGAAGGCGGTTAAAGAGACTGTTGTTGCTATGAAAGAGATTGCCACAAAGATCAACATTATCGAAGAAATTGCCCGCCAGACAAATCTGCTTGCTCTTAACGCTGCTATTGAGGCAGCGCGTGCCGGTGAGCATGGGAAAGGTTTCGCCGTAGTCGCCTCTGAAGTGCGTAAGCTGGCTGAACGAAGTCATACTGCCGCCGGAGAAATCAGCAAGCTGTCAAAAAGTAGTGTGGCAATAGCTGAACAGGCGGGTATGATGTTACAAAAAATGTTACCGGACATCCAGAAAACATCCGAACTGGTTCAAGAAATATCAGCCTCCAGCAGGGAACAAAGTACCGGTTCAGATCAGATTCGTATGGCAATCAGGCAGCTTGACTCGGTTATTCAGAAAAACGCTTCTGCCAGTCAGCAGATGGCCGCGACTTCAGAAGAGTTTTTCAGCCAGGCAGAACAGCTCCAGGAAAACATCTCGTTTTTCAGTATAGAGAACGGGATGAGACGCGAAGGCGTCGGACGTTCTCAAAAAGTGAAAAAAATCCAATCGTATATGGAGTCAATTGAACACCTAACACCGAATATAAGAATTGGCAGTTCACGCGTAAAGGACAGGAAAATTTAAAACAAAAACATTCTTTTGATGTCACGGGTAGATCTTCAGATATTCTTATTTTGCTTCTATTTTTTTATTGAGTGTACACATGACCGAATCCTGGCTTGAAATTGCATGTGATGTCCCCGAAGAGCTCTCAGAAGTGGTTGCTGATTTTCTTACACAGTTGACTGGTAATGGCGTTTGTGTTGACAATCTCTCTGTAGATGCTTTTTCAACAAGTGAAATTCCGGACTCAGTCCGAGTCGTAATTAAAGCGTATCTGCCTGCAGCTAAAGATTCTGCCTCTCAGATGCAAGAGCTTAATGCTTTTATGGTTGAGCTTGCGCTTCGTCATCCTTCAGCTTTTTTCTCCACACCAACGCTCAGTGCTGTTAACGCTGAAGACTGGAGCAGTAGCTGGAAGGTTCATTTCAAGCCTCTGCGAGTCGGTAAACACCTTCTGATTGTGCCTACCTGGGAGGAGTCAGTTGAGTTGCCCGGTGATCTTGTCATCCGTATTGACCCAGGGATGGCTTTTGGAACAGGCGGACATGAAACCACACGCCTTTGTCTTGAGTTGCTGGAGTCGGTCATGGATGATAGCCCGCTTTTGACGGTGCCGTCGCTTCTTGATCTCGGTACTGGTTCTGGTATTCTTGCCATTGCTGCGAATCTACTCGGCGCTGGGAGAATTCTTGCGCTCGATATAGACCCGGATGCGGTTGAAGTCGCACATGATAATCTGGCGTTGAACGACATGGTCGATAGCGTTGAATGCGGAACGGTACCTCTGGAATCCTTAACGGAAAACTTTGATATTATATTAGCAAATATTCTTGCGGAAGAGCTGGTGCGACTCGCACCGAATCTTGCGGAACGACTCCATTCTGGCGGATCATTGATTCTCTCAGGTATTCTTGCGGAGAAAGAACCATTGGTCCGGCAAGGGTTTGCTTTTAAACCGCTAAAATACAGCAGAACTGTCTCTGACGGTGAATGGGTAGCAATGCTGTATGTGAAGGACTCTGAATTTTGAGTGCCCGCCGTTTTATGATAAATTCACGCTCTGTCCGTGATGGATATGCTTCATTTGATGGTGACATTTACAATCACATGGTTCGAGTACTTCGTCTTGGAACGGGTGATTCGGTACAGTTAGCGGACGAAAAGGGCGTTGTGTATTATGGCACGATCAATCAGGTTGCAAAGGAATGGGTGGCGGTAAAGATCACCTCCTCGGTTCTTGTCAATGAGATTGATTCTAATTCTCCGCACATTACGATTTGTCAGGCGCTCCCCAAAGGGGATAAGATCGACTTGATCCTGCAGAAGGGTACAGAACTCGGAGCGCATGATTTCTGGCTGTTTGGAGGGCGGCGCTCTGTTGCCAAAATTCGTGATGACCAGCAGGATAGTAAGCTGGAAAGATGGAATAGAATTACTGCAGAGGCCGCTCGTCAGTGTGGGCGTCCCGATATTCCTCAGGTAACCTGGCGACCAAGCGCAGTCGAGGCTGCCAGTGACACCGGTCACGAACTCCGCTTGATTCTGTGGGAAGGAGAGAAGGACTATTCTTTGAAAGACGCACTTTCTGTTGGAGGAAAACCTTCCACAGTTATTGTGGCAATTGGCCCGGAAGGTGGATTTGACCCTCTTGAAGTGCGGCATTTCTCGCAGTACGGTTTTCAACCGGTTTCACTCGGGACAAGGATACTCAGAACGGAAACGGCAAGTATTGCTATTCTCGCGATAATACAGTATACATGGGGCGAAATGTGATGGATAACAGTCAGCCCGGATAAACGGGATACGTGCGTTACCGAAGTTATTTTCTGCCAGAAAAACAGAGAAAATAACTTCAAATTTACTAAGGAGCCGCAGATGAAATGTCCTAAATGCGGATTTAACAGCTTTGAATATTATGACAGCTGTAAGAAATGTGCTACTGACCTAACTGGTTACAAACAGACATATTCGATAAGCTCCCTGGTCCTTCCGCAGGAAGCCAAAGACGTGTTGGCAACGGCTTTTCGGTCAAATGAAAGTACGCCTGATGAGATTTATACACTGCCGGAAGTCCATGACGATATTTTTTCCTTTGACCTGCCGGACGCTCCTTCACGCTCCGTAAACGCGCCGCCTGTTGATCCATTCAGCTTTGATGAACCAACTCCTGCAGGACCACAGGTAAACAGCATAAAGCCGGAAGACGACTTTTTTGCCGATCTTCTGGAGTCTACTTCGCAAACAGAGGAACCTTCTTTTGCAGCCCAGTCTTCTCCCGTTGCAAAATCAACGGCGTCTTCACCGTCAGGAACGGGAGAATTCGATTTTGACAGCTTCTCGTGGGACGATTCTCCTGATGCACCAGCAACTTCAGGAAATGACGATACCGCTGATGACTTTGACTCCCTTTTCGGGGACACGAAAGAAAAACGTTCTAAATAACGTGTCGTAACTACTTTATTCTCACCGGAAAGAGCGGGCTAACCCGCTCTTTTTTCGTAGAGAGCCGGATATCTCATGTCTCAGCGTATCTCAATTCTGCCGGAAAACCTCACTAACAAGATTGCCGCCGGTGAAGTCGTCGAACGTCCGGCGTCCGTCATTAAGGAGTTAATCGAAAACTCTCTTGATGCTGGCGCCACTGAAGTCTCCATTGAAATTACCGCAGGTGGCAGACGGAAAATATGCGTGACCGATAATGGGCATGGCATGTCGCGTGAGGATGCGCTTCTTTCGCTTGAGCGCCACGCCACCAGTAAAATCAGGGTAGACAGTGATTTAGAGAATATTCTGACACTCGGTTTTCGCGGAGAAGCACTTCCATCGATCGCCTCAGTGTCCCGCTTTTCGCTTGCAACCCGCGAAGCCGGAT
This sequence comes from uncultured Geobacteraceae bacterium, assembly GCA_903939115.1. GTDB lineage: Bacteria > Desulfobacterota > Desulfuromonadia > Geobacterales > Pseudopelobacteraceae > JACRCG01. The sequence continues at coordinate 5,338 of CAJAFV010000073.1, forward strand.
CCCTGGAGGGGACGGAAATTAGTATTGAAGGTGGGCGGGTGCGTGATGTCCGGGCCTGCGGCATGCCCCCTGGTACAGTTATCTCTGTTGAACAGATCTTTTTTAATCTGCCGGCCCGCCTTAAATTTATGAAGAGTGCTGAAACCGAAGCCGGTCACGTTGGCGATGTTGTTGCCCGAATGGCAGTGTCACGGCCCGATGTTACATTCTCCTGCACGAGTGATGGGCGAGAGTTGCTGCGGTTGCAGCAGAGCGATCTCCAGCGGCGTTTGGCCCAGGTTGTCGGCAGGGAAAGTTCCCAGCATTTATATCCGGTCATGAGCGGAACCGGTGATACCGCAATCACAGGATTCATCTCAGGTCCGGCGTTGGTGCGCTCCGGAACGCAGTCAATGTATACTTATATTAATGGCCGCTTCATTCGCGATAAAGTCGTACAGCATGCCGTTATGCAGGCTTATCGGGGAGTATTCGATCGGGGTCGCTATCCTGTCGTTGCACTTTTTATCGAGCTTCCGGCGGGGGAAGTGGATGTGAATGTTCATCCGACCAAGCATGAAGTTCGCTTCAGGCGGCAACCAGTGGTGCATGATGCGATACAGGCCGCAATAGAGGAGGTGCTGAGTAGGTCGCCATGGCTGCCATCTCCGGTTGCAGCAATCAGTACCTCAAAGGAAACCACCGGACAGGCATACCGCGAACGGATTGCGGCAGCAGCGCAAGCCTCTTTGGAAATGCCGTCACAGAGAGTCTCCGGGATTCAGTATTCGTCGAATAATGGTGCATTACCTGCTGCACCAGTCGGCATCACATCCCAAAAAAGTTTGACAATAGGTGAGCCGGATACTCCCTTTCGTCCGGAATCGCTGCAAGAGCAGGCAATGGGGTATTTTCCATCACTTGCCGTTATCGGGCAATTTCACAGTGAATATATCGTCTGTCAGACAGACTCCGAATTAGTGATTATTGACCAGCACGCCGCCAGTGAACGGGTTGCCTACCAACGTCTTAAACAACAGTGCCAGTCAGGCAGCATTGAGTCGCAACGTCTTTTGTTTCCTGAAACGGTAGAGCTGTCGTTCAGCGAGGTGACTGTGGCAGTCACGTTCAAAGCGGAACTGGAGAGCATCGGTTTTGAGCTGGAACCGTTTGGCGGCACTACGATTATGGTTTCAGCAGCCCCCCGCATCGTTGCCAGAAAAAACCCGATACTTCTGATTCGGGATATACTCGCCGATCTGCTCCGCTTTGGTACCAGCGCTGCGTTCACTGAAGCGTTGGATAATATCCTCTCCCGTATTGCCTGCCACTCGGTTGTTCGCGGGGTCCATCTTCTTGACAACAGGCAAATCAAGGAACTTCTGCTGCAGATGGATCAAACGGACTTCGCCGCCAGTTGTCCGCATGGCCGACCGGTTTCGCATGTTGTTACGCTAGCCGAGTTGCAGAAGATCTTCAAGCGGACATGACCTCTCTTCCGCCACAAAAAATTCTCATTATTTGCGGCCCGACCGCATCAGGTAAGAGTTCCCTTGCCCTACAGCTTGCGCATGTTCTGGATGCCGAGATCGTTAATGCCGATTCAATGCAGGTCTATCGTAGGCTGGATATAGGCACAGCAAAGCCTTCGCCCGCTCAGCAAAGCGACATCCGTCACCATCTGCTTGATGTTATCGAACCTGATCAGCCGTTTTCTGCGGCCGATTTCGCTCTTGCTGCTGACGCTGCTATCCGCGACATAGTCAGTCGTGGCAAACGGGTAATTGTTGTCGGAGGGACCGGCCTCTATATCAGGGCCCTGATACGTGGCCTTGTTGATTCACCAAGCGGAGCAGGAGAGTTGCGCCAGGCGCTGCAGGATGAAGCAGAGGATGTTGGTAACGTGGCAATGCTGGAGCAACTGCGCCTCGTGGATCCCGAACTGGCGGGCACCCTCCATCCCAATAATCTGGTTCGTATTATTCGGGCTCTGGAGGTATTTCGGCTGACCGGTATACCGCTTTCCAGATATCAACAACTGCACGCATTTACCGGACGTCGTTATGACACGCTTCAAATCGGTATTTCAGTTGACCGTGCGCTGCTCTACGAACGAATTGACCAACGTGTCGAGCAGATGCTGGCTGCAGGTTTAATGGAAGAGGTTCGCGGACTTATCTCAAGCGGATTAGGGCGTGACCTCAAATCGATGCGCTCTATAGGCTATAAGGAGTCTGTTGCCTGCCTCTGTGGCGAGATCTCTGCGGATGAAGCCAGTCGCTTGATCAAGCGCAATACGCGCCATTACGCAAAGCGGCAACGGACCTGGTTCAAGGCAGATTCTGACATATTGTGGTTTGAATATCCTGATAACTCTGGTACCATAATTAAACATGCAATTGAATTTTATGAGCGACGGGAGGAATAATACCATGTCTAAAACACCTTTTAATATTCAGGACCAGTATCTCAACCAGGCCCGCAAGGAGCGAGTACGGGTCGCCGTTGTAATGATGTCGGGTGCCAGACTGGAAGGTTTAATCAAGTCTTTTGATAATTTTTCGGTGTTGCTGGATTATGGCGGTGACATGCTTGTTTATAAGCACTCTATTGCTACCATAACCTCTGCCGATGGCACCTTTCGGCTTCATCAGTAACTCAACTCTTCAGCGGGAGTGTTAATGGCAGGACTTTTAATCGATTTCGTCTCTCCTGGTTCAATCGTCGACGAGTTGGAGGTTATGGCAGGTGACCGGCTGTTAACGGTAAATGGCCGGCCATTACGCGATCTGATTGATTACAGTTATTACACCGCTTCCGAAGAAGAACTGCTGCTGGAAATTGAAAAACCGAATGGTGAACTGTGGGAGCTGGAAGTTGTTCGAGATGAGGGGGAGTCCCTCGGTTTGACTTTCCCCGCCCCTGATCCGGCCCGCTGTGCCAACAACTGCATTTTCTGCTTTGTCCATCAACTCCCTAAAGGTCTTCGCAAACCACTGTACGTTAAAGATGAGGATTATCGCCTCTCCTTTTTAAACGGCAACTATGTCACACTGGCCAACCTTTCCAGATCGGCTATGAACCGCATCACCAACCAGCGCCTTTCGCCGCTCTATATTTCTGTGCATGCAACCAATCCAGAACTTCGGGAACGGCTGCTTGGCAAATCAGGAATACCTCCTATTCTGGAACAGTTGGAAAAGTTGGCTGCCGCCCGAATTGTCATGCACACTCAGGTTGTGCTCTGTCCCGGATTGAATGATGGAGAAGAGCTGCACCGTACAGTGGCAGATCTTGCCGCTCTCTTTCCGGCAGTACAGTCGCTGGCGATTGTACCGCTCGGGCTCACCGAGCACCGCCGGAAGTTACCGCTTTTGCCCCCTATAGAGGCCGGATATGCGCGGCAATTTATTGCAGAGTGGCAGCCGCAGTCTGAAGCTCTACGCAAAAAACTGCGACAGCCGTTTCTCTTTCTGGCGGATGAATTTTTCCTTAAAGCGAAGCGGCCATTCCCTCCTCTTAAGGAGTATGGCGATTTTCCGCAGCTGGAAAACGGCGTCGGCATGGTGCCGCTCTTCATGAAGGAAGCGGCACAGGTTTTGCGCCGCGCCACAGGTGGTGATAAATTCTATGCAACGGTAGTTACCGGAGTTTCATCGTTCCCATTTGTGTCTGATTTTTTGGACAAACTGGGTGAGAAGACCGGCCTGGATCTCGTGCCGTATGCTGTGGAGAATCGTCTCTTTGGAGCGACGGTTACCGTTAGTGGTCTGGTGTCTGGCAACGATATACTCTCAGCACTTGCAGAACACGAAATCGGTGCGGCTCTTCTTGTGCCTGATGTGATGGTGAAGGAGGGCGAAGGGATCTTTCTGGATGATGTTTCGCTTGAGGAGCTTGAGCTTCGGCTCGGGTGTCCGGTCATACTCTTTGATTCTACGCCGAGTGGCTGCTATAGAACTTTAAAATCGCTGCAGAAACGTTTTTAATTTGTTTTATAGAAGCAATGATAACAAAAAAAGGGACTCCGCTACGTGGAATCCCTTTTTTTCTATCTTTTGCCGCCCATGCGCCGCTGCATCCGGCCGCCCATTGATGCCATCTGGTACTTCTGGAGAGCGCCGAGGCTTTCCAGGTGGAACTGAAACCAGAGGTCACCATACGCCCGCATATTCATTTTTTTACCGTTTTGCAGGGATCCCAGCAGGTCTTTCAACTTTTCATCGCCAGGGTTCTTTTTAAGCCCTTTGGTAAGAATCTCCCTGGCTTTATCTGCCTCACCGCTCTCATTCATGCAGTATGCATACAGAGCCCAGAGCAGTGATTCTTTGCCGTTCCATTGCACCGCTTTCTCAAAGGTGCTGATCATCTTGTCCTTCTTCTGACGTTTCATGTAAGAAACGGCCAGCATTGCAGTGGCAGCCCAGTTTTTAAAGAACGACTTCTCCAGATGCGGGAAAGCATTTGAAAAATCACGTTTCATATAGTAAATCATACCGATCTGTGATTCGAGCTGCCCTTCCACATACAACTGCCATTTTCCGTACTGGAGCGCATCTTTCAGCTCGCGGATCGCTTTTTCAAAACGGGGCGGCTGGGCCTGCAGATCCTTGCCGGCAGCCTCAATAGAGGCCATGACTTTCTTCATGGTGATTTTTGAAAACAGGACAAATACAAGGCCGAAGACAATAACGCCGACCATCAGAGATCCCCACCAGGCAAGCTTGAGGACAAAAATCATTATCAGCAGCATGGCAACTGAAGCAGCTGCCGAGATCAAGAGGTTATACATCGGTAATTCCTTTCATTATGCGTAGACTATGGGATAAACGGAGTCAGCTTTTAGATTCGGCGGGGGCCAGTTCACCGTTCTTTTCGGTAAACTTTGCGATAATAATGCGCCGGCCCGGCTTGAGGGCAACTTTTACTTTCAGGTCGTTCCAGGCGGAAAGCAGTTTTGTCGATACATTGAAACGTTTGGACAGTGCGCTGAGAGTATCACCACTTTTTATCGTGTAATATTTTGCGTAACTCCCCTTAGCGGCTACCGGTTTAACTGTACGTCCTTCGTGGCTGAAATCAACAGTCTGTTTGACCGGCACAAGCAGTGACTTTCCGGTTATACGGCTCTTTGCATTCAGCCCGTTAAGCTCTGCCAGTGTCGCAGGCGATGTGTTGAAACGCCGAGCTACGCTTTTAAGGGAATCCTTATTGCGTGCCTGATAGCGGCTGTACAGAACCCGTTCAGTAAAACGTTGATCTTCAGGAACCTTCAGGTATTCAGCTTCGAATTGTTGCTTGCTCCCTTTGGGGATTTTAAGCAGGTAGTCTGGGTAGTTGGGGGGAGTGCACCAGTGACGCAGATCAGGATTCAGTTCCTTGATCGATTCGTAGGTCGTGCCGCTCAGCTTTGCCGCCAGATCAAGGTTGGTGCGCGAAGGAATGGTGACTGTGTCGTATTCGATCGGTGTCAGGTAGGCGATGTCGGTGAAGCCGTAACGGGCAGGATCTTTGGCAATGATTGCAGCGGCTAATAGTTTAGGGACGTATTCTTTGGTTTCCGGCTTCAGGTAGGTGCCGCGGGAAATCTCCCAGAAGTCGTTGGTGTTATACATGCTGATGGCACGCAGAATTTTATTCTCTCCGGCATTGTAACCGGCGGTTGCCAGATACCAGTCGCCTTTGAACATTCCATACAGCTCTTTCAGGTACAATGCCGCAGCAGTTGTCGCTTTGACCGGATCTTTACGTTCATCAATCCATTGGTCGATACGCAGATCATAGCGTCGTCCGGTTTCTGAAATGAACTGCCACGGGCCGACAGCATTGGCCCAGGAACGGGCGTGCATCTGGAAACCGCTCTCGATCATGGCAACATACACCAGGTCTTCCGGCATTCCTTCGCGCTTCAGAATGTCCTTCATCATCGGAATATAGCGAGCCGAGCGCGACAACCATTTCGAGAATGATGTTTTGCCGCTCGTCTGAAAGTAGTAGAGGAAATATTCGACTTTACTGTTCAGTGTTAATGGGATATCGGAAATCGGCAGGTCGGTGTCAGGCGGCTCAAGCTCACTGTCGTCTTCACTGGAGGCGCGCAACTCTTCAAGGGAGAAAATTATGGGAACAGGTGCTGCCGCTTCCGGACCGATTGAGTTCTGATCGCCAAAGGGGGCAAGCGCAGGCGCCTCAATTGTTCCGGGCAGCAGAGCGTTAGGCCGTGTCAACTCAGCCAGTAACGGCTGTATTGGTTCCATAGCCGCTGCCGGCAGAGCGTAGATCAGCGAGGCAAGCAACATGAAAACATATGTGCGGAAGTTGTAGTGTTTCATAGGGAGAGGCAGTATAGCGGAAGCAATACTGAAAGTCAATGATGCGAAACTCTTGATAGATGGGCTTTTGCTGAGAAATAAAGATGTGGGTGGGGATGTTATTGAGATTGAATTGTTTGCAATAAAACCCGCCGAAGCGGGTTTTATTGCAGTGCTTATTTATGGCTGCTACTGAGCCGAAGCGCGCTCTCGCTGCATCGCCTCGCGCCCGGCCTCAATTGCAGACGCCAGAACAGATTTTTTCTCCGTGAAAGTTTCTTTGCCGTCTTCGACTGCCGTTTTAATTTTTTCCTGAGCTTCTTTGGCATATTCCTTGATTTTGTCGACGGCATCTTCCGTCAGGTCAAGGATGTTTTCGCGCATTTCACGGCCGCTTTTTGGTGCGTACAACAGAGCCAATCCCGCTCCGATTGCAGCTCCTGCCACAAATGATACTAATACAGTTCCAGCCGATACTTCACAATTGTCTGACATGATTACATACCTCCTCTTTTTTTTAGATACTGTTCCAATATGTATTTGCCTGCAACCTTGGCGCCTGTTGTCCACGCCGAAGAGGTGTTAACAACAGTGCTGACAACACCGACTGCCCGGTTTATAGAGTGAAGATTTCCGCCGGTTTCGCCCAGCGCCGACATGAAACGCCTGACATCGTCGGTGTGCTCGGCAACACCGCCGCCAACAGTTTTCAACTCCCCCAGTACGCTGGTCAGTTCCTGAAGCGTCGGCCGCAACTCCCCTTTAACCATATCAGCCAACTCACCGACCGAAGCGGCGGTACGCTTGATAGTGAGGAGAGTCGGGACAAGCGTCAGGACCAGAATACAAATTGCGACAGCTATAATTATCAGGGCAATTCCGGCCAGCGGCATTAGTTACCTCCAGTAGAAAAATCAAATATTTGTATGATTGGAGTATAGAGCAATTCGGGAAAAATTCAATGCTTAAACATTTTTTCTGTCCGGCATTATTTTTGAGATGACCTCTTCTACCGCAGAATACGGATCAACGCGGTGGTCATTCATCTCTGCCACAATCATGTCCAGATAATTGCTCTCTGCCATAAAGAGCAGAGCTTTCCTGAGCAGAGTGTCACGCAGAATACCGATAAAATGGCGTTTGCTGCGATTGCGAAGAAAATCAGTAACGGCGCCACTTGATTGAAAAAAGGCCCGGTGGGAGAGAATTTCCTCGGTAAGCTCTTCAATGCCGGTTCCCCGCTGCGCTTCTGTCTTCATAACCCGGGGATTCCAACCGTCTTCGACGGCAGTGCGCATGTCCAGCATGGTGCTCAATTCCCGTGCGGTTCGGTCAGCGCCCTCACGGTCAGCTTTGTTGACGACAAAAATATCGCCGATCTCCAGGATTCCGGCTTTAATCGCCTGAATATCGTCACCGAGGCCCGGTACCATAACAACGCAGGTTGTATGTGCTTCTTTAACGATATCAACCTCGTCCTGTCCAACACCAACCGTTTCAATGATGACAATGTCCATGCCGAGAGCGTCCATAACCAGGGCGACATCCGAGGTTGAGCGGGAAAGTCCACCCAGTGCGCCACGTGTTGCCAGGCTGCGGATGAAAACTCCTTCGTCGCAGGAATGCCGGTTCATGCGGATACGGTCACCCAGGATTGCGCCACCGGTAAAGGGGCTGGTCGGATCGATTGCAACGACTCCCACTTTTTTTCCTCTCCCGCGAAACGAAGCGGTCAGCTGGTCGACCAATGTAGATTTCCCGGCGCCGGGCGGACCGGTAATGCCGACGATAAAAGCGTTGCCGGTGTGCGGATAAAGCCGTTTAAGTTCTTCAATCGCCTGAGGGCGAGCATCGTCGATGTCACGCATCAGCCGTGCAGCGGCGCGAATGTTTCCTTTTAATACCTGTTCTGCGAGGGACATAGGGCACCTATTGTTAGATTGGTTTATAACGGAGGCGACAGCTGAAATAAGTTTTTTAGTATCAGTGTGTTACTCTAATGTCAATGTCCGATATTTTGTAACGCTTTAATCCCCCAGCCGTTTGCCCGGCAGAAGATAATTCCTGATGTAATCGTCAACCGCATCCTCAACGGCAATGACCGGATCTGTATATCCCGCAGCACGGATCTTTGATGTTTCGGCGCAGGTAAGGTACTGATAGGTGTTTCGGATAGATTCCGGCATGTCGATATATTCGATATTGACGGCTTTCCCCATGGCGGTGAAGACAGCACCTGCAAGGCGGTTCCAGCTGACGGTTGTGCCGCCGCCGACATTGAATATGCCGTTCGCTTCTTTGTTCTGAAGGAAATGAAGTGTCATGGCTGCGGCGTCTTTAACATACACGAAGTCACGCAGCTGTTCGCCGTCGCCATATGCGGCCCGATGCGACTTGAACAGCCGGAGGGTGCCGGTGGTACTGATCTGCTCATACGCCTTAAGAACGAGTGAACGCATCTCTCCTTTGTGCTGCTCGTTGGGACCATACACGTTGAAGTATTTAATGCCGACAATTTTTGTGAGGAGATCCTGACGCAACGCCCAGAGGTCAAAAAGCTGCTTGGAGTAGCCGTACATGTTCATCGGTCGAAGCAGCGGCAGCTGGCTCTCCTCGTCGACAAAACCGAGTTCGCCATCTCCGTAGGTAGCGGCACTGGAAGCGTAGATAAAGCGGGCGTTGGCGGCCAGTGCCGTCAGAGCCGCTTTACGGGAATATTCAAAATTATTTCTGATCAGATACGTGGCATCCGGTTCGGTTGTCGCAGAGCAGGCACCGAGATGGATGATTGCGTCGAGAGTACGGCCGCCCGGCAGGCGTCCGGGCAGGGTGCCGGTATCGAGCAGTGTCTCGAAAGCATCCTTTTCCAGATAATCAATAAAACGGAGCGGTGCCAGATTGCGCCATTTATCCGTGTGGCCAAGGTGATCCACGATCAGGATGTCTTCTCTCCCCTGTTCATTCAAGCGCTGAACTATGGCGCTGCCGATCAGGCCTGCCCCTCCGGTAACGATTATCATGGCGTATCCTCCTGTTTTATCTGTGCGGTAATTGCCTGCAGCAATTCACCTTTACTGCGTGGTAGATACCCCTTATCACGAAGATCAATACCAATCAAGAGAAGTCGCCGGATAATTTCTGCGACAAGCGGAGCGCCGCCAAGCGCACTCCGCACCTCCTCACGCAGAAGTATCTCCGTCGGAGAGCCGTCAGCGAGGAGTCGTCCCGATTCCATGATTATGCCTTCATCCGCCCAGCCATAGGCAAAATCAAGGTCATGAGTGGCAATAACAATTGTCATGCCTGCAGCGTGCAGCCGGTCGAGGACCGTCATCAGCTCGTCCTGCATGGCGGCGTCCAGCCCCGCCATCGGTTCGTCAAGCACAAGTATTTCGGGCTTCATTGCAAGGACGCCGGCGATGCAGACACGTTTTTTCTGGCCGTAACTCAAGTTATGGACCGGCCTGTCGGCCGATTCAGTCATCCCTACCGCCTGCAGAGAATCTTCTACCCGCTTCCGGACTTCTTTCTCATCCAGCCCCATATTCATCGGCCCAAATGAGACATCTTCCCGTACACTGGCAGAAAATAGCTGGCTGTCAGGATTCTGGAAGACCAGTCCGACCAGGCTGCGAAGTTTCCGCATTCCGCTGCGACTGTAATCAAGCGGGATACCACCGCAGAGAACCTGGCCGGCAGAAGGACGGAGGATGCCGTTCAAATGGAGAAACAGAGTCGTCTTGCCGGCGCCGTTTGCGCCAAGAACAGCAGTGCGCGACCCGCGACGAATCGCCAGGGAACAGTTGTCAAGGGCCGGTGTGTCGTCCTGATAACGATAGGAAACGTTCTGTAATGCCAGAATGCTTTCGGTCATGGCAGTATGGCTGTTAACGCTACCATCAAACAGCCGGAGACAACGGCAATAGATATGCTCAGTCGAGAGTTGGCGTAGCTGTTTTCAAGAAAGCGGAGAGCGCCGTCGTTGTTGCGCGCCTGGGCTGCATTATGAAGTGCAAGGCTGCGCTGCCAGACCTGTACAATCAGGTTGGAAATGAGGCCGCCGAGCGATCGCATGGAGACCGTCAGAGTCGTATATCCAAGCCGTGCAGACTGGGCGGTCATTGTGTCATGAACCGCTTCCGACAGTACAAAGAGTGTCCGGTAGCAGAGCGTCATCAGGTCGAGCAGGATTTCCGGAATTTTGCAGCGGCGCAGTAGAGAGATGATATCCGAAAGCGGGGTAGTCAGCGCAAGGAAGAGCAGGGCGGTTACGCAGGCGAGTGAACGGCTGCTCGCCTGGGCAATACGCGAAAAATCTGAGCCAGAAAAATGAAGAGATACACCGGTGGCAGAGGTGCTGAAGTCAAGAGAAATTGCCAGTGAAAGCGCGCTTGCCAGCAAAAAGAACAGCGGTGGAGCAGCAACTCGCAGGTAGCGGAGGAGAGGGATGCCGGCTCCGAAAACTGAAACAGCCGATAAAATAAGAGCTATTATCAAAGCTGTCCGTGGGGAACCTGCGGCAAAGGCGGCAATCATGCCGCAGAGGCTGAAGCACCCCTTGGCGACAGGGGTTACACGGCGCCAGCGGTTTGCATAAGCGGACTGTTCGGTCAGCACCGGGCTTCTCTATCGGTTTCGCGGCGGATTCTGGCACGGGTGGTGGATACTCCGAGGTAATAGCCGATGAAGCCGGTACCCAGTGCGGCCTGAAGGGCAAAGAGCAGGGAGCCGGTTTCTCCGCTCGGCGCCTCAATCAGCGGCTTAAACCAGGGCCGATATCCGGGAGCAATCCTGCTGATAACATCCGTGGCCTGGTCGTCGGTTCCCCGGAATAGTGCAACCTCCTTACCAGCAGGTGCCGGCGCCGGTTTCTGTCTCAACCAGAGAGGCAGAGCGACAAGGAGAGCTACGCCGAATATCATCAACAGGTTCTGGTAGCGTTTCATGCCTGCATCTCCTGAGCGGCTACAACTTTCATCTCTTTCAGTTCCAGCGGATTGAACCGGGCCAGGGCGTTCATAACCAGGACCGTCAGGAGGCCTTCACTGATGGCCAGCGGAATCTGGGTTACGGCAAAAACAGCCGTAAATTTGGCGAAAGAGGCGGCAACGCCACCTGCCGGATCAGGAAAAGCCAGTGCCAACTGTGCGGAAGTAGTGATGTAGGTAAGGAGATCCGCAAGCGAAGCGGCGAGGAAGATCGAAAACCCGAAGGGCATTTTAGCCGCTTTGGCAAACCGATAGATCGCCGCCGCTGCAAATGGCCCCACAACCGCCATGGAAAAGACGTTGGCACCCAGCGTTGTCAGGCCGCCGTGTGCGAGTAACATCGCCTGAAACAGAAGTACGACCAGGCCGATCGGAGCCATTGCGGCCGGGCCAAACAGTATCGCACCAAGACCGGTTCCGGTCGGATGAGAGCTGCTGCCGGTGACAGATGGCATTTTCAGAGCCGAAAGGACAAAGGTGAAAGCAGCGGCAACGCCAAGCAACATCCGCTGCTCTGGTTTCTCTTGTATTCGTTTGTTGATGGTGTACATACCGTATGCAACAAACGGCGCTGAAGCAACGCTCCAGCCGATGGCATGTGTTACCGGTAAAAAACCTTCCATGATGTGCATGAAACTCTCCTAAAACCCCCTCAATCCCCCTTTGCAAAGGGGGAGGTTTTAGAGCCCCACTTTTTAAAGTGGGGAAGGGGGGATTTCCTTTTGTAAAACAAAAAAAGTCCGCGCCTGCGCGAGCAGTATGCGGACTTTTCGTATTCAAAGCCTGATAATGAGTTCACTCACCCCTTACCAGTGGGGAACAGTTGAGTGTTGAGATCATGGCAGGTCTTCTGGCTCGCGATTCTTCCTCCGGGCGCCTTCCCGGTTTTTCAACCAGTGACATATTGCCCTTTGTCCTCGCTTACAGCGGCGGGTCCGCGGAGGACTCGTTCCAATTTCTTATCAAGGCGCTATCTTCGTTAGCCCGGTTTCGGCTCCTTGATATCATCCTTGATAATGGAATTGGAAGTGCACCTCACTTCCCTATCAAGCCCTTGCGGGCACCATAATCCATTATTCAATTGTCATACAACAAACAGCGTAATTGCGTAGCTGAAATACCACGCCACCCGTGTCCTGTCAAGGAGCATTGTGACGACTAAGCGGCAATCAAGCCGTGTGTGGATGCACGCGGCGCTTCAGGGCAAAGCCGATTACAAAACAGAGTGCCAATGTTATTGTGCCGCCGATTATTCCGGAGACACTGGTGCCGAACTTGCTCGCTTCCGGTATCTTTTCTGCCTTTTGATGATTCTGTCCTGCTGGCGGTACCGTTGTCCCGTCAGCCGCTTTGATTCCGTCAGTTTTTTTGAATGAGTAGTCCGGTAGAAAAGCCAGTTTTTTCTGTATATCTGCCAGCGCACCGTAGACGCCCTGTTCTGGGTTCTTCAGCTCTTTCTGGTCAGCCACTTTGGCGATCGACCATTCCAGTCCGTCCGGGTGATTCGAGGCATACAAGGAAAGAACCCCGCCGGTTATTACGGCTGCAGCGAGGAAGCCAAGGAGCACGTTCCGTATCGGGTGGACAGTTGTAGGGCTGCTTTTCATGGCACTCTGCACTATTTCCGGCCGTGCATTATAGACAAAAGATATTGCGGACGCGGTGACCACTCCCTCCACAACGCCGATGGCAAGGTGGATAGGCTGCATGACAGCCAGGAAAGTCCCGAAGGGGAGCGAAGAAATTCCTGATGAAACCGTCTCCATGACGACACTGAAAGCCCCCAGTTGCAGGCCGGCCACGGCAGCGAACAATGACGCTATCGATATTTTCCGTGCCGTGGGCGCGCTCCCGACGATCTTTTTGTAGATGAGCGGGTAGGCGACAAAAGCCGGGAAAAACCCGAGATTAAAAATATTGCAGCCAAGCGCCAGTAAACCGCCATCGGCAAAAAAAAGTGCCTGCACCACCAGCACAGAGGCGATTGTCAGAAAGGCGGCATAGGGGCCGAGCAGAACCGCGAGAATCATGCCGCCGCCAAGATGGCCACTCGATCCGGTTAACGGAATAGTGAAGTTGACCATCTGGGCCGTGAAAATAAACGCCCCCATAACACCCATCAGCGGCACTATGCCGTCGTTCATCTCTGTACGGATTTTTTTCGAGCAGTAGGCGATCGCTGTGGCTGAAGCGGCCCACATGGTGACGCCAACAGCCGGTGAGATTAATGCATCTGCCATATGCATATCGAGACCCCCGCACCAACCGGGTGCAAATTTAAGATTCGTAACACAAAATCAATACAAGACAAAAAATTGAGTGTCAAGCGCTAAAAAATAATATTCGTGTTACTGAGGCTTTTCAGGCTTTTTTATGGTTATTAAGGCTTGCCCCAATGTGTCCTTGAAGGTATAAGGGGTTTTGTCTTTCAAAATTGGTTGTCGCTTGGTCTGCGGGGGGGTAATGGAACTGATTCTCGAGGGGATTCGCACGGCACTTACACTGATTTTTACTCTTGACCAGGAGGTACTGGCGGTTACCCTGCTTTCGCTGGGAATATCATGCAGTGCTACGCTTGTCAGCCTGCTGGTGGGCATTTCTTCGGGAGTGGTTCTGGCACTTGCTGATTTTCCCGGGCGGCGCTTTGTTGTCAGTCTGGTCAACACCGGAATGGGCCTGCCGCCTGTTGTCGTCGGCCTGTTTGTGACACTGTTTCTCTGGCGGAGCGGTCCGCTCGGTTTTTTGGAAATCCTCTACACGCCGGCTGCCATGATTTTGGCCCAAACAGTCATAGCAACACCTATTGTGGCCGGCATTACCATCGCTTCAATCCAGAACCTGCCTGCTAATCTCAAGCTTCAGGTGCGCGCGCTGGGGGCAACCCGTATCCAGACCGTCTGGATACTTGTGCGGGAAGCACGTCTCCCGCTGCTGGCTGCGGTTATGGCCGGCTTCGGCGGCGTTATCTCTGAGGTTGGGGCTTCAATCATGGTCGGCGGCAACATAAAAGGACAGACCAGGGTGCTTACAACGGCGACCGTTATGGAAACCGGAAAAGGGAACTTTGATGTGGCTATTGCCCTGTCGTTGATCCTGCTCGTGCTGGTTTTCGGAGTTAACTACCTGCTGACAGTCATTCAGCAGCGGGAGCGGCCGCGATGATGAAGCGTGCTGCCGATGTGGTCAGAGAAGCAGAGGTCTTTGTCGTTACTGCAGGAGCGGGAATGGGAGTCGATTCCGGTCTGCCGGATTTTCGCGGTGATCGGGGCTTTTGGCATGCGTATCCCGCATATGCACGGTTGGGACTCACTTTTACCGACTGCGCCAATCCGCAGCATTTTTCTGATGATCCCGCTCTTGGCTGGGGTTTTTACGGCCACCGCACCAATCTGTACCGTGACACTGTTCCCCATGAAGGTTTCCAAATTATCAAGAAGTGGCTCACGCGAAAGGGCGCGGAGTATTTTGTTGTGACCTCCAATGTCGATGGCCAGTTTCAAAAAGCCGGTTATGCCGATGACAGGATTCTGGAAGTCCATGGGTCAATCCACTGGCTGCAGTGCCAGACGCCGTGCAGCAGAACCGTCTGGGGTAATAATGAGGCTTTCCGGATTGATGCAGCCACCATGCGCGCACGCCAGCCACTTCCCCGCTGCCCGGAGTGCGGAGAGGTCAGTCGCCCCAATATTCTCATGTTCGGCGACTGGTCATGGCTGCCGGACAGAGCCCGTATGCAGGAAAATGCGTTTGACCGTTTTTTGAGAGCGCATGGAGATCGCAGGATAGCGGTGATAGAGCTGGGAGCGGGAAGTGCTATCCCCACGATTCGGGCGACGTCGGAGCGGATCGGGTGGCATCTTGAACAGGCGACGGTCATTCGTATCAATCCACGGGAGCCCGAGATAAAGGAGCCCCATATTTCATTGACCTGTGGTGCATTGGAAGGTCTGCAGGCAATTGACGCACTGCTGGAATGATACCTGAGTAACACCAATTTCAAATCAGAGATGCCATCAAGGCGGCGAGGATTGAGGCGACGAAGGCATACAAACAGTATGCTGAGGAGCCGAAGACGAGCCAACGAAGATGGGGCTTTGATCTGGAATTGGTATAACAGGCTGAAATCAGGAATGCGAGGGGGGAAGCGAATTGATGTGGGTTGCAGTCTCCCGCTCCAACAGACAGCCGCTGCGCAGGTCGGTATCTTCGGCGGCGTTGATAAGGCGCTTGGTTGCAGAGAGTGCCGCCAGGGGATTGCTGGCTATCCGCTCGGCAAGCTTGACCACCTGCGGCCAGAAATCGTCAGTGGCATATACTCTGTCCACCAGGCCCATTCTGAGGGCATCAGCAGAGCTGTAGGGTTCTGAAGTCATGAACATTTCCCGGGCAAAATTTTTCCCGACGATGTGAGGCAGTTTGTGCGTCCCGCAAAAACCGGTGATGATGCCGAGTTTAGCCCCGGAATGTCCAATACCTAACCCCTCTGTGGCAATGCGGATATCGCACGACATGGCGAGGTCGCAGCCGCCCCCCATAGTGATGCCGTTCAGGGCGCAGATGACCGGTTTTGAGCAGGACTCAATCTGGTCGAACAGGGATTGGCCGAGTTCGGCAAAATGAAAGGCGTCGCCGGGAGAAAAGTTCACCATCTGGCCGATATCGGCTCCTGCAGCAAAGGATTCTCCCGGATAGCCGCTGAGAACAACGGCCTGTGCCGATTCATCCGCCTCAAGTTGAGCAAACGCACGCTTCAGCTCGCGGATAGTGGTGACGGAGAGTTTGTTGAAGCGTGAACCGGATCCGAGCAGAATATACCCGACCCGGTTCACTACCTCTATGCGGATCTTATTGTAAGGCATCAGGCTCGTGGCTGCACGTTGTCCTTCACCCAGGCAACAATATCTTCCGTGGAAGTGCCGGGGGTAAACACCTCGCAGATGCCGGTCGCTTTCAGTCCGGGGATGTCTTCTTCCGGAATAACCCCTCCACCGAAAACCTTGATGTCGTCAACCCCTTTTTCCTTGAAGAGCTGCATGACTTTCGGGAGCAGAGTGTTGTGAGCACCGGATAGAATCGAGAGGCCGACGCAGTCAACATCTTCCTGGATAGCGGCCGAGACGATCTGCTCCGGAGTCTGGTGCAGGCCGGTATAGATGACCTCGAAACCGGCGTCGCGAAACGCACGGGCGATAATTTTGGCACCCCGATCATGGCCGTCCAGCCCCGGTTTTCCGACAAGTACGCGTAATGTTCTTTCAGCCATGGTACGTTACCTCCCAAAGATAAATTAACTTCGTAAACTACAAACTTTCTAAAGGTTTTACATTTCTATGCCGATTCTGGCCGGGACACCGGCATTATAGTAATGCTTGATCTCGCGCATCTCGGTAACCAGATCCGCTGCTTCGATAATCCTCTCGTCAGCATTGCGTCCCGTCAGCACCAGTTCGGTTTTTTTCGGCTTATTGCTGATTAGATCCAGCACCTGCTCAACGTCAATCAGGCCGAAGCCGACCGCGCCGTTAATTTCATCGCAGATAAAAAGGTCAAATTCGCCGGAAGCTAACAGTTCAACGGCCTGAATGAGTGCTTCCTGAGCGACCAGCCGGTCTTCAGCGATGTCTTTGGTGTTTACCCATCCCGGTCTGCCGCTCTGAATAATCGTCAGCAGTGCGAGCTTTTCGGCAGCCAGATGTTCGCCATAGCGACCGCTCCCTTTGATAAACTGGAACATGCAGACCTTAAGGTCGCGTCCGACTGCCCGCAGCGCCAGTCCGAGTGCCGCAGTGGTTTTTCCTTTGCCATTACCTGTGTAGACCTGGACATAGCCCTGTTCCAGCGACATGTTTTATTCCCCTTTAAAATGCGGCGCACGCTTATCGAGAAATGCCTGCATCCCCTCACGCTGGTCAAAGCTCGAAAAACAGAGGGCAAATGCATCGCGTTCAAGCATGCAGGCGGTTTGCAGATCGATATCATACCCCGCATTGACGACTTCTCCGCCGATACGGATGGCGTTTGCACTGCGTGTGCAGATATGTTCGAGCAGTTTTTCTGCCTGCGTCAAAGCTTCTCCAACAGGGTAGAGACGGTTTATCAGGGCGATCCGGTAGGCTTCTTCGGCGTCAATGAGGTCGCCGCTGTAGATCAGCTCTTTTGTTTTTGATTTGCCTACCAGTCGGGCAAGTCGCTGAGAGCCTCCGCAGAAAGGGATCTGCCCTGTTGCGATACCAGGAAAGCCAAAACTGGCTGACCGCGATGCCACGATAAAGTCGCAGGCCAGCGCAATTTCCAGGCCCAATCCGGAACATTCCACCTCGATGACAGCTATGGTCGGCTTGCCGGTCTTCTCAAGGTTGAACATGGTTTTCTGGCCAAAGGCGGACAATTGTGATGCGGTCTGTGGAGATGCTGTGCCTTCAGTTGAACAGTTACAAAAGCCGCTCTCTGAACCGGTTAAAAGAATGCCTTTGATCTCCTCGGTGCCCGCCAGAGACGCTGTCTGACGATGCAGATATTCCAAGAGTTCCCGTGAAGAAACGGTGCTTTTTCCGGAAATAGTCAGAATGGCCACGCCGTTTGTTGTCGTTCGGGTGGTGCCAACTCTGTCAGGCATACTGTTGATCCTGTTAAGCGGGTGATTGAATTAGCGGCGCGACTATAACAATTCAACTGTATACGGTCAAGAAAAGCTTTGGTTTGATTTCACTGAAAATAAAATTGCTTCGGAATAATAAATCAGAAGTAAAAAACTTTGCGGAAGGCTTCTCTATAACCTATACTTCGCGAAGTTTGATATTTTCTTCAAGGGAGAAATGATCATGCACCTGACTTCGCTTGTCCGCCGCACCGCCCAGGGATCTCGAATCGCTGCAGAGAAGAATGCCGCCTGGCTCCAGAAGCATATGAGCCCCTACTTCTTTCAAGCCATGGCGGATGAAGATAACGCTTTGACGCTGCTGGCGCGAGAGATGGGCTGTCTGCAGCATAACCGGCATCTGATACTGACTGACAGCGATAAACGGTTGGTCGTAGCCTGTTGTAATCATCCCGGTTCTCTCTATGGTACCCTGACCAAATTGGGCGACAGAGAGATATCCTATGCCATGTTTTCCCACTCGAATGCCTCTATGCCATCTCTTCATGATGAGCTTGAAATCCAGCGCTTCGAGTTTGACCGTCGCCGGAATCAGGATATCGATCTGACGCGTGAGCTTGACATTCCTGCAGCACTGGTGAGAAAGGTGCGCACCGAACTGCGCTCAACGTTTCCCGACTTTGACCTGAAAAAACTCGATCGACTGCTGAAAATACTCTGGCTTAATAACGAAAACTATGTCCGGATGTCACCACCTACCCGTGTTGCCTATCTGATCTGGCTGTTTGACAGTGCGAACTCCTCAGGCGGGCTGTTCCTTGATATCGGTCAGGTAGAACGCGAAGGAGTCAATGAAACAAGGGTGCTGTTCGGCGTCGGCAATCCGCCGCAGAAAGATTTTCTCCTGCAGTTGCTCGAGGTTTTCAACCGTCTTGATGTCGGTATCCGCAGGGCCTATTGCCTGACCATTTCAAATGGTGTCCATCCATACTTCCTCGGTTCGTTTCTCGTTATCAGCCGCAAGGGTGAGGATATTTCTCCGGAGAGCCCCCTGGCAGACAGTCTGAGGCGTGAGCTGTGTACAACCCAGATACTCTCCTCGTCAACCGAGGCGTATCATGAATATGTTGTGAAAGGGCGGCTCTCAGGCGAGGATGCCGCACTGGTTAATGCGTGTGTCTCTTTCTGTCACACAAGTCTGGCCCACGGTCAGCCGGAACGGTTCGGTCGTGATGACGTTCAGAGCGCCTTTTATGATCATCCTGAAATGGCCCAGCTTCTGATACGGCTGTTCCGGGTGCGCTTTGATCCGGAGTTGCAAGAGCGCGATACACTTTATACTGCCGCTCTTGCCGAAGTACAGGCTGCTGTTGAAGGCTATAATACTGGTCATCGCTGGCTCGATGATATCAGGCGCGGCGTCTATCGCTGCTGCCTGCTGCTGATAACCCACACCCTTAAAACAAACTTTTTTGTGGTGGAAAAGCAGGCGCTGGCCTTTCGTCTCGATCCCGGCTATCTGCGGCTGTTAGGCCGGGAGTTTACCGCAGACCTGCCGGAAGCGCTCCCGTTTCGTGTTACGTTTTTCTTCAGCCGTTTCGGTGCCGGCTATCACGTCGGGTTCTCGGATATTGCCCGTGGCGGCTGGCGCACGGTCATAGCCCGTAGTGCCGATGACTTTATTACCTCGACCAACACCATCTTCCGCGAAGTATATGTTCTGGCAAATACCCAGCAGCTGAAGAACAAAGATATCTATGAAGGGGGCTCAAAGCTGGCGGTCGTACTGGATGCCTCTGACCTGGAACAGGCGGGGAGTGAAGCGGAAAACTTCCGTCTCTACAAGCTGCAATATGGTATCGCCAACGCGTTCCTCGATATTTTTATCACCGAAAACGGCAAAGCGAAAGACCGCCGGGTTGTCGACTACTACTGTGATGATGAGCCGATCGAAATCGGCCCTGACGAGAATATGCACGACGGTATGATCGAGGCGATAGCCGCCCTGTCAAAAAAACGGGGCTATATGCTCGGTGTCGGCATCATGTCCAGCAAACGTTTCGGCATCAACCACAAGGAGTACGGCGTTACCTCGACCGGTGTGGTCACGTTTGCAGAAATCACCATGGCTGAAACGGTCGGGATCAACATGCGCAGCGACACATTCTCGCTCAAGATGACCGGTGGCCCGAATGGGGACGTTGCCGGCAATTGCCTGCGCATCATGCTTGAACGCTGCCCCCGAATGCAGGTCCGCCTGATTCTTGACGGGACAGCCGCTCTGTATGACCCAAGCGGTATAAGTCACGACGAATTACGTCGCATTACGCTCACTTCTGACCTGGATGCGTTTGATTCGGCCTTTCTGGGCATCGACGGCTATATAATTTATCGGACCGGTCGGCGCTTGGAAGGGTTGAAGGAATCACATCGGAAGGTTATGCGCACACCTGACGGCATTGTTGAAGAGTGGCTTGATATCGATGACTTCAACCGCCTCTACAACAGCCTGGTCTTTACCGTTAAGGCCGATCTTTTCGTTCCGGCCGGTGGGCGTCCAGAGACGATTGACGCCCAGAACTGGCAGCTGTTTCTCGATGAAAACGGCGTGCCGTCTTCAGGGGTGGTCATTGAAGGAGCCAATTCCTTTATCACTCCTGAAGCACGTATCAAGCTGCAGAAGAGCGGTGTAGCACTGATGCGGGACTCCTCTGCAAACAAATGCGGCGTTATCTCGTCATCGTACGAAATTATTGCCAATCTGCTGCTGACCGAACGTGAATTTATGGAGCAGAAAGAGCGCTATGCCGGTGATGTTCTGACAATACTGGAAAAACGGGCCGCTGATGAGGCGCGACTGATACTGCTGCGCTATAAGGAAGCCGGCGGGACTCTTCTCTATAGCGAGATTTCCGAAACGATCAGCCATAATATTAATAATCTTTACACGCGGCTGTTTGACTTCTTCTCGCTTCGCCCCGAACTCTGTCTGCAGGCTCCTTTTCGCCAGGCGATCACGAGCCATCTCCCGCGCATGCTGCAGGAAACTGCTCAGTACCGGCAGCGGGTCGGTAAGCTGCCGCAAAAATACCTCTGTGCAATTCTGGCTTCCGAGATCGCTTCATCTTTGGTCTACAGCGGCAGCAGTGATGCCGATTTTGAAGATATGATCCGTCGGCATCTCGCCAGGGTGTTGTAAATTTTACTTTTATTGCGTTAGGCTGTTGTGCTAGAAAACAAGCTGATTATTTCATTCACCATTTAGATGCCACATAAAAAGGAGTCTGCTATGTCAACCAATAACGATAATGCCGCTGCTGCTGTGATCGCTTTTGTTTCCGGTGCCGTAATCGGTGCCGCTGCCGCGCTGCTGCTCGCCCCGGCGCCTGGTCGTGAAATACGTGGGAAAATCTCCGATTTGGGAGAAACCGCTGCCGAACGCATGAGACGGCTTGCCCGCGAGGCGAAATTCAGGACTTCATCCAAAACCAAGGGCGCCGATTATGAGTATGATGGCGGAGACGCCTGGATTTAAATAAATCAGGGATGTGACTGAATGGAATTACACGATGCACTGAAATCACTTGGTTCAGGCGCTACCACCTATAACTATGACAAGCCGGATGCCGGACTGTTGGAAGCGTTCCCGAGTCCTTTTGCCAAAGTGGAGCTGAACTCTGCCGGGGTTGTTGGGACCCTGCATATCGAATGCCCTGAATTTACCTGCCTCTGCCCGATGACCGGTCAGCCGGATTTCGGGAAGATTGTCATTGATTATCAGCCTGACCAGCTTTGTGTCGAGAGCAAGAGCCTGAAGCTGTACCTTGGTTCGTTCCGGATGCATGGCGAATTTCATGAAGCGGGGGTCAACCGCATCTGCAATGATCTGGTGAAGCTTCTCGAGCCGGTATGCCTGACGGTGCGGGGTGAATTTACCCCTCGCGGCGGCATCCCGTTCTGGCCGACGGCTGAGTACCGAAAGAAATAACCATTACCAAGGAGAATTAATCTGCATGTTTTCTACATCCGACTTTAAAAAAGGGCTTGTCATTCAACTGGATGGCGCGCCCTGTTTGATCACTGATATCAACATCAGTTCGCCCACCGCGCGTGGCGCCAACACTATGGTAAAGACCAAATACCGCAACCTGATTACAGGCCAGGTATTGGAGAAAACGTTCCGCTCGGGCGATAAGGTGGATGAAGCCGATTTTGAGCGCCACAAAGGACAGTTCCTGTATGCCGACGGCGGCAACGGTGTGTTTATGGATCTTGAAAACTATGAACAATTCGATATGCCGGCTGATGAGTTTGAGCCGCTGTCACTGTATCTGCTTGATGGCACTGAAGTCGTTCTCGGGCTGTTTGAAGGGCGGATGGTTAATGTTGATTTGCCGATGACGGTTGAGTTGTCAGTGGTAGAAACACCGCCGGTAATGAAAAACGCTACCGCTACAGCAGAAACAAAGGAAGCAATTCTTGAAACCGGTTTGAAAATACGGGTTCCGCCGTATCTTGAGTCTGGTGAAAAGGTGAAAGTCGATACGCGGGATGGACGTTTTCTCTCCCGCGCCTAACTGGTTAAAATTGCTTGACAGGGGTGCGAGTCTCCTCTATTATGCAACTCCCCTACGGGCCTATAGCTCAGTTGGCTAGAGCCACCGGCTCATAACCGGTTGGTCCCAGGTTCGAGTCCTGGTGGGCCCACCATTTCATATTTCGAGGGATAAACGCCGGATGCCGGCCAGATATTTGGGAACGCCCCGTTATCATACCTCACCACGAGAGTGCACACCGCAAGGTTGCACTCTTTTTAATTGTAGCCGATGAAAAAGCCTAAAGTCGCGGACATAGTTGGTATTATTAACAAAATTGCTCCAACTGATCTGGCGGAAACGTGGGACAATCCCGGACTGCAGATCGGTGATCCCGCTGCCGAAGTAACCGGTGTTATGGTAGCCCTTGATCCGACCCCTGACGTTGTAGATTCCGCTATAGCCGCTTCCTGTCAACTGCTTGTCACTCACCACCCTCTTATTTTCAAACCACTTAAGTCAATCTCAGCGGCTAACCCACTTGGCGCGGTCATTCAAAAGGCTATCAGGGGAGGGGTGTCAATAGTTGCGCTGCACACAAATTATGATATCGCTGACGGCGGGTTAAATGATGTGCTGGCCCGCAAAATAGGAGTTTCTGTCGCTGTCCCGCTCAAAATTACATCATCTGCCGAGCTGGTAAAGTTGGTGGTTTTTGTTCCGGTTGAGCATCTTGATCAGGTGCGGTCTGCACTGTTCCCTTTCGCTGCCACGCAGGGTAATTATCGTGACTGTTCCTTTGCCGCAGACGGGACCGGTACGTTTACCCCTCTGGAGGGGGCGGAGCCATATTCCGGAACAGTCGGGGAGTTGTCGAAAGTGACGGAAGAACGCCTTGAGATGCTGATCGCCGCAGCAGAGGTGGCGCGGGCGGTGAAGGCGCTGCTGGCTGTTCATCCCTACGAGGAACCGGCTTTTGATCTCTATCCGCTATTGAATAAAGGAGTAAAGCTCGGGCTTGGGCGGATCGGTCGATTGCCTGAATCTTTGACGCTGGCTGAATATGCTGACCGGTTGCGAAGCGTTCTGTCGGCCCCTGCACTGCGGTATGTGGGAGACCCGAATGCCACAATCTCAAAGGTGGCGCTCTGCAGCGGCAGCGGTGCCTCTTTGCTGCGGGATGCAGTCAGGGCCGGCGCTGATGTCCTGGTTACCGGAGATGTAAAATATCACGAGGCGCGCGACGCCGAAGATTGTGGTCTGGCTTTGATTGATGCCGGCCACTATCCGACAGAAATTATTATGGTGCAAGATATGGCAGAACGTCTCGGACGGGCTCTTACCGCCGCCGGATATGTCGATTGCAATGTAGAAGAGTGCCGGGCGGAAGCCGATCCGTTTCGAATATAATCGAGTATTGTCAAGGCTAATTCGTAGCAAGGGAGAATCAATTTGAAAAAGAAACTGGACTTGTTGGAAGAATTACAGGAGGTCGATCAACAGATCGACGCACTTAAAGTCGCGCAGAGTGCCCTTCAGGCCGAAATGAGCGGGATCAATCAGGGCGTTGATGGTGCGCGGGAAGAGGTCGCCGCTTTTGAAGCAAGCCTGGCCCAGCTTGAAGCGGAAAAGATCGAGTTGGAGAGCACACACGCTGCAGAGCTGGACAATATCGTCAGATCAGAAACAAACATGAAGGAGATCAAGACCAACAAAGAGTTTCAGGCTGTTGGTCGTGAAATCACCGCTGCAAAAAAACAGGTGTCTGATCTGGAAGAGAGTCTGCTGCAGAAGATCAGCCAGATCGAGGATCTCTCTGGAGCTCTTGCCGCTAAAAAGAGCAGCTGTGGTGAACTCGCTGAGAACGCTGCAGAGCGGGTTATTGCCAAGCAGGCTGAAATTGATGCGGTCCAGTCGGATATTGACACGGAAACAGTTCGTCGGGAAAACGTGACGAAAGGAATACCGGCCAGTCTGGTGAAAAAGTTTACAATTCTCCGCGAACAGCGCCGTGGACAGGCTCTCGCCATAGCCCGTGACGGTTATTGCATGGGGTGCAACATGCACCTGCCACCACAGTTGTATAACAATCTGTACAAGTATGAGGAGCTGCTTACCTGTCCGCATTGTCAGCGCATCCTTATTCTCAAGCTGCAGCAGCAGTAAGCAGGAGCGCCTTTCAGGCGTGATACTCGCGGCACTTACGCCGCTCCTGCAGAAACGATTTGGTTGAAGTAGTTCAGATGTCCGCTGCCGGTTCGTCCGGTGGAGGAAAGTCCGGGCTCCATAGGGCGTGACGCTGGATAACGTCCAGCGGGGGTGACCCCAGGGAAAAGTGCCACAGAGAGAAGTCCGCCTGCCTCGGCAGGTAAGGGTGAAAGGGTGAGGTAAGAGCTCACCGGGTTCGGCGGTGACGTCGGATGCCAGGTAAACCCCGTCAGGAGCAAGACCAAATAGGGGGGCGTTAAGAGCGGCCCGTTCGTGCCTCCGGGTTGGTTGCTTGAGGGTGCCGGTAACGGCATACCCAGATGAATGGACATTGCCCGGGAAGGGGTAACCCGACTCGGGAACAGAACCCGGCTTACGAACTGCTTCAACCAATAGTACCAACAAGACCAAAAGTGCAAGGCTTTGATAACGTGGACGATCAACAGTTGTGGCATCTTGGTTTATCGCGTCTGAAGGCCCTGTATTCGGGGTTTACCCGGGAAACGGAACTCGGTTTTGCCGTGCTCCTGACCCGCTATTGCCAGACAAAAGAAGCCCTTGCCGAAGTAATTGCAGAAATCGATGCCTCTTCTGTCTGTCATCAATGTGGCGGTCAATGCTGTCTGAACGGAAAATACCGGATAAATGTATTTGATTCCTTGGCCTTATTCGCACGAAAAAGTATTCCGTCGGTAAACTTTATCCAGAGGCCTGTCTGTCCATATGGCAGCCAAGATGGATGCAGTATGGAAGCTGGGCTGCGTCCGGCTGACTGTATTTTGTTTATCTGCGATGCGATTAACGAGAAGTTGTCGCCGCAATCCCGCATGATTCTTGCCTCCGGGGAACAGGATCTGCGTGAATGTATCGAGCAGGCTTCCCGGTTGACTGGCGTACGGTTGAGAACTCCGCTGCTTCTCTGGGCGGAAGAACAGAAATCAATCAATCCAAAAGTGTAAAGGTGCAGATTATGGCAACTATTAATGACCTAGTACTCATTCATGTGGATAATAAGCCGGGTTTCTACGCCCGTGTAGAGGATATAGTTCCTGATGTCAAGCCTGGTTGGTGGCAGGTTACATTACTGGTGCTTACCTTTCCGCTGCAGGTCTTTACCTGGATCCTTGACGATCTTCAGCTTGAAGGAGCCGATTTTACTATGGGTGGTACGCCGCTTCGTTTGGAGGATCTTGTCTCTCCGGTAGAGTTGGAACGGATTGAGAAGGAAAAGAGCGATAAAGAGCGAGCACGCAAAGCACGCCTGGAGGGTGGCTCACCTAAAGTGATTTCACTTCTGGACCGCCGGAAAAAATAACGTACCTGCTTTGTTAAAACAAGAAGAGGGCCCTTCCGGATGTCTTCAAGCCGGTCATTTAATCTGTTGACAAAATTTTCTAATTATAACACAATCCCCTTAGCTCATTAAGCTAGGGGGATTTTAGTTTGGGCGAGCAGCGGCAAGGCATACGCATACCTGAGAGTGTAGGCGGGATACAAGTAAACCATTGTAAAAACCCATTGTGCCTAAATTTTGGTCGACCTGCCAGTAGCGAAAAGCAACCTCGTGGAGCTAACTCCAGAGGTCGAGACCGAGATGCTTACACGATCAAAGGTGATAAGGGCGGGACTCCAAAGTTACTGTGTAATCTCTGCAACGAAAAGCTCCCCATTAAAAGCAATTTGGCTATTAGTGAAGAATTACAAAGGTTCTCTAAATACATGAATCCGGCACCTGAGACTACCTGTCCGGAGACTACCTGTCAAAATAATACCGTTGGTGTTACCTCCCCGAAGGCATATCAATCATTTGGCACAACAACAGCCGGAGCAAAAAGATACCGCTGCAGGGCATGCGGTAAAACATTTTCTGTAAATAGTGACCCGACATCAAGGCAGAGGTTTGCCGGCAAGAACGAGGAAATATTCAGATTCTTGGTTAACAAAGTACCATTGAAACGAATGAGTGAGTTAGCCGACGTTGCCATGGGTACACTCTATCGTAAGATCAACTTCATTCACCGCCAATGTTTGGCATTCACGGCAAAGCAGGAACTTCGACTGCCTGACCTGCATATAGACCGCCTCTATTTGTCGGTTGACAGACAGATTCATATTGTTAACTGGAAACATGCTGGTGAGAAACGGAATATAATTCTTAACGCACTTGGTACAGCAGACAATAAAAGCAGTTATATCTTCGGGATTCATGTTAATTACGATCCATCTCTCAATGCGGAACAAGTTGAAAAAGACGCTGTTATTAATGGGGATGATCTTCTTAGTCCCCCATTTCGTCGTTATGCCCGCGCATGGCTTCAACAGGATTACACAAATGCAATAGGGAAGAGCAATAGTAAAAGATCGGTCTCGAAATATTTGCGTGATAGAATCCAGAATGAATACGACAATTCCAGCTCCAGAGAAGACATCGAAGAGTCGGAGATCCAGACTGTAGAAACCGGACTCCCTTGCGAAGGTATACAAATACATTCGGAGTATACCATGTACGGCCACTTTCTCTTTCTCAAGCATCTATTGAGGAATGTTGGCAAACTCAGGTTCTTTATGGATCAGGAATCTGGAATCAGAGCAGCCTGTTTATCTGGTTTCTGGCAGGAAGTCCTTGAAAAGCGTTGCGATGCCTTCTACGTTCGGATAAACAAAGACCTTACCGTTGATCAAAAGCGGAGACTTACAGCTAAAAGCAAAAAAGAACTGTCCGACTTCCGGGCATCAAGTGCTGCATACAAGGAATTAACTGATCAAGACCTACGGCATTTTGTTATTAAGGATCACCTGAAAGAGCTCGTTGATATAGGTGATTGGAACGATCGATGGTTGTTCTATCCCTTTCCGGATATGAGCGAACCAGAGAAAGCAATCTGCTGGTTGACCGATCTTCAGGACAGAGCATATGACGACGACCACTTAGCCTGGCTGTACAGCAAGGGCACACTTCACGGAATAGACAGGTTCTTCATGCAGGCCCACCGGCGGCTTTCTCTATTAGAAAGACCCATCTCAAGTGCCAGTAACGAGGGGCGGAAGTGGCATGGGTATAGCCCATATAACCCAGCCATGGTCGGGAAGGCACTTGACATTTTTCGCGTGTTTTATAATTTCGTGGAGGTTGGGAAAGACAAGAAAACCCCTGCTATGCGTCTCGGACTAACTATAGCTCCGGTATCAATTAATGATATAGTGTCGCAATAAGAATTATGGTCATAAGTTTTCCCAAGCCGGTTGAATTTCCCATGCTTTCAAAAGTACTTTCTTTGTTGAAGCTCTCTGCATACAGCGCAC
Source organism: uncultured Geobacteraceae bacterium (assembly GCA_903939115.1). GTDB lineage: Bacteria > Desulfobacterota > Desulfuromonadia > Geobacterales > Pseudopelobacteraceae > JACRCG01. The sequence continues at coordinate 33,260 of CAJAFV010000073.1, forward strand.
ATCATGCATAATGCTCGGTATTTACTGTGTTGTTTTATGATAATTACATAATATTGCATATTGACCGTAATTATATAATATCGTATATTGACAGTAATCGCAGAATACTGTATATCTGCAATAAAAAGGAATTTTTATGCAAAGAAAGATAATTTCAGCGCAATCGCTTGGCGCGATAATCAAGGACGAAAGAAAGAAAATACATATTTCTCAAGACATCCTTGGAAAAATGGTTGGCTTAGATAAAGCGACTGTTTCATATATCGAAAACGGCAAAACTGGAGTGAGGCTATCTACAATCTTGCAGTTGATGTCTGCACTCAATATTGACTTGGTCGCACAACCTAAAAAAACAGACATCCAATCAAAGGACTCTTGGTAATGGCTCGACCAAAATTATCGGCACATATGAATGTCTATATGAACGGCGAGGAAGTCGGACGCCTGACTTCCGCATCTACTGGGCAACTACAATTTGTGTATACTGAGGCTTGGTTACAATCCGAATTGAGCCGACCAATTTCATTGTCTCTGCCTCTTACTTCGCAACCCTACAGAGGCAAGATCGTCGAAAACTATTTGGACAATCTTTTGCCGGATGCCCAGTCAATAAAAAACCGAATTCAGACAAGGTTTAGAGCCAATAGTAATAACAGCTTTGATTTATTGTGGCATATCGGGCGAGATTGCGTCGGAGCAATACAGCTTTTACCTGAAGGTCTAAGTGTTGGTAATGTTAAAACAATAAAAGCAGAACCTCAAACAAACACGCAAATAGCACATATTCTTCACAACTATAAAAGCGCGCCTCTGGGTATGGAGGAGGACGATGACGATGATTTCAGGATATCTATAGCCGGAGCACAAGAAAAAACTGCTTTACTTAAACAAGGTAATCAATGGTACAAGCCTTTGGGTTCAACCCCAACCAGCCACATATTCAAACTCCCTATTGGCCATATAAAAAACGGTCTGATTGACATGACTGAGAGTGTTGAAAACGAATGGTTATGCCACTTAATATTCAAGGCATATTCTATCCCGACGGCAGAAGCTGAAATAGGAGTATTCGATGATGCCAAAGCGCTCATTGTAACGAGATTTGACCGAAGATGGTCTGATGACGGATCGTGGCTGATCAGACTCCCACAGGAGGATTTATGCCAATCATTGAACATCCCACCCGCCTTAAAATATGAGAACAAAGGCGGGCCTGGCATTGAAGACATCATGAGCATACTGGCTCAATCAGAGAATTTCATCAAAGACAGATATGTCTTCTTTAAAACACAACTATTATTTTGGCTACTGGCAGCGATCGACGGTCATGCAAAAAACTTCAGCATTTTCCTTCTTCCAGGCGGTGGCTATAAACTTACGCCGATATATGATGTTTTATCGGCGCACCACCTCGCCGAAAACGGTCAGATTCTTCCGCAACATTTAAAAATGGCCATGTCTGTCAAAGGAAAAAATAAGCATTATGGATGGGAACGAATACTTCCCCGACACTGGTTTTCCATGGCAACAATATGCCATTTTTCTTCAGATCAGGTAAGAAAGATAATTAACGAATTAATTGAATCGCTCGATACTATAATTGATCAGGTTGGGTCCCAATTACCCACTGACTTTCCGTCAAGAGTTTCAGGACCTATTTTTAACGGCATGTTGGTAGCCAGAGATATATTTATAAAGTCCTCGTGAATACAGTCAACTCGTTTCTGCGCCCAAACATAAAACAATACCCCAGGGTGATTTACCTTGGGGTATTGTACTGCTAAAACGAATTTTTCAACAGATTAAGTGACCGGCTTGGGATGTCTTGGAAGGGCCCTCTTCTTGTTTACGGCGGTTCGAATTGCTATTCGCAGCTAAATGCTGTTTCTATGCGCCTGTTCTGTGCTCTGCCTGCAGCATCCTTATTAGAGGCAACCGGTTTGCTTTCGCCGTATCCTTTGGCGGTAATACGGCCGGCTTCAATGCCGAACTTCTTGTTAAGGTAGCCGGCAACTTTTTCAGCACGTGCAACTGAGAGCTTCTGGTTTGATTTCGGGCTTCCGATCGAGTCGGTATGACCTTCAATAGTTCCTTTCGATTTGGGGAACTCCTTCAGGAAATTACCCACTTTATCAAGCTCATCGTGATATTTGGCCTTGATGTCTGATTTGCCGAAGTCAAATAAAATAGGAATAACAGTCGGTTTGTCACAATATTTCTTTGCGGCTTCCAGCGGGCAGCCACTTGCATTTACTGCTGTTCCTGCCGGTGTGTTGGGGCATTTGTCAAGGTAATCGGCAACGCCGTCTTTGTCAGAATCGAGCGGGCAGCCGTTACTGTCAACCGGGGCGCCTGCCGGTGTATTGGGGCATTTGTCAAGATAATCGGCAACGCCATCTTTGTCGGAGTCAATTGGGCAGCCATTGCTGTCAACTACAACACCCGCGGGTGTTCCCGGGCATTTGTCGAGCGTATCGATAACGCCGTCATGGTCCGAATCTGCCGGAGGAACCGGAACGGGAGCAGGAACGGGAGCAGGAACCACTTTTGCCGGTTCCGGCATCGGGGCGGGTTCTATGGCCTTCGCAACCGGTGCCGCTGCACCAAACTGAAAATAAGCGCCTAGAGTATATTCAAAGTTGTTGTAGTGGTTAGAGTCAATTGAATAAAGTATCTGGCGGATATCGCCGCGAAGGGCAAGGTTGTCAGTTAAAAAGTACTTGGCGCCAACGCCATAGTCAAACGCGCCATGTGTTCCCTCGGTGCCCTGAAAATGCAATCCCGAGTAGCCGGCAGCCAAATAGGGAACGAAAGCATTGTCCGGGAAAAAATGGTACAGAGCCTGGCCTCCAAGGCGGTTCAATGATCTGTCCGGACCGGCATTCGATGCGTTCGCCTTGGTGGCGTAGTCAAAGAGTGCCTCAACTCCAAGATTTTTGGTAAAATTGTAACCAGCCCGGAGCCCTAGTACCAAAGTGGAGTCGAGGTGTTGGTCGTCATCAAAGCTGTAGCCGCCTACCAGTGGTGATACTGAAAAGCTTCCTTCCTTTACCGCACCAAAAGCTGCTGTTGCCGAAATAATCAGGATAGCCGCCATCGCACAAATTATACTTTTTCTCATACGCATCCTCCTTGAAATAGAATTTTTGAATAATACCTTATTGGTCGTATTAGCACAAGGTAAAAAACAGTACATCTGATGTGATCCAGTAGGATTTATAGAAGATTCAAGCGGCACTGAAAATCTTGCAATTTATTTCCTGCTGCATTACTCTCACAACACCAAAGAGTTATAGAATCAACGCATTTGCAAGGAGGATACACCATGTTTTTTCCACAGTTTCGGGCGCGCAGGATACGGGGTAATGAAACTTTTCGCCGGATGGTTCGCGAAACCTCTGTTTCTGTCAATGACCTTGTCTATCCGATGTTTTCTGCATTCGGTAGCGGGATTAGAAAAGAAATCTCTTCCATGCCCGGCATTTACCAGCAATCGATTGAAAACATCGTTGCCGAAGCGCAGGAGGTTAAGGCACTGGGGATCCCGGCAGTGCTGCTGTTCGGCATTCCCGAGTGTAAAGATGCGGTCGGAAGCGACGCCTATTCCGAGACCGGAATCATTCAGGAAACGATTCGGGCGATAAAAAAAGAGGTGCCCGGGTTGGCGGTAATTACTGATGTCTGCATGTGTGAATATACTGATCATGGGCACTGCGGAATTATCAAAAACGGCGATGTGGATAATGATTCAACGCTCGAACTGCTGGCGCGTGAAGCGCTCTCGCATGTGCAGGCGGGGGCTGACATGGTGGCGCCGTCAGATATGATGGATGGTCGGGTGGGTGCCATCCGTGAATTACTTGATGAACATGGCTACGATGCGATCCCGATCATGAGCTATGCCGTCAAATACGCTTCCGGTTATTACGGACCATTCCGGGAAGCGGCAGAGTCGACGCCCCAGTTCGGAGATCGCCGTAGTTATCAGATGGATCCGGGTAATCGCCGTGAAGCGCTTCGTGAAGCGGCTGCGGATATTGAAGAAGGTGCTGACATAATAATGGTCAAGCCCGGTTTGCCGTACCTCGATATTCTCCGCGACCTGCGCAACGAATTCGAACTGCCACTTGCGGTCTACAATGTCTCTGGCGAGTACAGCATGGTTAAGGGAGCTGCCGAACGAGGGTGGATTGAAGAAGAGCGGGTTGTCATGGAAACAATGACCGCGTTCAAGCGTGCGGGGGCTGATATTATCATAACCTATCACGCGAAGGACGTTGCAAAATGGCTTGCGAAGTAAGCTGCCGTACGTACTGTCACCAGTGAAGTACGTGTACTAACCACCACTCAGGTTTTATGGTTTTTTTCAGGATCCAGTGGCGGCCTGTCCAGATAACGGGGCAGGCTGCCACGGATTTCAACAACCGGACCATCTTCGAGTTCCTCTGAAGTCCCGTTGTCTTCTTCGTACTCTTCTTCTCCTGCAGCCCATTCATAGAGCCTCTGCGAGTCTTTCAGTGCCGGTTTTTGCGGCGTCCCGAAAACCCTCAGCTGCATCTCTTCATCGAACAGCCCGATACAGCCGTGCGAAGCCGGTCGGCCCGGCAGATCGCGGGCATGCAGCCAGTACGAGACATTGTCGGTTCCGATGTGAAAGCGGAGAGCATTATCCATCGGGTACTGTTCTTCGTCATTAGCCGTTTTATAGAGTGATGAGGTGTGATTGCGATCACGGGTGGAGATACGAAACATGCCGGTAGGGGTTTCCGTTGTCGCTTTTCCGGTCGCGGCTGGAGCTGAAAATACCATTTTGCCGAATTCATAAGCACCTAACCACTGCTCAGTTACATCTATCAGGATATATTTCTCGTGGCGTGCAGCTGGCTGATAGAAATGCGGCAGCGGTGTATAGGAGCGAATGTCCGCCATACTGTCCGGAACTTTAATCGTCGTGCCGGGATAGACATGGCGGCGGTCTACCCGGTTGAAACGGGCCACTAAAGTCCAGTCCGCTCCAAAGAGCGACTCAAGCGACTGATGCGGCTCAATAAACTGGGCATGCCACTTGATGTCCTTCAGGCTTGGATACTCTACTCGCGAGAGATCCTCCCTGCCCTTGTCTTCCGGCGATGCGGCCGGGCCATCAGTCATGGAAGGCGTCCGGAGTACCGAAAAACCGACAAATATCATGGTGAACAGCGTTACCACTATTATCTTATGTGAAAGCCTCATTCTACTGTAGCGCATACTGATTGTCCTTCAATGTAAGGGTCTTGTTGCCATCATAGTCATTTGTCTGCAACTATTCAACAATTGTCATGCTGATTGTCATGCGTATAGAAAATTTCTGGTGTCAATTCAAGACAGATGGTAAATTGCCGCCGATAGATTCTTATCGCTGAAGATTTGGAGGATAACGTGGAAATACCACATGTAAAACGCACATACAGTCAGTTTGCCAGTGATAATTATGCCGGAATCTGCCCCGAGGCGTGGCAGGCCATGCAGGCTGCCAACGCTGGATTTGTTCCTTCGTATGGTGACGACATCTGGACTGAGCGGGCGTGTCAGCATTTGCGTGATGTTTTTGAAACGGAATGCCAGGTGTTCTTCGTCTTTAACGGTACTGCGGCAAATTCACTGGCATTGGCATCTCTCTGCCGGTCATACCATAGTGTTATCTGTCATGAACTGGCCCACGTTGAAACCGATGAGTGCGGTGCCCCGGAGTTTTTTTCCAACGGCACCAAACTGCTGCATGTGAATGGTCCAGGAGGAAAGTTCGATCTTGCGGAGGTAGAGCTGGCAATCACCCGTCGCAGCGATATCCATTACCCCCGCCCGAAGGTTTTGAGTCTGACTCAGGCGACAGAAGTCGGCACGGTGTACTCGCCGGATGAGATAAGGGCTGCCAGTGACCTGGCCAAACATCATGGCATGCGGGTACATATGGATGGTGCCCGTTTTGCTAATGCCGTTGTGTCATTAGATGTTGCTCCTGCAGATATAACCTGGCGTGCCGGGGTGGATGTGCTCTGTCTGGGCGGGGCGAAAAACGGCATGGCGGTCGGTGAGGCGGTTGTATTCTTCGACCGTGAACTGGCCTATGAATTCGATTATCGTTGCAAACAGGCCGGACAGCTGGCGTCAAAAATGCGTTTTATTTCGGCACCCTGGATCGGAATGCTCGAGGGTGGCGCCTGGCTCAAAAACGCCGGCCACGCCAATAATTGTGCAGCACTGCTCGAAAAACAGCTTGCCGGAATCACCGGTGTCAGCATCATGTATCCGCGTCAGGCGAACTCAGTGTTCGTTCAACTGTCGGAAGCTGTCGCAGCAGGACTTCGGGCTGCCGGATGGCATTTTTATTCATTTATCGGGTCAGGAGGTGCACGATTTATGTGCTCGTGGCAGACGACAGAGCATGATGTGTTCCAATTGGCGGAGGCGGTGCGGTCAGCCTCTTTGGCTGCGAACTAACATTCGGAAAGGAATAAAAGATGATTAAAACTGCTACCTTTGAGGCGTTACTGAACGATGCAATTCCGGATGGCCAGGGCGGATACCACTTCACCCTGGAAGGGGAAAAATATCATCTGCAGGATAAAGATGAGGTGCGTAAGATTGCCGAGCTGCATGGCTACATAATTATTTACTGACCTGTCTCACGCGATAGTGTGAAGTAACTGCTTGACGCTGTTATTGTCGGAAGGCATTCCGGAATCTTTCAAAAAGGCATCAATGTAAGGTTTCAGAGTGTGCTGCACCTCTTTCAGATCATCTTTAAGGGAAAAAGTCCCTACGCCGCCTGCAGTTCTAGGAGTGCCAGTCGGCACCTCTGTCGTCAGTGAAAAGCTGAAACTGGTACTTGTCAGCTCGGCAGAGCTGCCCGTAAAATTAAAATTGTAGCCATTCTGTCCGTTACTGAGGCTGAATGAGCTGTTGCTGGCGGACGCATGCATCATCTGAAGGTCAAGGGAAAAGGAAAACCTGGCGCCGTCACCCGTAGTGATGGCACCTTCGAGTGAAAAGCTACTTGCCTCGAATGATAGGGTGGACTGTTCCGCTGCGATAGAGGGCGATTGCCCTTGTACTTGTGCGGGTGCGGGTGGCACCGGAATGTCGCTGACAGGTGGTGCGTTTTTCAGTCCATTTACCTGTGCACCGGTAACCTTTTCGAGTATCTCCTTGATAAAGTCGAAGAGCGGGCTGCTGTTTTGGTCGTGACGAGCTTTCTGCAGCTGTTTGACGGCATGCTCAGCATCATGCGGGCGCCTGGCATCGTCTGACAACTCAATACGGTCCTGCCGGGCGGGCATTGGCAGCTGTGGGTCAATATTTATTGCCGACTGATTGAGATTGATCTGGCTGTAGTCGAACTGTAATTGCTGCTGTGATGCGCTTATGGTCAGTTGCATGGTGGCCTCACTTTAATGCCGGAGTGTAGAGTGATTTTGTTATATATTCGGCTCTATTTTGATGATCTTTAGTGAAAAAACGCTGTACTACTTTTTGTGTCACAGCTTCGAAACGACAGGAGGTCGCAGATGAATACATGTACTTCCACCCCGCCTGATTCCGGCCAGCGGGTAATATCCGACACAGCTCCTGTTATTGACGATAGCTCGATGCTCGTAGCCATTGGCCGTGACATAACTGACTGCAAGTTGGTGGAAGAAGCCTTGCGCCTCTCAGAAGAGAAATTCTACGCTGTATTTCAATCCTCACCCGACGCCATAACACTTACTCGTTTGAGTGACAGCGTCTTCCTGGAGGTTAATGAAGGGTTTGCTGTCATGACCGGTTACGGCACTAAAGAGGTCGTCGGCAGGACTCCCGGTGAACTGAACCTGTTGATAGATCCTGCGCAGGAAGCGCTATTAGCACAGACCCTTGAAAACAAGGGAATAGTTAACAATACGGTGGCCCATTTCAGACGCAAGGATGGCTCTGAACTTATCGGGCAACTATCGGCACGCATTGTTAAAATAGATAACGAGCCGTATGTCCTCTCTATTACACGAGACATAACCCATCGTGAGCAGATGCAGAAGGAACTTCTGAAAGCGCAAAAACTCGAAGCTCTCAGTGTCCTGGCAGGCGGGATTGCACACAATTTTAATAATGTCCTCACTGGAGTTATCGGCTACATCTCTTTTGCAAAAAAGCACCTGGGTGATCCGGGCAAAGTGCTGCCGCTGCTGGAATCCGCGGAAAAATCTTCCTACCGTGCTGCTGCACTTGCACGGCAGTTGTTACTGTTTTCCAGAGGAGGCTCTCCCGTTAGAAAGCCGATTCTGGTTGATGAGCTGGTTCAGGAATCAGTCTCGCTTTTTTTGACAGGCACTAATGTCTGTGGCGCTGTCGACTGTGCACCGAATCAAATCATACATGCTGACGCACAACAGGTAAGTCAGGCTTTCAATAACATTATACTGAACGCCGTCCATGCCATGCCTGAAGGTGGTACCCTGACGGTTCGGGTTAACAGTGCTCAGCTTCCAGTCGGCAATCGGCACTCACTGCCGGCGGGCGACTATGTGGAAATTGTATTTACGGACAGCGGTTGCGGTATCCGCAGCGAAGATCTCCACAAGATTTACGACCCCTACTTTACAACCAAGGAAAGCGGTACCGGTCTCGGATTGAGCACAACTTTTTCAATAATTAACGGGCATAGCGGGCGTATAGAAATTACGTCTGATGCCGGTAAAGGGACAACAGCAACCATACTTTTGCCCTCTTCTGCGGAGAAACCTGTGGGAGATGCAGCTGCAGCGAAACATACGAAGCGGCATCGTAAGGACATTTCCATACTGGTAATGGATGATGAGAAGATGATTCGAGAGCTTGTAGACGCTTTGCTGGGCGGGCAGGGGTATGAGGTGAAAACCTGTGCAACCGGCGAGGCGGCTGTCGAGTTTTACACGTCATCCTTAAGGGAAGGGAAGGCGTATTCTCTTGTGATACTGGACTTGGTCATTCCGGGTGGCATCGGAGGTGTACAGACAGCGAAGCTTATCCTCGACCATAACCCTCAGGCTGTTCTGGTCGTATCCAGCGGATATGCCGACGACCCGGCAGTTGCGGAGTATGAAAAACACGGTTTTAGCGGGGCTATTGTGAAGCCCTATAATTCCCAACAGTTGGAAGAAACAATAAAACGGTTATTACTTCGCCCCCGTAAGGTTGCTATGGTTTAGCTCCCAGCGCATCTTCAATCTTCTTTAAGTCAAATCCCTCAATGATCCTGCCGTTGATCATGAAAGTCGGAGTAGAACTGATTTTGTGATTTTTTGCAATTTCCAGCTGTTCTTCCTGCAACTTTATACCCTCAGGGGTCGCAGCCAATGGCGGGGCGGTATCCATCCTCCCTGACATGACATCGTGGTAGGCTTTGGCCTTGTCCGGCATAGAGAGCGTGAATCTGGCTTTCTCTTTCGCCCTGGGGTGACTGCGAAGCGGGAAGAAAAAGATATGCCGCGTTACGTCACTCCGTCCTTCAAAATACTTTGCAGCTTTACGGCAGAACGGGCAGTCTGGATCCGTAAATTCGAACACGGTCTTGGCACCGCTGCCGATGGTTATTGACTTGCTGATGTCGATGTCGGCTGCTGAAGCTCTGCCGCTGCATATCGTTAGGCATATCACAAGGATGAAGGCGAAGTACGTTGATTTCATGCGAGTTTCTCCGGGATTGAATTTTCAGACGTGAAGCTGCCAGACTGCCCGGGGAGCAGTATGATAAACCGGCTCCCTTCGTCTTCGTTGTTTTCGGCCCAGATGCAGCCGCCAAAGCTTTCCACCGCTTTTTTACAAAACGCCAGGCCAAGGCCGGCTCCGCCGCGGCTTCTCCTTGAGGCATTGCCTGCCTGAACGTAGCGTTTAAAGATGTTGGTCAAGTCCTCGGAGGAAACTCCGGTGCCGTTGTCAGTGACGCTGATGCGCACGAAACTGGCGGCCGAAGCAAATTCGCTGGAGCTGCCGGCGGCCTGGATTTCTGCTTTACCAAACGTACTGCGTTCTATGCAGTCGCACGATATGTTGATAGCCCCCCCATCCGGAACGAATTTAAGGGCATTTCCGATCAGGTTTGCAAACACTCGTGCCAAAATGGAGCTGTCCACAGCAATTTCAGGTACTCTGGTTTTGGCATTAAGTGTCAGCGCGATGTTTTCACGCTCAGCAGCCGCTGAAAAATGTCTTACAGCGGTCTCAAGCAGTGTACAGGGATTGACCGGGCTGATTCTGGATTGCATTCTGCCGGTGTCAAAGCGCTGCATGTCGAGCAGGTTGTCGATCATTGTGACAACCTCTTGGCAGCTCTCAATGGCTGATTGAAGGTATTCAGCCTGCTCAGGATTGACTTCGCCAAGGCGCCCCTCACGCATGATGTCGATGGAGCCGATTACGGCAGTAATCGGATTTTTCATGTCGTGGGAGAGCATGAAAATAAAATCTTCCTTTTCCTGCTCCAGTATTTTTTTCTGCTTCACTATCTGCTGGTTTTCGAGTGCGCGCTTCATGCGGATCATCATGTCATCAATATCAAACGGCTTGGCGACATAGTCCGCCGCTCCCGCCTTCATGCACTCTACCACCAGATTCTCGTTGCCGTGCGCTGTCATCATTATAACTGCGGTATCCAAACCGCTGGCCCGAAGGCGCTGTAAGACTTCAACCCCGCTTATTCCGGGCATGCGCACATCAAGCAGAACAAGATCATGTCCGTTGGAGCTGAGTTGTTTCAGCGCCGCCTCGCCGTCTGCTGCCCAGTTGGTGATATAGCCGAATTCTTCAAGATGAAGCTTGAGGATCTGAGCAATATCCGGCTCGTCATCCACAATAAGAATTTTTTCCGGTAGCTGTTTAGACATTATGAATCCTCTCTTTATGTGCGAAGGCGAGAAAAGCCTCAGCCAGTACAAGGTCTTCAGAAGTTGTGATTTTGATATTGTGATAATCACCCTGAACGATGCGCATAAGGCCGCCGGTCCGCTCGACGAGAGAGGAATCATCGGTGCCAAGATAGTGCTCCGTTTCAGCAGCCTGATGAGCGGAATAAATGACACTGTATCTGAATGCCTGAGGAGTCTGTGCCTGCCAGAGGGTATGCCTGTCGGGAGTCCCGGTTATAATGCTGTTTTTCACGGATTTGATTGTGTCCTTGGCCGGAACAGCAACCACTGCGCCATCGTGCGAACGGGCGACTTCGATCGATTCACGCAGCACCTCTTCGGTAATCAGCGGCCGGACACCGTCGTGTATCAGGATGACATCACCATCGGACACGTGTTCGCTCATACCTCGCAAGCCATTCATAACAGAGTGCTGACGCTCCTTCCCGCCGGGGATGATTGCTGCCACTTTGCTAAAATTATATGCCTCAACGACATGCTCACGACAATAGGGGATCTCTTCGGCAGGAATTACCAGATAGATGGCATCGATCAGAGGGGATCGTTCAAAAACTGAAATGGTGCGCGCGACAATCGGCATGCCATCCAGATGAAGATACTGCTTGTTAATAGAAGCGCCCATACGTTTGCCCATGCCGGCCGCCGGAATAAGAGCTATCGATTTAAATAGAAACATTAATATTTTCTCCGCAAGCAGTATACCAATTTACTGCAGAGATGCAACATTTTGAAATAACACCCTTAGAAATGTCTCTGCGGAGTCAGTCGGTTTTTGCTGGTATACCTCCGTCCATGAGCACCTTGCCGCCATACTCGGCATTCTTGCGTACAAGCATTTCTGCCAGATCGGCATCCTTTTTCTGGAATGCATCGATAATCTTTTCGTGCTCCTGCACCGATATTGCCATCCGTCCCGGGAGACTGAGAGACGCTAAGCGCAGTCGCTGAAATTTGGTAACCAGGCCGGCAATTAAATCATGCAGTTTTTCATTGTCAGCTGCCTTGATAAACAGCTCATGAAAGTCGCTATGAATTTTGAAGAAATGTTTGATATCACCGCTTTTAGCAAGTTCTGCCAACTTGTTATTGATCACCTGGAGACGTTCAAGCTCTTTTTCACTGAGGTTTTCGCAGGCACGCCTCGCTGCATAACCCTCCATGATGCTTTTGATGGCATAAAACTCTTCGACATCTTTCGGACTGTATTCGCTGACGACCGCTCCTCTGCGGGGGATCACCGTCAGGTAGCCTTCTGATTCCAGTTGCCGGAACGCTTCCCGTATCGGAGTGCGGCTGATTCCGTAGCGTTCGGCCAGTTCCGGTTCAGAGACCCGGCTGCCCGCCTTGAGCGTTCCGGAAACGATCGCATCACGGATATTCTCAAGAATTTTTTCACGAAGCGTCAGATGTTTTTCATGCGATTTTTTCATGATATGTATGCATAACCCCCGGATGGAATTTTTATTCATTGTATACAGTATGCAATGTTTGTCAATTATATCGCGAGTAACATTTGTCTATTGTATGGTTAACGAAGCGGTAACTCTCTGCATATTTATTGCGATTATTGCCATGAACAGCAGAAAGCAGCTTGTTTTTTTGAGCACTTACAGGTAATCTGCTGCCCCAATGGATCCGGTAAGACACCTCAAAATATCGTTTTTTGTCCTTCTCATGCTTATTTCAGGCGGGACGTTCGGCTATATGTCCATCGAAGGATGGCGAATGCTTGATGCCGCCTACATGACGGTTATTACCCTGGGAACTGTTGGCTTCAAAGAGGTCCACGACCTTTCCGATGGCGGGAAAGTTTTCACGATGGGGTTAATTGTAGTTGGCGTCAGCGTATTGGGCTATATCGTCGGAAGTCTGGCCCAGATCATGTTCGAAGGGCAGTTCCAGAGAATCATGGGGAGGAAAAAGGTGGAAAAGCAGATTAGTTCGCTGTCAGGACACTATATTATTTGCGGCTTTGGCCGGATTGGTTCACTTATTTGCAAGGAGTTTAAAGCAAGCGGACTGAAATTTGTGATCATTGAAAAAAGTGTAGAGGCGGCCGAGCGTCTTTCGGAAGATGGCTATCTGTTCATGAAAGGCGATGCCACCCTCGATGAGACTCTGCTCAAGGCAGGAATCAGCAGGGCTAAAGGGCTGATATCCGTTGTCACATCTGACACGGAAAACGTGTATATCACCCTGACGGCGCGAGGTCTCAATCCTGATCTTTATATCATGGCCCGTTCCGGAGAGGAAGGTTCTGACATCAAACTCAAGCGGGCCGGGGCCAACAAAGTTGTCTCGCCCTACACCATCGGCGGCAACCGTATGGCTCAATCGATATTACGGCCGAACGTCGTCGATTTTATCGAGCTTGCCATTGGCGGCGAACATGCGGAATTGCAGATGGAGGAGATCGTTATCCCGGCGCACTCGGCATTTGTCGGCGAAACACTGGTCAGTTCCGGATTCCGTAAGGAGATTGGCGTCATTATCGTCGGCATAAAAAAGAGTCATGGCAAAATGGTGTTCAATCCGCACTCCCAAACCAAGATCGAGGAGCATGACACGCTGATCGTGCTTGGCGATCCGGACTCGATTAATAAGCTTGAGGATCTTGTCGTCCGGGCAGCTACCGATGAAGTTATTAAAAAACACAGGAAAGATCACCATGGAAAATAAAATTCATGCCCATGTTCCCTATGGCCGCCTGGCGGAACATCTTGACTATGCAATTGCGAATCGCATTAATCCTGAGGTTTTTTTTCCTGCCGAGGCACTCGATCATCTGGTTTGGGAAAAGCTGGCTTCACTGGCTGGCGCGATTCACTCAGCAGGCCTAAAGACGACGATTCATGCCCCTTTTCTCGATCTCAATCCGGGGGCGGTTGATCCGAGCATTCGCGCTGCAAGCCGTCATCGCATCCAGCAGGTCCTGCAGGCAGCAGAGCTGCTTCGACCCGAGGTAATCGTGGTTCATCCCGGTTACGATGACCTTCATTACGGAGACAACCGCCTGGTCTGGCTGAAAAACAGTATCAACTTTTGGCAGGAGTTCGTACCCAAAGCCCGCGAGCTTGGTACCGTTCTGGCGGTTGAAAATATTTACGAGAAGGAGCCGTCCACAATCAAGGCGCTGCTTGATGCTGTTGATGATCCCCGTTTCCGGCACTGCTTTGACGTGGGGCACTGGAATATGTTCACCACGGTGACTCTCAAGGAGTGGTTCAGCGAGCTCGGTGAGTACATTGTCGAGAGCCATATACATGACAATCATGGAGAGAGCGACGAGCACCTGCCGGTGGGCGAAGGTGCCATCAATTTTGCACAGTTTTTCCCGCTGCTGAATCAGTACGCGCCCGATGCCGTCTGGACGGTTGAGGCGCACAATACCGAACATCTGCAGCGGGCGATGAAAAATATCAAAAACTACATTTGAGTTAATAAAGGAGAGCAGATGAAAGAAACTATACTAGTAAGTGGCGGGTGCGGATATATTGGCAGTCATGTTGTGCGGCAGCTCTCAGAATCCGGCAGCACCGTTGTGGTGTATGATAACCTTTCCACCGGCTTTCGCGATGCCCTCACCCATGGCGAAGAGTTGGTCGTGGGGGAACTGGCTGATCGCGAAGCGCTGGAAGCGCTCTTTAAACGCTATAAATTTACCACAGTCCTGCATTTTGCCGCAGCCATCATAGCACCGGAATCGGTCTCGCTGCCGTTGAAATACTATGGCAACAATACCCGCAACACCCTGGGACTTCTTGAAACATGCGTTAAATTCGGCGTGAAACAGTTTGTCTTTTCCAGTACCGCTGCGGTGTATGGTTTTCCCGATGGTGGTGTGGCCTCTGAAGAGACGGTGCCGGCTCCGATTAACCCCTACGGGACCTCCAAGCTGATGAGTGAGTGGATGTTGCGTGATGTTGCCGCAGCGCACGACATGAAGTATGTTGCGCTCCGTTACTTCAACGTAGCGGGCGCGGACCCGCAGGCCCGCATGGGGCAGCGAACCCCCGAAGCGACGCATCTGCTCAAGGTCGCCTGCCAGGCAGCCCTCGGAATGCGGGACAGTGTCAGCATCTACGGGATCGATTATCCGACCCCGGACGGCACCGGAATTCGTGATTATATCCACATTGAGGATCTTGCCTCCGCCCACCTCTGCGCATTAAAGTATCTTGGCAATGGTGGTGAATCAACTATCATGAACGTTGGTTATGGACATGGCAGCAGTGTTCGTGAGGTGCTTGAGGTCGTAAAAAAAGTCAGTGGAGCTGATCTGAAGATTATCGAAGCTGACCGGCGCCCCGGAGACCCGGCCTCACTGGTAGCCAAGGCCGATAAAATAAGGACGCTGACCGGTTGGCAGCCACGCCACAACAGCCTCGAAACAATTGTCGCCGATGCCTGGCGTTGGGAAAGCCTGTTGGCGGGAAAATAATCTAAAAAATCAGGTATCTTGTCTGTTGATGAGGATTATATGGACTTTAGCTCTCTTTACATCAATCGAATTCAGACCTCTTTTGATGAAGATCAAAAAATGATTCTCACGACCTTTCGTGAAAAGCATACCACTAAAGACGGCTCAAAAGTAAGCCTTACCAACTATTTCAAGGGTTTACCGATTGTCTGCCCAGCGACTATTCTTGGCGTTGAACATGAAAATCTCGATCTGGATATCAACCATCAGCAGGCTGTTGCGATCTCGGCAGATCATTATACCCTGATTCGCAGTAAGCTTTTCCCGCTGCCTATAATGGCCCATGCCCAATATGTTAATATCAAAAAACATATGGTGTCACTTAACAAGCTCTGTTTTGTCGAGGTGCTGGCTGAAAAGCGCGCAGCGGTGAGAGTGGAACTTGACCCTCCGGTACGAGCCACAATGCTGTTCGGCGATCATGCGGCAGTAGGACAGCTGCGGGATATTTCGACACAGGGAATAGCGATAGAAGCAGATGATTTTATTCCGCTTGAAAACGGTACTGAGATGTCGGTCAAGTTCATGCTGCCGGATCTGGTGCTGATGAAACAGACCCTGATCAAAGTGCCGGCAATACTCATTGGGGTTGGCGGTAGTGGCCCGCCATACCGTTACAGGATGGGAATAACTCCGGAAAAATATCAAGAACAGCTGATATCACGCTACAGTTTTCATCGTCAGGTTGATATTATTCGTGGCTTGAAGGGAATGGTTGGCTAATGTAGTGGCGGGATGCTTTTTGTCCGCTGTAGTTCGTGGTAGACTGACAGTGGAAGTGGTCTGCTGTCCAAGAGTCGGAGCACGCTGAAGTGCAGATGCGTCGGTGATCGACGTTTTGCAGCGTTAAGGCCGCTGCGGCCCATTGTCGCCAGCAGGTCACCCGGCTTGACTATAGTTCCCGTTTCGACAAACAGCTCTTCATTATGGGCATAGTACACCAGCAGATTGTTAGCCGGGTCATAGACCCAGAGATACCTTCCCCCGCGCAGTTTGCTGCCCGAATGCCATTCCTTTTCAAGCGCGACAACAACCCCCCCGGTCATGGACAGTACCTGAACAGCTTTCCCGGTACGGTCATCACGGCTGTCCTGATTCCGGTCGTGAATAAAGATGTCATACGCCGGATGGCCGCCGTGACGATTGCCGCTGAAAAAATCATACCCACTCGCAACAAAACCATGATTTCCCCGTTTCTCGATGGCAGCGGCACTGTACCCTGCAACCGGGAAAATCCACTCTACTGGCGCATAGTCTCTGCCGCCACGTCCATAATAATCTGAGCGGATGGTGGCGAGTCTGACGGGGAGCTCTATGCGGGCAACAGCTTTACTGATTCCGCCGTCACGGATCAGATTGTTAAATTCATTAAAAGCCGAATAAAAGGGGAACGTTTCCGGAGAGGGTATGGCTTCAGTAATGGCATCTGCCGCTGAAAAATGTATCAGTACGTAAAGGACCGCTATGTATACTCTGCACCCGAATGATATCAATTTTAATCCTGTCTGTACCAAAATGTGATCAAGTCCCTACAGCAAATTACCTTTTATGGCCGCTCTGCTCTTTATGCTCTTTCGACTTCATGTTCTTCGGACAATTGAACACAACAGTCCCGTCATATGCGCAGAGTAACGGCCATGCGATAAGCCCGGGAGCATGCACTGCCGCTACGGTTTTGACCCGATCTGCCACAATCTGCATGAGTTGTTTGTCAAAGTTGGTGGCAACGGCAATCTCGCGGGCGGTGTTGGCGTTAGAAATAATGGCCAGATATTCGGGCGGCACGCGTGCCGTCTCCGCCCATCCGAGCAGTACAGCCAGATCAAGCTCCGAGGCTGCCGCATGGGTGTTTTCATAGCCGCAGGCTATTTTGAGCAGCTTGGCAAACTGGCAGGCGATGACCGGTCGGCAGAACCCGCGTTTTTGGCAGGCCTGCAGAGTGTACGCCACGTGATCGCCCATCATTATATAGGCTTCTTCGGTTAGCGGCGCTTGGTTCAAGGTTGGTAGTTCCTGGTTCAAGGTTCGTGGTTCCTGGTTCGTAGTAGTGAACCTTGAACCTTGAACCTTGAACAGATTTTGAACAGACATCTCGCTGCTGCGCCCGGTGGAGAGGACGACCGTCTCGCAGCCGCAAGCCCTAGCGACGTCAAGGGCTGCATCAATGGTATCAGTCCATGCTTTTGCCGAAATGGGGCGGACGATGCCGGTAGTGCCGAGAATCGAAAGTCCACCGATGATTCCAAGGCGGGCATTGAGGGTTTTTTTTGCGCGTTCTTCACCGTCGGGAATTGAAATTTCAATGTGAAGAGTTAAGGGCTTGCCCTGAGCGAAGTCGAAGGGTGAAAGGTGAAGGGTGTGGGGTGAAAAAACAGAGAGAACAGCCTCCTCTATCATGCGACGCGGCACCGGATTTATGGCCCATTCACCCGGTGGAATCGTCAGGCCCGGCTTGGTTACCCTGCCGATGCCTATGCCACCGGTAATCAACATTGTTCCCTGAGCAGAGTCGAAGGGAGCCGATGTTATCCTTCCCCATACTTCCACACCGTTGGTTACATCCGGGTCATCACCGGCATCCTTAATTACGAAACAGCTTGCCTCATTCGTTGAGAACGACTGACAATGCAGGACAAAAAGGGCACTGTCACCGGTCGGAAGATCAATGCTGACTTCTGTGACGACGGCCTGATTTACCAGCATCAAAGCCGCGCCTTTGGCAGCAGCGGCGGCACAGGCGCCGGTGGTATAGCCCGTCCTGAGCGCTCGGGTCATGCCCTTCTCATCGGGAATAGATGCAAGAAAAGGAGTGTGATAAACGAGAGCGTTATGCCGATACCTGCCAGGAGGATGATTTTTGACATGTGTCTTGCTCCTTGATTGGCTTAAGTGCTTGATGCTCCTACCAGAGGCGCTTGACGCCATATTTGGAAAGCACCGTATCAGCGGAGATCAGGGTCATTTTTTCGCTCAGAGCCTGAGCAATGAGGAGTCGGTCAAAGGGGTCACGATGGTGAAAAGGAAGGGTCTCAACTTTCGCAACATGCCTGAAATCTATTGAGAGTAGCTGAAAATCATTGGTTGCCAGCTCATCAGGTATAAAGCGGTCGAGTGATTTAGTGATCTGGAGTTTGCCTATACTTGCCTTGATGGCCAATTCCCAACAACTTGCAAGGCTCAAATAACATTCGTTTAATTCGCTGGAGATGGCACTTCGCGCCGGTTGAGAAAGAGATGGATCATTGTTTATCCACCAGAGAAACGTATGTGTATCAAGGAGTAGACGCATCAGCGATACTCGGAAAAATCCGCCAGAGGTTCGTCAAAGTCAGGGGCGACATAAAGAATTTTCCCCTTCGCGGAACCGGGTTGACGCCCTTTGCCAGCATTTTTAACCGGGACAAGTCTAAGAATTGGCTTATTGTCCCGTGCAATAAGAACATCTTCTCCAGTTAACGCCTTTTGAATCAGTTCTGAAAAATGTGATTTTGCTTCTGCTATATTAAATTGCGGCATATCACGCTCCTATGTGGTCATGCTACATGACTAATCACTTTCGGTCAAGCACTCTATGCCTCATTCTATGCCTCAGCAGTCTATGCCTCAAACTGCAAGATTTTTATTTGCCAGGATGGCCAGTGCGTTTACGACTGCGGCCGCAACATTGGATCCACCTTTGCGACCGATATTTGTTATGAATGGTATGTCGTGACTGCCTGACGCCAGGGCATTTTTGCTCTCTTCTGCCCCGACAAAACCGACCGGCAGTCCGATGATGAGAGCCGGTTTAGCGGCACCGGCTTCGACCAGTCGGAGCAGTTCAAAGAGAGCTGTCGGGGCGTTGCCGATAACGAAGATCCGATTGTCCGGATTGGCAACGGCCGTGCGCATGGCGATGATGGAGCGGGTGACGCCTTCGGCCAGCGCCTGTGCGGCAACATCCGGATCGGCAACGTGACAGGAGGCTGAACATCCCAGCGGATTCAGGCGCGGTTTACTGATTCCGGAAAGGGCCATGTTCGTGTCGGTGACAATCCCGGCGCCGCTCTTGAGCGCAGCTACCGCCTTTTCAATCACGCCATCTGACAGCACCATGGATTGGGTATATTCAAAGTCGGCGCTGGTATGGATTGCCCGGCGCACAACCTGCCACTCCGCCATGGGCCAGCCATGATTGCCGGCTTCGTCATCAATGATGGCAAATGATGCCGCTTCAATTTCCTCCGGTTTCATGCTCAATGAATCCATTAACGCCACCCCAGTCTTTGCAGCGATTCATCGATCCGTTCGGCTTCGATCTCCGCCAGTTTGCGATGTGCCCCCAGATGTCCACCCATCTCCATAATCAATTCGGGATGCCGCTTTTGTGCCTCTGCAATCTCCTCCGGCAGGTCATGTTGAACGTGTGCGCCCATGAAGAGGAAATAGGGCATCAGCAGGATGCGTTCGGCGCCTTTGGCCACACAGGCGTCAATGCCGCTCTGGATATTCGGCTCGTGCAGTTCGCGGAATGAAACTTCGATAATCTCAAAGCCGGTTTGTTCCCGTACCATCTGTGCCACCTGATAGGCGGCATCATTGGCCTCTGCTATGCGACTGCCATGGGCCATCATTAAAATTGCAGTTTTCATCGTTAGTGTCCTGTCTCAAAATAAATTAAATAGAGCGTGCAGCGGATTTCATGTCGGTACATAGGAGAAAAACATCAGCAGCGGTGTGCTCCTTAACAGGCAGCGGAGTGTAGAAATTTGTTCATGCGGGTCCAAATGCCGGAGAGACGCGTACCAGGCGTCTCTCCGACGTTGCAGACTATTTTTTGAAGGTCTTGACGATATAATCGGCCACTAATTTAGCGTCTGCATCAGAAACGGCTTTAGCATCAAATACGGGCATTCCGCCGCCGCCTTTACGGATTTTTTTGGTTATCTTCTTTGGATCTTTAATGCCTTTGAGGGTCTCTTTGGGGTTAATAATGTTGCCGCCATCAGGATGACAGGAAGAACATTTTGCCTTAAAGATCGTTTCGCCGGTTTCGGCAGCAAATGCTGCGGACATCATACCTACGCTAACTGCAACTGTGGCCATAATAATGCGTTTTTTCATTTGATTCTCCTTTTTAATTCAAAGTAGTTGTCCTCGTGCGAGGCAGATTACAATTTTGCACCATACCACTCCGGAAGCGTTCAGACAAGTGGTGGTTTTTTTTGAATCATGTATATAATGTGCGCTTGGGAATGCTGGCCGGTAAATAGATGTTTTGGTTACAAAAACCGGTTAAAAACCTGATTCGAAAGCAGCATTCCCCGCTGTGTCAGGGCAAGTCTCTCCCCTGTTTGATCCAGAAGGCCGAGTCTGACAAGATCGGCCGGTACAGAGCCATAGGCATCTTCGAATGACAGGCCGAATTCCTGATCAAAGTTGTGCTGACTTACTCCATCCGCCAACCGCAGCCCCAGAAACATAAATTCTGCCATGGCATCACTCTGTGTCAACTTCTGCTCTTCAACCCGCGTCAGCAGGCCGGACAGAACCCCGCGACGATACTCTTCCAGATTGTCAGGGTTGCTGAAGCGGACTCCATATCCGTCCCGTAGGAATGAATGTGCTGCGACGCCCAGACCCAGATAGCCGTCCCGCTGCCAATAACCGCTGTTATGCCGTGAGCGGTAACCAGGACGGGCATAGTTGGCAATCTCGTAATGGTCAAAGCCAGACCCGGTCAGAAACTCATTGGTAAATTCAAACATGTCTGCCGAAAGGTCTTCGTCAGCTAATTCAGGGCTGTCGGCAGGGTACTTTCGCGCAAATGGTGTTTCCGCTTCCACTGTCAGGCCGTAGATGGAAATATGCTCCGGAGACAGCTTGACCGCCTGCTGCAGTTCAGTTCGCCACTGGTCAAGGCTCTGGCCCGGAAGGGAGTGAATCAGGTCAATGCTGATATTGTCGAACCCGGCCTGGCGCGCTGCATGAAAGGCCTGGAAGGACTCTTCTGTTGTATGAATTCTCCCCAGACATTTGAGGAAACGATCGTCAAACGACTGAACCCCCAAAGAAATCCGGTTACAGCCGGCATCGTGGAACGCCTTCAGAGAGATGAGATCAACGGTGCCCGGGTTTGCTTCAAGCGTAATTTCGGCATCTTTCCGGATAGGTATTTGATCGGTAATTTCCGTAAGCAGCCTGGCCACCTGCTCCGGTTTCAGCAGAGACGGAGTACCGCCACCAAAGTAAATTGACTCAAGCGGGCCGGCTTCGTTTGTGTGGAATTGCAGTTCACGGTTCAGGAGTGCCGGATATTCGACAAGCTCGTTATGTTTAGGCGTGGTGGAGACAAAAGCACAATAGTGACATTTTTCACGGCAGAACGGCACGTGAATATAGAGTCTGTTGAACATGAGAACTCCTGTTTTTTTGAGTGCCGAGAGTACGAAGATATGATAGTGTTACTCGCTTGGTTGGTAAATACAAAAAAGGGGATTTTATGGATTTTATGAACAAGAATTTTCTGCTGTCGCTTTCCTGTGTAATTACGCTCTCTTCCGTAACGGCTACATTGGCCTCGCCCGACAAGGCGGCGGCTCCTGCCGCTGAAGCAACAGCTCAACCAGCTGCGGCGCTCCTCACCGGCAAAGTCCTTCAAACTATGGATAGCGGTGGTTATACGTACGTCTATCTTGAAAAAAAAGGTGGAGAAAAAGTCTGGGTTGCAGCTTCGGCGACTCCGGTCAAGGTCGGTTCACAGATGAGCTTCAAGGGCGGCACTGAGATGCTTAACTTTGAGAGCAAGAGCCTGAAACGAAAATTTGATAAGATCATATTTGCCGACGCTGCTGTGACTGATGGTGTTGCCAAGGGTGCTGACACATATAAAGGCAAGAGCGAATCCGGTGGCAGCAAGGCTGCTGCGGCAACCAAGGACGCAAAGATATCGGTAGCCAAAGCTGCCGGAGCAAATGCCTATACCGTTCAGGAAATATTTACCAACAGCGCAAAACTAAACAATAAAAAAGTTGTCGTCAAAGGCAAAGTTGTCAAAGTGTCTACCGGAATCATGGGGAGGAACTGGATCCATATTCAGGACGGGACCGGCAATCAGGCCAATAAGAACCATAATCTCGTCTGTACTTCAAAAGACATGGCAGATGTGGGTGACATTGTGACGGTGAGAGGAGTCCTTGCCAAAGATAAGGATTTTGGCGGCGGATACAAGTACACCGCTATTGTAGAAGAGTCCACCATCAAGAAATAAATGAATTTCAACAAAGAATCTCCCTCTTTTGTAGGGGCGACAGCACGGTTTTATTGTGCTTCGCCCCTGTCGGCGCAGAGAACAATAGCGGGCAAAGCAGATGACTCTTGCTTTGCCCCTACCAATTCAATGGAATTTTATGTGATGGAAATTCCCTAAATTGATTACTGCCAATCCGGTACAAACACATTACCAAAACTACCCCTATCCGACCTATCCTCTGGTAGCCTCAGTACGATGCTGTGATACCTACGCCCTCAATCTGAAAGTACTCTGGGCGCGTTTTAACAACACCCTTCCACCCGTTGAAGCGGCAAAAATACTGATAGCGGGGTGCGGCACATTTGCTCCGTACCCGATGGCCATTGCCAACCCTGATGTGCCGATTACCGCGCTGGATCTCTCGGATAGAAGCCTCCATCGGGCACGGTTACACTGTCTTCTGCATGGCAGGCGCAACGTTACTTTTCGCTGCGGTGATTTGTCTGAGCAACATGCTATTGATGACCGCTTCGGGTTTATAGATTCCTATGGAGTTCTACATCATCTGGAGGACCCGCTGGCGGGGTTGAAAATATTGGCAGGACACCTTGTTCCGGGGGGCATACTGAGAATCATGCTCTACAGTCGTTACGCCCGTCGGGAAGAGGAATCCATTCGTCGCGCTTTCAGGTTGCTTGGCATAAACTCGCCACGTCGCGCCCGTCAGTTGCTGTGCAAAGCCGGGCCGGGATCGCGCCTTGCCGACTTTATGGCTGCATCTGATGAGACGACAACAGTTTCCGGTCTTGCGGACGCTCTGCTTCACCCGTGTGTACATACCTACCGGATTGATGAATTGCTTGAGATGGTCACTCAAGCCGGGATGGAGCCGTTACTCTTCGGACACCACGGTGCTCTGGAGGATCCGGCTGAGGAAATTTTGCGGCTCAGAATGCTTGAGAAAGATCGACAATCACCTGGAAATTTTGTTGTCTACCTCGGGAAAAAAGGTAAACCGATCGCTGCAAATACCGGTGACAGTTTGGTCGTTCTGAACCCCTGCCTTGTTTCTTCGGTCAGTCGATTGTCATTTGGAACTCTGCAGATCAATCCACGGATCGGCTGCAGTAATCCGCTCATAAATGGCCGAAACAGAGGCTTTTTGCGACATTTTGTTGCTCCTGTCCGCCGCAGTGATTTAGCCGGTGATGAAGCGGGAATGGTCACCGTTTACAAACGTCTTCTTTTTCTGACTGAGTATGTCTGATTTGTTTTTTACAGTCCGGCAAGGTTGAAGTTTACAGAAAATGAATTATTCCCGGGGCGCTGGTGGACGGCAAGGTTTACGCTCCAGCATTTATGGAGATATTCCACGGAGGATACCGACTCAAGAAAATCGTGGTTGTCTAATGAGTAGCGGATCGAGTAGGAAAGCTTGAGAGGTGTGATCAGCTTTGTTGTGAACCTCCCCTCGAGATATTCAACGCCATTTTGAGCCGGAGTAGAGGTCGCACTGGATGGTATTAAAGGTGTAGATCGGGCCATCTGATAGCCGGCGCCGAGAGAGTTTCCTTGCCGGTCATCAAGATCTATGCCCGCTTCAGTCGTTGATAGATACTTTTCGTAGAGGTTAAAGCGGGTATCAAAGGTAACGTGAACCATTTTAGTCAGCCACGTATCTGTCTCCAAAATCAGATCACTCCATGGACGCTGACTTTCAACTAATGTCAGCAGATCCCGGCGCTCTCCGGAAAATAAATAGTCTGCACCCAGTTTAATCCTCGAAATATCGCGATACTCCGTTGAATTGCCTGAAACAAATTTTCCGGAAATCAAATTGGTAATTGAAAGCGCACCCGCATTTTGCGTGATCATTCGATCGGTGTAATCATAGTACGGAAGACGCTGCTGATCCCGCTCAGGTATAAAATTGTAGCGAACTTCCGGGATGATTTCATGCCGGACTTTTTGTAACGTGGAGAAACCGGCGTCATACACCCGGGTCAGCGATGTTGACATGCGTGCGCCCGCCTCCAGTAGCAGGTCGGCACTGCTCGCCGCATTATTGCTGCCGTCACGATTATCCGTGGCATACCCTCTCATGTGGAGACCGGTATACAGCTCCGTTTGAAGAACGCCGCTTTTATACGGGTATATGGTGATACGGGGAAACATCTGCAGGCGCTGGCCACTTGGAGCCGTTTCTCGATAGAGGTTTTCTACGGTGCCGTCAAAATCGACGTAGAGCGGTGTTGAAAACAGTGGCTGCCGTACCGCTGCACCGCCAAGGGACGGCAGAGCCTGAAGCGTGGCTTTGTTATCGTTTGTATAGAGATTGTCGCTATAGCGCAGATTTGAGGTCATAGCATAATTATGCCATATATTCAGCGTGTTGATGATGGTGTCACTTGATTGGCGATTGTACTCACCAACTTTTTCGCCAAAATCGCTCAAAAAGGTCGAGTCGCTGGTTAGGTTGGCAGTCATACGAATATTTGCGTCAGGTGAAAAGATTTCTTTATGTTCCTGGGCCAGGGCCCATCGCCAGCGATTCTCCCTCTTGTCGTAAAGCTGATAGGTCGTGATATACCCTTCGCTGCCGCGCTTTCGTATATAGCGATAATTCAGCCCGGTTCCTACACCGCGGAGCGACATTACATAGAGATCAAGCAGAATATCCTGGCTTGGTGAAATCACCAGATAGAGTGGCACATCAAGCTGTACTCCCCGTTTCTCGTAGTGACCAAATTTGGGAATAAGGAGCCCAGATGTTTTTCCGTTAAGAACCGGAAAGGCCATCCATGGCAGATAAAGAACGGGGACGTCTTTTACGTAGAAGATAACGTTACGCCCCGTAGCATACCCGTCTAACTTAATATTGAGGGTGCTGGTTCCGAATTTCCAGCTTGGATCCGCTATGTCACAGGAGGTTACCTCGGCGGATGAGCCGCTATACTCGTTCTCATTTATTCGAACAAGCTTTTCTGCCTTGATGGTTATGTCTGAATCAGGTTTTTCAGGCTTGATAGCCGTGCCAGACAGCGGAGCCTTCAAGAGCGCTGGATCAATTTCTGCCCGGCCGGTATCGATGTTCATAACCAGTGCTTCGCCGGTCAGGATAGTAGTCTCCTTTGACAGCACAACCGAACCGTTTGCGTACAGCATGTGAGTCGCCGCTTCATACCTGACTCTGTCGGCAACAAGGGTCTGACCCTGCCACTGTGCGACAACATGCCCTTCAGCAGTGTAAACACCTGCCGCCAGATCCTGGCTCATAGTGTCGGCATTTATATGTACGTTGCCATCTGCAATCGGTAGATCAGCGGCCTCGGTAGGCAGCGCTCTGCAACCGATAAAACAGAATATAAGAAGATAATAGATAAACTTCATTACAACGATCAGCCTCTGATCCCGGTATAATTTGCCTGCTCAAGCCAGGCTTTAACTTCACCAACAACAAACAGCGAACCACAAACCAGGATAAGATCGGACTCTGCTGCCCGGCTGCGTGCCTTGCCAATTCCCGCCACAACAGAGCCGCACGGCTCGGATTCAATTCCTTGCGAGCGGAAAAACTGTGTGAGGACTTCATCTTTCATGGCGCGATCAACGGCTGGGGTTACGGTATAAATGCCATCGACGAGCGGCAGCAGCGGAGCATATATCTGCCCGATATCCTTGTCGTCGCAGACGCCGGTTACCATCAACAGCCGGGAATAGGAATAATCGTGCAGCGCTTCTGCCAGTGCTGCTGCACCGGCCGGGTTATGAGCGCCATCCAGCAGCAGCCGTGGCGTGCCAGGTACCAGTTCCATGCGGCCCGGCCACGCTGCTCCGGCAATTCCTTCTTTGAAAGAAGAGGGGGTGATCTCCGTCCCGTCTGTTTCAAGGCTCTCTGCAGCGGCAAGCGCGAGTGCGGCATTTGCTGCTTGATAGCGCCCGGGAATGCCAGGGGTTAGTTGCGTAAGACTCCGGCTCAAACCGTGATAATTGAGAGTATGATCGAGGGCCCACTCTGCTGAAAAATCCGTGCCGAGCGTTTTAACGTCACATTCTGCAATATGGCACTGCTCTGCTATCGCCAGACGGACCGCTTCAGGCTGTTCTGCGCTGATAACGCGGGTGCGCGGTTTGATGATCCCGGCCTTCTCCTTCGCAATCTCCTCAAGAGAGGTGCCGAGATACTCGGCGTGATCGATGGCAATCGGGGTGAGTATGGTCAGCTCGCCAGTAAAAGCGGCAGTCGCATCAGAACGGCCACCCATCCCCGCTTCCATTATCGCGAACTCAACCTGCTCCTCGCTGAAAATATATGCCGCCAGTGCCGTTGTTATCTCGAAAAAAGTCGCTTCGTCCGGGGTGGCTTTCAGCACAATATCAAGCCTTTGCACGAGCTTATCGGTAGAATATTCGCTGCCGTTTATTCTGAACCGTTCGGTGAAACGGACCAGGTGAGGGGAGCTGAACTGCGCTACTGAAAGTCCCGCATGGAGGAGAATGTTGGAGAGAAAGGCCGACGTAGAGCCTTTGCCGTTTGTGCCGACGACATGAATAGTGCGGAATTGTTTGTCCGGATTGCCCAGGCGTTCGAGGAGAGTGCCGACCCTGTCGACGCCTGGTCGGATACCAAAGCGCCGGCGGGCGTACAGCCTTTCCAGCACGTCTGTCAGATGCGGCATGTCAGGCGGTGGGACGATGCAGCATTTTCAATATGGAAGCAAGTTTGCTGCGCATTTCTGAGCGGGGTATGATCGCATCGATCATACCATGATCAAGTAAATATTCCGCACGTTGGAAGCCTTCCGGCAGTTTCTGCCGGATCGTCTGTTCAATAACCCGTGGGCCGGCAAAGCCTATCAGTGCTTTCGGTTCGGAAATATTGACATCTCCCAGCATGGCAAAACTGGCGGTAACGCCGCCGGTCGTAGGATCAGTCAGCAGGGAGACAAAAGGGATGCCGGCCCTTTTCAGCTTTGCCAGGGCAGCAGATGTTTTGGCCATCTGCATCAGGGAGAGGATGCTCTCCTGCATGCGCGCCCCGCCGGAAGCTGAAATAATAATCACCGGCTGGTTTTTTTGCAGACCGCGTTCGATCGAGCGGGTGATCTTTTCACCGACTACGCTCCCCATGCTCCCCCCCATGAAGGAAAAGTCAAAGCAGGAAACCTGAACCGGCAACTCTTCGATAGATCCTTCCACACAAATCACGGCATCTTTTGCCCCCCCTTTGGCAAGGGCGGTGTCAATTCGGTCCTGATAGCTTTTGGCATCTTTAAATTGAAGAAAGTCGACAGACGTTACATCGGCGTCAAACTCCTGCCAGACGCCGTCATCAAGCAGTGCTTCGAGACGCTTGCGGGCGGAAATGCGGTAATGATGGCCACACTTCGGGCAGACCTGCAGATTGGCCTCGATATCCTTGCTTAACAGTGTTTCGGAACATCCCGGGCATTTTACCCACATCCCATCAGGAAACGTGACTTTGTTGCCGCCCGATCTTTCTATACTGACTCTTTCCTTGGTAAACCAGCTCATAGATGGCCTCGCGTCTTTCGTGATTTAATTGTCTGCAAGAGCTTGCTTCAAGCTCGAAACGTAACTCCCCAACTGCTGCTTCAGCTCTTCTCCGGAAAATTGTTCAAACAGTTTGACTATGGCACTGCCGACGACAATACCGCCGGCAAGCTTTCCAACTTCAGATGCCTGTTCAGGAGTGGAGATGCCGAATCCAGCCATGACCGGGAGCGAAATGGTTTGCTGCACTTTCGCCAGTTCTTGTGCCAGTGAGTGAGAAACAGAGCTCCTCGCTCCGGTTACTCCGGTTACGGTGACGTAATAGACAAAGCCGCTTCCAAGACGTTCTACGGTGGCTATACGCTCTGAATTTGACGTCGGCGTAAGCAGGAAGATCACTTCAAGGCCATAAAGGCGGGCCGGAACGATCAATTCACTTGACTCTTCCGGCGGCATATCAACCAGCAGGACGCCATCAACCCCGGCCTCAGAAGCATCCCGACAGAAGCGGTCATATCCGTAGGCATGAACCGGATTAAGGTATCCCATCAAAATAATTGGAATTTCGGTGCGGGTACGAACTCTTTTGACCAATTCCAGGATGCCTTGAAGAGTAGTCCCCGAGTTGAGAGCCCTTTCAGAGGAGCGCTGGATAGTCGGTCCGTCAGCCATCGGGTCTGAAAACGGGACGCCAAGCTCAATAACGTCGGCACCTGAGCTCTCAAGGAGCAGAATCATCTCTTCCGTGGTGGCAAGATCCGGGTCTCCAGCGGTGATAAATGCGATCAAAGCCTTTGATTTGACTGTTTGAAGCGCTGTGAATCGTGCAGCAAGTCTGCTCATAGTAGTACCACGTAACCGGTCATATTTTGAATCCGGCCATCTCCTTCTCAAGCAGATAAATTTGCTGTGTCAAGTCGGTAACGGCAGAATTCATCACCGTTGTTGCTCGGCTGTTCGCGTTTGTGGCTCCCTCAATATTGTTGACAGATTTTGCAATCAAGGAGCTGCTGTCAACCTGTAAGCGGCACGCTTCCCGAATCTGGGTGACCATCGAGGTTACATCTTCAGTTGAACGGGCGATCATGCTGCTGGCCCGACTCTGTTCCCGGGTAGATGTACGCAGGTGGGCAGTGAGGTTTTTCATCCGCTCAACCGCCGCTGATATCATCTCCGTGCTCCGGGAGTGCTCTCGAGATGAAGTGGCAATACTGCTGACCATCTCTTCAACACTTTCCATCGCCTCACGAATACTTTGGCTGCCTCTCGCCTGTTCTATGGTTGCCTTGGCAATCTCGCTTACCTGTATTCCGGTGCGCTCTACACCTGAAACAATCTTTTCAAGGGCTGCGCCTGACCGCTGCGACAACTTTTCCCCCGCAGCGATGCTCTCCTCGGCCTCATTGATCGCATTGACTGCACGCCGCGTCTCTTCCTGTACGCCTTTGATGACCGTTGCGATTTCCCGGGTAGAGCTGCTGGTACGTTCAGACAGTTCACGGATCTCCTCCGCAACGACGGCAAAGCCTTTCCCCTGTTCGCCTGCCTGTGCCGCTATAATTGCGGCATTGAGTGCCAAAAGATGCGTCTGTTCGGCAACTTCATCAATAACCAGAAGAATGGCTCCTATGTCGTTCACTCGCAACGAAAGCGTTTCGACAACTTCTGAAGTCGTTCGCGAAGAGACCCTGATCGCCTGCATGCCGGCAATCGCCTCAAGTACGGCGTTCTTGCCGATCTCTGCATCGCTTCGCACAGTTTCTGAAATGGCGGCGGAATCCTTGGCATTTTTCTCAACCTGCCTGATGGTAGCATCCATTTCGGCAATTGAAGAGGCTGTCGTTGTCGAAGCATCGAGTAAGTTGATAATATTTGTACCGATCTTTTTAATTGAGGAGGTAATTTCGGTAATGGAAGAACTAACCTCATCGACGGCTTCTGCGAGTTTTTCGGCGCCCATTGCGATCTCTTCAATGGTAGCAGCCATCTCAAGCGAAGAGGCAGAGGTTTCTGTCGTTGAATCAGAGAGTTTGTCCATGCCGTCGTATATTTCATGAACAGATTTGTTGATTTGTACAACAGCGCGTGAAGTTTCCTGCACGGATTTTTCCTGCATCTCAGCAGAATTTACGACTTGACGGGCGGTGTTTTCAAGGTTGTGGTCAATCGCTGTGAGTACCTCAGAAGCGGACCCGATGCGCGCAACCATGCTGTGAAGGTTTTCGGCCATGGTATTCATGGCGGCAGCGAGGTCGGCAGCTTCTCCGCCACCGCGTACCTGCAGGCGGGCATCCAGTTTGCCGTCAGCCATCGCCTTGGCAAACTGAACGCAGCTTTTCAGCGGTCTGGTTATCGAAATTGTAATGAAATATGAAAAAAGGGCGATCAGGCTGATGGCAATAATCGTAATCGCTGCGGAAATGGCGGTTTTCCTTCTGATACTTGTTGCCACCTGTTCCTCGGTGGCGGTAACATCCTGATGGATGTTCTCAACCATCTGAACAATTGCCTTGCTGAATGTGCTGAATCGTTGCTCCTGGATGCCGGTCATGAGATAACTGGCTTTTAGCACATCGCCTTTTGTTGCCGCCGGCAGGACCTCATCGAGAAGCGTTTTCCGGTACTCGATCCAGATGGTGTTTGCTCTGTTTATAGCCGCATGTTTTCCGGTGGAATTAACGGACTTCAGAACAATCCCGAAATTGAGTTCAATATCGTTGGCAAGGTCTTTTATCGTAGCAATGTTTTTCTCGGCGGTGACCGGGTCCGCTTCGAGCATAAAGTCCTGCATCTCGCTGTTTATCTGAAAAAGATCCGACTTCAGGCGGGCAATACTTTCCAGGGCCCCCCTGTTTTTTTGAATGGATTGGTAGGCGGTACCGCCAATTCTCACTTCATTCATCATAAACAGGCTGATTGCACCAACCAGCAGGATTCCGATACAGGCCGCAGCAGAAAGGAGTACCATCTTGGCGCGCAGGGTGAGGCCGGTAGAACTATTAGAGTATGTCCTTCTCTCCACAAACAACTCCTTGCCGGACTCTAAAAATCGGAATAAGTGCGTACATTTTTTACGTGTTGATACCAAGGCGTAAATCAAAAAAAGCCGCCCGACTATAGCAGAGCGGCTGCTTTTATATCAAGAAAAAACGCCTCTGACAGCCGCCTGGAGCTTCTCCTTGGACGGCTGTAACTGCGTTTAATCAGGTCTTCGGACGATCAGCTGCAGTGCAGTCTGATCAACGAATCATCGTTGCTGGTTCAGCCAGAGCAAGTTTGTCACCCTGAAGGTTGAGATCTTCAGTCATTTCCTGCCGGATGATCCGGATTTTTTTCATGTAAGCATTTGCCTGCGGCCCTTGGCCACAATAATATTTTTTAGCGCGCTCCAAATTTCCCTGGGCCATGTCGAGCTTGGAGTAAAGTTCACAGACAGCGGCTTCGGCACATTTGGCATCGTCAAGCATATCGTTGGGTGAATACCCATGGCTTTTTGCCCGGCGCGGCATCAGCTGCCAGACTCCGCGAGCCCCCTGTTCTGACACAGCGCGGGAGGAAAGGTGATGGCCGCCGGTTTCAGCCAACGCTATTTCAGCCAGGTCAAAGGGCATAAAAATCGTAGCGGCGGTTTTTTCAAAGCAGATAGCTGCCAATTGCCGGGCCCGTTCGAGTGACGTTCTGCGGGAAAATGCAGCTTCGATTACTGCCTGCTGTTTTTTTCGCTGGATCAGGGAGATGCTGCTGCTGTCGAGGATGGACGGTTCGGTGGCCAGCGAAGTGGAAGAGTTGTAATTCGCCAGTTTAAAGGGTGCATTTTCGCATGCTGTCAATATCAACAGGCATGTCAGATAGATAAGTGTATTTCGCATAATAAAAGAGTAGGGAAGTGGTATCGGCTTTGCCGGAGCGGCGTCGTTGCCCACAGATTGCGAGGGCGTATCTCCGGCGGGTTACTCCTTTCTAAGTAATTTTGTCCTTATCCCGATACTCAGGGGCAGCACAATGTGGCCGGACAGTACAGCGTCAACCGGTCGGTGTCAATGCAATTATTATTTTAACCAACAAGATCAATTATTTATGTCTGATCGTTCTTTGCTTGCGAGCTCTTTAAGGTTTACGCCTTCTAATACGCTCCGAACTTCCCCCTGAACACGCTTCCAGACAGGGTGAACATTACAGAAATCGGAACGTTCGCAATCGGAAGGAGTAACAACGCATCGGTTTGGAATGATCGGCCCTTCGACCGCCTCAACAACTTCCAGCAGTGTAATATTTTCGGCTGCACGACCCAGTAAAAAACCTCCGCCGGTACCGCGAAACGACTTTACCAACCCGATTTTGCTGAACTGCTGGAATATTTTGGCAAGGAAAGTAGGGGGGACGTCAACTGCTGCGGCGATGTCACTCAACAGGCAGACCTTGTCAATCGGCTTTCCAGCCAGATAAACGATGCCTCTGATTGCATATTCGCCTTTACGTGTAAGTTCCATCATGTAAAACCCCCAAAAAGACTATTTATATCTTTTTAGGGGTTTCGCGGTAACTTGTCAACAGATTTATCAAGTTGTTTTATTCCGGCTGTCCCGGGAGCTGCTCTTCGGCCCCGATCCTCTTCTTGCCGAAGATCAATGCAACCCAGACGCTTATCTCGTACATGAGATACATCGGGATCATTATGACAAACATGGTTATCAGATCTGCATGAAATGCCGCTACTACTGAACTGGCCAGCAGAGCGTATTTCCGTTTTGGCGCCAGAAACTGGTAACTGACGATCCCGAAACGGGCCAGGATCAGCGTCAGTACCGGAAGTTCGAATATCAGCCCGAACATCAGAATCAGCCGCAAACAAAAATTAACGTAAGCGCTGATATTGAACCAGCTTTGCAGCCCTTCGGCCTCATACGACAGAGAAAAATTGATAATTACCGGCCAGATGATGATTAAAAAAAACATGGCGCCGATACAGAAGGTCACGGTTGCAGCAGTAACAAAAGGAACCACCAGTCTCCGTTCACGCTTTGTCAGTGCCGGGGCGACAAATAACCAGACTTGATAGAAAACGATCGGTAGAACAAGGACAAAGCCGGCCATCATTGAGATCTTGCACTGAATGAAAAACGGTTCCAGAGGGGCGCTGTAGTTGAGCGGATGAAGCTTTGTCGGTGCGTTGACTTCCTGGTCAAGCTTGTAGCGGGTATACATTGAAGGGGCAAGCTCTTTGACTTTGAGATACACGTCCTTCTTGATCTCGGTCAGATAGGTTTTGCCGGTTAATGGTTTTTCGATGAACTTGAGGAGCTCGCTGGAAAAATTCCAGGCAACTCCCATTCCTACAATCACCGCAATAACAATAACGACCAACCGCTTGCGCAGTTCAACCAGATGCTCAATAAATGGGACAGTTTTTTCTTCGTTCATGCACTCTTCCTAACACAGCCGTGTACCGGCTTGCAACCAGATTTGGCATACGCCTAATTTTAGCGCCGCTTGCGGGGCGCGCCTTTGCTTTTCCCCGGCTTGCCCCCCGTACCACTTTTGCTGCTGTGGTCACGCTCGTCGCTCCGGGGCTGCAGGCCGTTCAGCCGTTTGCCGCGCAGCGGGATTCGAGGAGACTCCTCAGATCCGGCTGTGCTGGAATTGGTTCGACGGCCGGCGGTAGAGGTATGCGCCGTCAAGAGGAACTCTATACGCCGTGTGCCGGGAGATACCGAAGCAACTGAGACGCGCGCCGCATCGCCGATCCGGAAGATTGTTCCGGTGCGCTGCCCGATAAGTGAGTGCTGCTTCTCGGCATGGTTGTACATGTCATCAGTCAGCGTTGATATGTGGACCAGACCCTCCACGAACAGCTCTTCAAGCTCAACGAAGAAGCCGAACGAAGTTACTCCGGTTATGTATCCGTCAAACTGATCCCCTACATGCTTCAGCATATACTGAAGCTTTTTCATCTCTACCACGTCCCGTTCGGCTTCCATGGCAACGCGCTCACGCTTGCTGGTATGTTCAGCGACCTCGCCAAGCCGTTCTGTGGCAAGCGCAAGCTGCCGGGAAG
Organism: uncultured Geobacteraceae bacterium; assembly: GCA_903939115.1. Lineage (GTDB taxonomy): Bacteria > Desulfobacterota > Desulfuromonadia > Geobacterales > Pseudopelobacteraceae > JACRCG01. The sequence continues at coordinate 67,459 of CAJAFV010000073.1, forward strand.
CACGGTTGTCATTCCCGCTCTCTTGACGGGCGGGGGATAACGAGAAGACCGCCTTCAATATCCGGTGTACCACCAGATCCGGATATCTCCGGATTGGCGAGGTAAAGTGACAGTAACAGTCTGACGCCAACCCGAAGTGCCCGACGTTTTCGGCGGCATAACGGGCCTGCTTCATGCAGCGGAGCAGGGCATAGTTTATCATCCTCTCTTCGGGGTGCCCGTCTGCCTGAGCCAGCAGTCGCTGCAGTTCTGACGGCCTGACCTTCTCATCAACAAGGCTGAATTCGTAGCCGAAGCCAAAAATAAATTCCTGAAAAGTATGTAATTTTGCCGGATCCGGATTCTCATGAACCCGATAGAGAAAGGGTATGTCACGTGAGGTGATGAAGCGTGCCACCGCCTCATTTGCAGCCAGCATAAACTCTTCGATCAGCTGGTGAGCCAGATTGCGCTCGGCCCGGATAATCCCTTCTGTTTGACCGGTCAGGCCGATGATGATCTCCGGTTCCGGCAGGTCAAAATCGATACTGCCCCTCTTTTTCCGCATCGCCATCAGAATAAGGGCCAGTTCCTTCATCTCCATCAGCATCGGGAATACCGGTCGATATTTGTCGGCACGTTCACGGTCGTCATCGACAATTATCTGCTTAACAATCGTATAGGTCAGGCGGGCAGTACTTTTAATGACGCTGGCATAAAAGGACGATTCCAACATAGTCCCGGTGCGGTCAAAAAGCATTTCAGCCGTCATCGTCAGGCGGTCAACATTCGGGTTGAGTGAGCAGATGCCGTTCGAGAGCCGTTCCGGGAGCATTGGAATACAGCGATCCGGGAAGTAAACGGAAGTGCCGCGCAGATATGCTTCGCGATCCAGCAGACTCTCTCTTTTTACATAATGCGAAACATCGGCAATAGAAACCCAGAGCCGGAAATTTTCTCCTTCGCGGCGCAGGGAGACGGCGTCGTCAAAGTCGCGGGCCGTTTCACCGTCGATGGTCACCGTCGGCATCGAGCGCAGGTCTTTCCGTCCCTGCAGGTCATCAGCTGAGACCGTGTCGCTGATTTTCTCCGCCTCAGCAAGTACGTCCGGGGTGAAAACATGCGGCAGGTCGAAGCGGCGAATCACCGATTGTATCTCCACTTCAGGGTCGTCCGGCCACCCCAGGACCTCAACAATTTTCCCCTCGGCAGGTCGTCCGCCGATCGGATACGACGTCAGTTCTGCTACCACTTGATGCCCGTCCTGAGCTGTTCCGCGACTTTTAACCGGAATAGTGACCACCAGATTCAGCCTCTGATCCTCCGGGATGACTATCGCGCCCCGCCTGGTTTCCTCGTAGCGCCCGACAATGTGGCTGGTGGCACGCTCGATCACTGCAACTATGCGCCCGTCAAGTTTGTTCCCCCCCATGCGGCTCGGCGAAGAGCTGGCTTCCACCAGATCTCCGTGCAGCGCGCTTTTAAGGAATTTCGACGGAATGAAGATATCCTCGCCTCCGCCATCCGGGGTGACAAAGCCGTATCCGTCGCGGTGTACCGAAATTCGTCCGCGGGTCGTTTTTATTTTTCCCGGCAGGCTGTACCCGTTCCCTTTCAGCCGAACCAATTCACCATCCTCGGCCATATCCTCCAGCATGTTTTTCAGCTCCCGCTTGACATGACGACCGCCGAATTCATGAAGAAGATCCGAAAAATGAGCAGCTCCTTCCTGCTGTTTGAAAAGTGCCAATATATGCTTTTTGGTGAGGTTCATTGATCGGCTCCTTGCCGGTGTGTGTGATAACGTCTGCAAAAACAGTGTTAGTGGCAACGCCAGGCAAAGTCAACCCTGTTTATATAAGAAAGCTTGGGGCTGTTGCGTGGTCCGGATATATAAGATATAAGTGACAGAGTTTAATCTCAAAGGGGGAGATGGTGTGATAAAACATGGAGTAGTCATCAGGCTCATCATTTCAACGGTTATGCTGCTCTGTTTACTGACAGCGGCGGTTCTTTCGGCGGCAGACAAAAGAGTTGTATCCGTCCCCCCCGCTGCCAAGTGCCCGGTCTGCGGGATGTTCGTCGCCAAATACCCTGACTGGACGGCGTGCGCCCGCTTTAAGGACGGTACGACCTCCTACTATGACGGTCCGAAAGATATGTTCAGTCACTATCTCGATACATCTCGCTATACTCCCGGAAAACGTCAGGCAGATATCGTCTCGCTGGAGGTAAAGGAATATTACTCACTCGCGATGATCGACGCCCGCACGGCATTTTTTGTCATCGGCAGCGATGTCTATGGTCCAATGGGTATGGAGCTGGTGCCGTTCAAAACAGAGAAAGATGCCAACTCATTCAAACTTGATCACAAAGGGAAGCGCATTCTCCGCTTCAGTGAGATTACGCGCCAGACCATAAAAACAGTCAACTAATACCAATTTTAGATCAACGGAGCTATCAAGGCGGTGAGGAGTGAGGCTGCGAGTCGTACATTTCAGTACGTTGAGCAGCCGAACGACAATCCAACGAAGATAGGGCTTTGATATGGAATTGGAATAAGGCAGATATGCGTCGTTCGATACTATTTATACTGTTCATTACAGCCGCTATGACCACATTCCTGCTGCTGCCGCTGCATGCCCGCCACGCCCGGCAGCGCATTGCTGGAAACGACAGGCAGCATAACGCACAGCTGCAGAATCTGCATGTTACGGATCTTTGCCTTGCCACGGAAGCCCGCTATACCCGCCATCCGGCGATGGCCGATCGCCATGCCCCCTTCCAGGAACACCCTCTGGCGCTGGAACATTTCCCCTCCGGTTCGCTGGTCATGCCGAATATGACTGAACGTAATAAACGATGAAGAGATCTCTTGAACGTCATCTGAATATCCTGGAATTTACGCTGGCGTCGCTGCTGCGCAGAAGAGGGAAAAATCTGTCCCTTCTGGCAATGTACCTTTTGGTGGTCTTCATATTGGCATCGCTGCTGTTTTTTGTTGCGGCACTCAAGAGGGAGGCGGCCATTATTCTGAACGATGCCCCGGATATGATCGTACAGAGACTGATGGCAGGCCGTCAGGATCTGGTGCCGGTCAGGTATGCCGCTGAGATTGCTCAAATCAGAGGGGTTGCAGCGGTGCGCCCGCGTTATTGGGGCTATTATTATGACACGCTTAACGGTGCCAATTATACGATTATGGCCAGCGACGATCCTGCATTGCCACCGGAAAGTGCCGCCATCGGCTCCGGTGTCGCAAAAGCCCGCAACCTGAAAGTCGGCGATCTGCTGCCGCTGACAAGCTATAACAGGGCGCCGGTGATGCTTGAGATCCACTCGATTTTTTCGAGCAGTGCCGACCTCATCGCCGCTGACACGATACTGATGCCTCCGGCGGACTTTCAGAAACTGTTCAATTTCCCAAACAGTCAGGCAACAGATCTGGCCGTATCGGTACGCAATCCGCAAGAGCTGCCAACCGTAGCCGCCAAGATTGCCAGTCAGTATCCAGATTCCCGGCCGATCCTGAAAAGGGAGATTCAGCGCACCTATCAATCGATTTTTGACTGGCGTGGCGGTATGACGCTGATGGTGCTGACATCGGCGCTGCTCTCCTTCATCATCTTTGCCTGGGATAAGGGCACCGGTCTTTCAGCCGAAGAGCGCAAGGAAATCGGCATCCTGAAATCGATAGGGTGGGAAACGTCCGATGTGTTGCTGCTTAAATTCTGGGAAGGGATAGTCATCTCGCTGACCGCCTTTCTGCTGGGAGTAGTGCTGGCCTACGGGCACGTTTTTTTCCTGTCAGCGCCGCTGTTTGCCCAGGCGCTCAAGGGGTGGTCGGTACTCTACCCGAGTTTTCAGTTAGTACCGGTCGTTGATCTCTATCAGATCACGGTGCTCTTCTTTTTGACCGTTGTCCCCTACACGGCTGCGACAATTATACCCTGCTGGCGAGCGGCTACGATCGATCCAGATACCGCCATGAGGTATTGACGTGATAGAACTTTCAGCGATAACCAAGTCGTTCAACAGCGGCAAGCCGAATCAGTTCACCGCAGTGGATAACGTTACTCTTGTCGTTAATCCGCAGCAGATCACGGTACTAAAAGGGCCGAGCGGTTCCGGAAAAACCTCGCTGCTCGCACTGATCGGCTGTATGGCCCGGCCGACTTCAGGGCGGATATTCCTGCGCGGTGTGGCTGCCGCAGTGCCGTTTCAACAGGAAGGTATGGAATCCGTTGAAATCACCAGTCTGCCGGAGCGCTTTCTGAATGATATCCGGCGTTCCACCTTCGGGTTCATTTTTCAGCAATTCAATCTGGTCAAAGGGATTACTGTTCTGGAAAACGTCATGCTGCCGGCCTATCCAACCGGCGAGCGGCGGTCGGACTTTCGTGTCAGAGCGCTGGCTCTGCTGGAACAGTTCAGTCTCTCGCGTCACGCCGGACAACGGATTGAGCTGCTTTCCGGTGGAGAGTTACAGCGGGTTGCCATTGCCCGAGCTCTGATTAATAATCCCTCAATCATTATTGCTGATGAACCGACCGCGCACCTGGATTCAAAATTGTCACAGGAGTTCATGGCCATTGTCGGTCGCTTGAAAGGGGAGGGGAAGAGTGTGCTGATTGCCAGTCACGACCCGATTGTGTTTGATTCGCCGCTGATCGACCGGATAGTCGAAATGCGTGATGGTTCTGTGGTGAACAGCAGGAGCTGCCGGTGATACTGCAGCCCGCTGTTCTTGCGCTGCTGCTTATCGCGCTGCTGGTGTCCGGCATGGGAATGTATGCCGGCTATTACGGCATACGGATATCCGGCGCATGGGCGCCGGCGAGCGGGAGTGAGCTGCAGTTGGAGCTGGAGCGCAGAACCTACCTGGTGTCAACAGTCATGAGCTATATCCTCAGTTTTGAGCTCATGTCACTGTTCCTGTTTATCTACACGGCAGAGGAGCTGCACACCCTTTTTGCCGGTGCCATGTGCGCCGCAGGAACCCTGGCGGTCAACTCCTTCGGCTATCCGACGCTGCTGCTTAAAATAGTCAATTTCCTGTTGGCAGGGGTCTGGCTGATCGTCAATTATGTCGATAATAAGGGCTATGACTACCCGCTGATTCGGGTCAAGTATGAACTGCTCAATCTTGTTGTGCCGCTGCTGGTGTTGGAAAGCGTACTGTTATGTGCCTATTTTGCCGGTGTAAAGCCGGACATCATCACTTCGTGCTGCGGCAGTCTTTTTAGCAGTGAATCGGGTAGTTACAGCGGTGATCTCGCGTCGCTGCCGCACCTGCCGATGCAGATCGCTTTTTTCTCCGGCATGGCAATTACGACGGCCAGTGGCTTGTTTTTCTACGTAAAGGTTCGTGCCGGCTACCTGTTCTCGATCGCGACGGCCTCTACGTTTCTGATTTCTGCCGCCTCGATTATCTCTTTTATCTGCCTTTATATCTATGAACTCCCCACCCATCACTGCCCGTTCTGTCTGTTGCAGAAGGAGTACGGCTATATAGGCTATGTTTTGTACGCCACCCTTTTTTGCGGAGCTGTGGCAGGGATCGGGGTCGGAGTGCTGATGCCCTTCAGAAAGGTCGGCAGTCTGGTCCGTGTACTGCCTGCTATTCAGCGTCGCCTCGCTCTTGTTACGCTGCTCTGCTATCTGCTGTTTACTGCGATTGTGGTCTGGAAAATGGCCTTTTCGGCGCTGAAGCTGGGGTGAACATTTGCCTTTGCATAAAGTCAGCTATTTTCTATACCCAGCGGCAAAAAATATGCTAATATCCCGATTCTTTTTTACGCTACATGTCAGGAGGACGTTATGCCGCACTACTTTGAAGGAAAGCTTGAAGCCAAAGGGCAGAAATTCGGGATTGTTGTCAGCCGTTTCAACAGTTTTATCTGCGAACGCCTGTTGGAAGGGGCTGTTGATGCGCTGATCCGGCACGGTGTTGATGATAAGGATATCTCTGTTGTGCGTGTCCCCGGTGCCTTTGAAATACCGCTTTTTGCCAAAAAAATGGCTGAATCCGGAAAATATGATGCTCTGATCTGTCTCGGTGCTGTTATCCGCGGTTCTACGCCGCACTTTGATTATGTCGCTTCTGAAGTTTCCAAAGGAGTGGCAACGGTTTCTCTGGACAGTGGCGTGCCGATCGCCTTTGGCGTCCTGACGACCGATACGATTGAGCAGGCGGTAGAACGGGCCGGAACCAAAGCGGGTAACAAGGGCTTTGAGGCGGCGGTTACCGCAATCGAATCTGTTAATCTGATGAAGGTTCTGAAGTAATGGGACTACGGCGCGAAGCGCGTGAACTGGCGGTCCAGATGTTGTACGCTCTCGATTCAAACAGCTCTGTCGGAGTCCGTGAAACTCTGCGCACCTTCCGTGAGGAGCAGGGTGAAATAGCGGGCAAGGTGCGGGAGTTTGCTGAAGAGCTGGTTCAGGGAGTGCAGGCCCAGCGTGCGGTTATCGATGAAGCTATCAAGGCCCGTTCCAAGAACTGGTCGCTGTCACGTATGCCGAGGGTCGACCTGAACGTCATGCGGCTGGCAGCGTATGAGCTGATGTTTCGCTCAGATATCCCTAAGAAGGTCACTATCAACGAAGCGATAGAGATTGTCCGCCGCTTCGGAGACAAGGACTCACCGGCGTTTGTGAACGGCATTCTCGATGAGATCGAAGCGTGTGCAAAGGTGGAAGTGACGGGAGAAGAGCAGGTCTAAAAACTTCTTTTCACCACGGAGACACGGAGAAAACCAGGATAATATCTGGTAAAGCCTTCGTGCCTCCGTGGTAATATTTTGAAGTTTATAAAGAGGATATTAAATGAAAGATATACAGGTTGGTCTGATAGGATTTGGTAATATAGGGGCGGGAGTCGTCAAGCTGCTGCGGGAGAACGCAAACGTTATTCGCAGTAAAGTAGGCACAGGAATTGTACTGAAACGCATTGCCGATCTTGATATAACCAGCGATCGCGGCGTTGCCGTAGATCCGGGTGTTCTGACGACAAATGTCGATGACATTTTTAATGATCCCGAAATATCGGTGGTCATCGAATTGATCGGCGGCTATGAACCGGCCAAAACATTCGTATTGAAGGCTATTGAAAAGGGCAAGCATATCGTTACCGCCAATAAGGCGCTTCTGGCGCTGCATGGCACAGACATTTACGCTGCCGCAGTCCGCAAGGGTGTTGAAGTGCAGTTTGAGGCCTCAGTCGGCGGGGGTATTCCGGTCTTGACCGCGATCAAGGGCAACCTGGCCGCCAATAATTTCAGCAGTGTCTTCGGTATCATGAATGGTACGTGCAATTACATTCTGACCCGTATGACTCAGGAAGGAGCGGCCTTCACCGATGTGCTGAAAGTTGCGCAGGAACTCGGCTATGCCGAGCCTGATCCGACCTTTGATGTTGAGGGCGTTGATACAGCCCACAAGCTTGCTGTTCTTGTGTCGCTCTGCTTTGGTACCAGGATTGACTTTAAGGATATTCATACCGAAGGGATCTCAAATATCAGCGGGATGGATGTCAAGTACGCTGCAGAATTCGGCTATCGCATCAAGCTGCTGGCAATTGGCAAGCATGTTGGTGGCGAGATCGAAGCCCGTGTGCATCCGACCATGATTCCGCTCGACAGTCCCCTGGCAGATATAAACGGAGTATTCAATGCCATCCGCCTGACCGGTGATTTTGTCGGCCCGGTCATGTTCTCCGGTCGCGGAGCAGGGCAAAACCCGACCGCCAGTGCGATTGTCGGTGATCTGATCGGTCTTTCACGCAGCATGAAGGCCGGTGCCGGTCGGCGGATGTCCCCACTCGGTTTTCAGGACAATGCGATCATTACCATACCGGTCAAGCCGATGGCAGATATCGTCAGCAAATATATGCTCCGTTTCAGTGCCCTCGATAAACCGGGCGTGCTGGGTGGTATCGCCGGAGCACTCGGGTCACATGGCATCAGTATTGAGTCGATGGTGCAGACATCTCATGACGTTGATGACTCCACTCCGGTACCGATCGTCATCATGACTCACGAAGCGCGCGAAGGGTCGATTCAGAAAGCATTGTCCGAAATTGATCAACTTGACATCATCTGCGAGAAAACAAGTTTTATCCGGATTGAAGACAATCTTGAATAATATTTAGGAGGAAGACATTGAATACCAAAATTTTACTCCCTGAAGATCAGATCCCGCGTCAGTGGTACAACATCATTCCCGACATGCCCGGCCCGTTGGCGCCGGTCATCAGTCCTCGCACCATGCAGCCGGTCACGCCGGACGAAATGCTCGCCATCTTCCCGATGGCGCTGATCGAGCAGGAGATGTCGATGCAGCGCTGGATTGATATCCCTGACGAAGTCCGGGAAATCTACAAGTTATGGCGGCCATCACCGCTGTACCGTGCCCACCGCCTGGAAAAAGCTCTCGGTACTCCGGCAAAGATCTATTACAAATATGAAGGGGTTTCCCCGGCAGGTTCGCACAAGCCGAACTCTGCGATCCCTCAGGCGTACTATAACAAGCAGGCCGGTATCCGCCGCCTGGCGACCGAGACCGGCGCCGGTCAGTGGGGGAGTTCCCTCGCTCTTGCCTGTTCGATGTTCGGCCTGGAATGCACGATCTACATGGTCAAAGTCTCCTGTACACAGAAACCGTACCGCAAGAGCATGATGCAGTTATGGGGAGCACAGGTAATCCCGTCTCCCTCAGAGTTCACCAACTCGGGGCGCTCAATCCTGGCCCATGATCCTGATTGTCCCGGCAGTCTCGGCATGGCCATCTCGGAGGCGGTTGAGGATGCCGCCACCCACGCCGACACTAATTATGCCCTGGGAAGCGTGCTCAACCACGTCTGCCTGCATCAGACCATTATCGGCCAGGAAGCTCAGGCGCAGTTCAAAATCGCCGGGGACTATCCGGATGTCGTTATCGCCTGCTGCGGCGGCGGCTCAAACTTCGCCGGTCTGGCTTTCCCCTTTATCGCCGATCGCGCCACCGGCAAGAATGTCCGCTGCGTTGCGGTTGAGCCGGCATCCTGTCCGACTCTGACAAAAGGGGTCTACGCCTTTGATTACGGCGATACTGCCAAAGTCGCCCCGATTGCCATGATGTACACCCTGGGCCACGACTTTATGCCCCCCGGCATTCACGCCGGCGGTCTCCGCTACCACGGTGAGTCGCCGTTGGTCTCGCAGCTCTACAACGCCGGTCAAATTGAAGCGAAATCCTACAAGCAGAATGCCTGTTTTGAAGGTGCGCTGCTGTTTGCACGGAGTGAGGGGATTGTCCCGGCTCCGGAATCATCGCACGCTGTGCGAGCTGCTATCGATGAAGCGGTGCTGGCCAAGGAGGAAGGGAAAGAGCGCACCATTTTGTTCGGCCTTTCAGGCCATGGTCAGCTAGATATGGGTGCCTATGACGCCTACCTCTCCGGTAATCTGGAAGATTACGAATATCCGAGTGAGATGGTGCGGTCAGCGCTGGAGCGATTGCCGAAGATCTCGCTATAAAATTCCAATCCAACACAGAGCCACAGAGGACACAGAGAAAAACAGGGTAAACTTGAAAACAAACTTATTTTGTAAAAACGGAATCGGTAATAATTGCTTTTCGATTTCCTCTGTGCCCTCTGTGACTCTGTGGTAAGAAGGTCTGAATGACCCGTGTCAAAATCTGCGGCATAACAAATCTGGAAGATGCCCTGGTGGCTGTCGAAGCCGGAGCCGATGCTCTCGGCTTCGTCTTTTTTCAGGGCTCTTCGCGGTATATTTCTCCTGAACATGCGGCAGCCATCATCTGTTATCTGCCCCCTTTCGTGCAGACGGTCGGGCTGTTTGTCAACGAGAAATCGGCAATCGTCAATGCAATCGCTGACCAGTGTGGCGTGGACATCGTCCAACTCCATGGTGAAGAATCTCCTGAATATTGTCAGGCCATTACGCGAAGAGTGATCAAGGCGTTCCGGGTGAAGGATGCTGCCAGTCTGGATACCATGTCTGACTATCGTGTTGCCGGCTGGCTGCTGGATGCCTGGTCTCCGGCGGCACATGGTGGTACCGGTACCACGTTTAACTGGGATATTGCTGCGCACGCGGCAGCTTCCCGGCCAATCATTCTTGCTGGTGGACTGACGCCGGAGAACGTTGCTGAGGCGGTGGTCACGGTACGTCCGTATGCAGTGGATGTGTCGAGCGGAGTAGAGAGTGAGCCGAGGAAAAAGAGTGACGGATTGATCAATCAGTTTATCAGTGCGATAAGGAGTCTGTAACGTGAAATTACCGGATAAAAGTGGCCATTTCGGCCAGTACGGCGGCCGCTATGTTCCTGAAACGCTCATGCCGGCGCTGCTGGAACTTGAAAAAGCGTACGAGCACTATCGTCATGATCGTGAATTCAAACAGGAATTCAAATACTATCTGCGTCAGTATGTCGGACGTCCCAACCCGCTCTATTTCGCTGAAAAGCTGACGCAAAAGCTGGGGGGCGCCCGGATATACCTCAAGCGTGAAGACCTTAATCATACCGGTGCCCACAAGATTAACAATACGATCGGTCAGGGCCTTCTGGCGCGGCGGATGGGGAAAAAACGGGTTATCGCCGAGACCGGCGCCGGCATGCATGGTGTAGCGACTGCTACTGTGGCGGCCCTGTTCGGTATGGAATGCGAAGTGTTCATGGGTGAAGAAGATACCCACAGGCAGGCACAAAATGTTTTTCGCATGAAGCTGCTCGGCGCTACCGTAACTCCGGTCACCGCCGGCACCGCTACCTTGAAAGACGCCATGAATGAGGCAATGCGCAACTGGGTCACCACCATCCATGAGACCTTTTATGTCATCGGTACCGTGGCGGGTCCGCATCCGTACCCGATGATGGTGCGCGACTTCCAGTCCGTCATTGGTGCTGAAGTCAGGCGGCAGCACTATAAAGTTGAAGGGCGTCTGCCTGATTATCTGGTGGCCTGCGTCGGTGGGGGGAGTAATGCACTGGGGTTGTTCTACCCATTCCTTAAAGACAAATCGGTCCGTATTATCGGCGTTGAAGCCGCCGGCTTCGGCATCGAGACCGGCAAGCACGCCGCGCCGCTCTGCGCCGGGTTGCCCGGCATTCTGCATGGTAACAAGACCTATCTGCTGCAGGACCAGCATGGCCAGATTACCCATGCCCACTCAATTTCAGCAGGTCTTGATTATCCGGGTGTCGGTCCGGAGCATTCCTGGCTGAAGGATTCCGGTCGGGCCGAATACGTTGCTGTCACCGACGAAGAGGCTTTAAAGGGGTTCAGCACCCTGACCCGTGAAGAGGGGATTATCCCGGCACTGGAATCATCCCACGCCATTGCTCAGGTTATGAAACTGGCCCCCACGTTGAGTAAGGATACAACAATAGTGGTCTGTCTGTCCGGTCGCGGCGATAAGGATATGCATACGGTAGCCGAAGCGCTCGGGGTTAAATTTTAGCTCTGATGTAAGAACTTAAGTCCCGATAAAAGCCTGAGAAATCAGGCTTTTTTTTGTTGACCGGTGATGGAGCTTTCAGTTATAAGCACTCACTCGTTTTATCACAAAGGAGGCTGAATATGCATACGATGCATCTAGTTGATCAGATCAAGGAGAAGGCCAAAAGACATCTGCAGACTATTGTACTGCCGGAAAGTTATGATGAGCGGATGTTGTACGCAGCAGAAACTATCGTCACCGAAAAGCTGGCCAGGGTCGTAATTCTTGGCAATCCCTTGAAAATTCAGGCTGAAGCGGATGAAAAAGGGATTAGTCTTGCCGGGGTCGAACTGATAAACCCTGTGACCTCCCCGAAACTGAATCAGTACGTGACCGATTTTGTGGAATTACGTAAAAGCAGGGGCAAAATTGTCTCAGCTGAAGAGGCCCGCGCTCTGTTGACGGCGCCGGACCATCTTTACTACGCCGGTATGATGGTGCATTGCAAGGATGCCGGCGGTGAAGTTGCGGGTGCATCAAACACCACGGGAAACGTTCTCAAAGCTGCTTTCCAGACCGTTGGCCCTGCCGCAGGCATCAAAACCGTCTCCTCCTTTTTTCTGATGATCACTAAAAATCATTTCTTCGGTGAGAACGGCATCATTCTCTTTGCAGACTGTGCTGTCAACCCGGATCCGGATGCCCAGGCCCTTGCCGAAATCGCTGTGGCTACCGCCGGAAACTGCAAGGCGTTTCTTGATGTTGAAGCGCGCGTGGCGATGCTCTCTTTCTCCTCCAAGGGGAGTGCTGCACATCCCGACGTAGATAAAGTAACCAAGGCTCTGGAAATTGCGAAGCAGATGAAGCCGGATATGCAGATCGACGGGGAGCTTCAGGCAGATGCGGCTCTGCTGCCGAGCGTTGGCGGTAAAAAAGCCCCGGGAAGTCCGGTGGCCGGCAAGGCCAACGTCCTGATCTTTCCGAATCTTGACGCCGGGAATATCGCCTACAAACTTGTTGAGCGCGTCGCAGAAGCCGAAGCGGTCGGACCGATCATTCAGGGGCTTGCCAAGCCGGTCAACGATCTCTCGCGCGGCTGTTCGGTGGATGACATCGTCAACGTCGTAGCGATCACGGCAGTTCAGGCTGCACAAGGATAATACAAACGACAAAAGGCGCCCTCCGTTGCGGAAGGCGCCTTTTGTACGTGGATCACAGGGAACTAAAGATCCCCGGTCATCTTCTGCAGCAGGTAGAGTTTGGGGTTGACCTTCCGTACGCACGCCACAACCTCCCGCAGCTTATCCTCGTCGAGTCCGCACTCCTCCTCAATCCCTTGAAACCAGGGAAACCCTTTGGGGAGCGGAGTCAGGGTGCCGTCACGGAGCAGCAGCACGTCCACCATGTCGTTAACGCGTCCCTTGCCTTCCCACGGGTCACGATAATTGAACTGGCGCGCAATTACGTTCATCCCCATACCGTTCGGGAAAATTGCTTTTACTTCAAAGGAAAATTCTCGCGGGGCACTATAACTGTCGCTCCGTCCGGCGCGAATCATCACCTCTGCTCCGGCTTCTTTCAAAATTTCGCTGACCGATTCTGCGGTCATTGCTCCGTACGTCTCCATAGTCATTCCTCCATGCGTAATTCAACGCCCCATGGCACCGGTTTTTCGCCTGTGGCAGTCAGCACCCAGAGTGTTGGGAACGCCATAGCCTCAGGTGCCGGCCCGACGCCGTCAGTAAGGTAGATTACCGCCGCCGGTAACGGCTGCATGGTTTTTGCGTAGTCAAATACCGGTCTCAGATCGGTGAAGCCGCCACCGTCATAACGCTCGACAATGCCGGGAGCACCACTGAAAGAGGTTATCTGCTGGATTCGGCTGTTAGCGTACAGCACGGTGACGGCAGCATCGCGGCTTTGGGTGATATGGAGCAGCTCCCGGGCAAATGACTCGCGGAGTGCGGCACTGTCGGTCGAATCACTGACGTCAATCCCGATCAGCAGATTGAGCCGTCGCCGTTTCCTGACACCGGGCGTCGTGTGATCAAAGCGGCGATGTGCCCGCATCCATGAGCTTCTGCGTCCGGTGCGCCCGGCGGTGGCTATGAATTGACGGAGAATCTGTCGCCAGGGGAGGGGAGATGGACGAAGCAGGGCGTCTACGACACTTCGGAGTTCTGCCGGAGTTTCACCGTCACTCCCCCGCAGGCTGTCCCGGGTAATCGTCCGAATCGTCTCCTCTGCCAGAGCCAGTGGTGTGCTGTCGGCCTCATGCCACAGTTCGTGAAAGTCCAATGTCGCCGCTGCATCGATACCGCGTCCCTCGCCCGCCGCCCCACGCTCCGACGTTTCCGCATCTCCGTAACCGCTGCCGTCCAGATTGCCGGCATCAAACGGAGGGACAAGCTGCTGGTAGTATTCCTCTGCCGCCAGCCCCTCAGGGACATCATAATGCGAAGGGAGGAGCGCATTTTCAGGAAGATCGGCAATGCCCGGATTGATCGCCAGATCACAGGCAACATCCCAGTCGTGCTGATTACGCCCCTTGCGCCGGAGCGGGTGCAGATGCAGCAGATGTTTGACAAGATGCTCGAGCAGAGCTTGCTGCTGCGGTGGTGCCAGAGCTGCGAAAGGGGCGGGGTCTGTCGTCAGGACCGGGATGCCGTTGCGCACCGTTATCCCGGCTTCTTTTCCCTGCAGCGGGAGCTGTTCCCGGCGCAGGTTGAGGATGAAATGTCCGTAGAACGGGCGTTCCCGCAGCAGTCGCACGACTGCGTTTTCAAGAGGGCTGCCGTTCATGCCTCACGGGAAATGGTCTGGATGGCGTCGAAAATAACAGCGTCGTACGTATCCTTGGCAATGCCGAGGGCGACTTCGGGAATTTTGAGCAGCGACTTGACAAAGCCGAAGCGGAGATCGCGCGGCAGAACGGCAATATAGGCGACCAGATTGACCTCCTGATCGTTGGTGACTGTTGGCGAAACCTGCAGCGTCGCGACAAGATCGTTAATTGATGCAGCCTGCACGTCGTCCCGTTGTGCTGCTGCCTGCCCGGCTACCAGATGCCAGTCGTTGAGAATCTGGCCGGCAGAAAGAGGTCGCCCCTTACTGTCAGCCAACCAGCGCATAAAGGTGATGGCGGCTTCCTTGCCGACGATACCGGCGTAGACCTCCATTTCAAGATCACCGGGAAAGCGGCAGCTCTTGCGCAGGATGCTGACCATCTCCCAGCCGCGCTCGGTCGGTTCAACCTGCAGCTCCATCGGCGCTCCCTGGAGGGCCAACATGGCGGAGTTACCCGCCAGAAACTGGCGTACATCGCCGGATAGTTCGCGCCGTGCGGCATAACTGGCCCAGCAGCTGTAATCGGTCTCAACGAACAGCATCACCATCCGGTCGATCAGGGCGCGGTCGAGTGTTGCGACCTGATACGTGCCGTCCGGCGGATTGATGCTGACAACAACCTTATGGTGTTTGGAGAGGTGATGGGTATGCAGCGAGCGGAACAGTCCCTCGGCGGGCGGTTCAACAAATTGAAAGATTGCCTGCAGGGTATCTTCCTGCTGGGCCCGGTTCAGCTCATCACAGTGGACGACAGTCGGCGGTTCGTCATCGCCCGGCCACCACGAAGGGCGCGACCAGTGCATGACAGTTCCGTCGCGAAACGGAATGCCGACCAGGTCGCCAACCTCCATCTGCCCCAGACGCAGCGAAACATATTTCCGGTCAATTTCACGACACGCCTGGATAATACCGGCACTCTTGCCGACACCGCGATGCCCGACCACACAGGGGGTCAGATCTGTTTTTGTGATTATTTCCTTGATGACGCTCTTCATCTGTTCGATGTTCATGATGTCCTCGTGTTACACATACTGAAGCGGATCAGTCAAACCCGCCTCGGCAAAACCCTTCAAACGGAGGCGGCAGGAATCGCACTGGCCGCAGGAAATGCCTGTCTCGGTAGGATCGTAGCAGGAGTGCGTCAAAGAGTAATCCACTCCCAATTCCATGCCGCGCCGGATTATATCCGCCTTGCTCAGGTTGATCAGCGGCGCGTGGATTTTGAGCGGAACGGCTCCCTCGACTCCGGCCCTGGTGGCCAGATTGGCCATTTTCTCATACGACTCGATATATTCCGGGCGACAGTCTGGATAGCCTGAGTAATCGAGGGCATTGACTCCGATATAGATGTCAGATGCACCGAGGACCTCAGCCCAGCCGAGGGCAAAAGAGAGGAAAATGGTGTTGCGCGCCGGAACATACGTTACCGGAATGTCGTCACCAACGCCGTCTTTTGGAACGTCTATGTCAGCCGTCAGGGCGCTGCCGCCCATCAGGCGCAGATCGAATTCAACTACCAGATGCTCAGCTGCACCGATCCGCTTGGCATTCTGGCGGGCGACTGACAACTCAAAGCTGTGGCGCTGACCATAGGAAAAGCTGATGGCGTAGGGTGAAAACCCCTCTGCCCTGGCTATCGCCATACAAGTGGTGGAATCAAGGCCGCTGCTGTACAAAACTACCGCTTTATGTTGCATGATGTGGGTCTCCAGGGGGATGCTCCGAGTTTTTGGTTTGCAATTTTACTCGTATTGAGTACAATAAGTCCACTTTTCTCATGGTTCTCCGCCGGGAAAAAGAAAAATCATCCCATAGATGAGGTCTGCCGGACAGCAGGCCTTTTTAATTTGAGGCGACATGCGACTAAAAGAGGAACAGATCCGAGGGTTGGCAGAAAAAGTATACAATGATCTGGTGGCTGAAAATCTGATAACGCCTCGTGGTGAGCGCGGCGCCGTTGTTGCCGGGATTGCCGGCGCCATATCCAAAAATTTTTCCGCCGAGCAGAAGCTTGAACGCGATGCGGAGAAGCTGCTGGATGAAACGCTTGATGCGATGGGTAGCGGCGCCGCCCAGATTGACCGTCGCCGCATGCTGAAGATGGTCAAGGATAAACTGGCTAAGGAACGAAATATAGTCCTCTAAGGAGCTGACATGTCGTTATCAGAAGACCGTATTTCAACGATGGCCCATGAAATAGTCAAATGCATCTGGCGGGACGACCTGGCAGACGTATCTGATGACAGCCGTGCATTGAGGCGGGTAAAGCAATCGCTTGAAGCCTTTTTTGGTGCCGTGGATGATATTGAAGAAGCGGTCAAGGCG
>CAJAFV010000074.1 GCA_903939115.1 uncultured Geobacteraceae bacterium
CACCACGGACACCCTTGCTGTTCGGCTAACGGTTCCCACCATCAGGGCCCGTAGAGGACTTTCACCTCCAAGTCACCAATCAACCACCATAGCTGATTGGATGGCGCTTACGCGCCACGCGCCATACCTGGCGCACATAAAAAATGGGGCAGTTAATTTCAACCGCCCCACATTTTTCCCGATCAAAATGTTTCCATTTCCAGCAGAAGACTACAATCCGCCCTTCTGCTTCAGCAGCGCGGCCTTGTCCGTTTTCTCCCAGGTAAACTCCGGTAATTCCCGCCCAAAGTGACCGTACGCGGCAGTTTTCAGATAGATCGGGCGGAGCAGGTCAAGCTGCTCAATGATGGCGGCCGGGCGCATGTCAAACACCTCGCGGACCAGCTCGGCCAGACGTGCTTCCGTCACCTTGCCGGTACCGAATGTATGTACCATGATGGAAACCGGTTGTGCCATGCCGATGGCGTATGCCACCTGCACCTCGCAGCGGTCACAAAGACCGGCTGCAACCAGATTTTTTGCGACATAGCGCCCCATGTAGGCGGCTGAACGGTCCACTTTTGATGGGTCTTTGCCGGAAAAAGCGCCGCCGCCGTGGCGTCCCATGCCGCCGTAGGTATCAACAATGATCTTGCGGCCGGTCAGGCCGCAGTCACCCATCGGGCCGCCGACAACAAAGCGGCCGGTCGGATTGATGAAGTAACGGGTTTTATCATCGAGCAGATGCGCCGGAATAACCTTCCGTATCACTTCGGCAATAACCTCTTCCTCGATTCTCTTATGGGTAACGTCAGGGGTATGCTGGGTGGAGATAACAACGGTATCGATGCGGCTTGGCTTGCCGTCAGCATATTCAACCGAAACCTGGGATTTGGAGTCGGGACGGAGAAAGTCCAGCTTGCCGGACTTGCGTACTTCGGACAGTTTGGCCACCAGCTGATGAGCCAACTGAATCGGCATCGGCATAAGTTCCGGAGTCTCATTGCAGGCATAACCGAACATAAGTCCCTGGTCGCCGGCGCCCTGCTCCTTGTGAAGCCCTTCCCCTTCCGAAACGCCCTGCGAAATGTCTGGAGACTGACGGTCGACAGAAACAAGCACCGCACAGGTGTCGGCATCAAAGCCAATTTCAGAATCGGTATAGCCGATGTCTTTGATGGTCTGGCGGGCGATTTCGGCATAGTTGATTACTGCGTTGGTGGTGATCTCGCCGGCAATAATGACCATGCCGGTGGTAACCATAGTCTCGCACGCCACGCGGGCCGTGCTGTCCTGGGTGAGAATTGCATCAAGAATTGAATCGGAAACCTGATCGGCAACCTTGTCCGGATGCCCTTCGGATACTGATTCGGAAGTGAAAATGAATTTTTCTGCCATGACGGTGAACTCCTTGTATGTGATATTTCCTGCATAAATTATTTAATCGAAGGGTGAAAATATCGCCAGAGTGCTGATTTGTCAAGTGAAGAGGAACCGCCCGCATTATTCCGTTTGACTTACTTGATTAGAATTGGGCACTATGGCACATTATTTTTTAATTTTGAGGCATCATCATGTCCAGAGTAATCATTTTTTCAGTTGTATTTCTCATCTTCGCTCTACTCTCGATATCGGCATCTGCTGCGAGTAAACGCCCGGTTGATGTGTGGAATTATTACCATTTTGACGGCAGCGCGTTTGTTCCCGGTCCGTCAGTTGACGGTGCCGCTTTTATTGCGGTCCAGCAAAAAGTGCAGCCTGTCGTGCTGACGGCTCCGTCAGAGCAGCTTGAGCACGCAGTGCTTCCTGATGGCTCAGGCGCAATTGCCGGTATCTGTTACCTTCAAAGCTCCGGAGGTAAGCTCGGCGCTGGCAGAGGGTTCAAGCCCTTCTCGCACGTTCCGCTACTGATCTCCTCAGCAGGCAAACAACGTGTCACGGTCCAGACCGATGACCATGGTTATTTCGTGGCCGTTCTGCCCGCCGGGACATATTCTGTCGCTAATGGGCCCTTTACCGCTGAGGTCACCGTTGAACGCGGCATAACAACTCTCGTCCCGTTGCGGGGTGGTAAAAGGATGGTAGATTGATGAGCCGGATATATGCCCGACTCTCGCTGGGCCTTGCTTTAACGTTGCTGTTTTCTACATTTGTTTTTGCCGGACCTCTAGATGATTATTATCTGGAACAATTCGGCGAAGCCCGGAATACACAGCTGCAAAAAGCGGTACTGTCAGTTTCTCCTGCTGCACTGGAATCAGCGCGCTGCGGCATGCCGCTTAAACATGGCCTGCGTCGCGACTGGAATCTGCTGGAGCAGACGACCCAGAAGGTGCTGGCGAAACAGTTGGCGCTGCCGGTTCTTTGTGGCCCGGAAGAAACGCCTCTGATATCACCCTCAGGTAAATTCAAAATACACTATACAATCTCGTTATGTGCTGACAAAGCAACTCTGTCCTGGGTGCAAACCGTCGCGCAAACCTTTGATGACGTTGCCGCCTCCTATACTTCCATGCAGTGGCAACTGGCTCCTACCACTGGCAACGTACCGTATGACGTGTATCTCCGTGATCTCGCCACGGAAGGGTATTACGGAGTAACCACTAGTGGCCAGCCTGTTTCTGCTGCAAATCATCCGTACGCCTTTACCAGCTGGATGGAACTTGATAACAACTTTACCGACTCAATCTATAAACCGGCCACCTACAGCCCGCTCCAGAGCCTGCAAGTCACCGCAGCACATGAATATCACCATGCAATACAATACGGCTATAATTACTACTTTGATGTCTGGTACGCTGAAGCAACCTCCACCTGGATGGAAGATGAGCTGTATGACAGTGTAAATCAGCTTTATAACTATATTCCGGCCTGGTTTACGAAAAGCACATTATCGCTCGATATTGATGAAAGTACCTCGACGGGGGGCGGCTACGGCCGCTGGATTTTTAATCGCTATATGGTTGAAAAACATATTACGCAACCTGACCTAGTCCTCAGCGTATGGGAAAGGCTCGCCGTTCTTAATCCGGATACCAATCCAGTCAACCGCTGGGGTTACATCAAAATGACGCCGGTGCTGGATTACGTGCTCTCCAATACCTACAACAGCAATCTTGCTACAGACTTCTTTGGTTTTGCCAAGCGTGTCTACACAAGAGACTGGTCAACGCTAGCACCTGATCATGGATCTGACATTGCTTCCATACACCCCTACTCACCGGTCACCAAATACTCGATATACCATGTAAAAAGCGGTAGCACCCAAACACCCTCCGTGACGCTTCCGCACTACTCATTTGCCTACTATACTTTTTTGCCGTCTACAGACGCACAGGCTAATCTGTCCCTTACGCTTGCCGCTACGAGCGGCATAAAAGCCACCGCTTTTATCAAAAGCAGCAGTGGCGATATCACCGAATATACTTTCGCCCCCTTGAATAAAAACACTGGAACCACAGTGACCGTTCCTGGATTCATTACCTCTTCTGAAGTTGTCCTTCTGATCACCAATGCCACCAATATTGATAATCATGCGGCTAATTTCAGCACAGACGGCACTGTTCTTTCGGTAAATGAGCCCGGCGAGTTGCAGCCTGTAGCACCGGTTTCTAGCGGCGGCTCCGGTGGTTCCGGCGGTTGCTTCATCGCCACCGCCGCATACGGCAGCTATCTGCATCCGCAGGTGCAGCTGCTGAGGAATTTCCGCGACGAATACCTCCTTACCAATACACCGGGCCGGGCTTTTGTCGCATTTTACTATCGCAACAGCCCGCCACTGGCTGATTTCATTGCCCGGCACCCGGTTCTACGCGGCATCACCCGTCTGGCCTTGACGCCGCTTGTTGTTGCTGTCGCTCACCCGTTGCTAGCGGCCTTTTCTCTACTCCTGGCGGCATGGGCGCTCCTGATTTTCCTGCAGCGCCGCAGCAACGCTGCCCGACTGAACTCACAACCACCAGCTATAAGCACCACATAATCCCACATTAAAGAGAGACACCATGTCCATTCATTACAAAAGCATTCTGGTCGCCTGTTTTATTGCCCTTCCCTCGTTCGTTTTCGCTGCCGACAACGCAGTTGAGGCAAAACCGGTCGTTCTGCCACCGGTCACTGTATCAGCGCCTGTCGAGGCCTTGGCAACTCCTGCTGCAACGGCACAAAACGTACGTATTGGCTATGTGGACATAGTCCGTATCGGCTCTGAATCGGAGCGGGGTAAAGCTCTCAAGGGGCTGTTAACAACAAAGAAAGATGCGCTTCAGGGAAAAATTGACGTCAAGAAGAAGCAGATCGAAAAGCTGAAAACATCTATTGAGGCAAAAATTGCCACGATGACCCCGCCACAGCGCGAAGCTAAGTCGAAGGAGTTCCAGAAAAAGCTGGAGGAGTTCCAGAAATTTGCCCGTGCATCGGAAGAGGAGTTTTATCTCCTGCAGGAAAAAGAGACGAAGGCACTCTACGAAGTAATTGAGCAAACTGCCGTGGCCTATGGTAAAGCCAGCGGTTTCGCCGCCATTGTGGTAAAAAAAGAGCTGCTCTATGTCGGCGCTTCTGTTGACGCAAAAGATGTAACCGACGATCTGATCAGGGCGTTGAATCTGGTTGACCAGAAGAAGTAGTCTCCGGTCGCGTCAGTTGCTCCCATTCGGCCAATCGCTCCATCGCTTCAGAACTGCTTGCCCCGCACATCTCCTCGCTCGGCTGGAGATTCCTGCAGACCTGCGGACGTTCGGTATTGTCAAAGAGCTGACAGCGGTTATGATCCGTCAACTGGGGACAGCGTACACCAGCCGGTTTTCCGTTGGTCATGCCGGGAATCGACGAGGAAATTGACGGCGCAATACAACAGGCAGCACACCCTACGCGGCATTCCATAAATAATTGTATCCCCGTCTTAAAGCTCGTTGTCTAAAACTCGTAAACCCCACCACAGAGTCACAGAGGCCACAGAGATATTCCTGCTTGAATTGAAATGTTGCCAGAAAGAGCAAAATACATTCTTCAAGTCTTTCAAAATCCGGATTTTTTCTCTGTGTCCTCAGTGACTCTGTGGTGAGAGTGCCTTTTCATGCTGTTAATACCGATACTGCTCCGCCTTGTACGGCCCTTGCTTCGGCACACCAATATAGGCGGCCTGCTCATCTGTCAGGACACTCAGCTGTGCGTTCAGTTTTTTGAGCTGTAAACGGGCAACCTTCTCATCCAGATGTTTCGGCAGGACATAGACCCCGACCGGATATTTACCCGGATTACAGAACAGTTCGATCTGGGCGATGGTCTGGTTGGCGAAAGAAGAGGACATGACGTAACTGGGGTGGCCGGTTCCGCAGCCGAGGTTGACTAGGCGCCCTTTGGCAAGCAGGATTATACGTTTGCCGTCAGGAAAGATGATGTGATCCACCTGTGGTTTGATCTCTTCCCACTGATATTTTTCAAGCGAGGCGACTTCGATCTCATTGTCGAAATGACCGATGTTACAGACAATAGCCTGATCCTTCATATTGATCATGTGATCATGGGTAATGACGTGATAGTTGCCGGTGCAGGTGACAAAGATATCAGCTTTATCGGCAGCGTACTCCATTGTTACGACACGGTATCCTTCCATGGCGGCCTGCAGGGCGCAGATAGGATCGACCTCGGTTACCCATACCTGGGCGGAGAGTGCGCGCATTGCCTGTGCAGAACCTTTGCCGACATCGCCATAACCGCAGATCAGGGCGACCTTGCCGGCGATCATTACGTCAGTGGCACGCTTGATGCCGTCTACAAGCGATTCGCGGCAGCCGTAGAGGTTGTCGAATTTCGACTTGGTAACGGAGTCATTGACGTTGATGGCCGGGAATTTCAGGTCGCCACGTTCATGCATCTGGTAGAGGCGATGTACGCCGGTGGTGGTCTCTTCGGTGACGCCTTTGATTTCTGCCAGACGGGTGGAGTACCAGGATGGATCAACGGCCAGCTTTGCTTTAATGGCGGCATAGAGGATCGTTTCTTCTTCCGAGCCTGGGTTGGTCAGCACGGAGAGATCTTTTTCGGCTCTGGCTCCCAGGTGCAGCAACAGAGTAGCGTCGCCGCCATCGTCGAGGATCATGTTGGAAAAACCGCCGTCCCTCCATTCGAAGATGCGGTGGGTGTAGTCCCAATACTGCTCCAGCGTCTCACCCTTAACAGCGAAGACCGGTACTCCGACAGCAGCGATAGCAGCTGCAGCGTGATCCTGCGTCGAGAAGATGTTGCAGGAAGCCCAGCGAACTTCCGCTCCCAGCGCGGTCAGAGTTTCGATCAATACTGCGGTCTGGATGGTCATATGCAGCGATCCGGTGATGCGCGCACCTTTCAGCGACTGCGCTGCAGCGAACTCTTCGCGAATGGCCATCAGGCCGGGCATTTCTGTTTCAGCGATCCTGATCTCTTTGCGTCCCCAATCGGCCAGTGTAAGGTCTGCTACGATGTAATCTTGTGACATGGCTGTTTCTCCTTTGATGATATGTTTTGTAGGGGCGACGCCGCTGGCGCGCCCTGGTGCTATATTTTCCGCTTTTGTTGTAACCGTTTTGTCTATTGCTGCGGGGCGAGCCACCGGCGTCGCCCCTACGATGCCCACACAATCAATACAGATTCCTGTCCGCTGTCAGCGTCAATGCGTTCACTGTGTACCGAGACAAATCCAGCCGCTTCCAACCACAGACCCATCTCCGACTCCTCAAACCCGAGCCATTGATCAGCCAGCTGTTCCCGTGCAGACTCACGCTCATGGCGGGCAAGATCAGCCAGCAGCAGTGTGCCGCCGGGAGCCAGCACCCGCCGGATTTCCGCGAGAACTGCCGGCGGATCGGCGGCATGATGCAGCACCATGTTGGCCACGACACAGCCAACGGCAGCATTGGAGAGCGGCAGGTGGGTCATTTCTCCCAAACGTAGATCGATGCCGGCAAGACCGTTGTCTGCCACCGTTCGTCCAGCTTCCTCCAGCATGGCCGGAGAGTGATCGACGCCGATCACCTGTGCCGCCCGTGCTGCCAGTTCGATCAACAGACCGCCGGTGCCGACGCCGATCTCCAGCACCGTGCCACCCTGCGGTACACGCTCAAGCAGATGATGACGGTACTCGGGAACCGGCAGCAGCGTTCTGGCCAGGTCATCCCACTGCCGTGCATGCTGATCGAAAAACTCCTGGCTGCGTCTGCGCCGCTCTTCCAGTGTTGCCGCAACGGCGTTCAAATCGCGCTGACGTTCCGGCAGAGTCGCCATCTCCCGTTCAAAGGCGGTACGGATGGCGGCAAAGAAACGGTTCCCTTCACCAACCCGAAAGTAGCTCCACGTCCCCTGACGCTTGACGGACAGCACGCCCGCTTCGGTCAAAATTTTCAGGTGCCGGGATATCCGCGACTGTCCCATGGCCATAATGCCGGTCAACTCCTGGACAGTGAATTCACCGGCCATAAGAACCGCAGTCAGGCGGAGACGGCAGGGGTCTGCCAATGCTTTGAAGGTATTTAGCATAATTATATCAAGGTACGCAATTTATTTATATCAAGATAACTTGATTTAGCATGAAAGCGGGGAGGGGTCAAAGGAAAAGTGCTTCGTTCTAATTCGCTCTAATTCGCTTCAAGTCCCTTCTCCCTGAGGGAGAAGGTGGCCGACAGGCCGGATGAGGGGAAACTGTACGGCATAACTCAATATTTTCCCCTCACCCTAGCCCTCTCCCTCAGGGAGAGGGGACTTTTTCGGCACAAAGCGGCGAATTACAACTAATCAGGAAGGAAAAGTGTTGATTACCAAGGTAGCCAGCGTGTCCGAAGTCGCGCCAACTCACGACCGTCACCGGCATTCTCGATACGATGAAGGTAGCGCTCCTCATCCGTCCGGGCTGTACGGGCAATAATCGTATCGCCGTACAGAGCCTCGGCGCGGAACGCGATTTCCAGGTTGGCAAGGCGGCAGGTGCTGTCAATCTCCTCCGGGATCGTTTCCAGGGCCCAACCGGCATAGACGGTGTTATTAACATGCCTGTTCGTGTCCAGATCACCCCGGAGTACCGGCAGACATAAGTCAAGCTCAGATACTTCAAGCTGGGGAAGCGTGCTGAAAGCATCATGCAATGCCCGCTTCTCGATAATCGGATAGAGAGGCAGTACTCCGTTCAGCTTCACCGGTCGCCTGGTTTTCAAACTCAGGACAGCCCATGACGTTGTTGCCGTGCCGAGTGGGGCGCCGTCCGGATCGAACAGCTCGAAATCGCGGGTTGTAAAGAGAGTATCCCGACCCGACGGCCAGGTTTTTATCCGCACAGAGCCACCGCCGCGCGGATAGCGCTCCATGGCGAGATGCAGACGTGACACCACCCAGGTATGCCCGCCTTTGCGCAAGTCGGTGACCGCAACGCCCAGCAGTGAGGCGTGTTCTCCTGCTGCAGACTGCAGATAATTGAGCAGGGCCACCGGACGTGCAAAACCACGCAGATCAGTTTCGTACGACTGAACAATGAATTCCGTTTCAAAAATACAATTCGCAGCACTGATGTTCAGGCCGATGTTCATATCAGGCATATTTTTCCCGTAGCGCTACTTTGCTGACCTTGCCTACGCTGGTTTTTTCGATGACATCCACAAAGCGCACCTTAAGGAGAACCACATGTTTGTTGACCACTCCTTTGTCGGCGTACTCCTTGACAAAATGACTGATATCCTTTTCCGTCAGGCCACTGTCGGGACGTGGGATGACCAGCGCAAGTGGCCGCTCGCCCCATTTTTCATCAATGGCGCCGATCACTGCCACTTCGACTACATTGGGATGGTGGGCGATAATGTCCTCGAGTTCCAGTGACGATACCCATTCGCCCGCCACTTTGATAACGTCCTTACTCCGGTCGGTAATGCGCAGATAGCCGCACTCATCGCGCACCGCCACATCACCGGTATGGAGCCAGCCGCCCTCCCACAGTCGCTCGGAAGCCTTGTGATCTTTAAGGTAGCCTTGTGTCAACCACGGAGCACGCACGACTATTTCTCCGGTACTGACGTTATCGCGCGGCTGCTCCCGTAAGGCCGTGTCAACGACTTTCAGGTCAACCAATGGTATTGAACGGCCGGTTTTGCAGCGGATGGCAGCCTGCTCTTCGGGCGACAGCTCCAGCATTTCCGGCGTCAGGTGGGAGATCGTCAGAATCGGACAGGTTTCAGACATGCCGTACCCGGTGAACACATCAATGCCGCGACCGATGGCTTCGACACAGAGTGCCCGCGACATGGCCGCTCCGCCGATGATCAGTTTCCATCCCGACAGGTCAATGCGCTGGGCATGAGGATGCTTAAGCAGCATATGCAGAATCGTCGGCACACAGTGGGAGAACGTGACCTTCTCTTTTTCCACCAGTTCCAGAAGTTGATCAGGAATGTAGCGTCCGGGGTATACCTGTTTGACTCCTAGCATCGTAGCCACATACGGCATACCCCAGGCATGAACGTGGAACATCGGTGTGATCGGCATGTAGACGTCACCGGAGTGGAAACGGCCATGCCCGGAAGAAGAACCGAGCATACTCATAACCCCCATGGTGTGAAGCACCAGCTGCCGGTGGCTGAAGTACACCCCTTTGGGCATGCCGGTCGTCCCGGTGGAGTAGAATGTTGTGGCACGGGTATTCTCATCGAAATCGGCAAAATCAAATTCCGGCAGAGCCGCTTCCAGCAGAGCTTCGTATTCACCGGCAAAGGGGATGGTGGACACCGGCAGAGTCGGTTCATCGTTCAGCAGGACGAAGCCTTTGACCGTGTCCATACGCCCTCGAATCTGCTCAAGAATCGGCAGAAACTCGGCATTGACCAGCAGAATATCATCTTCGGCATGATCGATTGTATAGAGGATCTGCTCCGGTGAGAGACGCACATTGATCGTGTGGAGCACTGCGCCGATCATCGGCACGGCAAAAAAACACTCCAGATAGCGGTGCGAGTCCCAGTCCATGACCGCCACCGTATCGCCCGGCTTCACGCCAAGGGAGGTCAGAGCAGATGCCAGTCGCTTCACCCGCTGATGCAGTTCACGGTAGGAATAGCGGAATGAGCTGCGGTAGACGATCTCCTGTTCGGGGGCGGGCACTACGGGGCAGAAAAGCAGATTTTTTATCAATAGTTGGTAATCGTGGGCAGATTGCGTACGGGAAATGGTGTGGTCAGGCACAAAGATGAACCTCCTTGGATAATATTGATGTGATGATTCCGGGATTATTACGCTTCAAAGATCGCATCCATCGCATCTTGAACCGTTGCGACACCTTCAAGGCGAATACCCCGTTTTTTAAGGCGTTTCAGGCTGCCGGCCGGAATGATGCAGCGTTTAAAGCCGAGTTTTTCTGCCTCGGCAATGCGCAATTCAGGCTGGGTGACCGCGCGCACCTCTCCGGCCAGACCGACTTCACCGAAAACAACGGTATCGGGCGGGATGGCTTTGTCGAGATGGCTGGAGGCTACGGCCATAATCATCGCCAGATCGGCTGCCGGTTCATTCAGCCGTGCGCCGCCGGCAGCATTCAAAAAAATATCCTGACCGGTCATATGCAAGCCGACCTTTTTCTCCAAGACTGCAACCAGCAGGGCGAGGCGGTTATGATCCACCCCGATGGTTGTCCTACGGGGGACGCCGTATGATGATGGCGTCACCAGTGCCTGGAGTTCAACCAGCAGCGGCCGGCTCCCCTCCAGCGAGGTGGTGACGACTGATCCTGAGACGCCGAGCGGGCGTTCGGAAAGGAAGAGCTCCGAAGGGTTTGCCACCCCGCACAACCCCTCCTGCTTCATTTCAAAAACGCCGATCTCATTGGTCGAGCCGAAGCGGTTCTTGACCGCCCGCAGTATCCGGAAGGGGTGGCTGCCGTCGCCTTCAAAATAGAGAACGGTATCCACCATATGCTCTAAAACACGCGGACCGGCAATCGAGCCGTCTTTGGTCACGTGACCGACAATGAATATCGGAATGTCGCTCCCCTTGGCAAGCAGCATCAGCTTGCCGGCTGATTCCCGCACCTGGCTGACACTGCCGGGAGCCGATTCCAGAGCAGAAGTCCAAACGGTCTGGATTGAGTCCACAACCATTGCGGCCGGCTTCAGAGCTGCAGCCTGACTCAGAATCGCTTCAAGTGAGTTTTCAGCCAGAATCAGCAGGTTTTTGCTTGAAGCACCGAGCCGCTCGCCTCGAAGACGGGTTTGTGAAGCGGACTCTTCCCCCGAAACGTACAGAAC
This sequence comes from uncultured Geobacteraceae bacterium, assembly GCA_903939115.1. Taxonomy (GTDB): domain Bacteria; phylum Desulfobacterota; class Desulfuromonadia; order Geobacterales; family Pseudopelobacteraceae; genus JACRCG01. Next base: position 11,229 of record CAJAFV010000074.1, read on the forward strand.
TTTACCCGCCTCCTCCGCAAGAGTGTGCATCGCCTGCAGCAGCAGTGTCGATTTTCCGATACCGGGGTCTCCGCCGATAAGCACCAGCGAGCCGGGCACGATACCGCCGCCCAGAACCCGGTCGAGCTCTCCGATACCGGTCGGCCTCCGTGTTTCCGATTGGGGGGGAACGTCACAAATCGGTATCGGCTGAGCACTTCCCGTTGAGCGCTGCCCATGCGAAGCCTTGACCACGGTCTCTTCTGCCATGCTGTTCCAGGCGCCGCAGTCAGGGCATTTGCCGAGCCATTTAGGGGACTGGCTACCACATTTTTGGCAGGTAAAGATCGTTTTCTGCTTCATATACTCCTCGGGAACGTTCGGCCGGTTTAACCTGATCCGCCAGATTTTGGGAAAGACATTTGCGCGGCAGTATGCCATAATTCCCGCCCCTAATACAAGGAGCGGCAATGAATTTATTAATTCCCGCTTGTACACGAGATATGAGTTCTGATACATTGGCGAACTGATTCGATACAACATAAAAAGCACATGGGCGTGTAGCCGCCTCAACGTTGCGGAGCTGCAGAGACCAAAGGGAGAATCGTATATGCTAGGACCGATAGAAATTAAACCCGGACTCTACTGGATCGGATCTGAAGATCCTGATCTCAGGGTCTTTGACGATCTTTTCCCCACCGAACATGGCACCAGCTACAATGCATATCTGCTGAAATGGCAGGACAAGGTTGTACTTATCGACACGGTCGAGGAAAAATTCGTTGACGAATATATGGATAAGGTCAGATCACTGGTTGACCCAAAAACTATCGACTATATAATTATCAACCACACAGAGCACGACCACTCCGGTTCACTGACATATCTGATGGAGCAGGCACCGCAGGCGGTGGTCTACTGTACAACCGCAGCCAAAAATTTCCTCGGCAATATCCTGAACAGGCAGATCTCCTGCCAAACCGTTAAAGATGGTGACACCCTTGATCTGGGGGGGCGTACCCTCCGTTTTATCACCGCCCCGTTTCTGCACTGGCCGGACACCATGTTCACGCGACTGGAAGAAGAGCATATTCTTTTTTCCTGCGATGCCTTTGGTGCCCATTATTGGCAGACGGGACATATCTTCAACGATGAGGTTGACGACTTTACCTCGGCGCGCCATTTTTACTTTGACTGCATCTTCCGCCCTTTCAAGGACAAAATATTATCGGCTATCGAAAAAATTCGTCACGACGTCATCGATATGATCTGTCCCAGTCATGGACCGATCATCCGCCGTGACCCGTGGAAAGTTATCTGTCAGTTTGAGGAGTGGAGCAAACCGCCTTCACAGAGCAAAAAGATCGTGCTCCTCTTTCTGTCGCCGCACGGCAGTACCGAAAAGATGGCGCACGCCGTTGCCAGAGGCGCAGCACGAGACGGCATCGAAGTTGCCAGCTATCATATCAACAGCCTGAACGCCAGTGAACTTCGCAATCTGATGGAAGAGGCTGATGCCATGCTGTTCGGCATCCCGACGTTTAATCGCGATATCGCAAAACCGATGTGGGATGTGCTGGCATACCTCAGCACGGTAAAACTGAAAACCAATCTGGCCGGAATTTTCGGTAGCTACGGTTGGAGCGGCGAAGCCTGCAAAATGGCGGAAGACCGTCTCAAAACCCTTGGCTTCAAGCTGGTCGGTGATACGGTGAGAACACAGTTTTCTCCGCAGCCGGAAGTGCTTGAACAGTGCGAAGCGCTCGGACGAACCGCAGCTGAAGCGGTGGCAGCCAGATAATGTGCCGGTACATCTGACGAAGAGTGATTTCAGATACGGGGCGAGCCATGACGAACATAACGGTGATTGCAAAAATAGTGGCACAGCAGGAATTCATTGAAGCGGTTAAAGCCGAACTACTCAAGCTCGTTCTCCCGACGAGGCAAGAGAACGGTTGCATTGAGTACACTCTGCATCAGGATAATCAGAACCCGGCTTTATTCATCTTCTATGAAACCTGGGAAAGTGCCGCCGCAATTGAAAAGCACATCAACAGCGATCATTACAAGGCGTATGCCAAGGCTCTCGATGGGATGCTCGAAGATAAAGTAGTTAACAAGTTGTCCCGGATTGCATAATACCTGTAAAGGAACTTCCTTAGCGCGATTAGCTCAGTTTGGACCGAGTTCAACCCGGTAGCGTGCTGCAAGTTCAGCAAGCATTGTGCGATCGACGAGGTCTGACGCCAGAAGTTCCTGGACATCAAGAAGATCTCGCGGCCCACCAGCTTTGAGCTTCAGAATGATGAGATATTCAGGAGAGGCCACCGGGATAACCTTACCGGCAATATCAACGGCAATGCTCTTTTCAATGGCCTCAGCCTCGTATTTTTTTGTAGCGACAATAATATCAATAAAATCGGCACGAATCAGGTATGGAACAGGGTCATCGATTCCACCTCGGCGGAGTTCCGCTTTAATCCCGGCATTACAGAGAGCATTTACAAGACAATTCAGGTTGCTTGAATCAACAAGAACAAGCAGATCAACATCCATGGTCGCACGCGGCTGACTCCACGCAGAAACGGCAAGTCCGCCGATAAGCGCAAAGCCGTTGATGCGGCCATCGTCGCGAAGGGCTGTCAAAACATCTGACGCCTGATTAAGCTTTTGCAGCAACACGTTTCTCCTCCAGAGCCCTTCTGGCAGCGGCATTGAGCAACGAGCAGACGTCCGAAAGTTCGAGAGCCGCCAATATCCGCTCCCCGGGTGTTTTCTTCATAACATGTTCACGCTGCTCATCGCGATTTTTTTTCATCAATGTAGAGTGCCCCATTTTTTTCCCTCCGCAGATGGCGACAACGTATTAAGGATACCTAGAATCACTTGTGTATACCATGGCCGGAATAAATGTTGAAAGCGGTTTAATTTTCCGGTAGCAGCGTCAATTTTTGAATTACGAATTTATCTCATGACCATACATCATAACCAACCGGGCCCGATTTTCAAGACAGAGCGGGCATAATTCCCCGGCGTCCTTCCACACCTCACCGGCCAGCCATTCACCAGCCTCGGCATATTCTGACGGCACGGCATTCTCATCATATCCCTTCTTGCACATGGTACAGGTTTTCAACTCTCATCTCCCGCCAGCGCACGCTCATACTCACGTCGTAGCCGTGGCATTTCCGCCGTGCCAATAATGCTCCACGGCAGAAATTCGTCTGCATCGATAGTTCTCTGTACATACCAGCCTGTATCTACTCCAGATAATTTGGCGCCCTTTTTAAGGTTGGCACCCATGGCCATTTCAATCAGCAGTGCGGACAAACGCCGATCGCCCCGCGACAGGAGTGCCTGTAGATACGATTCACGCAGACTTTCAACCTTCAGCTTGACGTTGGACAGTCGTTTCAGACGGCTTTCGAGCAGCTTGACTTTGCGCTCCAGTGAAGGGAGCGGTTCCATGCCGCACCACTGGAACGGAGTAAACGGTTTGGGGATGAACGGGTTGACCGATACAGTTATTTCGCCCAGTCGTTTGTTGGCCCGCCCCCGTTCGATAACCCGCTCGCGAATCGTCTCGATCAGGCGGATCATCTCGTCGAGATCGCCATCCGTTTCACCCGGCAGTCCGATGATGAAATAGAGCTTCAGGTTGAGGATGTCGCGAGCAATGAGCATGTCACACGCATCCAGAATCTGTGCTTCCGTCAGATTTTTGCGGATAACGTCCCGCATCCGTTGCGAACCGCCTTCGGGAGCGAGAGAGATCGTTTTGTGGCCGCTGACAATCAGGGCGTCGAGCATTTCACTGTCTATCCGATCGATGCGGAGAGAGGATACTGATACTTTGGCCCCCTTGTCGACAATATAGCGGCAGAGCCTGCCGATATCGAAATAATCCGACACCGCCGCCCCAACGAGACCCACCTTGTTCCGATGAACAAGTCCCTCGTCGATCAGGGCGGTGACGTGAGCGAACGGCTGCTGGCGAAACGCACCGTAGATGAAACCGGAACTGCAGAAGCGACAGCCGCGCGGACAACCACGGCTGACTTCCACCAGGAACATATCGCCGAACTCGGTATGTTCGGTCAGAATCTGTGAAGCGGACGGCTCGTGCTGTTCCAGACAGACAGGAACCCTGACAACCGGCAGCGGAGCACCAGTTTCGGCATCGTAGCCGATCAGGACACCGTCTCGATAGCGTGGCTTGTAGAGCGCGGGAATGTACACGCCGGGGATACGGGTAAGTGCGTGCAGCAGTCCGGTCCTGCCACTATCAACAGGTGAGAGCAGCGTTGCCACCAGAGCGGGGACGATATCCTCACCTTCGCCGATACAGATGGCATCGAAAAAATCGGCGACCGGCTCAGGATTGATAAAAAAGGCGGCGCCGCCGGCGATAATCAAAGGGTCGGAGTCGCTGCGCATGCTGGAGTAGCAGGGAATGCGTGCCAGATTGAGGATCAGGGGGATATTAAGGTAGTCCGGTTCAAACGAGGTGGAAAAAGCGATTATATCAAAATCAGCCAGGGGGGTCGACGTTTCCAGCGAGAGCAGCGGCGTGCCGCTGCGCCGATACTCTTCCAGCTCTTCACGGTCGGGCAGGAAACCTCGTTCGCACCGTATGCCGGGTGAACCTGCCAAAAGCGCATACACCGTCTGAAAACCGAGACTGCTCATGCCGGTTTGATAGCGGCTTGGCGACACCAGGCAGATGGTTAGCTGCCCCACCCGTCCATATGAATGGAGATGCGTCTCACCCTGAAGCAGCTTTTTATGGTTGTCGCGGATAATTCTGCTCATGCCGCTGGTATAACGCCGGGTTTATCCCTTTGCAAGAGTTACCGGCACCGGAAATGAAGGTCCGTCGGATAGCTGGTTTACCTGCAGTCCCGGGAAATGAGCCGGTATAAAGAGTGAGCCCCGTTGCTGGTCGTCAGACAGACGAACCGCCACCGTGACCGTCCCGTTGCCTGTTGCAAGCAGCAGCTGATCCCCCGGCGCGACGTTGATTGAGGCAGCGTCCTGACTGTTGAGCAGCGCGTATGTTTCACCGGCAACAAGAAGATTGCTCTCCGACCTGGTTGTCAGCGAACCATTATGGTGCAGTACCGGCCCGACTGTCAGAGCAAAAGGACGTGTGGGCGGGGTAGGTACAATCGGTGTCAGCGGCAGGCACACGAATGATGAAGTGCGGTTTTTTATTCTTCCCATCTTGCAGCCGTCGTGATTGCACACATCACTGTAAAGACCGGTTAAAGTCGTTATTTCCTGATGCAGGGCATCAGGCGTTTGCGTAACGACAGACGATGTCGGCGCCATCAGCCGGTGCAGTGCCGTCAGGATGTCAGCATCAGTGCGGGTATCACCGACCGGTTGTGCGGCGGCGGTGAAGCATTGAACCCGGTTGTCGACAGACGTGAATGAACCCGCTTTCTCGGCGCCGGTTGCCGCCGGAAGTACTACGTGTGCTAATCCGGCTGTATCGGTCAGGAAGAGATCCTGAACTACAAGAAGCTCGAGTTTCCGTAGAGCTTTTTCAATTCGGGAGCGATTCGGCATGAAATGGAGCGGATCGCTCCCCATGACGTACAACGCTTTTATCTCCCCTGCTTCAATTGCATCAACTATCTGAAACAGGTCTTTACCGCGAATGGCAGGTACGGTGGTACTCCAGGCAGAGCCGAATGTGGCAGCGGCATGCTCGTAGGTGCGATAGCCCGGGAGGTATTCCGGACAGACGCCCATATCGAGCATCCCCTGAGTATTGTTTTTCTCGTCGAGCGGATAAATACCGGCGCCGGTCGCAGTAACGGCTCCGGTCAGCAGCGCCAGGTTAACGGTTCCGGCAACGGCGTTTTTACTGTCGGCCGAACGAATGACATCGGCCCCATAAATTACTGCAGTACGACCTCCGGAACAGATGAAGGCGGCAGCCGTCCGGAACTCAGCTTCAGAGATGCCGGAGATTTCAGTGATGCGCTCAAACGAAAGTGCATTAAGTGATGACTGTAAAGCATCCACGTTGGCAACTGTGGCAGCTGAGGCAAGCCCTTCAGCCAGTATGGCCTTGTTAAGCCCGGCGACAAGCCAGGCTTCGCTGCCGGGACGGCACTGCAGGAACGCATTGGCAAACTTGTTCATTGAACTGGTGCGGCTCCCCGCAAGTACCAGTTTTGCATCATTTTTCGAAGCGGCCTGAATCACGCGATAGGCAAATCCGGTTGATTCCGCTTTAAGATCTGCTCCGATCACCACGATAGCGGTGGCTGTTTCTATAGCTTCCATACCGGAGGTGCCGCCGCTGTACCCGAGCATTTCGTACTGCAAAATCTGGGAAGGGAGGAAGCCGAGCCGCGCTTCAGAGTCAATGTTATTGGTACCAACAGCGCCGCGCATAAATTTCTGGAACAGATAATTTTCTTCATTCGTTACGCGCGGCGAACCGATGCCGGCTACGGCATCTGGGCCGTTAGATGAAATAATCTGCTTCAGCTGCCCGGCTACGGCTCCCAGCGCCTGGTCCCATGTGGCCTTTCTCTGGGTGCCGGACGCCTCTTTGACAAGTGGCGACTTCAGGCGGTCCGGTGAGTTGAACGCAGCATAACCGAATCGTCCGCTAATGCAGATGTTTCCCTTGTTGTAACCGTTGTCGGCACTGGTGACCCGCTCCACACGACCGCTGCCGACATGGTACTCAATTTCACATCCAGAGGAACAGAAGGCGCAGATGCTCTTCGTCACCTCAAAGGTCCAGGGGCGGCCACGGAATTTAAACGGCTTGCTGATCAGCGTGCCGGTTGGACAGGCCCCGATACAGTTGCCGCAGAAATCGCAGTCAAGTGGTGCGCCGGTAATGGTATCAATGATCGTATTGTCACCGCGATCGACAACCTCAATGGCTTCCCGCCCGACAACCTCCCGGCAGACTTTGACGCATTTTTCGCAGAGTATGCAGCGGTTCGGGTCACTCTCCAGCAGCTTCCAGTCGTAACGGATCGGCAGGCGCTCCAGTCCGGCACCGTAGCTGTTTTTGTCTACTTTAAGCAGATAGCAGGTATCCTGCAGATCGCACTCGCCGGCCGCGTCGCATATCGGGCAGTCGAGTGGATGGTTGACCAGCATTAGTTCCAGAGTCTTTTTGCGTGCCGACTCAAGCTCCGGCGACGTCGTAATAACCGTAATACCGTCCTTTACCGGGGTATTGCAGGCGGTCATAAAGCGTTCGACCCCTTCAACTTTTACGACGCATATCCGGCAGGCGCCGGTTGTGGATATTTTTTTCAGCCAGCAGAGGGTCGGAATCTTAATGCCGATCTGTGCAGCCGCCTCGAGAATGGTCGTGCCGACAGGTACTGTCACCTGGGTGCCGTCGATGACGACTGTTGCCGTCGTATTTTTGTCGCTGGACTCTGTGTGTGCCATGCTATGCTGTCTCCGTACTGCGTTAATGTATGTCAATAAGTGAGAAGGTTACAGTGCCACCATCGCCATTCTATAGCATCTCAGGCATCTGTCGGCCTCAATCTGGGCGGTCGTGTCGCTGAAGCCCAACTCGACTTCTTTATAATTCCCCTTGGCGGCACGCTCCCGGCCATGCACCTCTTTCTGGTTGGCACGATCAGAAGAAGCGAGCCACGGGACCGCCTCACCTTTGTCGTAGACTCCCAGATAGGTCAGCAGATCATCAAAAATATCCTGATCGGACAGATAGGCCTTACCCTCTTCGAGCCACCGCTGGATGACCAGTGCGGCGCGGTGGGCGTTGCCGATGCAGGCCACAACCGTCAGCGGACCGATCTCGGCATCACCACCGGCAAAGACGCCATCGCAGTCGGTAATGAGTGAACGGGAGAGCATATTGCCCATACCATCTTTCAGATCCTTGCCGGCAGCATCTTTCAGAGGCAGATACTTCGTAACAACTGTGTTCCACTTGGTGATATCGATACCCATATCAGGCGGTATGAAGCCGAGGTCGGGGTCCTGGCCGATAGCCGGAATGATGGTGTCGCACTCGACGATAAATTCGCTGCCCGGCACCGGTTCGGGACGACGTCGGCCGGAAGCATCCGGTTCGCCCATAGCCATACGCACACATTCTACACCGGTCACCTGATCAGTAGCATCAACGACAACTCTGGTCGGAAGCACCTGGAATTCAAAGCGAACGCCTTCTTCATCGGCGCCGTCAACTTCCCAGACGTCGGCCGGCATCTCTTTACGGGAGCGGCGATACAGCAGGATGGATTCTTCGGCGCCTTCACGGAGGGCAACACGAACACAGTCGATAGCGGTATTACCGCCGCCGACCACGCAGACCTTCTTGCCCATGCCGGTCGGGCGGCCCAGATACGCCTCACGCAAGAAATCGATGCCTCCGGAGAGGAAACCCTTGTACCCCTTGTCTTCACCCTCGACGCCCATCGGTTTGGAGCGATGCGCACCCGGTGCCAGGAATACGGCATCGTACTGCTGCTTCAGTTCCGGCAGGGTAATGTCCTTGCCGACCCTCATATTGTACTTGATCTCTGAACCGGCCGACTCAATGATGTCGACGTCACGCTGAAGAACCTGGCGCGGCATACGGTAGGCCGGGATTCCGACGGCAATCATGCCGCCGCCGAAGCCTTCGGGCAGCGCCTCAAATATAGTTGATTTGTATCCCTCCAGGCCGAGATAGTAGGCGCAGGCGAGTCCGGCCGGGCCGGCACCGACAATGGCAACTTTTTTGTCTCTAGCCGGTTTGGTCACTACGGGGGGGGTGATGTTGTGCTGCCACTCGTAGTCGGAAGCTGTACGCTTGAGCACCATGATATTGATGGCATCATCCACGTTTTTGCGCCGACAGGCGGTCTCACATGGGTGCGGACAGACACGGCCGCAGACAGCCGGCATCGGCATGTTCTCGCGGATAGTCGCCAGCGCTTCTCCGTACTGGTAATTTTTTATCTCCTCTATATATTTGGGGATATCAATGTGAGAGGGGCATTTGTCCATGCAGGGAGCAGTAATTTTATGGATGTAGTTGGCTGGTTTGGATGTTGTGCCGCCATTCATATACGCCACAAACTCGTCCCGGTAATGGGTGACCGCATCGAAAACCGGCACCGTGGCACTTTGACAAAGAGTGCACTTGCAGTTTTTCAGCAGTTCGGCCAGGTCACCAACCGTATCCAGATCGGTCTCGGCAGCAGTACCGTTCAGCACGTTCTGGAAAAGATCCATCAGTACCTTGGTGCCTTTCTTGCCCGGTGTGCAGCGACCGCAGCAGTAGAGGGTCTGTACGCGCTTCATATACTCGGCGGTCATCGCCGGGACATCAACAGATTTGTCGAAAAGGATGATGCCGTCCCATCCCATAAAGGCACGCAGAGGACGTTCGCCATCAAAGGCGACCGGAAGCTTGTACGAAACTGATTGTGCCTCGACTGATTCATTCCTGTTATCTACAACAGTCCTACCCCACGTGGAAAATACGACCTGTGCCACAAAAACCTCCGCCAGCTAACCCTGAAAAACGGGTTAAGTACCTGCAATTATTGGACAAAATTGGTTATGAGAATTGTATACAGTATGCATGATTATCACAATAACACCCTATAAATCAAGGAAAAAACAGTCGGACCATTCTCTGTCTCTGCAAGCGGTTTTACCTTTATTATATTTGTGCTATACGCATATATACGTGCTGCGCCGATACCCTCTGTACCAGGAGAAACAAATCATATGTCAGATCATCAAAACAGTGAAAATGCATTCCACTCCCTCTTTGAAACAAACATGGGCGTGAAGCCGGGAGAGCGTATTTTAGTGTTCAGCGATTTTATTCGTCCGGAGGAAACACCCTCTGCTTCGGACCTTGACAGACGCCGTCGCCTTAATGCCACCGCTCGTGCCGCCGCTGATTTCGCCGAAAGAACCTACGGCTGCGGCATTTTTGTGGAATTTCCAGCGACCCCGGCTTCGGGGGCTGAACCGCCAGTAGAGTTGTGGAATGCAACCTTCGGCAAAACAATCATGGCAGCACTGAAATCAGATGGCTTGCTGGTAAAGCTTCTTGCCAAGGAGGCATCACCGGAAGAGATCGGACGGGCCAGAGACATTGTTCTTAAGCAGCGGGAAGACGTCGCTGGAATTATTATTGCATTGTCAAACAACTCTACCAGCCACACCCGCTATCGCGCTTTGGCCTGCGCAGCCGGTTGCCGCTTTGCCAGCCTGCCGCATTTTGACCCGGATATGTTTCATACGTCAATGACCGTTGACTGGATCGCTTTGGCAGCACGTACCGCTCGTCTTGTGGAAGCGGTCAACTGTGCTGAATGGATCCGGGTTACCACTCCGAACGGCACCAATATGATGATATGCAAAGAGGGGCGACATGCCGGCGGTGATGACGGTTTACTGACAGCGCCGGGAAGTTTCGGCAATCTCCCTGCGGGTGAAGCGTATTTTGCACCCCTTGAGGGAAAAAGTTACGGCACCATGGTTATCGAATGGGGGCCAACCCGCAAGCTGGATGAGCCGGTTATTCTGACGGTAGAGAATGGCACCGTCGTGCGTATGGAGGGGAACGACCCTCATCGCGGCAGACTGGAGGGTAAATTTGCTGAACATGCCAACTGCCGCAACATCGCGGAGCTGGGAATCGGCACCAATGACAAGGCGAGTCGCCCCGACAATGTTCTGGAAGCGGAAAAGATACTCGGCACGATTCACATCGCCCTCGGCGACAATACCGGCTTTGGGGGCATGGTCAGCGCACCCTTCCATGAAGACTATGTCTTCTATCAGCCGACCCTGACGGCAATTATGGCGGATGGAAGTGAGCGGGTAATTATTTCCGACGGTTCTATGTGTCACTGAAAGCATACGTTGGTAAAATAAGGTTGTAAAAGTAGAAAGCGCGGTAATTATTTAGTTACTTACTGTCAAGCACTTCCCGAACCATAGCGGCCATAGTGGGCAACGCGAACGGTTTTTGGATGAAATGCACTCCTTCTTCAAGCACGCCGTGAGTTGCGATAACATCGGCTGTATACCCCGACATGAACAGACGTTTCATATGAGGATATAAAGTGAGCAGATTTTTAGCCAAATCCCGGCCATTCATCTCCGGCATAATCACATCAGTCATAAGTAACTGAATCTCCGCAGAATGCTCCCTTGCTAAACGGATGGCCTCGCCGGGAGTATCAGCCTTCAGAACAGTATATCCCTGTCTTTCTAACATTATGGAAGTAATGTTCAGGATAGCCGGTTCGTCCTCCACCAGTAAAATGGTCTCCTGACCGCGAGGAACCGGTGCTTTATCGCTTTCGGATAACGCTAGTCTCTTACTGCTGCTTATATCCCTCGGCAGATAAATCGAGAAGGTTGTCCCCTGTCCCATCTCACTGTAGATATTAATAAAGCCATTGTTCTGCTTTACCGCTCCATAAACGGTCGCCAATCCAAGACCGGTGCCCTTGCCCAGTTCCTTTGTAGTGTAAAACGGTTCAAAAATATGGGTCAGCGTTTCCTTGTCCATGCCGCTGCCAGAATCGCTGACGGAAAGACACACATATTCACCGGACATTGCCTCCAGATTGACGGAGCAGTACTCTTTATCTATGGTTCTGTTTGCCGTTTCAATCGTAATACGTCCGGTTCCGGCAATAGCGTCCCGAGCGTTGACGCACAGGTTGGCGAGTATCTGGTCAATCTGTGACGGATCCATCCTGATCTGCCAAATTTCGAGAGCCGGTTGCCAATCGAGTTTGATGTCCTCGCCAATAAGCCTCTGCAGCATTTTGAGCATTTCAGTTACGGTCTCATTCAGGTTGAGCACTTTGGGAGCTACAGTCTGTTTTCGGGCAAAGGCCAGCAACTGCCGGGTAAGGTCAGCAGAGCGTTCCGCCGATTTACTGATTTCCTGCAGGTCGGCACATATTGGATGATCAGGGCCCATATGCATTAAGCCCAGTTGTGCATGCCCCATGATGACCGTCAGCATGTTATTAAAGTCGTGAGCTACACCCCCGGCAAGTCGGCCTATGGACTCCATCTTCTGAGCTTGTTGAAGTCGACTTTCGAGCTGGGCTTTTTCCTCTTCGGCCTTTTTGCGCTCGGTGATGTCCTGTATTGTGCCCATCAGTAAGATCAAGTTATTTTCGTTGTCAAATTCGCCAATGCCTCGACCATTTACCCATCTCACTTCACCATCATTTTGACGAATGATCCGGTATTCGTAGGAAAATGTTTTCCGATTGGAAATTACCTCTTCCATCAGGTACCTGTCCATCAAATCCCTGTCGTCAGGGTGTACGATATTCAACCACCCCTGTATGCTTCGATCGTAGTTCGAGTCGATTCCGAAGATAGTGTTAAGCACTTCTGTGGATTCCCACCTTCCGGCAAGGAAGTCGGCCTTGTATGAGCCGATGAGTGCAGCACTCTGCGACGCTCTGAAAAAGTATTCACTTTCAGCCAGTGCAGCCTCGGCCAGTTTGCGCTCGGTTATGTCATGCAGAAAAGCTATTAGTTGCCCACCTTCAAATGGTTGGTACTTGACACTGATTTCAATGTCAAAAAGGGTTCCATCCTTGCGGCGATGCCGGGATGAAAAACGGTCCTCACCAAGTTCAATAACTTTTTGCATATGGGCAGCAGTATCAGCTCTTGTTTCTTCAGCCTCAACATCGGTAACACTCATAGTGAGTAGCTCGTGCATGCTGTAACCACTCATTTTGCAATAGGCTTCGTTGACCTCTATAAATCGTCCCTGTGTATCAAGCAGCCAGATTCCATCCATGGCCGTTTGAAGGATGACCCGGTGATGTTCTTCGCTTTTCCGTAATTCGGCATTTTTTTCCTGTAGTTCGGCTGTCCGCTCCTCCACTCGCTGCTCTAACTCCTGCGCTAATTGTTCAATCTGAAAATATGCAAGCGCATTTTTGAGGGCAAGTGCTATTGGAGGGGCAAGAAGAGTGACGATCTGGTTCGTCTCGGAAATGCGACTCACCCCTGGCAGGTCAAACAACAACAGCAACCCAACAAGTTCACCACCTGCTTGCAGCGCGTAGCGAACCATCGAGTGGATACCAGACTGCAGCAGCTTTGCTTTCAATGGATGCTGTTCGGGCAGTTCTTCCGGAGTGTTTGGTAATTTGTCAGGGGGTTTTTCAAAGCAGAAGAGGTTGAGCTCCTCTGGAGTAAAGAGCTCCTTCCGCCGTTCCGGACTGACATGCAGTAATTCATCGTGTGCCGGTTCGGGGCGATGAGATAGAATGATTACCGTTCTGGCACCGGTCAGTTCGCGCAGATGATCGGAAAGTGCCTCACACAGCTTCTGCGGTGACGTGGAAACCAGCAATTCGGATATGACCTCAATTGCCAATAACTGGGAAGCCGCCGGACCAATATGATTGTTTTCGATGTTAGTCACGTTGATTCCTCATGAGGTTTGTGGCTACATGCTTCAGACTGTGCCGCCAATAGCGATTCCAGCATGGAGTCCAACGACACCGATTCAATTCTCAAAGGCAACCCGGTATAAGACGAAAACTCCTGCAAATGCTGCTCCGGCACTGGCACAAGGCCGGTATCCAGATAAACCAAAACACCACGGTTCTCACCCATCAGGTCATGCGCTACCGACTTGTCCAGTCCCAGTTCGTTCTTCATGATATGTTCCCAGCGCCGTGCCCACTCCGGCAGGACCAGGAAGGCCTCTTCATGCATCAACTGGCGATAGCGTTCACGCCCAAGCAGAAGTTGGGCGCAATTAATCACAGCAACCCGCCCGACATGGTAGTTGCGTACCAGATCGAGCATTCGTGATGAACAGTCACCGTAAACCAGCACGAGGCAGCCAGGATCGTCTTTTTTCTGTTCAAGGGCTGCAGTCAGCTTTGCTTCGAGCTGTGGTGGATTCATATGCAGCATGGAATCGAGGAACAACAGTTCGCCGTCGATACAACCACGGCGCTGCAACTCCTCCATCTCGGCACGTATTACGCCGCAGCAAAGCCAAACGGTATGAGCCTTCATAAATCACCACCAACTCCAACTGAATAGTCTGAGGCAGCGGCAAGCATCGCCCGCAGATTTTCTGGTGGTGTAGTCAATGGTATATCAGCGGCGGAATTACAGAGGATGTAGTGGCCGCCAGGTGCTGCCTCCCGCAGTCGTGCCATGCTCATTTTGTAGGTTTCTTCAGCGGAAATCATCGGCAAGGTCAGGTTGTCGAGATTACCGATCAGGGTCAGATCGGGGCCGATCAATTGCCTGGCTTCAGTCAAATCGTCTTTTGAACTGACGGTGATACCTACCAGTCCATTTAGACCGGGAAGTAGGTCCAGAACATGGTTCAAACGGCCGCCACTGTGATGCAGTACCTTGGGGCCGTTTATCTGAGTAAAAATTGATTTCAGATGCGGCAGGAATTGCCCGGCAAACATATTGCGTGTTGCTATGTCAGACGAAGCCATGCTTTCGGTAGCAACCAGGCAATCGGCTCCAGCATCTAACAGGGCATTAGCCCAGGACACATAAAAAGGCGCGGTATGGTCAAGCAGCTTTTGAGCAAGTTCCTGATCAAAAAGGGCTGCTTCCATCCATTGTTCGATGCCGACTAGTAACGCTGGAAGAATACATGGGCCGGGCAGTACACCGATAATCGGCACCTGTTCTTTGTAGAGAGCGGCTAGTTTTCGGGTTACATCCAGAATAATCGGCAGCCGTGCTGTCTGCTGCGGGTTCGGCAGGGGCAAAGACAGTGCGTCGACAGCATTACGTACCGCCGGCCGTTTCATGTTGGGAGCCTGGTCGGCAAACCAGGCCACTTCACCGCCGAAAGCCTCGGAAATAAGCGTGTAATCAAAAGCCGACATCACAAGATCAAGACCGATCTCCTTTTGCAGTGCTACCTGGCCTGCCACGTAGGCGGAGGAATCGCTGTAAAGGGTTTTTAGATCGGTGCTGGTCAGTTTTCCACCGTAGGCGCCGAGGACGGCAAAGACCGGCGGACGATCTACAGGGAGGCCGCCCAGAGTATTCATAACTCTCTGATATGCATTCATGGCTTCACCTCTCTGCGGACCTCGGACTCTAACCGCGTAAAGAGCTCATCTGCGCTTACCGCGTTATGAGCAGTACCATCTCCTCCAACTTCAGCCACAAGATCAGGTCGCCAGTTGAAGACAGCTCCGCCAACCGCTAGTTTGATCCGGTCGGTAAGGCCTCGCTCATCAATAAGATGACGAACTTTACGAATGTTCAATGCAGTTGTCTGCATCATGGCTGAAGCCCCAATCACACAAGCGTTGACCTCAATCGCCTTTTCCAGCAGTTCTTCTGCAGGCACATCATTTCCGAGATCGTGTACGTCCCACCCGGCAGCGGTCAAAAACAATCCAACAGCCTTCCTACCGAGACTGTGAAAATCATCTTCGATATTACCGATCACCACCGCGCCTTTGGAGTGAGTATGTTCCGATTTATCCGGAATACAGCGCAACAAAATATCCTCGGCAATCTTTGACGCAACGAAGTTTTGCGATAGAGACATAGACTCTTGTTCCCACATGCGCCCAAGCTGGACTATTGCCGGATCAAGGATATCTGTAATAATCTGCCGAGAGCCAATCCCACTGGTAAGAACCTCGTCAATGAGTGCCACCGCTCCGACACGGTCGGCATTCATCATGATTTTCAAAAGCTTTTCGCTCCAGTTTTGATAACTCATTCGAACCCCCCGTTGTATTTCTTTGAGTACCAGTAAACAGCCTACTTTATGAGCTGTACAGCGGGTTGATCAGCACTTTGCAGTCACAAGTTGCTATATAACTGTTAGCATGGAGTCGCTTGACAAAAAGCAATCAATAAACATCCTATACTGTCAAATAATAACACCATTATGGCAAAAATAAACTATATTTCAGGCCTCGCATTGGTGATGAGGCACTTACTCTAAGGTGTAACGTATGGCCTCAAATACACCGTCAATGAAAAACGCCCTAACGGTGGTGACCACTCTTTTCCTTCTGGTCACACATCAGCGGCCTTCTCTGCCGCAGAATTCCTACGGGGGAGGTATGGCTGGGAGTATGGAATTCCTGCTTATGCTCTGGCATCATTTGTTGGCTACAGCAGGGTGGAATCTCGTGAACATTATACCCATGATGTTATTGCCTGTGCCGGTATACCGGCCTGGAGAACTATACCGTTGTCGTGGTTGATGACGAGCCGAATATCCTGCAGACGCTGAAACGCCGCTTACGCCGTGAACCGTTTCAGATTGTATCCGCCGGCTCCGGTGCCGAAGGGCTGAAGCTGATAGCTGGAACTCCGGACGTTGCCGTCATTATTTCTGACCAGCGGATGCCGGAGATGAACGGCAGCGAGTTTTTAGCCCGGAGCAGAGAACTTGCCCCCGATACGATCAGGATTCTGCTGACCGGTTATCTACATAAGCTTGAGAAGGATGGAGTGACTGAGCTTCAACGCATTGAACAAATAATGCAATATGAGGAACTTATGGAACAGCGAAAACAGAATATTAATCTATTGGCTGCACAGAAAGACTGACAACACTGGATTTTGCGCATTGAAATGGCGACAATATTGCACAGGCAGAAAATCTCCTCCCGACAAATACCACTGTCAGCAAATATTTTGATTGATACTCATACTAACCGGCGTTTCGGTTTTTCCAGTGCGCCGGTTTTTTATTTTGAGGACAACCAATGACAACCCCAAAAAATAAAATGGTCGATACAACAGCAAAAAAAACCAGTGCGGTAGAACTGCGCCGTAAGGCCGAGGAAAAGGTCGCATTGCAATCGGCACGTCCTAGCGAACTGGACGCCAAGCGGTTACTGCATGAGTTGCAGGTACATCAGGTTGAACTGGAGATGCAGGATGAGGAACTGCGCCAGACACAGAATGAACTGAGAGCTATAAAAGACCGTTATTTTGATCTGTATAATCTCGCCCCTGTCGGGTAAGCGACAATCAGTGATAAGGGACTCATTCGTGAGGGCAATTATTTTTTTGCATCCATGCTTGGTGTTGACCAACATCATCTCATCAATACCCTTACGTCGGATATCAATTTCCCTGAAGACCGGGATCTTTTTTTCCTGAACCTCCATACGATTTCTGATACCCGAGAGTTGCAAGCCTGGGATACCTCCCAAATCCATATCGGCGGTCAGCTTTCAAGGTAGGTATAAAAGACACATACACTCTTACTTTTATACAAAAAACAGTAACATGCTGAAATATAAAAATATTTTATTATATCACAAGTGATTAGTATTATTTTCTCATACAGTCATGGGCTCGTATTGTGACAGTCATTGTCTTCGGTGGCTACATTGCCAATAAATAATACTCATAATAACAAATGCTTACATTTTACTGTGTCCTTAAGCACAAACTTGGCACTATCTGTGTAATAAACAATTACAAATGC
>CAJAFV010000075.1 GCA_903939115.1 uncultured Geobacteraceae bacterium
GGTCAGCGCCTGTGAGGTCAGCGTCTGTGAGGTCAGCGCCTGTGAGGTTAGCGCCTGTGAGGTCAGCGCCTGTGAGGTCAGCGCCTGTGAGGTCAGCGCCTGTGAGGTCAGCGCCTGTGAGGTCAGCGTCTGTGAGGTCAGCGCCTGTGAGGTTAGCGCCTGTGAGGTCAGCGCCTGTGAGGTTAGCGCGTGTGAGGTTAGCGCGTGTTGAAATTGCTTCTAATATCGCTTCCCTATAAGTTGTCCTTGAAGATGAAAATAGAACTTTTCCTGTCCATCTATTTTTAATTTCAAACTTTACCTCCTTAACTTCTTTTTTCTCCTGCTCTGCTTCTTCAATAAACTTTTTTACTGCGTCTAAGTTTTCGAGTACTTCTTTTTTTGTAATAGTCATATTATTTATTATTAATTATTTAATCCATCTCTTTTGAAAATGTCCGTCCAGCTCAAGTCAGGTTGTCTCATATAGTCTGGCATTTTCCATTCTCTTTCAAGCTTAGCACCGACTTCATCTTTTGGAAAAACCTCTCTAATAGCTCTATCCCAGCGGGTGATTAGTTCAACAGTTTCTTTGTCGATGCCTGTCATGTCTTGGATTATTTGATAGCGGTTGGCTCTTGTGAGGTGGGGTTTTTCTTCTTGGTATCTCCGCAAGGCTTGGATTGCCTCGCGGTATTCGTTTTTCTTACGCATATTATTGTATTTCTTCAAGCTCCTGCAAAAGTTTTATAACGTCTCCACACATATCGGATATTTCATTTGCAATGTGCGCCCTGTCCTCTTGATCACCTGATTCGTCTCCGTTCCATTGTCCTGCTATTTCATCAGCGTACTCAATAATTTCTTTTAAGTTCATTTCTCTTGTTGCTCCTGCAAGTTCTTTTAAGTTTTGAAATTCCATATGTTTAGTTTTTTAAAGCCCAGAAATTATCGCCCTCTGCTTCTTCTTGCTCTTCCCAATATTCCATTCTGCAAGCGTCACAAAAGTATTCTCCTCGGTAAACATCTTGGTAGAGCTTAAGGGCTTCTTCCCCACAATTAGGACATAGCTCGTTTTTCTTTTCGCTTGGTGTACTCATTTTGTTTTTTATCGCTGTGAGGAGGAAGGAATTGATAGAAACCTTCTCTCCCCCTCATAGCTAATCAATTTTTAATTACCACGCTGGCTCATCATTTGCCATTTGCTCGGCTGGGATGTCTAATTCGCTTTCGTACTCGTTTATGAGTTCTCCTATCGTCCAAAGCGGTCTCGTGCTTATCCCTGGATGCTTTGTCACAAAATCTGCATCGAAGATTATTTGATTTAACATATTTATCACCTCCTCTAGTTGGTTAATTATTATGTATCAATCAGCCAGTGATGTTCTGTAATAGATTATGTAACTTATTGATATTATAAGTATATATCATTGTCAATATATGTCAAGGGGTTGAAACTGTGTATAACTTTATTTCAGTTCTAGGGTTGGTTTTATCGTAGTATAAACAAACAGTCGCTTTTTTTACTTGTGAATCATCAATCCAAACAATATCCGTTAATGCGTCCATTGATAGCTTGTGGAAATTATCCCAATCCCTTTTTCTTTTATCGCCAAAGTACAAATCTATTTCTATTTCCAGTTCGCAGTCTAAAACGTCAGATTGCCATTGTTCCCACGCTTGCTTTTTGTAGTCCTCTTTGAGTTCCTTGGCTTCCTTTCTCATGAATCTCATTCTGCCTCGCTGGAGATAGATATGCTGGGTTGATTTAGGGTTTCCTTTGAGTATTATTTTCATTGAAATGTTTATTTGCTGTTTTATATTTGCTTAGGGTTCTTCTCCTTGCTTTCATATCATGTAGCCAGTTATGGCATTTCTTACATAAAAGAATGAGGTTGTCGGCATGGTTTAACTTCTTGTGCTTAGGTTTTTCACTTCTATAAAAAATATGATGCACTTCATAATAGTACTGGTCGCTTCTTCCGCAATGCTCACAAAACATATACCCATGCTCAAATAAGAAATCCCTCCTATAATGTACTAATTGGGGGGTTGGTAGCTCCTGCTTCATACTTTTTTTGTTTTAATAATTCACGGATAAACTGTTTTATTCTTTCTCCGCTTATTGGCTTTCCAATTAAAGTGTCAAAGTCTTGCTCCCATTGTTCATCGTTCATATATTTTTTTTGGTATGATTATAAGAATTTAGCTCCGCAACCAAAGTCCTTAGTCTGTGGTCATCTGCGTCGCTCCACAGTCGTCCAGATTGCCATGCATTTGAACGTTTGGCACTTAGTATGTCAGCGGTTCCGTGAAAATGTAGTAAATGTGGCACTTTAAAAATGTTGTGACAACAGTCCGCCGACTTTGGTTTTTACCGAGGCCGGCGGCTTTGTTTTCTTCAGGCTTCTATCAGATCTTTCATACGGTAGCTTTTGCCTTCGATAACCTGGGTTTCAGCGTGATGCAGCAGTCGGTCGAGAAGGGCCGAGGTAAGTGTACTGTCGTTGTTGAAGATTTCCGGCCAGTTTTTGAAGGCTTTGTTTGAGGTAATGATTGTTGAACCTCGTTCGTAGCGCTGGCTGATGACCTGGAAGAGTAGATCGGCGCCGTGCTTGTCAATCGGTAGATAGCCGAGTTCGTCGAGAATGAGTACTTGTGGCGAGAGGTATTTTTTCAGTTCTACTTTGAGTTTGCTGGCCGCCTGTGCCGCAGCAAGGGTGTTGATAGTATCTATCGCCGTTGCGAAGAGTACCGATTTACCGGCAAGACAGGCGGTATAGCCAAGAGCAGTAGCAAGATGTGTTTTGCCAAGGCCCACAGTCCCGAGCAGAATTATATTCGCGTGGTCATCCAGAAACTGGAGGCGGAATAGGTTCTGAACCGCCATGCGATTGATCTTTTTCGGCCAACTCCAGGAGAACTGGTCGACAGTTTTTACCACCGGGAAGCGGGCGCTTTTGATCCGGCGGATCGTAGCGCGATCACGGCGCTGACCTAGCTCCCCTTCGGCGAGACTGGCGAGGTAATCGGCATGGGTTATGGTATCTCGGGCGGCTTTAGCTGCGCTTTGGTTGTAGTGTTCCGCCATGAAGTTCAAGCCAAGCATTCGTAGATCCGCTTCAAGTTTCTGGGTGGGTTTGTCATCACTCATGGTGTTTCCTCCTCTAAGCTTTGATTGTCGTAAATGGAAAGATCTGGTGCCTCCACCGCAATATCAAGTAAATCGCTTCTACGCGTCAGATGCAACGCCCCCGGTTCCGGAAGTTTCCGTGCCCGGCTTTCGAGGATATTGGCGATGTAGTCACTACCGATGGCGTGCAGTCTCATGGCATCATCAATGGCACCGGCCACAGCATCATCTCCGTGGATTTCTGCTAGTGCCACAATCTTTCTGATATGAATGGTTGCATTCAACTGCCGTTTATCGAGTTCCCGGTAATAATCAAGAGAACAGTGGCACAAAGCCAGGAAGCGCCGCAGAAGGGTCTGATCCCGCGCTTTCTTCCTCTGGACGATCAACTCCCTGGGGTGATCCGGATCCTCGAAGTCACGGTTGCGTTCAAAGGAGCGACTGTGGCGGGCGACGAGCTTCTCTTCGTGGTAGAAACAGAGCCGCTCAGGATATGCTTTCATGGTAAGAGGTTGCCCCGCATAACGAGCCGGAACGGAATAGCGGTTTGAATCAAGGGCGACTCTGAACTGACTTGAGGCCCGCACAGCGGAGACATTCCCAACGTCGTAGGCGTGCAGCGGCAAAGGATGGAGGTGCATAAACTCACCTTTGAGCATATCAACCGGCTTCTGTCTGGTTTCACCGTGGATACGCACATTGGCAATCGTATCAAGCCAGATTCTAGCGGCGGGATTGAGAGCTGCGAAGTCAGGTAACTCGGCTCCGGCAAGGAAATTCTTCTTCACGTAGCCGACGCCGTTTTCCACTCGCCCCTTCTCATTGCCCTTGGCAACACCGCAGGCCGAGATGCCAAAACCATGATACCGGGCAAAGTCGAGATAACGTGAATTGAACACCGGCGCTTCTCCCACAGCATGTTTGAGTACGGCACTTTTAAGATTATCGACCATGATTCTGGCTGGCACTCCGCCGAATGCCGCAAAAGCGTTCTGATGACAGGCGAGGAAATGCTCCATGGTTTGGGACACGGTGAATTCCACATACAGTTGGCGACTGTAGCAGAGTACCATCACAAAGAAACTGAGCCGCCGTGTGGTTTCACCCACACGAACCGAGCCATATGATCCCCAGTCAACCTGGGCACATTCTCCCGGTGCGAACGCCAGAGTTAGAAAGGCTTTCTTTTTGGTGGGTCTGATCTTGCGGACGAACTTCTTCACCACCGTATAGCCACCGGTAAAGCCTTCCTCCTGAATGCGCTGATATACCTGCTGTGCCGTGTATTGATATGACTCGATCATCTTGACGACCGTATCTTTGAAGGGATCGAGCTTGCTTGGCCTGGTGACGGATTTACGGGGACGGAACTGTTTCGCGGCAAGCCAGAGCTTCACGGTACGTTCATCAAGAGCAAGCTCGCGGGCAATCTGCATGGCGGTCAGCCCCTTCTGCAGGTGAAGGTGCTTGATACGGGAATAGGTCTCGTAGTCGATCATGGCGCACCTCCGGCCAACGAAGCCAGAATCTTGTTAATGGCCAGGGTGCCGATATCTGTTCTGGCAGCACTCTCGCCAGAGGCATGGAGGTGCTGCGGGGCACCATCAAGAGCCAGCACTTGATAGAGAGGTCGCTTGTACGCGACAAGCCTATACTTGAGCAGACAGGCACGCGCAGAGGCCAGCGTAGCGGCATCCATAGCCAAACGTTCGCACAAGGACGCTTCGGCGTAATAGCTGAGGCCCTGGCAATCAGCAACGGTGATGAGAAAGAGATACAGTGCCGCAGCCTCATGGCTTATCAGCTCAATGTGGTGATCACGGACCAGACGGTGATCCACCCAACTGAACTGCTCCGGAATGCTGCGGATGCGGTCGGGACAAATGGGGAACTTGTGGGTCATAACGGCCTCCTGTGGTTGAACAGATGACATCTTGCCCCAATTGTTCCATACGCCTGATTACCGAGTCGATCTCATCTTGTAACACGCACCCCGTTAAATGAGCGATTAGCCCAACAAAAACGGGATGTTGCTCGATGCAGAAATCTTGTAACACAGGGGGTAATACAGGTGATTTGAGAGGTAAAAGCGGTGTAACTTCATGTTTTACATGATCTATTCGGTCGCAGATATCTTGTAACACAGTGCCGGAACCCTTGCGGCGCTGCCGACCGGGGTGAGTACGCCGCCACTCAAGCACCCGTTCGACATTGTCAGCACCCTTGAAGTAGGTAGGATTCTTTTCAACCCAACGCCGCTGGCATCCTGCCTTGCTTGCTTTGCGGCATTCGGGTCTGTTGCAGTACCTCTGACGTTTAACGCTACGATAGTCAGGAATGAATGATTCTTTGCAACACCGGCATTTACGTTTTCCGATAAGACTCATGACCCGACACCTCTGGGTCAATCATCAGGCTTCAGACAAAATGCGGAAAGAAAAAGTATTGAAAAAACAGGAAGAAAACAGAAGAAGAGAATGGATTTTATGGATTAGGAAGAAAAAGGAGGAGCGGAAGAATAATCAATTTCAAGAAGCCAAGAAAATGGCTCTATCAGAACACCGGTGGCACTTAGTACCCTATATTCTGATTGTAGGGCTTGTGGGTCAATTTCAAGCCTCTCAAGGGCGTTCTTAACTCGGTGGGGTTGGACGTGAATGGTGGGTTGGTCTAATCTCGCCATAAAATTTTTATTTTAGATACTTAGCTTGTTTGATTGTACTCAATCGAATAAGGAGCTGACCGAAGGGAAGGGAATTTTATATTATTGGGTTATCAATGCTTGGGAAGGGAATTACGCAATCTAATTTTTCAGCGTATTCTTGTTCGCAAACCTTGATTACTTTATCTATCTCAGGCTTAGAAAGGTCTGCGGTGCTTTTTCTGTGAAACATGTAATTTCCAAACATGCGGAATCGGTCTTTGAGCATGTGGCGTGTGATTGGAAGTTCGCCGGGGTCTTTGAAAAGTACTTTAGCGGTGAGTCCTCGCTCCATGCAATGCTCTTCGACTTGAGCCAGCCAACCATGTAAAGAGTCATTCTGCTTCTTGGTTCGTTGATCGGGCTGGTGGGTTACTTTAAAATCAGTAAACCCCATGACTCGGATAATGCCCTCGACCTGGGCAATTCCTTTTTCTACTGTTTCCGCTTTTGATTCATAGGTAATTTGTACAGAGAATTTCATTATCTTTGGGTGGGTTTCCATGTGTCGAGTTCAACATATGGCTTGCCCTCTTTACCTCGTTTGATTTGTGTTTTGACGTACCCTTTTTCATCTTCTGCTTGTTGGTCAAGCCAGGTTAGAAAGCGAGCCTTTGAAAAAGTTATTGAGCCTAATACAAAGTCGGGGGCGTTCTCTCGTGGTTCGTTGTAAAATAGTCCATCTGCGAATTTGTTTGTTTCCATAGTTTTATTTATTAGTTATTTAATTCTATGCACTATCAATCCCAATCTTTTTCTTACTTTTGTGACTAAATATCTGTTTTTCACATAGCACTTGAACGAACAATATTTAGCATTATGATTTTTTCTTACAAATATAGTATTGCAAATATGGCATGATATTTCTTTGGCATACTTACCCAAAACATTAATATCATATATATTATGGCAGCTTTTGCATCTTTGAATATAATCTTCAGTAACTCTTCGATATTTATGGTCTATGTTTGACCATTCAATTCTTCCCTCAGTTGTTCCACAATCATGGCACTTTTTAGCATTTCCAAGCATATTTCTAATCCATATATGCTTTGCTTGATATTTAGCTTTTTCTCCTTTCCAACTAGGGTGAAAAACTCCCATCAAAGTGCTACCAAGTTTATTCCCTATTTTAAAACCCTGTGATGGCTTGTGTTTATATACTCCTGCTGGCATATTTTTAAATGATAGGTATATTATCTAAATCATCAGAAAACTTTTGTAATTTATCAGGTAATTTGGTTGGTGTTGCGATAATCTTAAATGGTCCATGAGATTTATAAGAAGGACAATAAAAGTTTCCGCTTTTAGCTTGCATTGCGATTGAACCGCAAATATTACATGCCCCTGGTTTGATTAGTGAATTTTGAGCGGGTCCTATAAATGTTTTGGGGGCTGGGTTGTTGTTGTGAAACTTTGCCATTTCATCGGCACTGGCTATGCCCTCAACAATTCCTATACCCATAAAAGCTAAGGCTCTGCCGACTGCGACTGTTTCCAGTTTTTCGAGAGCCTTTTCACCCTTAAGGCTTCCGAAAGAGTGACCTGTAAAAAATCTATCTTTATTTGATGCGTCTGGGAAAATGGTTGCCTTAAAATATACGGTATCGTTATTAAAGGTGGGGAATGTGTCTATAAAGCCATTTGTATAGGTTTCGTTAAAGTAGAGTACTCTTTCGTTAACCTGCACGTATTCTTTGCCTTTTAAATTAATTGTCTTCAGTTTCTTCATATGTTTTTTTATTAATACTTACTTATTTAGTATATATGATTGTCAATATATGTCAAGTGGTTGTGGTGTGGATAATAATAAAGTTGTTAAGGTTGATAATAAAGCGTATACAGTATTCACTAAATTTCTAGGGGGGATAGTATGTTTAAGTTAAAACTTTCTATTTTGTTATCTGCTGTAATTTTTATGGTTGGTTGTGTGACAGGACAGTCGGCCCAATGGAAAACCTTACCAGAAGTAAAAAAGGCGTCATACGATGAAACGTGGTCTGCACTTGTCGGAATTATCACTGCAAAAAATTATAACTTGGAAACTGTAGATGGCAATTCAGGTTATTTAAGGTCTGCATGGGGAAATACTGGAAACAACACAGCGACTCAAGTAACTGCTCGCGTAATCAGTAAGAAACCACTAAGTATTTCTATAAAAGCTACTATGGCTCAGAGAGATATTTTGAGCGGTCAAATGGTTGAGGTAGGAAACAATACGGCACTTGAAAACGCTATTACAGAAGAACTATCAGCACGATTCAAATAGTTCCTAAATATTAAAAAACATAGACTGCTATTTGTCGAAAGATGGATAGCAGTTTTTTTATGTCATTTTCTATATTTATTCGTTAGTTATATCTATGTCTTCCCACTCGTCTATAATTTGTTTGTAGTACTCTAGTTGTTCAGTTATTGAGTTCATATTGTTTTTTTATTTTAATAGGTTCTCCATTTAATAAATCCATCAACTCATCTGTTCTGTTTTCAACTTCGGATTCAATTGCTTTCAAAATAAATAGTTTTATATCCGATGAACCTAAAAAGGAATTTTCTGAATATTCTAGTAGCATTGAATCAAGTGAATCTTCCCACCAATAATTTTTAATTTCTAATTTGTTTTTCATATGTTGTGCATTTTTAAATAATAATTAATTATCTCTTCTAATTTACCTGCAATGCTCTTTTTGTCCTTGATCTCTTTTATCTTGATTAGGCTGTCCTCTTTTATTCTAACGAACTTCTTAAACTCAGAATCCTTCCAATCTGTTTTTCCCATTTGTTTATTTATTTAATATTTATGTTGACTAAGTTGACTAGAATAACTACCCCCTCTCCATTTCCTCTCCCTCGCATTGGTTCAATACTACTGGTTGTTTGTGTTGGGTTTCTTTTTTTTGTTGAGTCTTGTGTCTGACCCTTAGAAATAGTCTAAGGTCTAGTCTGTTTGTTATGCGTTGGGTGTAGGTTTCTGTTTCGGGGGTTTATAAGTCATTCTAAGATTTTAGCATTTTTTTAGAATTTCCTAAAACTCTCAAAGATTGTTTGCATTCTAATCGAGTGCCGTTACCTCACATCAACAACACGTCTGTTGTATAAGGTCGGAGTTGCACCGCCAGCACTGGATTAGAAAACAAAAAAGAACACTACCTGCGTGCATAGCCTCGATCAAGGGGCATTTGCAAACAGGATAATGTTCTTTTAGTGTTGATCGATATTTGTATTTAAGTTTTTGTAAGTTGCATATACAGGATAGCATATATATGAATTATTGTCAAATGTGCCTATTCTACTAGAGATAACTGCTTTGAGCCTTTACCTTCAGAAGCAATAACAACTCCGTTTCTGATAAGCTTGGTGGCGGTCAATCTGACATGCTCTCTTTCCTTGAAATCATTGTCCATTGAGATTATCTGAGAGATATACGGAAAGTGGCCGTTCTTTTTTTTGTAGTCCTTCAAGATTTTTATAAGTTTTAGCTGGTTTTCTGTGTATACTGTATTCATTGATTTATTATTAACGTTTACAAATGAATACTAGCAAAATTGTGAATATGTGTCAAGGGGGGGCTATGAGAGAAGAAGACTTCATGTTATCCATATTTGGAATTAATACTCCTCGCAGGGGGGTTTTGCTTGGAGTGACAATGGGTCTTATACTCGGATGGTTATTCTTCGGATATTATAAATGGCTTGTACCAGAAGAAAAACAACCTTTTGTTCAACTAAACGACAAAGGAAAAGCGGCTATACAAAATTTATTACAACCAAAATAAAAAGGCACATTGGGGACATTATGAATAGTAGGGACTTGTTCATTTTTACAGGTGGATTTGTAATTGGTGCGTTTATAACCAGTATAGCTGGTCATTTTTTAGGATTTTACTAAATAAAAAGACACATCGGGGGAGATGTGCCTTAATGAGCCTCCTCGAAGTCTCGAACTCCGCACAATCAAATTACAAATCTGACGCTCTACCTGATGAGCTAAGGAGGCAAAATGAGGGCAGTCCTCAACTGCAATGCATTATTTGTGTGCCGAGATGGATTCGAACCACCGTACCCGTTAGAGAAGAGGTTTACAGCCTCCCGTCGTTGACCACTTGACTATCGACACATTGGAGCGCAATGCTCCAAATCCAGATATTATTGAAAATAAAGCTGGGCAAATTTATTCACCTTGGAAATACTCGCGTGTCGCATTAATTGCAATACTGCATATCATCACTACAATAGGTGTCATTGTTCCAAAATCTTGGGCTGAAATAGCTTGAAGGATATACGTTATAACTGCTCCACCGCCTGCGATAAGGCTGCCCTTCCCTATTTTGATTAACGTTGCGCGATCAAATGATTCTTTAATTTGGTACATATTATTTTATGATTAGTTTACTAATTAGTAATAAGATTTTTCTCCACCAGGGTAATTCCAAATTTCCCTCTATAATTTCCGCTATCTGTCTTTGAATCTCTTTGTCTGTGAGTTGTGGTGTCGTCTGTGGAGCGTCTGGAGCGGTTACAGTTGGCTCTACTAGCTTAGGTGGTGTAACTGTATTACTTTCTGAAATAGTAGGCTCTGGCGTCTGTATTTTAGTTACTATCTTTTCTGGAATAGATACTAAGTCGGGAGTTTGTATCTTTTGCTCCAATTTTAAGAACAAACGATATGAGATGATAGGATAGTTGTTTGGTTCAAAGCCTGGGGATAAATCCAAGGGATCAACTCTCTTTCCGTTCCTTGGATTGAAAAATACAAAATGTTGGCTGAACCCCATTTTTGCATAATAATTTGTCTCAACTATGCAGTTGCTTACAGGGGGTTTTATTGCTTTCACATATCCATAGCCTAAAGCCTTAGCAAGAATACCAGCATTTAACATATCTCCAGTGAAAGCGCCGCACTTCTTGGCTATGTCGTTTATTTCTGAGGGTGTCTTTGTCTCGCCATTATAAGCAAGGAGATTGGAAATGCTGGTTATAAAGCATCCAGCAGTGCCTATTTTAGTCTTGGAAAATCCAAGATATTTATTACTCCAAAGAGGGTTTTTCTGACTTGAGTAAAGCATTTATTTTGTTGAATAATAATTAGCTAGTAAGGTCTTTCTACTTCTTGCGGTCACAATTAAGTCATAAAAATCAACCGCCTCTATATATTTTCTAAACTCCGCTCTCGTAAAGCCTAATTTTACCGCCCAACAACTCCTTGAGTGGCCTTTTGAGCATTTGTACTCAACAATATGGGGTTCGCGTTCCATTGACGTTTTTGGATTTTAAGATGTGAAACACAATACAATAAAAAACCAGTAAAGAAGACACAATCCGCCAACACAAATAATAGTGGCTTGATTATTTTCCATGTACAAATATAGTTAATCTCAATGATTAGTATACTGGCTGGCTTGGTTGGGTGACGCAAACCAGCTCCAAGTATATCTACTCACGTCTTTCGTGACCTGGGCAGATAAATTGGTGCGATTTTTGGGAGAATCGCGAAACTCTTTTGCAGGGTCTATAAACCTTGCTCAGTGGGTGGGCGTACTCGGTTTGAGTACATGTGATAGCACTCAGGGCAAGTGATGAAGGTCATATCGACTTTCTTTTCGGCAATTGCCATGAGTAAATCGGGCATGGTTTCTACAAAAGAGCTAAATTTTTTAACCTTTTTGCAGAACCAACAGACGTGGACTAGGCTGGACATGGGTCACCTCGGAAAACATTATCGTTTTCCTTGCAGCCAGTAGGCTCTTCGCTGAGAGCTAGAACTTTTACACACCGCTTTTTGTTGCAAACGCAAACCCACAAGTTACCAAGTCCATCACCATTTGCTACGAAAGACTTTGCTCTCCAGTTGCTTTTCATTTTCCGCTCCTTTGGAAGTAATTTGACTTCCTTTTGTATTATAAGGTGCAGTTGTTGCCCTCTAGCTGGTTGGGATATCCACATTTCCTGACCAGCTACGGAGAAACAAAAAAAGGGAACTTCAAAGAAGCACCCTTATATAATCGTATCTAAATTGTATTTTATGTCCCACATTTGTATATATATGAATATGCATATTTTAACATAATAGGTGCTAATTTGTCAACGTCTGTCCTTCTCTATGTTTTTTCCATGTTGACCTCCGTGTATTTTGCCATGACATCTTCGACAAAGAACCTTTAAATTATCAACGGCATTGTTAACTGGAAGTCCAGCATCCTCATAATTTCTACCTTTCCTATCAATATGATGAACAGTTAAATCATTGACACTATAACAGTCCTCGCATTTTCTGCTGGCTCTATCATAAACAAATAAGGCAAGCTTAAGCCCTAATCTTCTAATTGTTTCTGTGCCAAGACCATATCGTTCAGCATGCTGTTTTTTAATAGAATATGTCTTTATGTGATACTTGGGATTATTCTTTTTAAAGTTATCTTTGGCCTTTTGAGCATATTTTTTATTGTTTTCGCTTCTGCATTTTGTACACTGATTATAATAACCATCTTTAGCCCCTTTTTGCTTGTTAAATTCTAATAAACACTTTGTAAAACCGCACCTATTGCATTTTTTCATACTAATATTTTAAAAGTTATATTAGTATTTTATCATTTATAAATAAGGGTGTCAATACTCCCTATTTTTTTAGCCATTCCTTAATAGAGTATAAAGCTCCCATTACGATCCCTATGCCCGTAATAATAACTACAAGACCTACGCCAAGCTCTTTACCTTTCTTAAAAAACGTACTCCAGTTGTTTATTTCATTATAGGTAGGGAGCATCTCGTCAGTTTTTTGGTTAATATCTTTAACAAGTTCTAGCATCCCCTTCTCCCCTAGTACTTCGTCACCGAAGATAGCTAGCTCTAAGCGGCTTATTTTAGTTTGCTGAGTGCAGATATGTTTAGGTACCATTTTGTTTTCCACATTATTTAATTAGAGGCATTGAGATTATAAATCCGACTATTAAACCGTAGATAAAAGCTTTAATCATAATTGTAAATAGTTATCATCTCCAACCCAGACAGCAATTTTCCCAGTATTAACTATAAAGATTTGAGTTGGATAAGTTATTGAGGTATCAACTATAGTTGCGCTCAGGGTATGGTTGGCGGTGTTAGACGCTTTAACCGCTGCGTCCAAGGTGTGAGTAGCTGAATTTCTCGCAGCCACGATTCCGCTCAAGGTGTGAGTTGAGGTTTTTGATTCCTTAACTACTGCGTCAACACTGTGCGTGGTTGTTGTCCTTGCGGCGACTGCTGCATCAAGAATGTGAGTGGCAGTGTTAGTGGCTTTGACGATACCATCGGCCGTGTGGGTCTTTGTGGCCTGTCCAGCAGCTGTAACGATACCATCCAAACTGTGGGTAGCAGTTGATGTTGCTTTGACATTTCCATCCAAGGAATGAGTTGTAGTCTTGGATTCTTTCACGACTCCATCAACTGAGTGAGTCTTGGTTGTTGAAGCCTTAACAATCGCGTCAACCGTGTTTGTGGTGGTCTTAGTCTCTTTAACTATTGCGTCTGTAGTATGAGCAGCAGTTTTAGTTTCTTTAACTACACCATCTAAAGTGTGAGTAATGGTTTGCGCACCAGCTGCAACAAATACAATTCCGTCCAGCGCGTGAGTGGTGGTCTTTATTTCCTTAACTATTGCGGTTAATGCATGAGTGGTCTCCTTGGTTTCTTTAACAATACCGCTCAGGGTGTGAGTCGAGGTTTTGGATTCCTTAACTACTCCATCGACTGTGTGTGTATCAGTGTTTATTTCTTTAACAATACCGTTCAAGGTATGCGTTGTTGTTTTGGTCTCTTTGACGATACCGTCAAGGGTGTGAGGCTTGGTGTAAGTTCCACCGCCACCGCCAGTTCCAGTCGTAAAGCTGCGAATAGTTGACCATGCCCCAAAGGTATTTGTTCCCGAAGGGTCTTTGGCCCTGACTCTCCAAAAGTATTGAGTTGAGGCGGTAAGGGCTGATTGAACTGTATAATCTTTGGCTGCTCCTGAAGCGAAAGGATGTCCTGCGGTAAAGCCTGCGTCTGTTTCTGAGAGAGCGTCGATAAGGGGTGCGCCAACTGCCGCTGGGGCGTAGGCTTGTGCCACAGTAAACCAAAGCATTGAGTTGGCAATGGTTGAGGTCAGGGCGTAAGTTCCCGAAGTTGCACAAAGCTTGTCTTGGATAAGTGAGCCGTTATAGGTTGAATTGCCTTGCTCAAAATCCACGTTATCACTAATCGAGGTATGGGTAGAAGCTGAGGCATTAAACTCAGCCGATATTGTAAAAATAAGCGATGCACCAGCAACTACTACATTGCCCGTAGTTTCCGAGGTTGAGGTGGCCGTATTAGTTACGGCACTGCCGTCTTTTGCCCCAACCCCACTAAATTCATCTACACCAACAGTGAGTGATGTTCCGTCAGTGCCGATGGTTAAGGTTAAACTCCCAGTCCCAGTGATCGGCACACGCATAATACTGACTCTCGTATATTCCGTAGAGATATTGGACTGGTTGAAAGCTTCCTCAGTCACCGTTCCAATAGTGGCTGTACCCGAGGCTTTAACAACTGTTGGAGTTGTAGGAGATGCTCCATTTTTATAAGCATTAACACCAACAAAAACCACATTACCGTTGGTCACATTGACTGGCATGGCTAGATTAGTGCTGGCGGTTAAAACCGAGACACCAGTGGATTGTGAGGCTATTCGAGCGATTGCCATAATTAGTGTGCGTCAAAAGTATTAACGGTATCGATTTGAACTTCGTATTCAATAGTTTCTCCATCTATGTCGGTGCCTGTAAAGTTAAGGGTCGGGGTAAGGCTTTGATTGGTAGCGGCAACGGATGGAGTGTTGAGGGCAACGGTTGGAACTGAGTTGGCAATAATACCATCCAGGGTGTGGGTATCAATATCAGTACCAAAAACAATACCGTCCACTTTATAGATGGCAGTCTTGTAATTAGCAGTGGTATTGAGTAAGACTATTAATTCTGGCATATTTTTTTATTTAAGCAGCCCAAATTTCAAAAGCAAATCCACCCCAGGCATCATTGGTGATGGCGTTATTCGGACCACCATATTTTAATCCTGTTGAGGCAATTAGCGTCTCGACTCCATAGGCCGCGTCATAGGAATAGGAATTACCACCAGTTAAACCATCCACAAGAAAGCATCCTTCCAAGGCAAGTTGAGCGGTCGCCACGGCAGTTGTTTTTAATCCTCCAAGTGGAGAAACACTCCCGACAACTGTGGCTCCTGACATTGCGCCCAAAAGAATCTGGGGAAAGGTTGTTGCTCCATGAACATTCGCTATCATTCTAACCAAAACATGTCCAGAAGTTGGAGCGGTAAAGGTGATGCGAAGGTTGGTGGTGTCGATAGCAGTCATGGCAATAGCCGAAGTACAAACCTTATTCACGGCGGTTGCTGGGTCGTACATCTTAGCTCCCAAACAGGCTGGAGCATCCCAGACTTCAAACTGAAAGCCACCCCAAGAATCATTAGCGGTGGTATTATTCGGACCGCCATATTTGATATTTGTTGAAGCCAGAACAATCTCCACTCCATAAGCTGCGTCCCAGGTCTGAGACCCAGTGAGTCCCGAAACCACAAAAAGAGCTTCTTGAGTGATGTTGGTGGTCGCCACTGCGGTTCCTGGGGTTCCCCCGATTGGAGCTTGGCGTGCAATAACAGTTGCGCCCGAAAGAACTCCCAATAAAATTGTAGGCATGGTGGTTGCCCCTTGAAGGGTGCATCTCATCCGCACCAAAACATTCCCACTGGCTGGAGCGGTAAAGGTGATGCGAAGGTTGGTGGTGTCGATAGCAGTCATGGCTATGAGTGTCGCTGTTGACTTCGATACTGCGGTTGTTGGATTGTAATTTACGCCTGCTAATAGTGCCATATATTTTATATTAATTCACAAGGGACTAATTCTAAGTCGTTGCGAGCATCATCAAATTCAATGTGTCCATCTTCATAGATGTAACAGATTGACTTGACTGAGACTCCTTTGACATTCTCATGCCAACCAACGAGATAAAGGATGCCTTGAATCCCTGCTGGGTTTAGAAAAACTCTGCGTCTAAAAATTAACTTTCTTTTCTCATTATTAAAATATGCGAAAACTAACTTTTCACCACTAAAGAGCCTAAACTCAGCGAGTTGGCTTCGGTCTATGTTCTCAGATGTTTGTAAATCTCTTTCAAGATGTCGGGAACCATCTTTGTAGATGGCTTCCCATTGTAAAGTTGGCATTGTATTGCACTTTTATTTGATTATTCTGCGAGCAGTTCGGCGGCTAAGATTGGCTCCACGTTGGCTTCCACCATGGCTTCTTCATCGCGAGGAGTGGTTTGAACACCACCGCAAGCGGGACAAACTCCATTGGTTACACCTTTTTCAAGGCTGCAATCGTTACATTTCCAAATCATATAGTTGTTATTTTAATGGCTTAGATAAGGCTTATTCTTAACTTTCGTCATAACGCCATGTAATTGTTTCGGAGGCTAGCGTTCCAGCCACGGCTGAAGTACTCAAAACTGCTTGGAAAACTACATGGTCAGAAATCTTACCAGTTGAGGGATTTGAAAGCGTTCCAGTCACTGCAAGCGGTGAACCTGTGGTAAACGTACTTGCGTCAGCCTGACTGCCCTGAGCGGTCATCTGAGTGCCTGTGGTGTTAGGTGTTCCAGTCGCTTGCGCATATGCTGCAGCTGTTCCAGCTTGAATAGTCACTCCTGTCCAGCCGATAGTTCCATCGGTAAACCATTTTACATTGTTGATTGTACCTGAGGGGGTTGTGTCAGCGTTCAGATAAGTGCTTTTTTTGTATGAATAGTTAGAACCTGCTGAGGGCTTAACTAGGGGGCTGGTTGTTGTCGGGTTTACTAGGTCATCCGTGCAAAATCTTACTGCGGTTACAGTTGTTGGAGTTCCTGTTGAGGCTCCATTGACTTCTTTTATCGATATAGTTGCGCTCATAAATTTGTTAGTTAAATATTATATTAAATTCATCATATGTCAGCCCTGCTCGACCAATGAAGGCTGCTTTGTGTCCACTATTTCCTTTCGTATATGTTACTCCTGTTGAGGTATCTATTTTCTTGATATACCAGCTGCTATCTAAAGCTACGAAGCAAAGGTATTTCGGAGTTCCTGCAATGTCCATATCGGCGTCTTTGTATTTGGCGAGGGGGTCTTGTTTCTCTTCAATAGCGGGATTGATATCTACATTCTCCTTATTACGGATATTGATGTTGGAAATTGCATATCCTCCACCTTGCATTTTCTTGAGTTGAGCGTCCGAAAGCGTAACTTTGATTCTTTCGTTTTCAATTAAGTTTTCAGGCAGTTCAAAGGTCTTCAAGCCAAGCAAAATGTTCTCAATAAGTGTCAAATCAACGTGCAAATTGACGTTTTCAACCGCTGAAATGACCTCGGAAAGTAAAAGGGTGTAATCGGGAACGTCTTTGACCTGGGGAATAAGCTTCTCAATGGATTTAAGAGCTGTTACGATGTCTTTTTTGTCGCCATTGGTCTTGAAAAGCCCTAAAAGTTGTGAAAGGTCGTTCTTAACAACCACTTCCCTGTCAAGTTTTCCGATTTCTTCTCTTAAAATCGTAGCCAAGAGGTCAAGTTGAGGGCGGATGTCTGTTTCGGTTTTGGATTCGATGGCAGTTTGAACAGCTTTAAGACCTTGGACAATCGGGAGAGATGTCTTTTCGGGGGCGTGGGGCTTTAGTTCGTCTAACTTCTTTACAATCGGGTCTGAAATATCCTTGGGATTGGTGATTTTGGTGAAGAAAAACGACTCGGCAACAAGTTTTGTGAGGAATAATTTTAGGTCGTGAATTATGTTCATTTATTTGTAAGCTATTGACTTATAAAGACAATAGTTATATATATGACGTATGATTATAAAAATAATAACATGTTTGATAATATTAGCTTGGGCAGTATATCACTCAAATGATTAATTACTTTGGGGCGGTCGTTCCTAAGAATATCTTCTGCAAGGTTGGTAGGTGTTTTTCCAATACAGATTTTTCAGCAGGAGTCATTTTACTTAATAGTTGAGCTACATTTGATTGCACTAGCGTTGAGCTAAGTGCTTTTTTTGCACCATAGGCAACTGCTGCTGCTGGCATACCAGCTATTGCTGCTCCAGCTCCTGCCATACCCATATCACCAAGACTAATTTTATTTAGTCGTTGCAAAATAGCAATTCTTCGCTCTGCTGCATTTCCAGCGGTCAACATATTAGCGTATCTGCTATTCAATTTTTTAAGACCAGTGTCACCAATAGCTGCTGCCTTTTCTTCAAGTGCGGACGCTATTTTTTTATAAGCATCAACTCTGGCTATATTTGCTTCATTATCAAAGGCTTGACCTGTCCATTTAGCGGCCTTACCAATATCTTGTTTGATTTTCCAAGCTTCTTTAGCTGTAACATCCATAGCCTTTTCACCAGTTGCAACCAGCGTTCCGTCAACATTATCGAAAGTTTTGGTCAATCCGTCTTTAATAGATTGTAGTCTTGAAACTAATGCTTGCTCTCCTTGATTTGTTGCGGAAGCAAGATGTTTATCAATTTCAGCAATGGCGGGTGCTAGATTGATAGTGTCTTTTATTTTTCCAACAGAATCGGAAATAGCCTGGCCAATTTCTTCTTTCTTAGCAACTATCTTATCAGTTAAGTCATTAATACTTTTGCCAGTTATTCCTTCTGATACAACGGCTGCACCTGGATCTTTGCCAAAGTTATAATCGTTTATCCCTGGCTTTATAATGCTATTTAAAATTCTCCCTGGTATCTTCTCTGAAAGAGTTTCTACGAGTGGCTTCATAACCTTACTAGCACCTGCGCCAATACCACCAAGGGCTAACGAAACTAATCCAACAGTACCAGCGTCTTTAATATCTTGCTCTTGCAGTCCAGATATTGAACCTGTTTTAATAGCATCACTCAAGATAGTAGCAGCCTTTGGAAGGTATTTAGAAATACTGGCTAACTTTTCAACTGCTGCTGCTGATTTTGCTTCAATTCCAACTGGTGTGAAAAACTCAGCAACCTGCTCAATGCCCTTACCAATTTTTTCAGCTGTACCATTTGCTGTAGCAATCTCATCAATTTTTTGTGGAATATTACCAGTATCAATGTTGCTACCGGTTATCCCCTTAACAATTGGATTAAAAACTTTCTCGCCTAACTTCTCAACATTATTGGCTGTTTGTAAGATACCTTTACCAAATCCCTTAACCGTATCCATTATTGGGGTTTGTTGAGTAGCATTATTTACATCAGTACTTTTTTTTTGACCTGTAATCTGGTCTATTTCACCACTACGAATAGATGCCTCAAGAGCTTTTGCTTGTGGATCGTTGGGGTTTCTATTGATGAAGTCAATCACCGCTGGCATATTACCTTCGGTTTGCATCTGTTGACTTTGTATATCTGGGTTTTGAGTGTCTTGATTGTCCTTGGTCGAATAGTCTTGAGTACCAATTTTAGTACCAAGTCCTTCTAGTATTTTCTGGGATTTATCACTTAAGAATTTAAAATCCTTTTGCTTTCCCATTCCAGTCTCGTATTGGCTACTTAGAGCATCCAAGCGAGAACCCATAAGCTCAATGGCTGAATCAATAACTTTTTTCAATTGTTCTGGAGAATCAGAAGAATTAATATTTTCTCTCCATACTTTTATTTCTTGGTCTGTTGCTCCTGTCCCTTTAAAAACAGATGCTAGTTCACCTTCAACAGCAGTTGCAGCTGTATCAAATGC
The DNA here is from genome assembly GCA_903939115.1 of uncultured Geobacteraceae bacterium. GTDB lineage: Bacteria > Desulfobacterota > Desulfuromonadia > Geobacterales > Pseudopelobacteraceae > JACRCG01. The sequence goes on from CAJAFV010000075.1 coordinate 19,576, forward strand.
CTTAACTTTATCTCCACCAACTTCTGTATTAATTGCATTACCAATGGTATTCCATGTTCTCCAGCTTTTATTATCTAATCCATCAGCTGCTTTTTTAAGGGTGTCTAAATGACCAACAGCGGTATTAAGAGAGCGAATATTTTGAGCTGCTTTTCCAGCAACAAAATCATTTTTTAACTTAACCCTTGAACCATATTGAGTTGAGTCAAAACTCGGGTCGTATTGAGAGGACAATTCAAGAACTTTCTGCCAGTAGGGAGTTTTAAGAGCCATTCCGCTTGGAAGTGGTATTTTATATTCAGTAAGTTGCTTAACTACATCAGCCGTTCCTTTATCAACAGATGCAAGTGTCTGAGGAAAAGTACCGTCTGGAGCTGCTTCATTGGATTTTACTCCCAGATTTACTTTCTCTTGGTCGCTCAAAAGATGTCCAAAGCTTGTATCAAAAGTATCAGAACCCTGGGGATTAGCAGCGATAAATTCCTGTTTTTTCTGATTGTATAAATTTGGGTCAACTTTACCGTCTTGTCCAACGCTTGTAAGAAGATTAGATGAAATTTCATCAGCCTTGGGTGAATCAATTGAAGTAGATGGTTGACTAAACATACCATTGGCTTCATATGAATCTAGTTCAGACATGGCTGTTTTCATATCCAAATTAGGATCTCTAAGGGAGGCTTTTAAAAGTGCTTTTACTACGTCTTGTTTTGATTTCTTATTCTGAACAGCGTAATTAACATAACCATTAAGTGTTTGATTGTTGCTCATTTAGTTAAATATAAAGAAAATTAGTCTCCAAAGTCTGTTGCAATAGCACCGCCACCGCCAACACCATTATTTGTTCCAGTTCCTGCCTTAATTTTTGATATTTCGGCTCTTGCTTTGTCGAGTGCTGCCTGAGATGTTGCAATTGCCATATCGGCGGTTGCATCAGCTTTTTTCTTTTTATCCTTACCAGCCTTAGTCAATCGCTTCTCCAAATCCTTCATAGAACCGTTTGCCTTAAGTCCAAGTTCAATCAATGCAGTCTTATAGGCTTCCTTTTTCTTTTCTGATTTCAAGTTATCGTTATAAGTCACAAGTTTCTTTTCAACGGTATCCATTGAATCCCCGTAATTGATACCAGCACCAGCGTATTGAAGTTTCAATTGCTTGGTAAAGTCGAGATTCTTTTCAGCAATTCCCATGCGGTAATCACGTTCTGATGTTAGAGAGTTCACTGTGTCTGCTTGGGATTGGATAGATGCTGAAAGTTTATCCTGGGCAAGTCCTGTTTCTCCTCGAAGAACTGACATGTTGAGGCGTTGTCCTTCAATTACTGAAGGGGCTTTGTAATACTGAGCCTTTAATTCATTCAGCTTATTCTGCTCGGCTGTAAGACCTAGGTCATAGTTAAGTTGACCTCGGATACCTAAAAGGTCATCAGGGGCTGCTGTGGGGCGTGTGAGCGTGTTCACGACGTTTGTAGAGGTGAGTGCTTGCGTTGGGTCAATGCCGTATTGGTTAAGAACAGCTCCAGCCTGTGAAGTGTTCATAACTGGGGCTGCTTGAAGAGTCGCCATTGTACTTTGTTGTACGTCTGACGGAGTTATTGGGGTTGGGGTTGTGGATTCCACTGTGGCCATATGCTTGACATATATTTACAAGTATGCTAGCTTGTTAAATATAATTAATAATTTATAAATGTATGAATTGGATTTTGTTGATAGTTGCAGTGGGCTTGTTTCTTTGGTTGGGGGTTTTGTTTCCTTGGTTGTTTATCGTGTACGCACTTTTTATAATTGGACATTTTATAGACTAATATGAATAAATTTGATGAAAAAATAGGACCAGCAATCGCAATAGCAGCAGTTATATTTTGCATATTCCTCCTAATTTACTTCGCAACTATTTAAGTACTGCATCTTTTCCTTCGTCTTGCTCCCACCAATCACTATTTTCACAGTGTCCACCTGGTCTTTTTTGCCATGCAAACATCCAATCAACTAATCTTTCAATCCATGTGCCACGGTAATTTCTGCCAAGTCTGGCACTAAGAGTCATATCAGGGTCTCCTCCAAGTATAGTATTAGCCAGCTGGTCTAATGATATAAGGATGTTCTTAATCCATTTCAAAATCATAATACTAGTTTTAAATCTTCTAACGACTTAATTTTTGTTTTTTGTTCTTTTATATCATCTTGCAAGTCCAAAATCATATCGTTGCATCTTGAAATCTCACTGTCTATGTTTTCTAGTGTCATCACAAAAGGATTATCTTGAATATTTCTTCTTATCCATTCCCCTGTTGGTAATTGTATAATACGTTCTGTTCGTTTCATATTACTGTTTTTTATTTTTAATCTCCTCTATATCGCAAGAAGCTATTTCTTGTATCAAAATGGTGTGTCTAATCATATCCTTACCCTGCATAGTAAAATTTCCATAATTCATAAACTGTAGCAATGCCTCCTGTTGGTCTTTTGTCATTTTCATATTAGTATTTTTGCCAATAAGTTATTATTCCACCGACTGCATTCATAGAAAATAATCCACCTACGTTACCAGAACTAAACGTAACACCAGGAGTAGACCCAATTTGAAACTTGTTACCAGCAGTTAAAGCACAATCACCACTTGCTTCTATTGTCCTATCAAAAGAGAAAGTTGAACCTGTATCGGTAATTTTAGCACCAGTGGTGAACTGAATTTTGCCTCCTCCTTGAAGCTCAAGTCCATAAAAACCGCCTAAATAAAAAAACTTACCAAGATAATGACCATTTGCATCAAAAAAGAAAGTATTGGTAGTGGTAGCAATAACCAGGTTATTACTTGAATCTGCGGAAAATGAAACACCAGCTAAATTCAAAACTCCATCATAACCTACTTTAAAAGGTGCTTCAGAAGCTTTATCAGCACCCATGAATAAACCATCAGCGGTGACATTTAAGCTTTTAGCTCCAGCTCCCGCATGAAGTTCAGAAAAATGCTGATTAGAATTCAGATTTGAGGGCTGCGAAGTCTGAAAATTATCAGGTGTTGAATTGTTTACATCAAAAATGGACATCAGTTTGCAAGATAAATGATAAATCTATTTGGTTCTTCTTGAATTTCCTCAATGGTTTCGTCCTGTTTCAGACGTTCAATATATTCTAGGGCTAATTGACGCTTTTGTTCTTTGGTTTCTGCTCCCACGTGAGAACCAGCTACAAGGTTGTACGTTACAATTCTGGTCATTTGTTTTTATATTAATGATTATTGAACGACAATGGCGTCAATTATGGGGGAATTTGAACCTGAGGATACGAGGGTTATTTCAAACTGGGCTGAGCTTTTACTCATAACGTCAACTACGGAACGGAAGCAGCGTTCATCTCCATCATCCTGAACCAAATCGTGCGTAACAAATCCTGAATTATCTTTATTTACTCTTGCTGATATGGAAGTTCCAGCTGGAATTGAATCATAAAATACTTTTACTGATTTGATGACTCCCTTTGCCTGACATGTCGTTATTATAGCATAACTCTTGTTATTTGACAACTTATCAATGCCGTAAGTAGTTGTAACTCCGTCAAAATTCTTCCAGCCTGTGAATATCTGTCCACCAACAACCTGAATTGCTCCAGGAGTGATTGTATTGGTCGCCGAGTACACATATTCAATATTTTGAGCTACTGGAAGTGAAGCGTCGCCACGACCTAAAGAATAAATACCCTGTCTGGTTGTGAATAGCGGTAGTCCATTAAGATTAGCTGCTCCACTTGGATTAATACCAGTAACAATAACGGTATCACCGTCTCTTAATCTTTTATATAAAACGGCCTTTTCACCGCTCCAGTAATAAATATTTCCGACTAATCCAGCCTGAATAAAAATCATTTCTCCACGGATAAAGGCGTTAACACCAGCTTCGTCAATGTATGAATCCACGATATATGAAGGGCTGTAAGTATCCCAAAGGAAAAGTCCTGCTTGATTGTGGTAATTTCCAACCCAAGTACCGATTAAAAGACCTGTACCTGCGGGAATACATGTTGTAATTGAGTGTTGTGATTGAAGATCAAGAGAAGCGGCTTCAAAGACACCTGCGGAATTAACAGCGGCCACGTAGTTTCGATTAGGAATAAACAGGGAAGCGTTTTGCTCTTCCATTTTTATAGGGTGAACGTTGGTATTGGTGAAAGTTGCCCAAGAGTCTGTCTGACTTGACCACGTAGCTTCGCTTGAGGCGTTAGATTCTGCGATTCTACCCAGTTTAGTGGCTGAGGCATAGTAGAGATACCCCATGAAGTAACCAAGCCCAAAATTGACGCCCTGTGTGTTAGTATGAACAAGGGATGTAACACCAGATGTTGTTACTTTCCAAATCTTACCACTGGATGATGTGGCAAAGAATGAATCACCACTGGGGAGAGTTACTGAAGAGTCGGGGAGATTATCAACGATTGTGCCTGAAGTTTTCTCAAAGGCAAAAGAACCAGTAGCTGCACCAGCTTGTGAATGGATGTCGCAACTTTTTAGCGAGTGAAATCCCCCTGCAATTTTCTTGCTGAGTGCAATACCGTTGTGGAAACTTCCGAATGTTGTAGGTTTTGCTGCCATTGCTTTATTTGTTTATATTCTATAAGAGGGTTGAGGTGAGCCTTATTATTGTTGAACTAATTGAACCCTGTAAAGCTATTGATAACATTGATGTGTTGCTTGTAAGGATATTAAGGTACATTGTTTTTTTAACAGTTGTGGATAAGTCTTTGCTGAAAGAAATAGTATTAACAGTCTGATTAGCTGAAGCTCCAGTAGCCATTACATAGCTGGTAAGGGTCATATCGTAATCAGATAGTGTATTATTGGCGGTTGATAGCGTTGCTTGCATATCCGCAACGCCAGCTGTTGTTCTATACGCATTTAAAGACGCAACTACATAAGCATTAAATGCTCCAATAGGAATATCTATTGTAGCCTTATTGTACCAGGTAAGAGCTGTTGGAGTAGCTTGTGATATTGTCGCTAAACTATTATATTCAACCTTCCACTTGTTTTTATCACGGTTAAACCCAAAAGGCTGACTTACTGTCGCATAATAAGGACTTGAAATCGTAGCGTTAGCCAAAGAATAATCTGTTCCTCCCCAAATCGTAATTGGTGTTACTCCTGCTGCGTAAGGAGCGACTGCTGTAATAAGAGCGTATTTGTCTATCGTGATGTTTCCTGTGCCTTGAGCTGTCTGAGCGTCATATTTAGCTTTAATTGTCTTTTCATCAAGAGCGTAACCATTGATAAGAAAGAGGTCGTCTATTTGACCGTTCCAGAATGTTTGGTCAGTTGATGCTTCATTATAACAACCAATCCTGACATTATTTGTTGCATTATAAGTTGGAGAAACCGAATATCCTCCCATTTCTAATTTTCCGTCAAGATACACTTGCACATAATTATTTCTAAATGAGACTGCAACCATATGCCATGCATTGTCAGTGACGGTTGTTGTTCCATTAAAAGTAGATGGAGCAGACGAATTAGAGGCTGATTGAAATTGTAATGTATTTGTAACCCCTACTCCAAGCAATATTCCATAGTAGTTAGTATTTTTATACCAGCTCTGGAGCATATATTTTGTAGCACCTGCAACTCCAGTCTTAAACCAACATCCAATTGTAAACTCTCCAGTAGGTTTTAAACTTGCATTATCAGCAATAACAATCTTGGAAGTTGTGCCGTTAAATGTAGCAGCGTTAGAAAACTTACCAGCTGTATAAGACATAGCTGTGTCAGTTCCATTAAAAGAACCGACTTGTGAAGTTGAGTCAGCGTTGAAGTTCCAGTAAGCTGTGAGGGCTTGGTCTTGTTGACATTTAAATCTCATCCCTGGAGAAAGCGTTGTGGTAAGGTCGCCTGTGGCGTTTACTACGTTTGTAGAGCCATCAGTTGATACCCAAGCGAGAGCAGGAAGAGTTTCCCAGCCTGTTTTAATCGCTTTTAACGCCAACCCTGTGTCAGCATAAGTCTTTACGGCTTTTTGAGAAGGAATTTTTGTATCTGATGTTCCTAGAGTTATTGTGGTGTCAATCTGAGAATTTTCAACAAATGCAGTGTCTGCTTCCGCTTTAGTATAAGCCACGCCAACATCAGTTTTTGTAGAATATAAATCAGCAAAATTAGCCTCAATTTTTACAAGACTATCAGCTCCGTTATCTCCTGGAAGTATGTCAATTTGGCTCATGTAGGTTTAATTATTGATGAATAATTGGTTGTTGGCTTTGAAACGCTTTGATATGTAGGGTTGTGAGCTGTTCCATGACTCCAGGGGAAGTAAGTAGAAAGCCAAGGAAAGACGTTTTTAGACCACAAAGAAATGTCTGATCTTTCATAGGTGGTTGTTGGCTTTGAAACGCTTGAATATGTCGGCATATTATTTGAAGCTTACTTTTTCAACTGTAATTTCCTTTTTAAACTTGAATTTAGTGCGGTAATGGTTGGCAATCGCTCGCTTTAGTTTATCAATTTCCACGTCCCAAAGCTGATTATATTTGTCGGGGTTTTCTTGAGCGTACTCTTTAGCCAGTAATAGGGGATAAATGCGGTGAAAACTCTTTTCAAGGATAGGAGTTTGAGAAAGCAAAGTGAGTGCTGCTTGGCGTTGCTCGTACCAAATATGAATACCTGAAGAGACGTTTGCAGTTGGAAGAGGTCGGATAATGTAAGAGCCTCGATCAAAACGTACATGAGGAGTCACGAAACCATCTCCAGCTTGCTCATACTCGCTGTGGGTGTTGTCTGAGCTGTCGTAAAGGGTTGTAGGAAGTGAATCCACGCCACTAAATTTAACCTCTAAGCGTTTAAGCTTCAGAAAGTCATCAGGAAATGAATATTCCCCGTTGTAACCGTTATCCCCATTAACCAATCCAGTCGTTGAAACAAGGTCGGTATAAACTTCATTGCCTCCAACTTCTCTATAACCTTGTATTTTAAGGATAAAAGAAAGCATTTCAGCTTCAAGCATGTTCAAATCAGCCAGAATATTTGCATCTGAGTAAGTGTTTGTATCTGTCTTAGTAATGCGTCTCGCCTTAGCAGCGATTGCTGTAATATCCATGTAAATTGGCTATTAAAAGTAAGTTACTGTGATGTCTGAAGCTGCTGCGGTTACGATTGTAAGACCAGTTTTGAGAACACAATTAAAATCAAATTGTTGCTCAGCTACTGAGGCTTTTAAAACTGCGATAACTTGTCCTGCTGCGGAAGTATTGTCGTAAATAGTGATTGCTCCAGCGGCGGTTGTGTTTACGATTATTGAGCGTAATACACCTTCACGAGTCTTTACAACAGTCGTTGTGGCTGTTGAAATGTGATTGTAGAGGCATGGTTCTAACTGCGTGTACATTGACATATTAGTTTTGTATTAATTGTTTAAGGCTTTCTGTTGAGGCGTTTCCTTTAAATTCAATTCCTTGCTCGACAAGGATTGCTTTAATCTCATCGCGAGTTAGAATTGGCGGCTGTTCGATAAGATTTTCCTGTCCAATTTCCTCTATTTCTTCAGCTGATTCTTCGAGTGTGTTTTCAACTCCTGCTTCTTGCTCTAGTTTACGCTTAGCAATCAAGGCTTCTTGCGAAATCCATTGACCATTGATGTTCAAAAAGTGTGACATATTTTGTTATTTAATACTTAGTCGAAAGCGGAAGTTATCCGCTCTCTGAAACTATTAAATTGTATGTTTATTCAGCTACTAGGTTGTTCCGTCAGATCCGTAGAACATGAAAGGCATGTTGTTGATACCAACTTTGTAATAACCAGTTGCATTAATTCTGAATGACTCTGAATTTTGTTTGATAGGGTCGTTCATAGCAGGCATCTTGTAGATACCAGCATAAAGAGGAGTTCCCTTCTTTGAATCGAGCATAAACCAGAATTTTTTGTTTGTAGCAGTGATGTATGGAGTTTCAACAATTTTGAAAGCACCTTCATAGATGTTGATGTCAGCGATTGCAGTTGGAGCAATGTTTACTGCAAACAATTTCTTTGCCATAACAGCAGCAGCTGAGCCTTTTTTAACCACGATAGTATCAAGGTCAATAGGCATTGGATGTCCAGCAGCGTCAACCATTGCGCCAGCCCATTCAAGAGCAGAGTCAACAGCGGCAGAAGAAAGAGCAACAGTAGCTTTGTTTACGAAAGTTGTACCAGTTGATTTCCATGTGTGTGTTCCGCAAAGAGCAACACCATCTGGGCAAAGGTAAGTAGCACCAGCGATAGCATCGTTCAAGATACCGAATCCAGCAACAAGCAAAGAGTTTACTGAGTCAACAAGCAAAGCATTTCGCTTAGATTGAAGGATTTCCTCAACCATGGTTGTGCTGTCTTTAGCTCTTTGGTAGTCGTTTTCAGTAAATTCAACAGCCAAACCATAACGCTGTGCTGTCAAAGATACTTGGTATCCTTCGATTGCTCCTGCTACTGGTGGAGTTTCACCTTCAGCCAATAGTTTTGTACCTGTGAAAGATTCACGAGTATTGAAGATTTCTGTGTATTCGCTTGTTTCTTTGAAATTTACAACTCCTTGAGCCATAAATTCCTTGATTTTCATCGTTGCACCACCATCAAAGGATTCTTTTATACCTTTGGCTGTATGCAATATTTCGTCAATCAACATATAGTTGTTTTATTTTAGATAATTAGACTCCTTTGGGTTAGAAAAGAGGTTTATTGATACGAACTTCAACTCCAGCAGCAACACCAACTGTTCCAGCCTCAGGAGAAATACCAACTTTAACTACAGATGTAGCTGTAGCAGCAGTATTGATGAGTTGAGCAGCAGTAAGGTCGCAAGCAAGTCCACGAGATGCCTTGGCAAAAACTACAGAAGCAGTTCCAACCAATGTAAAATCGTTTCCTGTAGTTACTTCAACGTCAGTTGTTCCAGCAGCTGCACCATTGATGCAATAAGCCAAAGCAGTTGTTCCAGCAACAGCAGTAATTATAAGTCCACCAGCGTCGATACCTACGAAACTTCCAGCAGCAATAACTGTTGCAGAAGCTTTTTCAGCTTTTCTTGTTCGGATTTTTTCCCCGTCTTTTAGGGTAAATAACAAAGCCATATTGTTTGTTTTTTAATTAATTATAGTCCAGATGAGAATCCAGGAGGCATATTAGATGCGAGTCTTTTAGCCAACTTTTTCTCTTCTGTTTCCTTCTCAACTCTTTGAATTTCGTTGGAAGGTTTTGAGATTTTGCTCATATTCTTTTCGCTATCAGAGATGGATTGAGCTTTCTTCTGATAATATGGCACTTCTGCCAATTCCAGAATACTCTTGCCAGCAGCTTTCGCGTCTTGCTTGAGTTCATCCATTACAGAAATTAGTTCAGGTTTTTCAAGTCTCAAGATACGTTCTTCAAGTGTCTCACTTGGCGTAACTTGTTTAACTTCCTTCTCTTTTCCCTGTCCCTTTTGTGCAAACGCTATATCTCTTTCACGTTCGCTCTTGGCAACATCATCCCACGATTTATATTGCTTGCCTGTCTTTTCGTTATAGGCTTCAATAGTTAACTCGTTCTCGTTGCCGAATAGGTTCTCCAATTCGTCCTTAGTTCCTTCTCCCTCCTTGGTTTCATCAATGATGTCCTTGGTTGGGTTTAAATTCCCTTTGTCCATTTTCGTTTATCTTAAAAAATTATTTAACTAAATTACGCTCCTGTTACTCCTGATTCATTAGGTTGGGATGAGCCGCTATCATTCAATACGAGTCCCTTGATAGCCCACATAGCACTTGTTTCTAGATCTGTTATAGCTATTGCTCGCTGACGTGATGCTGGGAGAGTTAAAAGAAAGTTGTGCAATGTGCTGTAACCATTCCTAACCTCTTGAATTAGCGGTAGCATTTCTTCTGCTGGCTTGAAATAACCAAATGGATTTACTTCTGTCGCCTTGTCATATTCCATATTATTATTTTATTTTATCAATTTATTAAAAACTTTCATTATCTCTTCGTAGATGTATTCAATATAGTAGGCGTAAGCTTCTTCAGTGCTTCCTTTTAGGGGTATTCCGCAGTTATTAAGAGAATAGACAACAGAGTGGAAAAGTTCATGAATCATCACCGCCATAGCTTCATCCTTGTTGGTTTTTTGTACCCATAGATAGTTGAATCCTCCATCTATAGTCAATCTCGCTCCTTTTGCATGTTGCAATAATTTCAGTTCTTTCAAAATATCTTCTCCATGAAACTTCACAAGAAACTCAACAAAATCTTTTGATTCACCTCCGTAGCACAAATGGAAATTCTTCTTATAGAGTCTGTCCATTATTGGAAGCCATTTTATCTTTCCACTTCTCCTTATTTTTTCCATATACTACAAAAATTAACTCCTATATTTATCAAGCCTGTCCAGCACTTCTGCTTTAAATCGGGCTTGTAGCTCTGTCTCTTCCAAAAAAGCTTTTCCTGCCATTCTCTCAAACTCTTCAATATTTTTAGCGGCTTTTTGGTAGTTTTTAATCTTTTTCACAACCTGCTCAGTACTGAATATTTCTTCCATCCACTTTCTCACATAAGGATAAGCGGCACTTTCAACGAATACTTTGATTGAGCTTTCAATCAGTTCTCTATCGCTGTTTTTATCAGCCTCTGTTGGCAAATTGTTTTCATCAATTATTTTCATTGTGGTGCTACCTGATTAGGCATGGTTATTTGTTGAGCTTGCATCTGTTGCATTGCTTGCTGAATCTCTTGAGCTGATTTCTTAAAGCGATTAACAGGTAAATCAAGCATTTCCATTTTAGCCTCAATTATCTTTTCAGCTGAGAGAGCAGAGGTTGGGTTCATCTGAGCGTATTGAATCATTGCGTCATATTGTTTGAGGGTTTCCAGCTTATCGAACGTCTCATTGCGGACAAAGAACTGTATTGAGAACTTAAAAAACTTCTTTAATTCCTTGGTAACTTGCATGAAACGAGTTCCGCCTTGCTGTCCTCGAACTATTTTAGCGGCCTCGATAATCTTTTGATGCTCCTCGTCTGGTAGGGCTGAACCTTGTGGACTGAACACGCCCATTTTTGCATTTTCATTCAGCTGTTCATTAATTGAATTTTCAAGGAATATCTGCTCGGCCTCTTCCAATTCATGTTTTCCGCCTGAAGCTTTCACCCATTCTTCTTCACTCATGTTATCAATGATGTCGTCCAGTTTAATGTCATTGAAAAGCTCTTGATAGTAGAGGGAAAGTTCTTCGGTGATAACTTGGTAGGTTGATTTTGCGTTCTCTCGGTCAACTGATACCTGATAAGCGGTCATATTCTTAACATCGTCATTCACAACGCTTGCTGTGAGTCCTAGAAGCTGTCTAGCAAGGTCAAAAAGCTTATCTACTGTCTGGATATGGTCCATGGTGATATTTCCCATGTTGAGGCGATTTAGCGTCTCATCATTTTCAATCTCTACAATTCCTCCAAAAGGTAAGTTGTTAACGAAATCCTGTGTAAGTGATTGGCTGTCATTTCCTGAACCTTTTTGAAGTACCGTAATTCCCTTATTAGCGAGCTGGTCAAACATTCTCTTGTTTCCCCAGTTCTCATTGTAATGCTCCATGACTTGCGCCAAGAGCTTCCAAACACCCACTCCAAGCCAGCGACCCTCTAAAGTAATAAATCTGCGTTCTTTATATGGAAAGTCCGGTAATGCTTCTTCTCCTGGTGCAATGATTCCACGCTTAATCAGTTTTTTAATCTTTCTTTTACCTCGGATTTTCTTTCTATAAGGAGTTTCAAAGGTTTCAAGTTTCACAAAAGGAATCCATTCCTTTGAGTCCTGTTTATCAGTAGGCATTAAAGGCAAAGTATCGAGCCATTTTTCACAGATGATAGTTGCGTTCTTGCCCTCGTCTTCAGTTTCCTCATCCTCCTCTTTCTTTTCAATCTTGCCCCACTTCCAGTATTCATAAACAACCATTTTACCGCCAAGCATCTCGATTCGTTCCTTTACGTTCTCAACGATATCCCAGTTGTCCCAAGTGTCTTTATAGGATTCTATTTCATCAAACTTAGGAAAGGTCTTTTCTGCAATACCGCCTGAAAAGTCCATGATGTGAGCAGGACGGATAATGTTTTCAAGCAAAACGTGATGGGTTTCGTTGTCCACCTGCTTGGTAAGAAGATGACCGTCAATGAACATATCCCTATCCTTGTTCATGGTCGTGTTAAATTCAGTATCTTTGAGGTATTGCTTGACTGCTGATTTAAATATTGGAGCGAGTTTAATAGCTGTTTCAGTTTCTGCGACCATTTCAAGGTCTTTAGTTCCCATGTTTGAGCCTCGAAAAGCTGTTTGCTTCATGATATGCCCAATGTTGTAAAAGAATTTGTCATCCCCGTTAGGATATTTAGGGTTTTTAAAGATGCCGTGTTTAAGACGATTATTCTCTGCTATTTCATCAGTCAATGAATAACGAATATCATCAGTGATATTGACGTTTCCGCTTTTGTATTCGTGGATAAATTGTATAAAATCCATTTATTTGTGGGATATTACGGGTTGTTTAAGAGGTTCGCTACGTTGTATTTTTGGTTTGTAAGAGTCTAGTCCGTATCTGATAGCATCCATTGAATGGTCAAAGCCTGATTCGGGAACATTCAATATCTTTCCATCTCTGTCTGTCTTCCAAAGGTAATTTCTGTATTCCTTAATAATGTTAAGGCTTCGCTTTGTTATACTTATGCGTTGGTCTTGGACAAACTGAATGCCCTGGTTGACGCTTCCCTGTCCCTTGATCGCTGGGAGGATACTCACGCCATAGCTTTTAATCTCATCAATGCTTTTAGGTTCGGCACTGTCGGCAATAACTAAACTTTTCGGTTGGTTATTTAAAATATCTGCTATCTGCTTATTTGAGAGTCCCTTTTGAAAGGTAATCTCGTCTAAAATGAATCCTCCATTATATTTATAAATTGCGACTATTGAGGTTGGGTCGTTGCTGTAACCAAAATCCATTCCATAGCGTTCTAGTCGTGCCTCATGGGGTATGGTTTCAATAATCTCCCAGTCTTTGTATATCTTGCCGTCAACATCTCCCAGCTGGCCTAATCCATATACTTGCCACCAGCCTTTGTTGCCTTTTCTTGTCTCAATTGAAGAAACTATCTCAGGGCTTAATGCTTCGTTATCTTTATAGGTGAGGGTAATAAATTGAACGTCTTCTCTTTTATTTAAAATGTCCGTATAGAAAAAATACTCATGCGACGGATTCCAGTCCATAAACACAAATTCTTTGGTTCTAACCTCTAATTGGTCAAACACCTCCATGCTCATGTTATTGGCTTCATTTAAGAAAAGTCTATCGCGTCTGCCTCCTCTCAACTTGTCAGGGTTATCAGCTGAAAAGAACTCTATTTTACTGCCAGTTTCGAATGTATAAATGCTATCGGTAGCATTCCAAAGGGCTTCTTTCCAATAACCATGACCTTGCATAATGTTCTTAAAATCTCTGAGTGCTCCACGTTTTAAATGGGGGATTGATTCGGATACTACCGAGGTGAGGGTTGTGTCTGTGTCGGTCTGTGCTCTCGCTATAAGATAAAGGAGAATGCTGATTGTCTTACTTGCCGAAGTTCCACCACAAATTGCTCTTATCTTTTTATTTAACGCTATTATCTTTAATGTTGCTGAGGTTTGAGAGTATAGAGCCATCTAATTGCATTATAGGTGTTGGCAAATCTTTTCCATTCTTTCCTGTAACTTCGGTACGTTCTGAATATTCTTCTTTGCCTAACGTCTTTACGATTACTGTTGAAACATCTGTTTTAATTCTGAGTAGTTGAGGACTTATATTTCCTAATTGGTCTATTACATCTAAATCAAGAACATGGTCTAAATTTCTCTCTGCCTTTGAAAGCATTTCCTTTCTACGTAGTTTAGAAAGCCTTTCCTTGAACCAGCCTTGAAGAGTTATGTTCCTTGCGTGGTCATCACTATATCCAGCTTTTTTAGCTGCGAAAGAAGCATTTTCCTTTCCCTTGGTTAAATTCTCTATGTAAATGTTCCAGCAAGTTTCTTCCCTGGGATCTGATTGAGTTCCGTTTGCTCCGTTCGGGTTAGGTACTGCCATATTATTCAAATACTCCGATTATTTCTTCTTCCTTTACTGCGATGTAATATTCATCATCGCCAACTGTCTTTTTTGCAAAAGGATTAACAACTCTTGTGAAGTCGTTATAAACTCCCTTAGCAAGTAGTACCTCGTCACCAGGGTGAACAAGAATAACTTCAGGACTGGTTAAAAACACTGATACTTTTTCAATGCTTCTTTTTTGTTCTTCTCCATGTGGTTCTGTTTTGGTTTCAATTTTGATGATTGTGTATTCTCCGATTGGGTTTACTGTTTTCATGTTTATTTGAGTATTAAGCACTGTTGGTTAGTTAGCATTTCTTGCCTTTCATCGGCTTCATGCCCTTTGGCATTTCTTTTTTTTCCACTTTAACCTCCTTCATGCCTTTTTTCTTGTCCATTGATTGCTCTTTTTTTGATTCTGTTTTTTTTGATTTCATTTTGTTGCAATTATTATGATTATTAAAAGTAACATTGCGGTTATTCCTGCTCCCTCTTTTGGAAAGTCCATCTCTTTTATGTAGGGAAGTCCAAAGTATATTGCTGCTCCTATTATTCCTACAATTAGTAAGGGTAAGAAAAGGTATTTAGAGAAGATCCAGAAGAAGCCTAATTGCTTCATGTCCTCATCCACTATATCAAATTCTTGTTTACCATCCATATGACGTATATTGACAAAATCTAATAATAGGTGTATACTTATAAGGTAATCAATTATCAGTGGTCGGGTGAACACTCCAATTTTATGGAACTCATCCGAATCAACTTCTTTAAACTTATGCTAATCGTTCTATCAATGCTTTTAGTGAAGGAAGTCTTGTTTTCTAGCCGTTCTATCGTATTAGATAATGTAGAGGTCGCTCAGGCTGCTGAAATTGAGCCACAAGCCGCTTTAGTAGAGAATGTAGTAACTGATACCACTGATGTCATCTTACAGCGTGTAGGGTCAAAATATGGGGTTGATTGGAAACTATTGAAAGCCATGATGCTTAAAGAATCGGGAGGGGATTGTAAGGCTATCGGAGATCAGGGAATGGGAGAGTTTCACTCAGTCGGTTGTTTTCAGATAAACAAGAAATATAATCCAGCGGTAACTTATGAGCAAGCAACTGATTTAGCTTGGAGTGCTGATTGGACTGCTGCGAGGTTGGCTAAATTTGCTTACCTTGGAGAGTTTGAGCAAATCCGCAGTCATAATGGCTTAGTTGCCAGTCACAGTAATGATTACTATGTATATGACGTAATGCAGATTATGCAGAACTTATAAGCTCACGGTAACATATTTTTTAAATCTCGTCAAATAACACAGTTAAGCCAAATAGTTGAGTTATCAACAGATTAAGAGCCCCTATCATTGATAGAGGCTCTTTTTTTAGTCACAGAATCGGAAATAGTTTCCCATGTTCATGACCTGCTTTTGAATATTGTTCGTATACTGGTCTTTTACATAAACAACCGTCCTTATTTTCTGCAACATCTCTGTGTGGCTGGACGAAAGGTACGGAAGCCCAAAGTTTGAAAGGGCTTGGCGTCCTTTTTGAATAAGGTCTAAACACTTCCAAATGTCTGTCGTGAAGTATGTTTCTTCATCGGGGTCGATACTGTGGAAGTTGTAAAGGTAAAGCTCGGGTGAGAAGGATTTGTGAAACACTGGGCGTTGGTCTTTGATTCTAAGGCCATAGTAAGCGATAGGGTCACGCTCTTGGTCTAAGATCAGGAAAGCGATACAGCCAGCCAGCATTGTTCTGCCTTTTGGTCTGCCTATTCCATGCTTTTTACAGAATTCTTTAGATAACCCACGGGCTTCGAGCTGAGTAGAGTATTCAAGGTCATACTCAAAGTTCAGTTTTTGGGTAATAACCTTGTCGGTAGGCATACACTCTTTGAGGAACTTTTTAGCTCCCTCCCAGTCTAAGCCTTTCTTTTCCATGGTGAGTCTGATGATGTGTCCTGATGCCTTGCATTTCGGACAATAGATGAGGTTCTTCTTCTCACCATAGGCCTTAATTATGGATGGCATAGTGCATTTAGGACAATCAAATTTAAGGTAAGCACCACTAACTGTGAATTCAATTCCCAGGGCTTTTAATGCAGCCATAGGATTGATCGCTTGTAGAGCGTCTAGGTATGTCATAGGGCCTCCAATATGTGCGTGAATGGTGTGCGTGAAAGTACCGCAAAATTACAAAAATGAGTGGGTTTGACACAGGTAACTAAAATAAAAGGGGAGATATTACAGGTATTTACGTATGAAGGTGGGCTTCGGAGGCCTGTACTCTATCCAGCTGAGCTAACCGCCCGTAATATGTAAACGACAAGAGTTTACTTTAGACCGAGGATAATTACACTATTTACTCTTCCAACTCAAGTCATAAATCTGTCTTTTTACTCTTTGCTCTGATATGATGCCGCATGAAAAATGCTCAAACAGTGCCCACAGGGATTCGGGTCATAGGATTAACCGGCGGAATCGCCACCGGCAAAAGCTCTGTTGCCCGTTTTTTTGTTGAAAAAGGCGTCCCGGTAATAGATGCAGATCAGCTTGCCCGCGATGCTGTACTGCCTGCAAGCACTGCGCTGAATAAGATTGTTGCCCGCTTCGGACCTGAGGTGCTGACTCGGGAAGGCGTTCTTGATCGTAAGCGCTTGGGTGCCATGGTTTTTTCAAACCCGGAAAAACGCCGACTCCTCGAAGATATTCTCCATCCTGAAATACGTAAACTGGCTGAAATGCGAATCTCCGAGGCTGATACCGCCGGCTATAAACGTCTTATTTATATGGCGCCACTTCTTATTGAAGCCGGTGCAAAGAGCCGGGTCGATACAATCTGGGTGGTTACGGTCCGCCCCGAGATACAGCTGGAACGCCTTATGCGTCGTGACGGCATAACGCCCGATCAGGCGCAGGGAATAATTGACAGCCAGATGCCGCTTTCCGAAAAAGAGCGGTACGGAAGCGTGGTTATCGACAATAGCGGAACCGAAGCAGAGACATGGAAAATTTTAGAATCCGTCTGGTTAAAAGAAACAGGGAGCAGTAATGGATAAACCGAATCATATTTTGCGACCAGGGAAGCGTCCCGGTACATATAAAAAACATGTAACAGAGCACATATATGAGCCACCGGCAGCAAGCAACAGCGAGGTGGCAAGAGTTGCTGCAAAACAGCAGAACCTGCCGCTCAACTGTTTTGCAGCAGTGCCGCGCGGCGCTGAGGAGCTTGCCGCCGCCGAACTTGCAGCACTCGGCATTCAAGATGCGAAGCCGGGGAAAGGGGGCGTTGCCTTCGTTACCGACCGGGCGGGACTCTACCGCGCAAATCTCTGGCTTCGAACTGCCAGTCGCGTGCTCGTTCAACTCGCGCTGTTCCCCTGCTCGAGCCCTGCAGAGCTTTATGCCGGCGCTTATGCAATTGCGTGGCAAGAGCTTATTACACCGGACATGACCCTGGCTGTAGATTGTTCACTGCGTGATTCGGCCCTGACACACTCCGGTTTTGTGGCACTTAAAACCAAGGATGCCATCGTTGACCGAATTCGCGAATCATGCGGAAGCAGACCGAATGTCGATACTGCAGCACCGGATGTACGCATAAATGTCCATCTCCATAAAAATATCTGTACGATCAGCCTCGACAGTTCAGGTGATTCACTTGATCGACGTGGCTACCGATTGGAACGTAACGAAGCACCCCTGCGTGAAACACTGGCGGCGGCTGTAGTCGCTCTGACCGGCTGGGATGGCACCATCCCTCTGGCAGACCCGATGTGCGGTTCAGGTACCATTCCGGTCGAAGCGGCACTGGTGGCGGCACAAATCCCCCCCGGGCTACAACGTCAATTCGGGTTTCAACACTGGCTCGATTTCGACAGCGGGCTTTGGGCAGATATCTGTGCAGAGGCTGAAGCAGGCATCCGCAGATTACCGGTCGGCCTGGTAACCGGTTATGATTTGGACAATAAAGCTCTCCTGCTCGCCGGAAGGAACTGTTCAAAAGCCGGCCTGGAAGGGCAGATCCATTTTTTTCACGCAGCACTTCAGGAATTCAGCCCGGAGGGGGATACTGGAGTTGTCATTATAAACCCCCCCTACGGCAAGCGATTGGGAGAAGAAGAAGACCTGCGTGAGCTGTACTGCCAGATTGGTGACGTAATGAAAAAGCAGTGCCGCGGCTGGACCGGATATGTCCTGACCGGCAATCTGGAACTGGCAAAATATATCGGACTTAAAGCTTCCAGGCGTTACGTCCTGTTTAACGGGGCGATTGAATGTCGGCTCTTAAAATATGATTTATACTAATACGAACCTCCAAGAGGATTTTTATACATGACGATTCGATGGTATCCAGGACATATGGGCAAGGCGCAGGAAAAAATGGCCGAGGCGATCCGCAAGATCGATGTGATTATAGAGGTTGTTGATGCCCGCCTTCCCTTATCAAGCTCTAATTGCCAACTGGAGGAGATGCGCCGTAACAAGCCCTGCATCAAGGTACTGAACAAACATGACCTGGCTGATCCAGCCGCCACAAAAGCCTGGGTACGTTATTTTGAACGGGAATCAGGCGTCACTGCCCTGCCTCTTTCCGCCAGGCTCCACGCCGATGCAAAGCAACTGCTTAAACTCTGCCAGAAAACAGTGCCGCATCGTGGACGACCAGGCTGGCCGCTGCGGGTAATGATCTTCGGTATTCCAAACACCGGCAAATCGACCCTGATCAACACTCTGGCGGGTAAATGTATAGCTAAAGTCGGCGACAAACCAGCGGTAACGACCTGTGGGCAGCAGATCGACCTCAAAAACGGTATCGTGCTCTCTGATACTCCAGGCATACTCTGGCCAAACATGGACGACCAGAATGTGGCGTATCGTCTTGCAACCAGTGGGGCGATCGGAGCCAGCGCTCTTGATTACACATGCGTTGGACTCTTTGCCGTTGAATATATGATGGGAAGATATCCGGAGTTGCTAAAGGTCCGCTACAAGCTAGCCGAACTCCCTGAGACGCCAACCGCCATGCTTGAAGTTATCGGGAAACGTCTGGGATGCCTGATGACAGGTGGAGAAATCGATGTACATCGGGCGGCTGAAGCCTTTTTGCGGGAGCTGCGGGCGGGGAAAATCGGCCGGATCAGCCTGGAAGAACCGGAGCAGGCGGCACATGTTGCCGCAGATGAGCAACCCCCTGTATAAGCAGTTACCGTTTAAACTTGTGACAAAACAGACAGCGGTTCTTGGCAGGATGATTTGGCGGGTACGGCACCCCTTTTTCTTTATGACACGGTTCACAATAGACCTCAGCGGCTTTTTTGTCAGCCTTGAAGAACGTCCGTTTGTAGAGTGATGCATCGGGGCCGGGAGCATTTTTATATGCGGCATCGTAAGATACTTTATGCATCGCATTATTAGGAACCAGTGTCGTTTTTTCTTTTCCGGAGATAGCAACAAAAATCCCCAGCACCACTACAACCACTGCAATAAACATCCAATCGCGCTTATCAATTTTCATGTTGAGAGTCCTGTCTAACTACTAGTCAGATTTAATGAGTGAAAAATAGATGACCACACAGCCGATCAAAAGACCACCGCCGATGAATGGCAGCAATGATTGGAACGAAAGGTTGTCATCTGCGGCGGGCATGGCATACCGTATGATTACTGCGATGCAAAAAAGTGCAAACAGGCTGAGCAGAACCGCCTTTGAGCGCCTTATAACTCCGAAAAAAAACACTACCGTGATAAAAAAAAGGACAGCCGGATGGGCAAACACCTGGTTGACCGTCAGGTGCTGCATTGTATCTATCAAATTGCTTGTTTCAAACGGGCGCAGAGTCTCAGTGGCTTTTTCGATTAGCTTTTGCTTCTCCATGGACCGCCTCTTAAAGGGAACTGATTTGGTCCTGAATACTAAAATAGATTGGCGGCTTAGGCAAGAAAATAAACTTGAAAAGCAGACTTGATCAATATGAGTAACTCGCGTGCGCTCAACTGATAAAATCCATCACCTTGTCCAGAAATCCTTTTTTAAGAGGGTGAACATCCTCGCCGCTGATTTTGGCAAACTCCTCCAACAGCTCTTTCTGCTTTTTGTTGAGGTTCGTTGGAGTCTCAATCCGGACGACAACCAATTGATCGCCACGACCATACCCCTGAAGTGAAGGGATACCCTTGCCCTTGAGGCGATATATTTTTCCCGACTGAGTGCCATCAGGAATTTTCATGGCGACTTTTCCATCCAGAGTCGGGACTTCAAGCTCACAGCCGAGCGAAGCCTGTATAAAACTGATCGGGATTTCACAGATGACGTTATTGTCCTCACGCTGGAAGATCGGATGGTCCTTAACATTGATCGCGACATACAGATCGCCGTTAGGGCCGCCTTTACCCTGCCCCCCCTCACCTGTCACCTTGAGCCGGGACCCGGTTTCAACTCCGCCGGGAATCTTGACAGAGAGTGTTTTCGTATCCCGTGTACTCCCCTTGCCCCGGCATTCGGGACAGGGATCCTCAACAACTTTTCCTTCGCCGTTGCACTGACCACAGGTTTTGCTGACGCTGAAAAAACCCTGCTGATATCTCACCTGACCGGCACCGCGACAGGTTGGGCAAACTCTCGGATCTGTACCCGGTTTTGCACCGGAACCATTACAACTGGCGCACCGCTTGGCAAAAGGGACTTCAATTTTCTTTTCAACGCCAAAAGCTGCCTCTTCGAAGCTGATTTCCATGTTGTAGAGGAGATCATCGCCCCGGCGTCCCTGACTGCGAGTACGCCCGCCACCGCCACCGCCGCCAAAGATATCACCAAAGATATCGCCGAAAATATCACCAAAAGGGGTCCCCGCTCCAAAGCCTCCAGCGGAAAAACCACCCGCACCTGAAACGCCGGCGTGGCCATATTGGTCATACTGG
Organism: uncultured Geobacteraceae bacterium; assembly: GCA_903939115.1. Classification (GTDB taxonomy): domain Bacteria; phylum Desulfobacterota; class Desulfuromonadia; order Geobacterales; family Pseudopelobacteraceae; genus JACRCG01. Next base: position 40,566 of record CAJAFV010000075.1, read on the forward strand.
GCGCGCTTCTGCGGGTCAGAAAGCACTTCATACGCCTCAGTCGCCTCTTTAAATCGATCCTCGGCAGCCTTGTCACCCGGGTTCTTGTCCGGGTGGTGCTGGATCGCTACCTTCCGGAAGGCCTTTTTAATCTCGGTTTCGGAAGCGTTGCGATGGACCCCAAGTATCTCGTAATAATCACGTTTTTCGCCGTTTGCCACAATAAATTCCTTTATATCTTGAAAAGCGTGTAGGGGCGGATTTAAAACCCGCCCCTACTGTGCTGAACCGGTAACGTATCCGGGACTATTTTTTATCTTCTTTTACCTCTTCGAAGTCAGCATCAACAACCTTGTCATCCTTCGGTTTTGCTGCACCGGCATGCTCAGCGCCTGCGGCAGCATCACTTTCTGCGCCCTCTTTTTTGGCATACATTGCTTCTGCCAGTTTATGGGACGCCTGGGCAAGTTCGTCGGTACCTTTCTTGATGGCTTCAGCGTCTTCGCCTTCCATCAATTTTTTCAACTCAGCCAGCTTATTCTCAATGTTCCCTTTTTCTACCGCATCTATTTTATCGCCGTACTCTTTCAACGACTTTTCAGTGCTGTAGACCATGCTGTCGGCATGATTGCGCGCTTCGATCGCTTCACGTTTTTTCTTGTCCTCATCGGCATGTGCCTCTGCATCACGAACCATCTTCTCAATCTCTTCCTTGGAAAGCCCGGAAGAAGCGGTAATGCTGATTGACTGCTCTTTACCGGTACCAAGGTCCTTGGCGGAAACGTGGACAATACCGTTGGCATCGATGTCGAAGGTTACTTCAATCTGCGGCAGACCGCGTGGTGCAGAAGGAATACCTGACAGCTCAAAGTTGCCGAGTGTCTTGTTATCACGCGCCATTTCACGCTCACCCTGCAGCACGTGGATAGAAACTGCCGGCTGGTTATCTGCAGCAGTTGAAAAAACCTGGCTCTTGCGGCACGGGATAGTGGTATTTTTTTCAATCAATTTTGTCATAACGCTGCCAAGCGTCTCAATCCCGAGCGAGAGGGGGGTAACATCCAGCAGCAGCACGTCCTTGACGTCGCCTCTCAGAACCCCACCCTGAATACCGGCGCCGATGGCAACGACTTCATCCGGGTTAACGCCTTTATTCGGTACTTTACCAAAAATATCTTCCACACATTTCTGAACAGCCGGCATACGGGTCATCCCGCCGACCAGAATGACCTCATCGATCTGACTGGCACTCAAGCCGGCATCTTTCATGGCGGTACGACATGGGCCTTCCAGTTTTGCCAGCAGGCTGGCGCAAATGGACTCAAGCTTTGCCCGTGACAGCTTCAGGGTTAAATGCTTCGGACCTGAGGCGTCGGCAGTAATGAACGGGAGGTTAATATCGGTTTCTACAGAGCTGGAGAGTTCGCATTTAGCTTTCTCGGCGGCTTCTTTAAGGCGTTGCAACGCCATCTTGTCGCCACGAAGATCGATACCTTGATCTTTTTTAAATTCATCGGCAATCCAGTCAATAATTAACTGGTCAAAGTCTTCGCCACCCAGAAAAGTATCGCCGTTGGTCGACTTAACTTCGAAAACACCGTCACCCAGTTCAAGAATGGAAACGTCGAAGGTACCGCCACCCAGGTCAAATACGGCGATTTTCTCGTCTTTTTTCTTGTCCAGGCCGTATGCCAGGGCAGCAGCGGTCGGCTCGTTAATGATACGCAATACGTTGAGACCTGCGATCTTACCGGCATCTTTAGTAGCCTGGCGCTGGGAATCGTCAAAATAGGCCGGCACAGTGATGACGGCGTCGGTAACAGTCGTACCCAGGTAGTCTTCGGCGGTTTTTTTCATTTTTTGCAGGATCATCGCTGAAATTTCCGGAGCAGAGTAGCGCTTATCGCGAACTTCTACCCAGGCATCGCCGTTGTCAGCTTTGACAATTTTGAACGGAGAAATCGCGATGTCTTTCCGTACCGCTTCTGTATCGAACTTTCGGCCGATCAGGCGCTTGATTGAATAGAGGGTGTTCTCAGGATTGGTGACGGCCTGGCGCTTGGCCTGCTGTCCCACCAGTCGCTCGCCGCTGTCGGAAATGGCAACCATTGAAGGCGTGGTGCGTCCCCCCTCAGAGTTGGCTATTACAATCGGCTCACCACCCTCCATAATTGATACACAAGAGTTAGTTGTTCCGAGATCGATTCCTATTACTTTACTCATGACGTTTTGTCCTCCTTTTTAGATACTCTATTGGCAAGATATTCATCGTGATTATAAAAAACAAGGCCTGACAGAAATTATTTTATCTGCGTCGCAACGGTTACCATGGCAGGGCGCAGCAGACGCTCTTTCAGCATGTACCCTTTCTGATACTCTTCAACAACCGTATTCGGCTCGTACTGATCAGTCGGCACCTGGGCCATCGCCTGATGAAAGGCTGAATCAAAAGGTGCGCCAACCGCTTCAATCGGGGTGACACTGAACTTTTTCAGTGCCGTCAGCAGCATGCCGTGGGTCATGCGAATCCCCTCGACAACGGCTCCCTGGCCATCTTCTGACGCGTGGGCAAGGGCACGTTCAAGGTTGTCAATAACCGGCAATATTTCTTCAAGGAGTGTTTTATTGCCGTAATTCAGCAATTCTTCCTTTTCACGCCCTACCCGCTTGCGATAGTTTTCTAAATCTGCACGTTCGCGCAGAAAGCGATCCCAGTTTTCGCGCGCCTCTTTTTCCTTGGCTGCCAGTTGATCTTCAAGCGTCAACACATGTTCCGGGGCAGCACCTTCAGGGGCGGCGGTCTCTTCGTCTGCGGCGTCAGGTACCGGTACTTCTACAATATCTTTTGGTTCCATAGTTAGAGTCCTTTTTAAAATGGAAATTATGCCGATTTCAAATCAAAGACGAAATCAAGGCGGCGAGGATTGAGGCGCCGAAGCGTACTAATCAAGTACGGTAAGGTGCCGAAGACGAGCCAACGATGACAGCGCTTTGATTTGGAGTCGGTTTATGCTTCACTTAACAGTTTACTGACCATCCGGGCGGTATAATCCACGATCGGTATTACACTCGAGTATCCCATGCGAGTCGGGCCGATTACCCCGAGCATCCCGACCGTATTGCTGCTGGTAACAAAACGGGAGGTGATAAGGCTGATACCTGCTGACTGGCTGAGCGAAGTTTCCGCTCCGATGTAGATCTGTACGCCATCCGCCGTCATACAGCGCGACAGAAGCTGTACAAGCAGCCCCTTCTGTTCAAACGCCTGGTAAATCTCCTTCATCCGCCCGGCATCACTGAATTCGGGCTGATCAAGGATACGGGCCTGTCCCTCAACAAAAATCTCATCCCCCTCCACCCGCACCGCCTGTTCACTGATCTTGAGGGCACGGGACAGGAGCTGATCGTACTGCGCTTTTTCCGACGCCATCTCCTCAAGTATCTGCTCACGGACCCGATTGATCGTCAAGCCCTGCATTTTGTCATTCAGATAATTGCCCATCCTGACAAGCTCTTCTGAACTGTAGTCGTCATCCGTGTCTATCAGGCGATTCTGCAGGGCCCCTTTACTGGAAACAAGAATGGCCAGAATTTTTTTCTGCCCGATTCGGATAAACTCGATATGGCGGAATACGTCGGCGGTAAAATTGGGGGCAATTACAATCCCCATATAGTTCGAAAGTTGCGACAATGTCCGACTGGTTTCTTTCAAAATGCCGGAAATGCCGACACCGGCCTGACGGCAGTGACTGATAATCTGACGCTTTTCTTCACGACTGACCTGACGCAAGGCGACCAGAGAATCTACATACAGGCGGTACGCTTTTTCCGTCGGGATTCGACCAGCCGAGGTATGCGGAGACGTCAGTAGTCCCAGCTCTTCCAGATTGGCCATAACATTGCGCACGGTAGCCGACGACAGCGTCAGGGCATGACGGCGGGCAACAGCACTGCTCCCCACCGGTTCTGCGGTAGCAATGTAATCCTCAACAATTGCTTCCAGTATCTGTCTGCTGCGGGGTGAAAGTTCAATATTCATGTCGAGACCCCAAAAAATTAGCACTCGCTACTGGTGAGTGCCAATATTTTAAAGGTAATAAGCGACCCGGTTTTTGTCAAGGAGATTTCAAGGAGATTTGTTGCTTCAGACATGGTTCTATACTGTCAGACGTATTATATCCAAAACAGGGTAAAATCCATTCTAATTAAAACTGAGGTCAATGAAATCGATGAAATTGTATAAAACTTTGTTGACGAGCGGAAAATATTCTGTGATGGTTCACCATAATTTTTTTTCCTGAACAAATTGCCCTCTGAGGCAACTACAACTGTGAAAAAACTTACAGAAACAAGGGGGTAAAATGAAATTTTTATTTGAACTCTACCGTGGCCTGACTGTCCGGTTTCGAATCATACTGCTTTGTACCTGCTACAGCTTTTGCATTATAGCTGCCGTAAGCGCGGGGCATGCGCAACCGTTATCTGTTGCAATTGTCTCAACTGCCATTTTTGTTTTACTGGGACTCGTTTTCTGCGCACTACTGTTCTGGACAATAAATGAACCACTGCAGCGTATTCTTGCTTATCTTTCAAAAATGACCAATGGAGATCTTACCCAGGAAATTGTCGCCGAACGCAACAATGAGTTAAGTGTGATCATCCGCTCTATTAGAAGCCTCCAGATGACCATGCGGGAGATTATCTCTCATATATCGCAGTCATCCGAAAAAGTTGCCATTGAATCCCGGCAACTGCAAAAAACATCTGATCAAATTGCTACTGGTGCCAAGGAAGTTGCATCTCAAACGGTAACTGTTGCTACGGCGGGAGAAGAGATGTCTGCAACATCAAGTTATATTGCCCAGAACTGCCAAACGGCGGCTGAGGGTGCGCAAAGAGCATATCAATTAGCGCATACCGGAGCAGAGGTGGTAGACAATACGATCGCCATTATGAGCCAGATTGCCGAAAGCGTGCAAAGTTCAGCACGGACCGTTGCAGACCTTGGCAAACGCTCAGATCAGATCGGAGCCATCATAGGAACAATCGAAGATATCGCCGACCAGACAAATCTGTTAGCTCTCAATGCGGCGATAGAAGCCGCCAGGGCGGGTGAACAAGGGAGGGGGTTTGCGGTTGTGGCCGATGAAGTCCGGGCACTGGCGGAAAGAACGACAAGAGCCACGCGAGAAATTGGTGAGATGATCAAGGCCATCCAGGGCGAAACAAAGCGTGCCGTCGCCGCTATGGAACTGGGGGTTCGCCAGGTTGAAACGGGAACTGTAGGGGCCGAAAAATCAGGCCATGCCCTTCAGGATATACTTCAGCAGATCAATGATGTTGCTATGCAGGTCAACCAGATTGCAACTGCGGCCGAGGAACAAACCGCAACGACAAGCGAAATCTCCAATAATATGCATCAAATAACAGAAGTCATGCAACGAACATCTCAAGGCGCACATGACTCTGCTACTGCGGCAAAAGAACTACGTGACAATGCTGAAGAGCTTCAAAGAGTTGTTCGTCAGTTCAAATTGTAGAAACACCATATATTAAGAGCTACACATGGTTTCGCAGCATCAGCTGTGCCGGATGCGGAGCCAGATACAGCTGCCCTTTCAGGTACTGCTGATCGTACTTGTTGATATAATGGCGGAGCAGCGTCACCGGCACAATCAGCGGCAGCAGTCGGTCATAATACTGGCCGATAACCTCCAGCAGCTCAACTTTTTCATCCGCAGAAAGCTGCTGTTTGAAATACCCCATGATGTGCTGCAGCACGTTAGTATTCTTTTTAACGGTTGCATGAAGTGCCAGCCCTTTCATAAAAAGGTCCTCGTAGCGCCGCAGCAGATCCGCCAATGCCACCTCCGCACCATGCGCCACCATCACTCCCATCTCGCGATAGATCTGCGGAGAGTGCGCCATCATCAGCAGCTTGTTGCCGGTGTGAAACTCCACCAAACGCCCGACCGTCGGCTTTCCCGCCAAAAAATCCTTCCAGAGGCGATAACTGAAGACCCGCTTGATGAAATTCTCCCTGATATCCGGATCATTAAGGCGCCCCTCCTCCTCCATTGGCAATAGCGGAAAATGGCGCGCCACTGCAGCGGCAAAAAGTCCGCTCCCGTTTTTCTGCGCCTGGCCATTGTTGTACACTTTGACCCGAAACAGGCCGGAGCTGGGAGAGTCTTTTTTGAAGATAAAACCGCAGAGATCCTCGTTCTCAAGTTCTCCGATCTTTGTGGCACAGTACGCCAGCATCTGCTCCGTTTTATCGACCCGGGTCTGGCGGGTCATCAGACGCGGGGCGGCAGGATCACCTTCGAGCCGCATCGCCTCGCGAGGAGTCGGCAACCCGCAGCCGACCTCAGGACAGACCGGCACAAAGGTAAAATATGCTCCCAGGGTATCGGTGATGTACCGGTCATGTTTATGACCACCATCATAGCGGACATGTTCTCCCAGCAGACAGGCGCTGACGCCGATTCTAATTGCGGTACTCATACTATTTTCCTCTCTTCTCGGGACGATACCAGGCGGGGAAACAGCTCTGCAAGCTCAGGGAATTCCGAAATCTGGCGTCCGCTTTCAATTATCTCTTTCAACCGACCGGCACCCGCAGTATTTCCATACAGCACCGCACCGGTCAATTGACCGTCACAGCAGTAGATTGCACGGTAGACACCACCATCCTCAGACTCATACAGTGACGTACTGGCATCTTCCGGGTGTATCTGGCCGCAGCTGAACAGGTCGACATCAAGCACCTTGATTCTGGTTGACGCGGCAAGCGTCCCAAAGAGGGCTTTTCCGCCTCCGGCGTTACACCCCGCCACAGCACCCTGGGCATATCCGGCGGGCCAGATGCCGTAGAGCGTACCGCGATGTTCTGCCACATCTCCCGCCGCCAGAATTGACGGATCAGAACTGATCAGCCGGTCATCAACAACAATACCGCGATGTACCGCCAGCCCCGCCTGCCGGGCCAGATAGCTGTTCGGCCGGACTCCGGCAGCAACAATCACCAGATCGGCCGGCAGCAGACGACCACTCTCCAGCAGCACCCCCTGCACACTTTCATCGCCGGCCAGCTCTTTTACCGTCTCACCGCAGCAGACCGTCATCCCCTGTGCTTCCAGGCGCTGCTGCAGCATGCTCCCCGCCCGTGGCGGCAGTTGACGCGGCAGCAGTGAAGCAAAACCCTCCACAATCGTAACGATTGCACCCTGACGGGCCAGCGCCCCGGCAGTTTCAAGTCCCAGCAGGCCACCGCCAATACAGACAACCCGTATTCCGGGGCGCAGACGCCGCAGTATGGTCCGGGCATCTTCAAGGGTGCGCATCACGGTCACCCCGTCACGCGTGGCGCCCGGAAACGGGGGGATAAACGGATGGGCGCCATTGGTCAGCACAAGACGATCGTAGCCAAGTTGGCGACCGTCCCGAAGGTTAACCTGTTTCCGTTCCCGGTCAATCGCCGTTGCTTCAGCGTGCATGTATGCAATGGCATGTTCCTCAAACCATTCAGTAGACTCTATCTGCAGCTCGCTCTCCGCTATGTCCCCGGCCAGATAACGGGTCAGATTCAGCCGATAATAAGGGAGCGACTGTTCGCGCGAGACCAGGGTAATCGCGGCGTGCGGGGCCTGGCGGCGAGCCTCCGCTGCAGCAGTCAACCCGGCGATACCGCCACCAAGGATGACAATGCGTTCAATGTCATCAGTCGACGCAGCCGGTGCGTCGTCCTTGTGGAGCGGAGTGAACAGACTCCCGGTGGCGCTGCAGACCGGACAGGTCGCCGGAGGAGTCGGCGCGCGATGCAGATAGGAGCAGACCCCGCACTGCCAGGCATCTGTCGCAACCGGCTCTTTCGGTGCAATAGTAATTTCAAGAGCACTGAAACAGTCCTGCTCTGCACCGCAGATGGGACACGACACCGGAGGTTCAGCGCCGCTGTGAATATAGCCGCAGACTTCGCATTTCCAGGTTTTCATGGCTCAGGCTCCGGGTGAACACCGATGCGAAGCGCCGATTCGACGTACGCGACGATCGTTGCAGCGATCTGCTGTGGCGGCGTACGGTCATTATTGAAGAGTGCATTATACAGCAGCGGATCATGGTCATCCCGACTGAGGAAATCCCGCGTAAAATGATCACGTGCCTTTTGCTGTCGGTGCATCATCTTCTCAGCAGCCTCAGGCTCCATCTGCAGACGGTGGCCAAGCGTGGCTACTTTAAAGGCCTCGGAACCGTAAATTCTGAAGTTGAAAGAATGTTCAACATGTCGGGTGATTATGGCTCCCCCCAACTCGGAAATGATTACATTTCCCTGTTCTGCAAGCGCCACAACGTGACGGCAGAGCAGCTTAAAGTACTCGTGGTCACTCTTCCAACGCGTCGAGAAGGTTGCCAGAACCTCGTTCAGGATCTGATTGTTATCACCGAGCGCCTGCAGGATGTCCTCGGAAACATTATGGTGTCGTGCCACCTCTTCGAGTACCGCCTTATCGATCAGCACCCACTCATCCCCTGTTCTTTGCATCATAAGTTCCCGTAACCGTTCGGCGACCGGATACCCCTCACAGCCGAATTCACGGGAGATGGTGATACATGGTCGCGGCTTCGGTTTTCTGTGATGGGCCGCCGCTTTCTCCTTCTGACGACGGTTATATTCCTCTAAAGAGCCGATTCTCAGATCAACCGATGGTATCAATAAATTTTCCGGCATGGTTCCTCCCTACATAAATAATTTACTGCGACTTCTGATCCATTTTTCGCACGAAATAACCGGCAGTACCACCGCTCCAGCCAGAGCGGCGTGAAGCCACGCCTCACTATCGAGAGCAGCTGTCCCAAACAAATTCTGCAGTGGCGGGACATAGACAAAACAGGCCTGCAGCAGCAGCAAAACCGTGATACCGATATAGATTGACGGATTGCTGAAAAGCCCCTGAGACCAAAAGGAATTGCGCAGGGAGCGACAGTTGAGCAGGTAAAAGATCTGTGAGAAGGTAATAGCAGTCACACAGCTTGTCTGAGCCTCTGCCAGCGCCATGGCGTGAATAGTTGCAGATACTGGTCCCGAACCGGCAATCCTGAAATATTCCATCAGAAAGAGGCCGCAGGCGGTTGCCGCCATCAGAGTGGCCACAACAACCAGACGCGTGACAATGAAACCGGAAAATACCGGGGCATCGGGAAGTCGGGGGGGGCGTGCCATCGCATTCGGCTCAAGGACTTCGAAGGCCAGCGGGACCGACAGAGTGACGCTGGCAATCAGATTAATCCAGAGGGTCTGACTCGGAGACATGGTCAGCAGCAGCACCCGGACGCCATCTACCTGAACCGTCGGGAAGAAGAACATGGCAGCACTCTGGGTAAATGCCAGACCGAGGTTGGCTGGCAGTATGAAGGCCAGGGACTTGATCAGATTGTCGTAGACCCGCCGCCCCTCCTCAACCGCAGCCGCAATGGAGGCGAAGTTGTCGTCAACGAGGATCACCTTGGCGGCTTCCTTGGAGACGGCGGTACCGGTGATGCCCATGGCAACGCCGATATCGGCCTGTTTAAGAGCCGGTGCGTCGTTGACGCCGTCACCGGTCATGGCAACGACATGCCCCAACGCCTGCAGTGCCAGAACCAGCCGGATCTTATGCTCCGGGGCGACCCGGGCAAAGACGTTCGTGCGTGCGACAATTTTTTGAACCTCCACATCGGAAAGCCCCTCCAACTGACGCCCCAGCACCGGTGATTGAGCGGTAGACAACAGGCCGAGTTGACGACCGATAGCCTCTGCCGTGGTGGGGTGATCCCCGGTGATCATCTTGACGGTAATACCGGCAGAGTGGCAGATGCGGATGGCGTCCAACGCCTCACTGCGCGGCGGATCAATCATGCCGACCAGGCCTGCGAACGTCAGGCCTGATTGAACATCTGCCACGGATAATTGCGTGCTGCTGCCCGCTTCCCGCCAGGCAAAGGCGATGACACGCATCCCCTGGCGGCCATAGGTTTCCATAGCCTCCACCGCCCTGCGCTGCATCTCTTCACCAAGGCTGCAGCGATCAAGAACCGTTTCCGGGGCGCCTTTAAGCAGGATTCTGCTCCCGCCATCAAAACGGTTGAGAGTCGCCATGAATTTGATGTCCGATTCAAACGGAATCGAATCAAGCCGTTCGTGACGACCGCGCAATTCATGCTCATCAATACCGGCTTTCCGACCGGCAACCACCATCGCCGCCTCGGTCGGATCACCGGAAATGGACCAGAGATCCCCGTCCTGTCGCAGGGAGGCATCATTGCAGAGCAGTGCCACCGTCACCAGTTCCTGCACCGCTGCCGGGAGGGTCACCAGACGCCGGCCGTTTTGTTCTATCTCTCCAAAAGGTGCATAACCGACACCAGAAAGACGATATTCGTTCCCCTCAAGCCAGGCGGCCTGAACGGTCATTTCATTGCGCGTCAGGGTGCCGGTCTTGTCGGAACAGATGACTGAAGTGGAGCCAAGCGTCTCAACCGCCGGTAGATGGCGCACCACGGCATGCCTCATTGCCATACGGCGGACACCGATGGCCAGAGCGATGGTGATGACTGATGGCAGCCCCTCCGGTATCGCGGCGGCAGCCAGTGAAACCGCCACCATCAGCGCTTCGGCAATCGGGGCGTTTTTTACCAGGATACCGAATGCGACCAGCACGACGACCATGGCGACAACTGCGACGGTAATCCATAACGTCACTTTTTCCAGCTGGCGGGTCAGCGGGGTTTCGAGCTGAATCGCCTGATCCAGCAGGGCGTTTATTTTCCCGAGTTCGGTCGCAGCTCCGGTGGCGACGACGACCCCGGTAGCGGTACCCTGTACGACAAGAGTCCCGCTATAGGCCATACAGAAACGGTCACCGAGCGCCGCATCTGACGGAACCGGACCACCGCGTTTGGCAACAGGCAGCGATTCTCCGGTCAGCGCCGCTTCATCCACCAGCAGATTTTTCACCTGAAAGAGTCGCAGATCCGCTGGCGCCTGGTCACCGCTCTGCAGCGTAACCACGTCCCCCGGCACCAGATCCTCCGCCGGAATTTCCCGGGAGAGACCGTTACGGATAACGATTGCGACTCGCGGCACCAGTGAAGAGAGCGCATCGATAGCTTTGCCTGCCCGGTATTCCTGCAGAAAACCGATAACGGCATTAACCACCACCGCACCAAACACAACAGTTGAGTCGGTATACTTTCCGAGCGCGACCGCCATGAACCCGGCGGCGATCAGCAGCCAGCCGATGGGGGTGTTGATTTGACGCCAGAAGATCAGCCAGGGTCCGTCACTGGCCGCTCTGACGAGCGTATTAGCGCCAAAGCGCTCCAGCCGTTTCGCGGCTTCGGCGTCATCAAGTCCGCTCGCACCTGATCTCAGCACAGTCAGAACATCATGGTCTGTCGAGACATGCCATATATTTCGCTCACGTTGAGCAACGTTTTTGTGCATAGCCGGTACTCGCCCCTACTTCCAATACGTCATAACCGTCTTGTATCGAGCACAAGTATACCACACAATATCGACAGCGCCTTAGATGCATCGAGCTTGCCACACTCCGTTACCGGCTACAAAATTCCCACTCAAATCAGTTCCCTGATCTCCGTAACCCTGAACCAGACGGCATGGGTAACGGCGGCACCGGCGCCCGGACCGACAACCACGTCCGCATTTGCCTTGATCGTCTCCAGCAGTTCGCCCTCCTCTTCGGTGCGGATCAGTTCAAGCGTCAGCCGGATTCCACTGAAGCCGGGACTGCTCGTTTTGAAAAGGAATGAAGCGTGACGGTTCTCGCAGATGTTCCGATACGTCCGCTTGTCGGTCATACCCCAGACGAGGGTTGTGTCATCGATGACGTGGGGACGGGCATATACGGCACTGTTGACGCTGCCGTCTGCGGCGGCGGTTGACATGACACCAAGCCCGGGATTGGTAAACAGTTCAGAAAAGTTCATGGTTGTTGCTCCTTTTTTTACTGCTGTTGATGCGTTTTGACCCGGTCAAAGACCGGATTTGTTGATCCTGAAGTGCTGCAGAAATCTGGCTGAGATCACTGAAGATCCGGATATTTTCCTGCAGCAGCGTAATGTTGCGCAGACCGCTGCCGCCTGCCCAGAGGGCGATATTCTCCGGCAGCATGCTGCGCAGCCTGACCAGTTGCGAAGCGACGGTGCGCCGACGGAGATATTCGCTGCAGGAGACCCCGACAATGGCGCACTTATTCTCAACCGCGCCACGGACAATCTCTTCGAGCGGAGTCTGCACACCGAGCGACAGAATCTCGGCACCCTCCAGAGAGAGCGTGCAGGCAACCATCAGCAGGCCGATACCGTGCGGCTCACCCGGCATGGTAGAGAGGAGTACTCTGGGACGCGCTCCATCATTCCGTGCTGTCCGGCGCATTTCTGCAGTCAAAATCATCCGGATCTGTTCGGTATAGTGATGTTCATCAAGAATGCCGAGTTTTCCGGCAAACCAGGCCTCTCCGACGGCATGATTCAGCGGCGCCACCACGTTCGATAAAAAATCGTGCAGCCCCAGCTCTTTCAGCAGAATTTCCAGCCGGGGCTGCAGTTCGCACAGTGACCCGCCGGTCAGTAAATCCAGCACCCCGCTGCCCGGAAAAGATACTGATCTGCAGACGTGCTGTTCAGCCAGAGCGTGCAGTTCTCTCTTGTCCAGCGTGACAAGCTTACCAGGTTGTGTGCCGCTGTCCATCAACTGCTTGATCAACCGCAGGCGACTCAGCTGTTCACTGCTGTAAATCCGTTCCCGGCGCTCGTTTCGCAGCGGAACCGGAAAATTGTAGCGTCGTTCCCACACTCTCAGGGTGTCGCGCTTGATGCCGGTTTCCTGCTCTATCTCGGCAATTGAATAATTTTGTGAATTTTGTGAATTCTGTGTAAGTGTCATTATTTTGTCCTAGACAAAAAATAAATAGTGTGTAAAATTAACAACAAATTAAAAGTTTGTCTACTAAAAAGTCTGAGCATTCTTTTATCGAACAGCCGCCGAAGCGAATTTTCAGGAGTAAGCCGTATGTCCATGACCGCATTTATAGATAATCGCTATGATGAAGAATTCGAATCTGTGTACAACTCACTGGACAAAATGGTACAGCAGGATCGTGCCCGCGCAGAACCGTACATCCGCGGAATTTTAAAGAACATGTACATCAGACAGGGGAACGATTGGACCGGAAGGGGCGCTATCGGAGATGCCGGACTTTCCGCATCGATAGCGGCGTATGAATGCATCCTGGCGGAACTGAACAGCCGTCACACAAGTGACAAAGGAGACCAACAGCATGAAAGATAAACTGGAGCAACTGTTTTATTTCGGACTTGGCAGCGCCTTGATGGCCAAGGAAAAGATCGAGCAGGCTGGAGAGTCGGCCCGGAGCTGCAGCGCGGAGAGCGACCGCAAGGCCCGCGAGTTCTTCGATCAGGCCGTAGCAAAAGGGGGCGAAGAGCGGGAGCAGGTTAAGGGAAGAATCAAAGAGGTGCTGAAAGAAGCCATTGACGAGTTGGGACTCGCAACCCGCGCCGATGTAGAGGCTCTGCGGGCGGAGTTGGCCACGCTGCGGCAGGGACAGTCCTGATCAGGTGAGCAGGATTTCGCTACTGATCCGGCTGTATCACCCGGCCCGTATTTACACCGTCTTTCGAGTACTGCTGACGATTTTTCTGCTGATACGGCGTCGCCCCAGCTGGCTGGGAGTCCATCCGCTAGCTCCCCGGCCTCTTGTTTCGGCCATTGAGCGTCTGGGAGCCAGTTTTATCAAGCTGGCTCAGGTGCTTGCCACCCGTGCTGATTTTTTCGACGAGCGCTATCTGGAGTCGCTGCGGCAACTTCACGATCAGCTGCCAGCCATGCCGGAACAGGATTTTCTCGAGGTATACGGTCGGGCATTCGGGGAGCGGGACTGTTTCTGTTATTTCGACCGGGAGCCGTTAGCCTGCGCCTCCATCGGGCAGGTTCACCGTGCCCGGCTGCAGAATGGCGCAGAGGTCGCGGTCAAGCTGCGCCGCAACCGGATTGAACTGGTGGTGCGGGAAGATATCCGCCTGCTCGGCTGGTTTCTGGCACTGCTGCGACCTCTTTTTTCCGAATACACCCGCAACTCCATCGAGGCGGTGCTGTCAGCCTTCCGGTACACCATCCTGAAGGAAGTTGACATGGCGGCCGAACTGTCCAATCTGGAGCGCTTTCGCCAGGCGTATCCCTCCTCCGGCATTCGCATGCCGACCCCGTATCCCGAAGTCAGTTCGAAGGATGCACTGGTGATGAGTTTTGAAGAGGGGTATCGCTTTGATGATCGGGAAGGGTTGCAACGACTGGATATATCCTTTGCCGGATTGATGGAGAAACTGGTGCTGTTCTATACGGAGCAGATGCTGGTCAAAGGTTTTTTCCATGCCGACCCCCACCCCGGCAACCTGCTGGTAACACCGGGCGGCGAGCTGGTGCTGCTCGATTTCGGCATGGTCAGCCGAATTCCCAACACAACCCGTCTGGCCATGATCAACATGGTAAAAGCCGCCTACGAACGGGACTTTGAGCTCCTGGTGCATGCGAGCCGCAAACTGGGAATAGTTACCGACAGCGTCCCCCAGAATGAGCTGGCCGAACTTGCGGAGGAGATTTTCCGCATCTTTGACAGTTCCCACCTCAGTGCCACATCGATGCAGGAGCTGGCGTTCGGCGTGATGGGCGCCCTGAAAGAGTACCCCTTCAAGCTCCCCCAGGAGATCATCTATGTCATGCGGGCAAGTTCGATTATTGAAGGACTCGGCACCAGTTATATTGAAAATTTCAACGGCATTAAGGACATACTGCCGATTTTGAAAAGCAGTCTACCCCGTGCGCTCGGTGAACAGGGCACTCTCTGGGGGGTGGTCAGTCATGAACTGCAGCAGCTACCGCTGACGATGGTCAAATTCCGTCATCTGGTGGACACCGCTCATCAGGGTGATCTGTCAGTGCATCTGGCGGAAGAGGATCGCCGCTATCTGTTGCGATCTCTGCACCGCTGGCTGAAGCAACTCGCCTGGATCGCCCTGCTGGTTGCACTTGCATTTTATATGAGGGGGGTACATCATCCTGCCGCAGGCTGGCTGTCCCTTGTCTGTTTCGGGGGAGCGGCACTGCGGCTGTTCTGGTGGAGCAAGGAGATATAGCAATGCAAAAAAATATGAGGAAATTATTCATTATGACAATCGGCTTACTGGGAATGTTTGGCTGTGCCGGTGAACGCCCGAATAATCTGGGAGCAAAGGGAAACACCCTCGCCTCCTGCCCCGCTTCTCCCAACTGCGTATCAAGCGGGGCTGATGACGAGCAGCACCGGATAGCGCCGCTGACTTTCAGTGGTGAAGCTGACAGGGCCTTTGCCCGTTTGAAGCTGGTGCTCAGTCGACGCGGCGACACCACCATCATTGAAGAGAAGCCCGGCTATCTGCGGGTGGAACTGCGTACGACACTGTTTGTCGATGATGGCGAATTCCTGCTGGACCGGGCGCAGAGCGTCATCCAACTCCGCTCGGCGTCGCGCCTCGGTTATTCCGATCTTGGCAAAAACCGCAGCCGCATGGAAGAGATCCGCCGCCAATTCCTTGTTGCCGAGGTACAGCCATGAACCGGAAAATTGTGCTCGTCACCGGTGCCAACGGCTTTATCGGGCGACGGCTGATACATGCCCTCCGAGCTGAAGACCTGCAGCTGCGCTGCCTGGTGCGTAAAGCGGGCGCCATTTCAGAAGAAAACATCAAAATCGTACAGGGGGATCTGCTGGAACCGGCGACACTGCCGGCGGCAATGGCCGGCGTTGACACTGCCTATTATCTGGTGCACGCCATGGCCGGAGGGCGGGCCGGTTTCGAACGGCGCGACCGGGAAGCTGCCGAAAACTTTGTCCGGGCCGCCGAAAAAGCGGGTGTCCGGCGGGTTATCTACCTGGGCGGCCTCGGAGAAACCGGCGATGATCTTTCCGAACATTTGAAAAGCCGCCTCGAAGTGGCTGATATTCTACGCTCAGGAACATTTGCCACCACGTTTCTACGCGCCGCCATTATCATCGGCGCCGGTGGTGCCTCGTTCGAAATGGTCAAGGCCCTGGTCGAGCGACTACCGGTCATGATCACCCCGCGCTGGGTAACGACGCTCTGCCAGCCGATTGCGGTGGAGGATGTCATCAGCTACCTGGTCGGCTGCCTGAAGGATGAGCGCACAACCGGCGGAACGTTCGACATCGGCGGACCGGACGTCATTACCTACAAGGAGATGATGGAGCGCTTCGGACGTATCAGGGGTCGTAATCTCTATATCCTGCCGGTGCCGGTACTGACTCCGCGGCTGTCATCCTACTGGGTCGGCTTCATCACGCCGGTCGCGCCATCGGTTTCAATGCCGCTGATCGAAGGGCTTAAAAACGAGGTAATCTGCCGTGAACACGCCATTCGTGACCTTATCCCGTTAACGCTGACGTCGTATGATGATGCGGTACTCCGCTCGCTTGCGGCAGAGGCATAATTAAGTCCAAGGAACCACATGCTCCGTTTCGGCCTCTGCTGCCTGTTCACAGATGAAGGTTGGTAAGCATGTCGCTGCCAGAGCTGGTTCGTAGGACGTGAACAGGAGAATCAGGATCAGGAAATTCAATTTTCTGCGATGAACTACTTAGCCAGCCATACCAACAGTGGTGTCATTAGCCCCCAGCCTATCGCAAGCAGCAGTATCCCGCTCGTTGTCGGCAATGCCACCATCGCTCCCAGTTTGGCGCCGCTGTAATAGGCCAGCGGCCCACCGACTGCGCCGAAGGCCCCTGCCAGGAGATACCTTCCCCGTAACCAGGCCATGGAGACATTTAGGGTGGCGGCGAAGTTCAGCCAGAGGCAGATCATCCAGGGCGGACTGAAAGGGCGCGGAAAGAGGTGCTGTAGCGGTGTAAAGACGCCGCCTGCCACAAACATGGTGTCAAAAAGGAAACCGAGCAGACCGGCCACCAGCAGTAGTTTCACTTCACCGCGCCGATTCTCCTGAAGTGCCAGATGGATCACCAGGGTCGGTATCATAACCACAGGACCGAGCCAGAGCATCCCTCGTGCCGCTCCCAGCACTGCCGCAAACCAGGAGGCCTGAAACAGTACCACATTGATCACCGTGCGGGTTAGGTCATTCACGGCCGGTTGCCATCCTTCGATCAGCGCTGTGGTATCTTGCGCAGTTTGGAGCCGTCATATCCCTGTTCTTTCCAACAAATGCAGCAACGGTTCCCCGCGATATCCCGGTTTGCTGAACAGCAGCTGCACAATACCGGTAAAGCGCTCCGCAAAACCGCCCTCGCAGTAGCAGAGATAAAACTCCCACATCCTGATGAAACGTTCGTCGAAGCCCATGCCCCTGACCTGCTCCAGATTGGCTTGAAAGGCATTTCTCCATTCCCGAAGGGTTCGGGCGTAGTGCGTGGAGAGATCTTCAAGATTATTCAGGCGCAGGTCGGTGGAGCGCGCCACGGCGTCGGAGATGGCATGCAGCGACGGGCAACAGCTGCCGGGGAAGATGTAACGGTTAATGAAATCGGGAGCGTCCAGATACCGGTCATAGAGGTGGTCCGGCATGGTGATGGCCTGGATCAGCGCCGCCCCGTCAGTCTTCAGCCGCTCGGCGCAGGTACGGAAATAGGTCGACAGATGTCGGTGGCCGACCGCTTCAACCATTTCGATCGAGACCAGTCGATCGAAACTGCCGGACAGGTCGCGATAATCCTGCTGCAGCAGGGTGATCTGATCGCCAAGCCCTGCTGCTGCGATGCGCTCCGCTGAATAGTCATACTGTTGCTGCGAGATAGTAGTTGTTGTAACGTGGCACCCGAAGTGCTGTGCCGCGTGGATGGCAAAGCCGCCCCAACCGGTACCGATTTCCAGCACCTGCATTCCGGGCGCAAGTCCCAGTTTACGGCAGATGCGATCGAACTTGGCCGTGGATGCCTCTTCCAGGCTGCTGTCGGCCCGCTCGAAAATACCGCAGGAATAAGCCATGGTCGGGTCGAGAAACAACCGATAGAAGTCGTTACCCAGATCGTAGTGAGCGGCAATGTTCTTGCGGCTGCCGCTACGGGTATTGTCGTTGAGACGGTGCAGAAGGCGTCGCAATGGCCCGGCCACGCGTGCCAGTCCTCCTTCAAGCTCCTGCTGGGCCTCCTGATTGCGAACCATGATCCGGATCAGAGAAGTCAGGTCATTGCAGCTCCAGAGCCCGTCCATATAAGCCTCGCCAGCTGCAATGGTGCCGCCGAACGCAACCCGCCGAAAAAAATCGGGATGCATTACAAGAACAGTGGCGGTCAGGGTTGACTCCGGATCACCGAATTCCCGGCGCTGGTCGCAATCAACCAGAATAATACGCCCCTGCCTGACTGCTGACAGAGCCTTTAACACCAGATTCCGTGCAATTCTGTGCAGTATTCCTGACGGTGGCAATGACTCCAGGCAGCAGGAGCTATAGATTTGTTCATTATCATTCATGGATGGTAGCGTCCTTTTCGTACGTCAAGCGTTTCCGGGTGCGGGCAGAAAGGCACCCCTTTCATTTTCAGGCGCAGTGCCTGCCAGTAGATGGCGGCAACAACTTTGGCCGTCATGAACGGCCAGCGAAGCAAGACCCCGGCCAGATTGCCGCCGGTCAATGTCTGCTGCTGCATATTCAGCGAGGCATGAAACACTTCCTTTCCCTGATGGGTGCTGGTCATGTGGACTGCCAATTGCTGTTCCGGTGCAGTGAAGCGCCAGTCATAAGCGATATCCATCGGCATGTACGGCGAAACATGGAACTCCTTGTCCAGACGGAAGACATGCCATTCCCCGTCACGCCGACTGGTACCGGCATCAAAGGCCCGCAGGTACTCCTCACCCCAGGGGGTGTTGTGAATCTCGACCAGGAAGGCCTCCAAGGTGTGCCCATCTGCGGCAAAACAGTAATAGATACTGATCGGGTTGAAACAGTACCCCAGATAGCGCAGGTGGGTCAGCAGCCGGACCGGACCTTCCGGCCGACGTCCAAGCTGACGTTCCACCTCATCGCGTACGGACTGATCAAGCGGCAGTGATGACGCATGAAAGTAATCCGAACGTCGAAAACTGGCCCAATTTGGCCGCTCCACCGACCAGAGCCGGCGACCTTCGAAAACCTGATCCAGTTCTGCCAGGTCGAGATACAGGAAGAAGAGGCTGTAACGGAAGGCATTGCCGACCGGAGTCAGACGCTGATGGCCGACATGCCCGGTATAAAGGCGGCTTTCCATAGCTAGAATCCCTTTCCGAACTGTTGGCAGACCGCCAGGGCACTTTTGACGCCATCTTCATGAAAGCCCCAGCCCCAGTAGGCGCCGCAATAGGAGGTGCGGTTGACGCCGCTGATCTCCTCCCTCCGCTTTTGTGCTTCGAATGCCGCCGTTGAGTAGGCCGGATGGTGATAGATCAGACGGCGGATGATCGAATCCGGAGCGATGGCCTCAGGGCTGTTGAGCGTCACGCAAAAGTCGACCGGCGCCTTGATGTTCTGCAGCAGGTTCATCCAGTACGTCAGCACCACACGACCCTGCTGCGTGCGCGGGAGCAGACAGTTCCAGCTGGCGCGGGCCTTGGGAAGCGATGGCAGCAACCGCCTGTCGGTGTGCAGCACCGTATCGTTTTGCTGGTAGGGGATGGCTCCCAGCAGTTCGCGTTCCGCATCTGACGGGTCGGCCAGCATCCCCAGCGCCTGGTCGCTGTGGCAGGCCAAAACCACATGGTCAAAGTACTCCGGCTCGCCGCCGCGCGGGGTGACCGTCACCTGATCGCCGCACCGCTGCACCCGTTCCACCGGAGTTGACAGCCGTATCCGGTTGCGGAAGGGCCGTATCAGCGGCTCAACATACTGGCGGGAACCGCCGGTGACCACCCGCCAGGTGGGCTGATCGATAACATTGAGCATGCCGTGATTGGTGAAAAACTGCACGAAAGCCGCAGCCGGGAAGGTCAAAAACTGAGCCGGGTCAGCCGACCAGACCGCCGCCCCCATGGGGACCAGGAACTTTTCGATGAACATTGGCGAATAGCCGTGGGCTCGGAGATACTCGCCCAGGGTCAGACTCAGGTCGCTGCTGCCGTACAGTTCTGCGGAGGAGCGGCTGAAGCGGAATATTTCCAGCAGCATCCGCCAGAAAGGAAGGTTCAACAGGTTCCTGCGCTGGGCAAAGAGCGTGTCAAGGCTAGTGGCGCTGTACTGCAGGCCGCTCGTTTCGCAGACGGCAGAAAAACTCATCATGCTCGGTTGGGATGGCACGGCAAGCCTCTCCAGCAGCTTAATGAAGTTGGGATAGGTGCGCTCGTTGAAAACGATGAAGCCGGTGTCTACCGCGTAGTTGGTGCCGTCATGAGTCACGTCCAGCGTGTTGGTGTGTCCCCCGGGATAGTCGCCCGCCTCGAACAGGGTGACCTCATGCTCCCCGCACAGCAGGTGTGCAGTGGTTAATCCGGATATGCCGCCGCCGACGATTGCAATCTTCATACATTCCCTTTCATGTTTCACCAGCTGACCGCTATTGTGACGTTACATTCTCAGAGATTCATGACGTTCCTGTTATATCATCAGGTTGAGCCCAACTGGACTGAAAATTGTGGCGGATGTAATATAGCTCTTTTGACCGCACAGAGTTCCGCGACTCGAACGATAGCTTCACGGTATTTTTCCGGAAAGTCGTCCGGGAGATGTATCAACAATGACACCGCAGATAATACATGTTTCCCTTTGTCGTCCACTGTGAATTCGGCCGATTGGGTCAACGTGATTGAATCAGTAGGGATGTTACGGTGACTGCAGAAATCAGTCACATACACACCGGCGCATGTTGCCAGCGACGCCAGAAAAATGTCGATCGGAGTGGGCGCTGTATCAGTGCCCCCTTCTGCAACAGGTTGATCGGTCGAAACCTGCCTGCCGTCATTCAGATGGGCGGTCACTCTTCTCCCGCCATCCAGTGTTACTTTGAGGACTTCCATGTTTTTTGTGCTCCCGATTATTTAATTTTATACAGCTCTGACAGGGTATATTACCAACTATCTGATACCTTATTTTGTCCTAGACAAAAATAAAATATATTGTAAAATTAACAATAAAAAGATATTTTGTCTATGGAAATAATCTTAGCAGCATTTCAGAATACACAAACAAGACCATGAGCCTATCGTTCAAGATAGACATTGTCCGGGCATTGTCACCGTGGCAGCCAGAGGAACAGTATGACTGAAATTTTTATGATAACCGCTGCCTCCATCCTGGCTTACATGACCGCCTGGTTCATTGCCGCCCAGATTCGGGGGCGCAACGATATTGCCGATGTGGCCTGGGGATTGGGGTTTATCCTGGCAGCGGCGGTTTCGCTGCTGGCTGGTGGGATCTACCCGCTGCGGGGTCTGCTGGTCTCGGGGTTGGTGCTGGTCTGGGGGGTCAGACTGGCAGTTCATATTCACAACCGCAATCGGGGTAAGGGTGAAGACCACCGTTATCGGAAATGGCGCGAAGATTGGGGTAAGTGGTTCGTGCTGCGATCATTCCTGCAGGTCTTTATACTGCAGGGAATTTTGCTGCTGATGGTGGCCATACCTGTTATTTTTATCAACCAGGCACCGGCAGTGCCCTTTGGGTTATTCGACATTCTTGGTCTGGCGATCTGGCTGTGCGGCTTCAGTTTTGAGGCCATTGGCGATTGGCAACTGCTGATGTTTATCCGAAATCCGGATAACAAAGGTAAACTGATGACCTCCGGCTTGTGGCGCTTCACCCGTCACCCCAACTACTTCGGCGAGGTGACCCTCTGGTGGGGGATCTGGTTGATGGTTCTGGCCTTGCCAGGCGGTTGGCTGACGATCATTGGCCCGCTGACGATCACGATTTTAATCCTGAAGGTGTCCGGTATTCCCCTGCTGGAAAAACCGTACGAAGTTCGCGGCGATTTCCAGAAATACAAGCTCCACACCAGTGCGTTTTTCCCGCTGCCACCCAGAAAAGGAGTGTTATAAATGCTGCATACTCTGAAGATTTACCTGCTCTGCCTGCCGTTCACCCTGCTGCTGGATTACATCTGGCTGGCCAAGCTGATGCAGCGGTTCTACCTGACCCAGCTCGGTCCATATGCACGGGTTCGCGGTACCACCATCATCCCGGTCTACTGGGCTGCCGCATTTGTCTACCTGCTGCTGCCGCTGGGTATCGTGCTGTTCGCACTACCGAAAGTAGACCTGGAACACCTTGCGGTATCTTCACTGGCTTGGGGTGCCCTGTTTGGATTGGTGGTCTACGGTGTATACGATATGACCAACCTGTCCATCCTGGAGCTTTGGCCGGTCAGAATGGTCTGGATCGACATCTGCTGGGGCTGTTTCCTCTGTGCGGTGACAACTTTTTTTGCCGCGCTGGTGTCAAAGTGGATGGTGTGAACTTCACAATAACCGGACACTACCTGCTCAGAAAGGTTTCATGCTGACTGGAACAAAATTTTGTTAAAAAGGAGCTGGACGATGACCATATCGACAGCGATAAAACTGTTCAGATTGATCGTAACGGTAACTTTACTCATAATCAAAGGAGTGGTACCCGCCATGGCAACAGAAGAAGCCCCCTACACTGTTATAAAAAACGACGATATTTTCGAGCTGCGCGAGTACGCGCCCCAGATACTCGCAGAAATCATCGTTGACGGAGACCTGGAAGGTGCCGGTAACAAGGCGTTCAGGCCGCTGTTTCGCTATATCTCCGGAGACAATAAATCACGCGGCAAGATTACCATGACGGCTCCTGTATCACAGGAACGTAAGGGGGAAAAAATATCCATGACCGCTCCGGTCAGTCAACAGAGTGTACAGGGAAAGTGGGCCGTCAGTTTCACCATGCCGACTTCGTATACAATGGAAACTCTGCCGACTCCCGATGATTCAAATATCATGCTACGTCAGGTTCCTACCCGCCGGATGGCTGCCGTTCGATATTCCGGTTTCTGGAGTGAGGAGAAGTATCTGCTCAACAAAGAAAAACTGGCAAAATGGATCAAAGACAACCACTTTACTGTTGTCGGAGAACCGGTCTGGGCGCGTTACAACGCTCCGTTTACTCCGTGGTTCATGCGTCGCAACGAAATTCTGATTCCAGTAACTGACTTATAACCAAATACCGCTACAGGGCGAATAAACGGGGGAAATGATGAAAAACAAAGAAGAGTTGCAATTCTCATGGCAGCAGGACTGCTGGGACTGTTTTGCTGAAGAGAATTAACCACATGCTCCGTTTCGGCCTCTGCTGCCTGTTTAAAGATGAAGCGGTCACCTTCCGTACCACAACCGTCAAAACATTGACACCACTTTCCCGCGACCGGCAGTTGATCAAGCTTTCGGAAATCTGCCTGCACAACGCCCACAACCTGCAGCGTGCTCTGGAAACGGTCCAGAGACTCGGCATCGGTGCATTCCGCATCATGTCGCCACTCTTTCCGCGCATGACTCACCCGGATGCGGGGTATTCGCTTGAGGATCTGCCTGATGGGGATACGATCGGCACCACTCTGGAAGCCTGCAGAATTTTTGCGCTGCAGCAGCAGATCCGGCTCAGCTTTCACCCGGATCAGTTTGTGGTACTCTCCTCTCCGCATGCAGACGTCGTGGCCAATTCAATCCGGGAACTTGAATATCAGGCGCTCCTGGCAGAGATGGTCGGTGCGGATGTTATCAATATCCACGCCGGTGGAGTGTATGGCGACAAGCAAGCGGCCCTGCAGCGTTTTGGAGAAGTCTACGAAGGGCTGCCGGAATCGGTCCGCTGTCGCCTGACGCTGGAAAACGACGATGTCAGCTATACGCCGGAGGATCTGCTGCCGCTCTGCCGGGAGCACGGCATCCCACTGGTTTACGACATTCATCACCACCGCTGTAACCCTGACAATCTTTCTGCTGAAGAGGCAACGGAGCAGGCAGCGGCCACGTGGCGAACGGTCGGACAGGAGCAGTACTGCCACATTTCATCACCAAAAACCGGCTGGAGGAGCGCGACACCGCGCCCCCACGCAGATTTTATTGATCCGGGAGATGTCCCTGAATGCTGGCGGGGCAGGAATATGACGGTTGATGTTGAAGCGAAGGCAAAAGAGTTGGCGGTCGTGCGGTTGATGGCGGGGATGCAGGGGCTTAAAAACCATAACTGAGAAACAGACCGCCAAGCGCCTGGTTTTCAGAGCCGCGTACACGCACTAGTGGGGAGTTGGCCACCGGGGGAGCCAGACGGTCAAAACCGGCAATAACGGAGAAGGACACCGCTTTCGTCCACGGTACCATGGCAAAGGCTTTGATTCCATAGGCGGTGATACCGCCATCCGCGTGATACCGATCCAAACCGCTCTGCACTGACTGTTCCGGAGCGATTCCCCAATAGGCGTTGGTATAGTTCTGATCGCCGAATTTGATATGCGGACCAACCGAGTAGATCAGTGGTGGACCGTTGCGCATCAAGGTACCCCCGTAGCTGACACCCGCCTCTCCGGCCGCCCCTTCATGTCCGTTTACCCCCTTGTGCAGGTTCAACGTAACCTTATACGGCTTCAGAGAATATTCAGCAAAACCTCCCAGAGAAACTGTGCCCGGGAACATCGCCCATACCCTGCAGGGCGGCACTGTTCGCCCCGGCGACCCGGAAGGGAGAACCACCATCCTTTTCAGAGCGGCTGAATGTATACGTTACAACCGGCCCGACCCGCCATCCGTCACTATGAATCACCGCGTAACCGACCCCATCTTTGATATTGGCAAAGAATATATCCGCATAGGCAACCCGGATATCCGGAACGGCGAGAAGGTTGTAGGTTTTGGCTCCGGTGAAAGCCGGCGCAACAATCAACCCGGCACCGGCGGAAATTTTCCACTCTTTTTGTATTTCATTTGCTTCTGGTTCAGCAGCGACTGCTTTAATCTGCGGAATCAGTACTGATATAAATAGAACCAGTAAGAGGAATCGGGCTATGTGCATTTCGCATTCTCCCTGCGTTCTGTCAGTGGCAATAAAATCCCCTTCTCCGGATAATGCTTATCATTTCTGGTTGCTACTTTATATCATCTAGCAAGTGCCGTTGCGGCGATCAGTTCCCGAAGATCTATACGCTGTATATGCCGAACATATATGACAGATCAGTCCCGGTGAACCAATAGTAAACCATACATAAATTGCCATGAACATCCAAATCGCGCCGACAAGAAACCTGCCGTTATAGATCTGACCTGTGCCTGGTATTATAAAACTCATGGCAGCAGTGACGACGCGAGGGGTATCGTCTGTCACATGTTCACTTTGCAAAAGAATCATACAACAATCCGGCCGTCTACCAGCTCTACAACCCGCCTGCAGCGATGAGCCAGGCGAGGGTCGTGGGTAACTATCAGGAAGGTTGTCCCTGATTCCTGATTTACTTCATACAGCAGCTTGAATATCTCATCGGCAGAGGCGGTATCAAGATTTCCGGTCGGCTCATCGGCGAGAATGAGCGGTGGGTTGGCCGCGAGGGCGCGGGCGATGGCAACCCGCTGCTGCTGGCCACCGGAGAGCTTGGCCGGCTTGAAATCGAGTCGATCAGCCAGACCGACCCGGGTAAGCAATGCAGTTGCCCGCTCGCGCTGCGCTGCGAGAGGTCGTCCCGCTTCCAGCATCAGCGGCATCATGACGTTTTCGAGGGCGGAGAACGCCGGAATCAGATGATGGAACTGAAAGACAAAGCCGATACTCCTGCCCCGCAGCAGTGTCAGTTCTTCATCTGACAACGCTCCCGTTTCGCGTCCCTGCACCTGGATTATGCCACTTGTCGACTGTTCCAGCAGGCCGATGATATTCAGCAAGGTACTTTTTCCGGAACCGGACGGCCCGATCAGGGCGGTGAATTCCCCCTGCTGCAGCGTGAGGTCTATCCCGTGCAGCACTTCGGTCGTAATGCCATCGTTGCCGTATACTTTGCGGACATCGGTCAGCTGAATTATGTTGCTGATATCAGACATTACGAATCGCCACCACCGGATCAAGTTTTGCCGCCCGCACCGCCGGAGCGGCGGCGGCAAGAATACCGGTAACTGTCGCCACCCCCGCCGCAACTAGAAACATACCCGGTTCGAGTACCACCGGAAAGATCGGTGTTCCGTCAGGATTTTTGGCAGTACTGGCAAAGAAGGTCACCAACAGAGCCCCCAGCCCACTGCCGAACAGAGAACCGCTCAACCCGACAAGCCCCCCCTGAAGGAGAAAAATGTGCCGTATTCTTTTCCGTGAACATCCCATCGCCCGCAGAATACCAACTTCGCGTGATTTTTGGATAACCGACACGACCAGCACGCTCGTTATACCGAAGGCCACCGAGATGATGACAAAAAATTGAATCATATAGCTCGACGCACTTTGCGATTTGAGGCCGACCATCAACTGGGCGTTGGTTTTCATCCAGCTTTCGGCAGTCAGTCCGGTCTGTTGGGCGAGCTGTTCGCCAATAGCATCCGCTTTGAAAAGATCACGTACCGTGACGTCGATACTCGATACGCCGCCAACAAGATCAAGCAGGTTCTGGGCCGAGCGGAGCGTAATAAAAACCCAGCGACGGTTGAGATCGCGGATACCGACGTCGAAAATTCCTGCCACCGTAATAGTTTCGCTCCGCCCGTCTGCGGTCTGCAGGCGGATTTTATCTCCCAACGTCACCCCAAGATCACGCGCAAGATCAGTGCCGATAGCGGCATCGTTGGCTGTAATACGGAACTCACCCTCTTTCATGAATGACGACATCGGCACTATTCGGGTGTACTTTTCCGGATCGATCCCCATCAGTGCCACCGATTTGGTGGCGCTTCCCCGAATGGCGAACGAGGGACCGGCTACCAACGGTGACACGGCTGTCACTTCGGGTCGTTTCTCCAGTTCCCGCATAATCTGCTGCCACTGCAGGATGGAACTGAGCCGCTGGGCGCGGCGTTCAACATTGGCGGAAACAGCCCGCGCACTGTCCGGCATGATGATACGCCGGGCTTCATCATCCGGCGGTCGCATAACCACGTGCGCCTGGGTTCCAAGGGTTTTCTCTATGATACTGCGCTGCAGACCGGTAATCAGGGAGGTCAGAAATACGATCACACCGACTCCCATCGTAACTCCACCCAGCATGAAAAAGGTTTGTGCCCGCCCCTCTTTCAGAAAACGGAGTGCCAGCAACCATTCAATGCGCATTGTTTTTTTCACCGGCGGCTTTTTCACGTACTGCCGTTTGCAGACGAATCCTGCTGCCGACTGACACCTTGCTTGAGCCTGGCAGTACGATGTCTCCCTCTTTAAGGCCGCTTTTAACTTCGCTGGCACCACTGCCACGGATTCCGAGAGTGATTTCCCGACGCATTGCCCGCCCGTCGAGAGCCACCAGCACCCAGGGGGATGTCGATGCGTCCCGCACCGCTTCCGTCGGCACCGTCAACACTTTTGCATGCCGGGCAACTTCTATTTCAAGGGAGACCGTCATATCAGGCACGAGGTAGGAGGGGGGATCGGCAACGTCACAGCGCGCCTCAACTGTACCCCGTTGCGGGTCAACAGCCGGCACGACAGTAGAAAGAAGGGCCGGAAACGATTTTTCAGGATATGCGTCAGCAGAGCCGACAGCGACCTGCCCAACCCGCAATAAGCCAAGATTTTTTTCATCAATCTGGGCGGTTATCTGGGTACGCCCGTTGCGGGATAGCACTAATAACGGCACCCCCGGCTGCGCAACATCTCCGACTTCGACTTTCCGGCTGATCACCGTACCGTCACCCGGTGCGGTGATGACCATACGGGCGAGACGCTCCCGGGCGACCGTAACTGCGGCTCGCGCCTGAGCCAGCCGCGCTTCGGCCAGTTTGATATCCCCCCCCTGCGGGCGACTGTTGCTCCGCTGCAGCTTTTCCCGTTCGACCACACCGGCAGCGACATCGCGTGCCCTCACCGCATCATCAAGGTCGGCACGACTCGAGATACCGGTATCGTACAATTTCTGAGCACGTTCATATGTGCTGAAAGCCTGACGGAGTGTTGCCTCAGCTTCTGCCACCCGCTGCTGGCTGACCGGCCCGTCTATTACGCCGATCTGCTTCAGCCGCTCCTCAAGTTCGCGGGCAGCGGCCAGTGACTGATCGAGCGCAGCCCGCGCTTCATCGTCACGCAGTTGCACCAGAACCTGACCGGCCTTCACCCGGTCTCCGGAATCAACACGCACCGCCGCAACTGAACCGAGGATCTGGCTCCCCACATCAACCCGTGCCAGCGATGTTACCCGCCCGGTGGTAACAACCGTCTGCAGCAGGTCCTGGCGCTCTACCGGGATGCCCACGACATCTTTACCATTCAGCATCACCAGAAAGAGTGCGGCGGCGGCCAGCAGTAAAACCGCCCCCATAATAAAGCGGCGGGTAGAAAAAGAGCGCATCATCATGCATTTCACCTCATGCTATAACTGTATACTGGTACCAGGCCGCAATCAAACGATTACGTTGTTGGCTTCGTCGATAGCTCCTCAACGTACTGAAGTACGCCTCGGCCGCTATTCTCCTCACCGCCTCGTACTCATTTTGATTGCAACTTGGTACGAATCATTACATTGTTGCAATGTTATGTACATTTGTTGCATAGTTCACAAAATTTCAGTCACTCTACAGCATGAGGGGCAATATGACAACCACTCGAAGAGTAAAATCGATCTCCGCCGGTGTACCGACAATAGAGGGTGCCGGTGTCCATCTCAAACGTGCGTTCGGCTATCATGAGGTTCCGCAGTTTGATCCTTTCCTGATGCTGGACGACTTTCACACATCCGCACCGGATGAATATCTGGCCGGATTTCCCTGGCATCCCCACCGCGGCATTGAAACCATCACCTACATCCTTGAGGGGTTGGTCGAACATGGGGACAGCATGGGAAACAAAGGGGTCATCGGTGCCGGAGATGTGCAGTGGATGACCGCCGGCAGTGGCATCATTCATCAGGAAATGCCGCAGATCAGCCCGACCGGCACTATGTGGGGGTTCCAGTTCTGGACCAATCTCCCTGCCAGTCAGAAAATGATGCCGCCCCGCTACCGTGATCTTAAAGCGGCCGATATTCCTGTCGTAACGCTCGATAATGGGGTAACAGCCAGAGTAATCAGCGGCGAGATGAACGGTGTACAGGGACCGGTGACGGAGATCGTCATCGACCCGGTACTGATGGACATCATGATGCCACCTGCTACGAATTTCACTCTGCCGGCAAAAGAGGGCTATACCGTCTTGGCCTATACATTGACCGGGGCAGCTGTTTTTGACAGACAAGGGAATCCGGTCGGTCCGGAACACGTTGTGCTCTTTGAGCAGTCGGGAACTGACGTCCAGATATCAACCGGGAACGAGGCTACACGCTTCCTGTTCCTTTCCGGCAAACCTCTGAACGAACCGGTTGCATGGCGGGGACCGATCGTCATGAACAGTCAGGAAGAGCTGCGGGTTGCCTTTGAGGAGTATCAACGAGGAACATTTGTTAAGTAATCAGATCAAATAACCTGATTCGTTCTAATCCGCCGCAAAGGCTGAAAACAGTCCCCTCTCCCTGAGGGAGAGGGTTAGGGTGAGGGGGAAATGTTGGGTTATGCCGCACAATTTCCCCCCTCATCCGGCCTGTCGGCCACCTTCTCCCTCAGGGAGAAGGGACTTACGTCGAATTAGAACGAATCAATTCAAATAAACACATCACAAGGAGAGCTTGAAATGATCGACTTTATTGTTAATAAACAGCAGTGCACCAAATGCGGCAGCTGCGTTGCAGACTGTACGGCAATGATTATCGCTATGGAAAACGGCTACCCGGCTATTGCGGCCGAAAAAGAGGCAACCTGTTACAAGTGCCAGCATTGTCTGGCTGTCTGTCCGACCGGCGCCATATCAATTCTCGGGCTCAGACCGACCGGCAGCCGTCCGCTGGCGGGGGGATATCCTGCCCCGGACAAACTCGAAATGTTACTGAAGGGGAGGCGTTCGGTGCGGCGCTATAAGGATGAAAACCTCGATCCGGCGCTGCTGCAGCATCTTCTTGAAGTGGCCTGGCACGCACCAAGCGGCATGAACACCCGGCAGGTCCAATTTACCGTAGTCGATGACAAGGATACCATGGCGGAGCTGCGCGAAGAGGTAATGTCCGGACTGACCCGCATGGTGCGGGATAACGCGCTTCCTGAGGGAATGGGTTTTTATGCCGATTTCATCATGATGTGGGAAAAGAACCGGTATGACATCATTTTCCGCGGCGCCCCGCACCTGCTGATCGCC
Organism: uncultured Geobacteraceae bacterium; assembly: GCA_903939115.1. Classification (GTDB taxonomy): domain Bacteria; phylum Desulfobacterota; class Desulfuromonadia; order Geobacterales; family Pseudopelobacteraceae; genus JACRCG01. The sequence goes on from CAJAFV010000075.1 coordinate 70,954, forward strand.
TCGGCGCCAAAGAGCGTGGCGTCTCCGCTGCCAGACTGCCTGATCGCCCTTTCCTACTTTGAGCTCTTTGCCCAGGCAAACGGCGTCGGTACTGTCTGGAGCGGGCTTGCCAAGGCAGCAATCAACGACCTGCTGCCGGATATCCGCAAGCGCCTCGGCATCCCGGATGACCACCTGATCGGCTATGCCATGGCCTTTGGCAGACCGGCGGTTCACTATGCACGCACCACACAGCATGGACCGGCGATCATTCACCGGGCGACCTAATCCTTCCGAATGAGAAAACCGGTGGCCATAACCGGGTCGCCGGTTTAAACGTTCATCTTTTCCTGTCGATCCGGCAGGTGCCGCTGTTGCAGTTATGTCTCTTCGGCAGATACGGGCGGATTCGGGCAAAGCACTTATAGAGCAGGCGCGCAATCGGGTTGACCAGCGGAAGTGCGGTCACGCTGCTTAGAGTGCCATACAGAGCAGAAGAAGGGAACGCCCGCCAGATGGCCTGAAACGCCTCAACACCCCGGAATACAACGCCATTGCTGTCAACGGCGTGAAGCTCATACATGAATCTTGCCTGAGGAATCTGCAAAGGAACCGGATCAAACTCCGGTGCAGTGATGTCAACAGCAACAAGCCTTCCACCATGATCCTGACGCAGGTAATGCTCAATCTCCGTAGCGCAGACGATACACGACCCGTCATAAAACACCCTCAGAGGAAATTCCGGTTTATTCGGCATGGGATCGACAATCCTTTTCACTATTATGGACTAAATTAGTCCTTTTAGCAGATGACATCTTTGTGTTATAAATATACTTAAAGAACAGCAGGCTGTCTGTTTTTTAAAAACAGCCTGTAGTGCGATAAAATTAAAAGGAGAATAGAACATATGAAACTTTTTTCCACCTTACAGCTCGGCCCTGTCTCACTTAAAAACCGCATAGTAATGGCGCCGATGACCCGTAACCGGGCGCCCGGGAATCTGCCAAACGAACTGATGGCCGAGTACTACGGTCAACGTGCCGACGCCGGCCTGATAATTACTGAAGGGACATCACCCTCCCCTAACGGCCTCGGTTATCCGCGCATCCCGGGGATTCATTCCCCCGAACAGACCAAAGGGTGGCAGTTGATCACTAACGCCGTACATGCCCGAGAAGGAAAAATTTTTATCCAGCTGATGCACGCCGGTCGGGTAGGCAACAGCCTGAACCTGCCGGAGGGAGCGGAACTGATTGCGCCTTCTGCCGTCACGATGAGCGGCATGGTCTGGACCGACAGCCAGGGAGAGCAACCGTACGGTACGCCGCGCGAGATGACACCCGGCGATATTCAGAGCACCATCGTCGAATATGCCGAGGCAGCGCGCAACGCCATTACAGCCGGATTTGACGGAGTTGAGATACATGCTGCCAACGGCTACCTGATCACCCAGTTCCTTGATCCGGGGTCCAACCTCCGTAGTGATGAGTATGGCGGAGACAACACACGCCGGAACCGCTTTGCTCTTGATGTTGCGGCAGCGGTAATCGCGGCAATCGGCTCTGACCGGGTCGGCATACGGCTTTCACCGTATGGACTGTTTAACGATATGAGCGGCAGCTACGAAGGAATCGCAGAGCAGTATGGCGAACTGGCGGCAGCAGTGGGGAAACTCAAGCTTGCCTACGTTCATCTGGTTGATCATTCGGCAATGGGAGCACCAAAACCGGAAGCGGCGACTGTGCAGCGTATCTGCCGCGAATTCAAAAATGCGGGTGGGGGAACTGTCATACTATCCGGCGGGTACGATCGTGAGCGGGCCGAAGCTGATCTGGTCAGCGGTGCGGCCGATCTTATCGGACTTGGACGACCGTTTATCTCAAATCCGGATCTTGTAGAGCGCTTACGGAACAATGCGCCGCTAGCTGATCCGGATCAGGCAACATTCTACTCGCCAGGTTGCGCCGGATATACCGACTACCCCAGACTTGCTCCGTAGAAATTCCAATTCTAAATCAAGAGTGAAATTAAGGCGGCGAGGATTGAGGCGACGAAGGCATACAGACAGTATGTTGAGGAGCCGAAGACGAGCCAACGAAGAGAGCGCCTTGATTTAGAATTGGTGCAGAAACGACGAATTGGATGCCTCGCGGCATCCCATTCTTCATTCTCTCCACCCAGTCGTCAGCTTTAAAGGCCTCCTATGGCTTGGACAATCCAAGCCGACATTATGCCTAATTAATCGTAAGGAATTTATCTTTTACAATATAATATGATTTCTTTAATCGCTCGTGATACGTTGGCATATCCCATTTTTTCAAAGGAAAGTTCTTCATGACAATAGTCTCTGACGCGGAAGACGAGCTAACGCCTGCCTGTATGGAAGATACTATGTTAGGGGAAATATTAGGTGTATAAAAATCATCCATGATTTGCCCTATCGACGGCGCCATGAAATTTAACAACTGCCACGGAATTCTGGCTTCAATTGTGTTGCCACGGACAAACCAATCCGACAGCGAATTATATGCCGCACTGGTTGGATCAGCTATTCCGCTTGTCAGCATGCCGGTTTCATAGGCGGTAAAGGGAATCTGTACCTTGTCCACCGGCAAATAAAGCCCTAGCGACAACGGCAGCATAATATTGTTGAAGTAGCTGTTATCCTTAACCGTATATTCCGGATGCTTTTCAATCAGCCCCATCTTTTCACCGTATAGATAATAGTAATTGTCATAGTACGAATGGACCAGCATTTTCGATGCGCTGCCGTTGATATTAATAATAAAGTCTGCAGGGGTATCAAAACTGTAGGATTCATAGTTTCGGCTTCCGCTGTTATCCGTTACATTTACCGGTATAATAATCCGCTCATTTTCCAAACTCCTCTCTGTGTCGCGCACCATAAAATAGACATATTTTTCATCTGACAGCATATACAATTCACGCGTGCCCTGCCTGCTGACCAACGATGTTTGAGGCCATTCATTTCCTTGACCATCCAAAGTGACAATCGGCACATTCCCTGGATCAAAGGCAAGCAAACCAAACTGCTGTTCACCGGTTTGAGCATTAGCCCAGTATGGTCTCATATCCGGATTATCAAAGGCCATCGTGTTCCAAGTCCTCTTGAACCATTCATCCTGCCATGAAAAAATAAGTCCGCCCATGTACCCCGCCTGATGAATGTCATCCAGCATGGAGGCCAGCTGTTTCCCTTGCGTGACTTCATCTGTAAAGCCCTGGTTAAAGCCCGTTACGATGTTTTCATGAGCCTTGCCGCGCGACGAAGGAATGCCAAATTCTGCAACCATCACCGGTACCGTATGACGTGTAATCAGATCATTCAGATACGCCCGATAGGGGTTTCTTTTTCCTGTGTCATCAATAAAATTAATATATTCAGCCTGGTAACTGAACATATCAGGGTAGTAGGGATATACATGATAAGAGGCAAAAAGACCTGCCTTGAAAAGCGGAGTTGTTTTGATTCTTTCGGTATCAACCGAGACATAATCTTCGTCATGCAGTGGTTCATTACTATGGGTTATGGTGTCGGTCGTAACCCAATTGGTGAATGAAAGCGGCCGTTGGACTCCATATTTTTCCTGCTCATACGTAATTAAACCATCTCCTGCGGTAGCCAGAAAAATTTCAAAGGGCGCCGCTCCCACAGTTTGAACATGCGTCCCATTATAGTCATTCATGCCGGTATTTTTATTATTTGTATTAGCAACAAATGAGGGATCCCACTCTATGCCGAGTATCCAGCCAATCATATAGTTTGAGACGTCTTTTGTGTACGTCCCGGACGCAAAACCGGCTTTGAGTGGCAATGTTATCCTGCCATGAATGACATCCGCCAGATTTTTCGCATCAGCAATGAAATCGTTCAGAATTTTCTTGTCCGATGCAAATGGATCCTTATATTTGGCAATATCATCTTCGTTCAGCCAGACACCCTGCATAAAATAGAGCGGGTCTTTTTTCCCGGAGTTAAATTCATAAAGTGCATCATAAAAAACTGGATTTTGCGTCGTATACACTCTGATAGTGTTGGCGCCCATATCATAAATCTGTTGAAACCATCTCAGATATTCAACCTTTGTAATAGCAAGTTCCCCTGGAAAATATCCCGGTTTTGTGGCTCCGATATTTACACCTTTGAGGAAAATTTCCTGTTCAGAACCATTCTTGATGATATAAAATTTCTTATTTTTTGCTACTGACGGCATCGGGAGCAGCAACTGTGAGGCTTGACCGTTTTCCTGTGGTGCGGACTGACTGCCGCCCTGACAACCTGTAAGCGCGATAGCAAACGATACCAGCATTATTCTGAAAAGCAGCGCTTTAATATTTTCCATGTGCAGTTTCCTCTCAGTTTACATATTTTGCCTGGCGTTCATTGAAATGACTGAAACGACGAATGGGATGCCTCGCGGCATCCCATTTTTTTCATTCTCTCCACCCTGTCGTCAGCTTTAAGGGCCTCCGGCGAGTTCCTTAATTGTGGGAATCAGTATGCTGCTTCAGGCAAACCCGCGTACAGAGGGCAGCACACCACAGCAGGGAGCAATCCCCGTTTTATTCAGCATTCCGCCCGGGCGCATCATCCAACGGGCAGGGTAGAGAGAACAATTGTTGGTCAATTATTACTCCTATGGTTTGAACAATTCAAGCGTTTTGTATACAGGCTTAGCGATTCCGGAGAAATTCGGTTAACCGGCCTATTTCGTTCATCATTTTTTCAAAACCGGGAAACGTCAAAGATTGAGGCCCATCGGAAAGCGCTTTTTCCGGTTCGGGATGGACTTCCACCAGGACGCCGGCGGCTCCGGCAACCAGTGCCGCTTCAGCCATCGGTACCACCAGTGAGCGTTTACCGGTTGCATGGGAGGGATCAACCATGATCGGCAGATGCGACAGTTCCTTGATCAGCGGGACAACCGAAAGATCCAGAGTGTTACGGGTTGCAGTTTCAAAGGTACGAATACCCCGTTCACAGAGAATAACCTGATCGTTTCCTTCCGCGAGAATATATTCCGCCGCCGCCAAAAACTCCTCCACAGTGGCACTCATGCCCCGCTTCAAGAGAATAGGCTTACGGATTTTTCCCACTTCACGCAGAAGATCAAAATTCTGCATGTTGCGGGCGCCAACCTGCAGAAGATCCGCATACTCAGCTACCAGACCAACATTGTCCGGACTCATGACTTCGGTCACAATCGGTAGGCCACTCTCTTTGCCGGCGATAGCCAGAAGCTTGAGACCTTCTTCCCGTAACCCCTGAAAGGTATGCGGCCCGGTGCGAGGCTTGAAAGCGCCGCCCCGCAACATATCTCCACCACACTTTTTAACGAAGAGTGCCGTCTTAACAATCTGTTCCAGGCTTTCGACCGCACAGGGGCCACCGACGACGACCGGTCGGGATCCCCCACCGACTTTAACGCCGGCAACATCGACGATGGTATCTTCGGGGTGAAAATCCCGTGAAACCATCTTGTACGGTTTCGAAACATGAATAACCCGTTGTACGCCGGGCAGTTCCAGTATTTTGCTGTCATCCACATACCCGTGGTTTCCAAGTACGCCAATTGCTGTTCGTTCACTCCCCGGAATCGGTTCAGCCCGGAAGCCCATCTCCTGCACGATTCTGGAAATAGCATCAACATCTGCCTGAGTAGCGTTGTGGTTCATTACGATAAGCATTACGACTCCTCACTCTATCAACTGACTTGAATTATGTAACATGCCACGTAATCAGGGTATCAACCCCTGACGGCGTAATTCATCCTCCACCACCTTCACCCGATGTCTTCCCAGGTAGCAGTGTATGTATATTTTTTTCCCACTGCTCTGTCGAATGTACGACACGACCTTTGATACCATTTCCTTGTTTTCTGCACTCTCCAGATTCAGGTAGCTGAGTGGAAAATTGAGAACCTCAATCCCCTCTTTTGCACCATACTTCTTTAGTTGTTCATGAAGTGCCAGCTCCTGCGGAAGCGAAAGATTCAATAAGCTGATGTCTACAGTTGTCCCCTGCCTCTTTAAAGCCCTTATTTGATCTCCACGAGGATAGGGGCCCATAATAATAGTAGGTGCCACGTCCCTGACTTTCCCCTGAACCAAATGAAGCGGGTAAAAGTAAGGCTCAATGATATCAAAGTTGCTGAGTGCAGTGAATACCACAAAAAGCATAAAAACAGCCACCACTACGATACGTGGTAACATATATAAAAACCTGTCGGCCCTAGTTGTGCTTTTCATTGACTATTTCCTTGCGGTTTTGTTTTCCCCACTGGTCTTTTCTAAAATAGAGTACCGTTGCAAAGAGTCGCTCAACAACAATAAGCTGCCGGTACCCGAGATATTCTAAAACGGCAAATAGTGAAAGTTTGACCAGGTCTTTCACCCTCTCGTAGCGTCGGAAGATCAGGTTGTCAAGCAGAATTGCTCCGAGATTAAGCGACATCCCCCACACAACGGCAAGCATTATAAACAGAAGGGACATGTCGCGATTAAGCATCCCCAGCAGTGCCAGTATCATAAATAGCAGATACCCTATAAACTCGATTGTCGGCCCCAGTGCCTCAACGATGAGGAAGTAGGGGAACGCGAAAAGCCCGACCGCTTTGTAACGGGGGTTGAACAGCATCACCCGGTTATGCCAGAGACACTCGATAAGACCCCGATGCCAGCGATTGCGCTGCCGCAGCAGCGAAGCCCAATCGCTCGGCACCTGAGTCCAGCAGACCGGATCCGGAACAAAGGCAATCTTATACTTCAACTTCTGCTCGAGACAGTGCCGATGAATCCTCACGACAATGTCCATATCCTCGCCCATGGTCTTGCGGTAACCGTTAATCGCCAGCACAATATCCTTCCGGAATATGCCGAATGCACCCGAAATTACCATCAGACTGTTGGCGAAATTCCATGCGGTCCTGCCTGTCAGAAAGCCGCGGACATATTCAACTGACTGGAACGTTTCAAGCGCACTGTTCGGGGTAAAAATTTCGGCGACTTTGCCGTTTACCACCCTGCAACCGTTCAGAACCCGCACTATCCCGCCCGTTGCCACGACCTCACGATCTTCGACAAACAGCTTTGCTGCCCGCATTAAGGCGTCGGCATCAAGAAGTGAATCGGCGTCAACGGTACAGAAAAGCGGGTATTGAGACACATTTATGCCGGCATTCAGAGAATCGGCCTTGCCGCCGTTCACCTTATCCAAAACAAGCAGTTGTGGATAATCAGGAGAAATGTAAACCGCTCTGACAAGCTCGTGTTTTAGCGTCATCCTGAACGGTTTTTCGACCTTTACCAACCTGAATGCAGTGATTAGCCTCTCCAGGGTTGCGTCGGTGGAACCGTCGTTAATTACGACCAGCTCGAATTCCGGGAATTGAAGATCCAGAAGAAACTCAACGCTCGTGACGACTACCGTAGCTTCGTTGTAGGCAGGAACAAGGATAGATATCGGACGGTAGTAGATGCCGGCAACAAGGCTGCGGATATGTTGACGCGACGATATAGCGAGTTGGCCCCGGATATCCAGGAACGCAATAATATTTGAAATTGAGTAGAGGGAGTTTGTTACGATAAAAAAGATGAAGACAACCAGTTGAACCAACAATATGAGTGACAAAATAGCCGTAGTAATCATAAGTTACACTTGTTTCAAGGCAAACAGCGCCATGTCCTGTTCATATTTATCACTACTTTTGAGGCAATCCTGCAATACCGTTCTTCCCGCATCGCCTTTGCGAGCCAATGATAGCGCCGCATTCAAACGGACATAATAACTTTTATCGCACAGCATCTTGTGCAGCGCCGGCACGATGGCGTCCGAGCAGATGTGAGCATCCTTGGCCGCCACGGTCCTCACGCGCCAGTCACTATCAGCCAGATAGCGCTGCGTCAATTCCTCAAACCTATCGTCACCAATCAGAGCGAGCGTCCGGATGCAGGCAATTTTCATTTCAGGTGAATTTGAAAAGGAATCCGTACATCTCGCCACCATGGTATGGCTTTCCGTGAAGCGTGCGATACCGCACGCCTGAATAAAATCCCTCTTTATGAGCATGGGTACTCCGCTGTCAGCCAATAGCTTTTCTGTTTCCACCAGCAGCTCCTCAACCTGGAAACGGTGTCGGTAGGCGCCAATAATATTGCAGAAAATATACTCATTGTACTTGCCGGACATGAAACTGGGAGTCTGCAGTACCTGGATAATACGCCAAAAGCTGGAGTCGCTGCAGAGACAACTTAATGCCCAGAGAGCCTTGGAAATCAGGTGGAGATGGCGAGTAGCCGGATTTTGAACGTCAGACAGCCACCCGTACCCTTTTTGTTCTTTCAGCACCCTGTATTTTTCAAGGAGTGTGCTTTCCTTGTCTATTATTTCCAGATAAAGCCCTGCCAGTTCAGGTAGCTTCAGAAAGCCCAGAGTTTCAATGATTTGATATTGCTTAAGCCATAGATTATTTTTTTTATAGCGGTTTACAAGGAAGGCAGGAATGCCGAACTCCCGTACAATTTTATGGATAATCTCAATATTTTTCCGACTTGCCCCGGTCATAATGTCAACACAGACGTCAATAAGCGCCTTCGTCTCAAGAGCGTCTGCAGGCGGCTCAATACAGTGGTCTTCTTGTGAAAGATGTCTTGTTACACTAGAAAAATATATCACTTTTTTCTTCTTGAATCTCTTGTCCCGTCTCTCGATAATTGCCTTGTGCAACAGGAGGTAGGCCAGTTGGGCGATGGACATGAGAAAAAAGAGCCAGACAAAAAATATGAGTATTTCCCTAAGGTAGAGCGGGGTATCAATAAAGAAGTAGTTGATGTCTTTCATTGCCACCAGTACCTCATGTAAAGGATCGCACCTGTGCGGTCATACTGATTCCTACGGTTTTCGAATGAGGCTTCCCCCCCAATGCTGTAGTGCTGAGTGAAGCGGTACTCGGCCCCTATTCTCCCTGAGACCGTCTGCGACCGCTGGTAATCCTGGCTGGTAGATATGCGTTCGGCGCTGGTTCCGATACCGAGGCTGGCAAAACTTCGGAAACGGTGATCAGGTTCATACTGCAGTGTCGTGAGTAACGAGTATCCGCCGGTCTCCGGCACGAAATAGATCCGCTCCGACAGAGTGAACGCCGTGGAGGGCACATACCATAGCAGTCCCGGAATAACAATGTTGGCGCTGCTATCTTTGAAATCCATCCGGGTATAACCGAGGGAGGCGTCAAAGCCTCTGAAGCCACGAGTCAGTTCAATTCCTGCTGTAGTACGGGGAAGATTACGGGCTTCCGGTGACATGGAAACATTGACGTCCCAGGAAAACGGCGATTTTTCTCCCTTGCCTCCGGCGACTCCAAGGCCGATTTGGGTATCGGTCTGTGAGTATTTGGTCATGGCTCCGGTCCATGCCGTCAAGGAGTACTGATTAACCCGCTGGGATACCGCCAGGAAGAGGTCGGTCTCGGTGGTGGCACTTTTGCCGGACTGCCCGTAGAGTCCACCTGAGATCTTAAACCAGTTGTCCGTACTCCGGTACAGCAGATCCCCGCGCTCCCGTGCCAGATATTCCTGCACGGCAGGAGGTGCCTCGCGAAGGATTGCAGCCGCTGCTCGGTAATCCCGTGCCAGGAGATTCGCCTCGACGCGAAGTGCGGTCAGTTCAGGCTCCTTCGGATAGTGCTGTTCAAGTTCCCGGTACAGGTCTGCAGCCTCTCGCCACTTTCCCTGTGCAAAAAGCGCCTTTCCCAGCATAAGACCTGAGGAGTACCGATCAGAGCTGTGCTTATACAGCTCTTCCAGTAGTCCTTCCGCAGCTGTGTACTCTTTTTGTGCCAGATGCCGACCGGCAGCCTCTAAAACAGTAGCGTTATAGGCATCATTCAAGCGCCCGGAGGTTTCCGGGTCTTTCGAGACCGGCACTGCACGGCTGTAAAAAGAGATTGCCTCTTCGTAGTTTTTGCGAGAGAAGGCGATCCCGCCACGCAGTGAGAGAAGGGTGCTGTTGTTCTGGTCGGGGTAGCTGTCAAGCACCGCCGCAGCTTCATCAAACCTCTGAAGATAAACCAGCTCCTGAGCGTGATGAAGCTTGAAATCGGGCTCTGCCGGATACGCTGCCGCAAGCTGGCCATAGAGCGCAGCTGCGCGGTCATGGTTGTTCTCCCGCGATGAAAGTGCGGCACGACGGCGACATCCTTCGTAGAGCGTCTCCTGCCTGTCACAGAGGGGGGCAAGAAGTGCATCCGCGTTCAGGCTGTCACCGGCTGCAATCAGGGCATCGGCATTTTTAAGTTTTTGTGCTATTTCGGCTTTTTCCAGTTCGACCGCCACATCCTTGTCGGAGCGTTGAACAAGGGATGCCCTGAATGAACGGATAGCACCGTCGGCGTCACCTGTTCTGAACAGGATTCGCCCCCTGATGGCCAGAAGATCTGCGTCAAGCTCCTGTTCTGTCAGGGAGTTAACATAGGCGAGTGCCTGCCGCTCTCTACCGGTATTCATCAGCGACTGGGCATAACGGGAGCGCAGATCTTTTTCTTTAGGATATCTGGTCAGCAGTTCGGCAAGAACAGTTGCCGCTTCCTGGAAAGCACCCCGTTCAAAAGTAGAGCGGGCCAGCAGCATCCCCGCTTCGTAGCGAACTATCTCCCGTTGGTAAAGATTGCTCAGCAGCGCTTCACCTTCTGCTGTTTTTCCCTCAGCCAGAAGTTTTTCGGCGGCAGCAAGTTTGCTGAAAGCCTCTGCCTGTCGGACTTCGACGAGAAGCGAAGCAGAGCGGTTCCTGCTATATGCTTTTTTCAGAGTCAGATACGCCTCATCATAATGCCTCATCCACAAAAGCACTCGGCCATGCATGGCGAGCAGTTCGGGGTTATCCGGGTAACGACTGTTGAGCCGGGCAAGAATCCGTTCGGCATCGCTGTGATTCCCTGAACTGATGGCAGCCTTTGCCGCCTTCATTCCCCGGTCGTAATCGAGCGTCGGCGCCGGGTACGAAGCACGGGCGGAAGTCATGATGAGCATACCTATTAATACAGCTGTCAGCATAGATCGCACGTTCATTTAATTACTCAGTCCCAACTCTTCGTAGCTGTGTAGTACCCACCCACCAAAGGACCGGAATGGAATGGGGGCTGCCATATAAGCAGGAAGTTCATTCTTGCGGTTTTTAAATGAAATCCGGTCTCCTGAGACGGTGTAATCGCCCTTTTTCTTCCACCACATGCCGGCCAACTGGATGTCTCCCGGGGCGGAGACCGCCTCAAGTTCAACGTGGCGCTCATCCGGAATTCGCCCCAACTCGATGCCGAGGCGTACCGGTTTCCCAAGTTTCACACCCAAACCCAGTTCGGTCATTGATACAGCCATCAGCTCCGCACTATTGGTGCGGTAGCTCATCACAACGAGTTCATCTGCGACTTCAATAACCTTCTGGAGAAGAGTGGCACCACGGACTTGAATGGAATCAAACCAAAACGGCACGACCACCGAAAGCGGAATCCCGCCACGCTCCTTCAGACGGGACAATAAGTCAAGGTAAGCGGAAACGTAATACTCCTTCCTGAGGCCAAAATCCTTGTTCAGGTACGGCTCTATATCAACCTGAAAACCGGCAAATGTCACCCCGGAAGCGCTGCGCGCAAGATTGGCGACTTTGGAGATCCGTCGCAGCAACGGCTCAGGATTCTTAACGTATTCCGGATCGCCGTCCAGCGCGAATACCTCGATTCCCTTTTTGCCTGCGGCTTCAACAAAGAGGAGAAAACGTCCGGGGTCATCATCTATTTGCAGATACACTCTCCCGATACCGTGTGACACAAGGTGGCCGACAACCTCTTCCTCATGTCCCGGCACCAGACGGTTGTTCCACATCCATATTCCATGAGGCTTTGGTGCTGCTGCGAGTAACGATTGTGAAAATTTTATCTGTTCCAGGGACGCGGATCCTTCACTGGAATCAAGCAGAAACACCAGAGACATAACCTTGGTCAGGTCAACTTTTTTTACGAGTGTCGCAAGATCGAGTGAAGCACCCTTTGGCCCGATAATGATATCTGTCGACTGGTTGTCATTCAGCAAATAGCCGGACAGATCGGCGATTGCAAGACGCCACCGACCCGAGAAAGAGCCTGCTATCTCCAACGAATCAACAGCGGCAAGATTCAGAGGCGCTGATGCGGAAAGGCGAAACACGAGCCCGCAAGAACCGGTACCCGTACGCTTAAGGACTCCCTTTACAACACGACAGGCACCGAAGAGAGTCCCTTGCGGCTTCTCGATAACGTGCGGAGGAAGGGCTGATTCTGGGCGGGTCGAGACGTCAGTTTTCTTTTGATACTCGGTGTGTGAAAAAAATCCGTCAGAATAAACCACGTCAATTGAAGAGGATTCCCGAAGCATGTCCAATTTGACAGAACTTTCTACCAGGGAATGCTGCTGCAGCAACTCTGCCCGGCATGTGACCACCGTCAGGTACGCAAATATGTAGGTCACCACAAGAATATAATAAATGGGTAGTTTGTTCATCTGATCAAACCCGAAAGGACAGAGCAAGAGCTTGTAATGTGACTACGTGTTGTGCCGTTCGCACAGTTTTTCCAATTTTTCCATCTGATGCACGACCACCCGGTTCCCCTGCACTTCTATGATCGCCTCGTCCTTCAGCTTTTTGAACGTGCGGGAAATGGTTTCGCTGGCAGTGCCGAGTCGTGACGCCAGCTCACCTTTTTTTATCCCCAGATCAATATAGGTAATCCCACCGAAACTGGTTGAGCTTTCAGCTGCCCGCCGTACGAGAAATGACGCCAGCCGCGACGTAACATCGGCAAAGGAAAGTTCCTCGATCTGGCGGACAAATTGGCGCAGCATGAGTGAGAGCGATACCACCAGGTTAAGGGCAAAGTTGGGGTTATGGCTCATAAGCTCCATGAAACCCTGCCGCGGCAGATACAGCACCTCACCGGACTCCATGGCGCGCGCTTCCGCCGGATATTTTCCATCACCAAAAAACGCGGCTTCAGCAAAAGTTTCGCGCGGTTTGACAAAATGAAGCACCTTCTCGCGACCGTCTGCAGACATCCGGCAGAGCTTGATACTGCCGGACAGCAGAAGATAAAAACCGTTAGCCTCCTCCCCTTCGCTGAACAGGGTTTCCCCTTTTCTGAAGGCTCTTCGCACCGTAATAGCAGCAAGTTCAGAGAGATCGGCATCTTTCAGACCAGAGAAGAGGAGCGGTTTTTTTAATTGTTCGATCAGATCCATGGCAACCTAGTAAAAGCAATCTACCACGGAGTCACAGAGACACGGAGAAAAACAAAAACAAACACTTAAAGCCTTTGTGGTAAAACCATAAGAAGTCTTTGTCTTTGACATCTCCGTGTCTCCGTGTCTCCGTGGTGAAAGATTTATATTTTCAAAAATGCTGCAATCCGCTCAGCCACTTGTGGTGCTGTGAAACCGAACTGCTCTGCCAGGACCTTGTCCGGAGCCGACGCACCAAAATGTTCAACACCGATAAACAGCCCGTCACACCCTATCAGACTCCCCCACGGCATGCCCCGACCGGCCTCAAAGGCAACGCGCGGAATGCCGACCGGAAGCACCTGATTACGATATTCAGCCGACTGGGCAAGGAACGTTTCCAGGCAGGGGACTGACACGACACGGGCGGTAATTCCCTTTGAAGCCAGTGATGCGGCGGCTTCCACCGCAACATGCACTTCGGAGCCGCTTGCCATGATGACAACGGCAGGCGCAGCAACCGGTGTTGACACGACATACCCCCCTTTGAGGATATCAGTCGGGGCAAACGATGCGGGACGGTCAATCACCGGCAACTTCTGCCGGGTCAGTATCAGTGCGGTTGGGCCGGCATACTGGAGAGCAGCCTGCCAGGCGAGTGCGGTTTCAACGCCATCAGCCGGGCGTATGACCTGCAGACCGGGGATGAGGCGAAGTGACGCGACATGCTCAATCGGCTGATGCGTCGGACCGTCTTCACCGACAAAAAAGGAGTCGTGGGTAAAGATATAAATCGCCTGCTGTCCCATCAATGCTGACAGACGTACCGCCGGACGGCAGTAGTCGGCGAAAACCAGAAAAGTAGCGCCGTAGGGAATAAAGCAGCCGTAGAGAGCCATACCGTTGATGACGGCCCCCATGGCGTGTTCACGGATACCAAAGTGCAGATTGCGCCCGGCAAAGTTTCCCGCCTGTACCGAAGGAGAGCCTTTGATATCACTGTTGTTGGAGGGGGAGAGATCGGCTGAACCGCCAACCAGCGATGGAATCAGCGCCGCCACCTTCTGCAGTACCGTTCCCGATAGTGCGCGGGTCGCGCCATCCTTACCGGCAACAACCGCCAACAGCTCTTCAGTCAGATTCGCCGGCAGAGCTCTGTGCCACATTTCATCCCACAATTTTGCTTTCTCTGGATTAGCCGCATACCAGGTATCAAAACCGCGCTGCCAGGAGGCATAACTCAGCTTCAACTGGTCAACTCTCTGATGACAGGTTGTCCTCACATCCTCTGGAACCTCAAACGGCGCTGCATCCCAGCCAAGGTTTTTACGGGTGGCGGCAATTTCGTCAGGGCCAAGCGGCGAACCATGGGCACCGGATGACCCCTGTTTTGAAGGACTTCCATACGCGATGTGGGTAGTCGCTATGATGATTGACGGCTTGCCGGTTTCAGCCTTGGCCGCCGCAATTGCTGCCACAATCTGATCGTTGTCGTGTCCATCTATCGTCTGGACATGCCAGCCGCTAGCGATAAAACGCCCTTCAACATCCTCTGACCAGGCGAGATCGGTCTTCCCCTCAATCGTGATGCTGTTGCTGTCATAGATGTAGATCAAATTCCCCAGTTTGAGGTGACCTGCTAAAGCTGCGGCCTCGTAGCTGATACCTTCCTGAAGACAGCCGTCACCGCAGAGCGCGTAAACAAAATGGTTGATCGGCTTGAAATCGGAGGTATTGAAACGTTCCGCAGCCATACGTGAGGCGAGCGCCATACCGACTCCATTGGCAAAGCCCTGTCCCAGAGGCCCGGTCGTCACTTCCACGCCGACCGTATGGCCGAACTCCGGGTGCCCCGGAGTTTTACTGCCCCACTGACGGAAGTTTTTGATCTCATCCATCGAAAGGCCATACCCGAACAGATGTAGCAGTGAGTAGAGCAGCATTGAACCATGACCGGCAGAAAGAACAAAGCGGTCACGGTTTGGCCAGCAGGGGGCATCCGGATTAAATTCAAGAAAATTGCCCCAGAGAGCAACAGCACAATCAGCGGCGCCCATCGGGAGACCGGGGTGCCCTGAGTTAGCCCGGTCTACGGCCTCGGCGGAGATGATTCTGATGGCATCGGCACAACGCCGGGCCTTGTCTGAGGGGATCATGGTGTGAGGCATGTGAATTCCTTTCGTCCTGTTTAAATTGAGCAGCTATGTAAAGTGGTTAAAGCCTTCTGTCCGTGCGGTAAACGGAGTGCCGTCCCGATTGAGAACCTTCACTCCGGAAAATTTTGTCACTATACCAATACGGGTGGCTGCAATGCCACACTTTTTCGCGCAATCTGCAATTTTTTCCCGATCGGAATAGTCTGCAGTAAAACAGATTTCGTAATCCTCGCCACCTGAAATCGCATGATAATAGGGGATGACGGGGAGATCTGCCGTGAGAGAGCGGAACATGTCGGAAAGCGGGAGATCGGCAATCAGAAGGGTCCCGCCGACACCCGATAATTCGGCAATATGGCCGAAATCAGCACGTATACCGTCACTGACATCTATCATGGCGGTAGCCACTCCAGCCTCAGCAAGAGCAAGAGCCACTGACACGCGCGGTGTTGGATTGAGGAGGCGGGAGAGGAGAAAGTCTACCCCTTCGACTCCGCTCAGGGAGCGGCAGCGATCAGGTGGCTGAGAGGAGTTGAAGCCCTCCACCAGAGTCAACCCCAACGCCGCATCACCCAGCGTGCCGGTTACCCAGATATCGTCATCCGGTCGGGCACCAGAGCGGCAGACGATTAGGTCAGGAGATTGCTCTCCCATGATGGTCACAGAGATCGTCACTCCGGAACGTGATGAGCAGGTGTCTCCGCCGATCAGGGTAACATTATATTCTGAGGCTAGTTCCAGAAAGCCTCGCATAAAATCATCGATAAAATCAAGAGGGAGATCTGATGGAATCGCTACAGAAAGGAGTGCCCAGCGCGGAATGCCTCCCATGGCAGCTATATCGGAAATACTGACCGCCAACGATTTCCGCCCGAGCGTGTGAGGATGATGCCAGGCACGGCGAAAATGGACATTCTCGAGCAGCATGTCAGTGGAGGTCAACAACCGCATACCTGGTGTGAGCGCAGTTACTGCAGCATCATCACCAATTCCGGTGATAACACTCTCATGGGGGGCCACACGGGAAGCTATACGGGAAATAAGACCGAATTCGCCAAGAGCGGTAAGTGTATACGGGGATGACAAGGTCACAGTCACATCAATTCTCTGTTTTTTTATCTACGTTGAATGCCGTCATTGTAACGCACCGGTCTTTAATGGCAAGTAAAAAACCTTCGCATCTCTGTCGTGAAATAGTGTTGCAAGGAGTAGAGCAATATGCTATTTTTCACAGGTTTTATACACTTACACAACAATCAAAAAGGAGCTTTACGTGAAATTAAGTACTACTACAAAACTGTTTACCGCCTCCCTCTGTGTGGCTGCACTTTTTGGCTGTCAGGGCGGTTCAACTTCCGGAGGAGCGAAAACTGAAGGAAAGAAAGAGGGTAAAGTACTGGCTGAAGTTAATAGCGGCAGTATCACGACGGTAGATTTTGACCGCGAGCTGAAGAATCTGCCTGAATATCTGAAGGCTATGGCCGACACCCCCCAAGGTCGCAAAGAGATGCTCGACACTATGGTCATTCGCGAGCTGATCCTCCAGCAGGCTTCCAAAGACGGCCTTGACAAGGGTGCGGAGATTGAAGAAAAACTGCAGGATCTTAAAAAACGGCTCATCGTAGAATCATTCCTCAAGAAAAAAGTTGAGGTTGAATCCAAGGTTTCAGATGAAGATATGAAAAAGTTTTATGAGCAAAACAAAGACAAGTTTAAGTCCGGCGAACAGATCAAAGCCAGCCATATTCTGGTAAAAACTGAAAAAGAAGCCAAAGATATCGCCGCCCAACTGAAAGCAGGTGGCAATTTTGAGGAACTGGCGAAGAAAAATTCCGTTGACTCATCCTCTGCCAAAGGCGGCGATCTTGGCTGGTTCGGCAAAGGCAGCATGGTTCCGGCTTTCGAAAAGGCTGCTCTCGCACTCAAAGAGGGTCAGATTTCCGATGTTGTCAAATCTGATTTCGGCTTTCATATTATCAAGCTGACCGGAAAACGCCCGGCCGGTATCCGTCCTTTTGAAGAGGTAAAAGAGCAGATCAAGGGTGCGATCATGCCGACCAAACAGCAGGAGATTTTCCAGAAGATCAAGGAAGAGCTGAAAAAGACCGCCAAAATCACGATCAAGGAAGATGTACTGAACAGTGTTGGCGGTAAGAAGGAAGAGCCGAAAGCTGATGAGAAGAAGCCGGCAGACGCAGCTGCACCGGCCGCTCCTGAAAAGAAATAGTGTCCGGTCGATCTGATTCTGGCGCGTGTAACTAAATCAAACCGGAAGTGTGGGAGCAGATCCCCCTTCCGGTTTTGATATCTAACGATGAAGCGAGTTCAAACTATGAATCAACGTACTTTGGCGGCAGTGACTACAAGCCTGACCCTGTTATTGCTCTGCGGATGTGCCGGCAATGACTCCGCTGTCACGAAGCAACCGGTGGAAGCGACGCTCAAGAGTGATCAATCGAGTTCGTCATCGGACAAGCCGGACAAACCAAAAAACATTACGAATGCCATTGTTGCTGTTGTCAACGATGACATTATCACGTTGTACAACGTTAACCGGGAAGCAGAGCCGGCTTTCGCTGAAGCTAAAAAGAAAGCCGTTCTCAATGACGCGGCCAAGAGCCAGATCCGCCGCATGGTCCTGGATCGCCTGGTTGAAAAAAAGTTGACCGACCAAAAAATCAAGGAACTGAATATCAAAGTATCCGAAGAAGAAATTCGTCAGGCGATTGACGACGTGCGTAAACAGAACAATATTCCTTCGCAGGAAGCTCTGGTTGCCGCCCTCGCCGCGCAGGGGCTCTCTTTTGACCAGTATCGTATCCAACTTCAGGAACAGATTGAAAAATTGAAGCTGGTTAGCATGGAAGTACGCGCCAAGGTTCATGTTGGCGAAACCGAGATGCGGGACTATTACACCGCCAACCTGTCTAAATACACCGAAGAGGAGAGCTTCCGCGCTCGCCATATATTCTTTAAAACCGGTGAAAAGGCAACTTCGGAGGAGATTCTACGCGCAAGAGCCACCGCCGCTGCCGTCCTCATCGATGCCAGGGGAGGCAAGGACTTTGCCGAATTAGCAACAAAATTTTCCGAAGACCCGGCTGCCCGTAAAGATGGTGGTGATCTCGGCAGTTTCAAGAAAGGGGACATGCAGCCGGACCTGGAAAAGACGATCATCTCGTTGAAACCGGGCGAGATCAGCGACCTTGTCTCTACGCCGATCGGTTTTCACATCATCAAGCTTGAGGCCAGAGTCGCCGGTGCAGTCAAGCCCTTTGAAAACGTTAAAGGCGATATTGAAGAGATCATTTACCGCAAAAAGTCAGAGGAACGCTTCAGCCAATGGGCCAAGGAACTGCGCGGTAAAGCCAGTGTCGAAATCAAGCCTCTGGACGGCTTGATGTAAGTCCAATTAGGGATACTTTTATTATCAGAACAGAATAAAAACAGCCGCTCACCTATGCAGGGAGCGGCTGTTTTGTTGTGCTCTGTTTCTGAATTTATTCCCTGCGACGCAGGTAACCTAAAAATTCCTCACAGGTAAGTTGCTTCTTCCGAATCAGGTGAGCTATTTCACGGCTCAAAGCGTGTTTTTCCCCATCTTTCATGGTTTCTTTCAACAGGGCAAACAACGGCGTATTACTGCTATACGGCTCCAGGCGAAGTCTCTCCTGCAACTCGAACGCCGACATATCGGACAACATCTGAGAGCAGAACATCATATAAACAGGATGGATCGAAGCAAGAGCGAGAGCTTCTTTGCCAGTGTACCCCTTGATCACTTCAAAACCCAGGGACTCAACCGCCTTGGCAAGTTTCTCTTCGCCGTTCCGGGACACGACCATTGACTGCAGGTCCCAGGTTTCGGCCTCTTCTGTCAGGCCATAGACAGCAAGCCGACTCTGTAAATACTGTTCATCGATCGGAAGAGTGAAAAAACCGGCAACCGGGAACACCCCACCGACTTTTCCCATTTCACTCAAAAAAACCGGCAACACCGGGATATTGCGGGTAACGGGCGAGCTTTTAATTTTCAGCAGCACCCCCCAGCCATCGTCAGAGAACGGCGATACATCCAGAACAATTCCGAGCGGTCTTCCATCGGCAAGTTGGCTGTACTCAGCCAATCGGCAGACATACCCGCCTGTTTCAAGGTATGAAGAAAGTATTTCTTCACGCCCCTCTCCCGGCTTTACTCCCAATATCCAGAGTTCCCTGCGAGGTTCTGTGTTTTCTGCCATAGCCGCTCCTGTCTGCAATGCATAAAATAAAGGAATGGATTCTCTTACCAGAAAGCTACACCAAAAACCAGTCAATCATTACATGTGCGTTAAGAGTCCGCTGAGTAAAGTTCAAGAATTTTCTCAATTATGTTTGTTGTTGATTTGCCATCTACAAAAGTAATTAACTCCACCCGACCGCCGTACGACTCTACAATCTCCCGTCCCACAACGCCATCCAGCGAATAATCACCCCCCTTAGCCAGTATATACGGCTTGAGAGCAGCTATCAGCTCCAGAGGAGTATCTTCCTCAAAGATGGTAACATAATCGATACAATCAAGAGCGGCCAGCAGATGCGAACGCTCCTCCTGATCAATCAATGGTCGTTTGGGCCCTTTCAGGCGACGCACAGAAGCGTCGCTGTTGAGTCCAAGTACGAGCAGATCGCCGAGGCTTCTGGCTTTTTGCAGATATTTCACATGCCCGGCATGCAGCAGATCAAAGCAGCCGTTGGTAAAAACGATCCGTTTTCCCCTGTTTTTCTCAGCCTCCAGCAGTGGGGAGAGCGCAGCCAGACTCTTTATTTTAGCATGGCTGTCCTTGTGGGCACGTGAGACCGTATCGATAATTTCCTGCGGGGTAACGATGGAAGTTCCCAACTTGCCAACCGCAATACCGGCGGCTACATTAGCCAACCGTGCAGATTCGGCCATACTGAAACCGGAGGCGATGCCTAAAGCCAGCGCTGCCAGCACGGTATCACCGGCGCCTGAAACATCGAACACTTCACGGGCAACAGTCGGGATGTGAACAATTTCGCCGCCCTTTGAAAAAAGTGACATCCCCTCTTCACTACGGGTGATCAACAGGTGCTGCAATCCGGTGGCATTCATGATAACAGCGGCCGCCTTTGCCAGAGTCGCTGCATCTGTTATGGTTACTCCGGATGCGGCCTCGGCCTCCTTGCGGTTCGGCGTCAGCAGTGTTGCCCCGGCATAGCGGCTGTAATCAGTCCCCTTCGGGTCAACGAGAACGGGAATACCTGCCATAGCAGCTGCTGATATAGCCGCGGCGATTACCACCTGAGTCAAAACCCCTTTGTTGTAATCCGACAGAACGATAACGTTATACTCACCGGCATGGGCAATTATCCAGGCGGAGAGCTGCTGTTCAACGGCAACCGGTAACGGCTCCCGTGACTCCCGGTCAATCCGTACAATCTGCTGATTCGCCGCCACTACTCTCGTTTTACGACTGGTACGGCGCTCAGGTTCCTGGAATACGCCCTGAATATCAATCTTGTGGTGACTGAACTGCCCCAGCAACTCGCGACCGTTCTGGTCATCTCCAACGACGGAACAGACCGAAACCTGCGCTCCGAGTGCCGCCAGATTATGCACAACATTACCGGCACCACCTAATCGCAGCTCCTCGCGGATAACATCGACGATCTGCACCGGAGCCTCCGGTGAGATACGGTCCGCCCTCCCCCAGAGGTACTCGTCAAGCATCAGATCACCGATAACCAGGCAGCGGATATCAGCACAATGAGCAAAAAGAGTTTCAACAGTTATACGTTCCACGCGACCCCCTTTGAAAACTATGCCAATTTTGGTATTATGCAGTAAATAGCGTCTTTTCCAGCAAATCACAGACGATATGGATAATGGTGATGTGCCCTTCCTGAACCCGGGGCGTATCATCAGTCGGCACGACCAGCGCGAGATCACAGCAATTCTTGATGCTGCCTCCATCTTTGCCGAGCAGACCAACCGTACGACACCCCATTTCCCGTGCCAACTCCAGAGCCAGCTGTACGTTGGGAGAATTCCCGCTGGTTGAGATCCCGACAATCAGGTCTCCCGCAGCTCCCAACGCCTCGACCTGGCGCCGGAAGACCTTATCAAAACCGTAATCATTACCGATAGCGGTCAGAATCGAAGTATCCGTCGAGAGCGCTATTGCCGGCAGCCCTCTTCGTTCCATCTTGAAGCGGCCGACAATCTCCGCAACAAAATGCTGGGCATCCGCCGCCGAACCGCCATTTCCCATCACAAGCAGTTTTCCGCCCTGACTGAATGTCTCCGCAAGTAACGTCACCATTTCGGCTATCCGGGGCGGCATCTCCTGCTCAATTCGGGCTATGACGTCGCGATGAGCGGCTAATTGTGCTGAGATCTCTGTTATCATGGCATTGCTCCTGAAAATTCCTGCGACTGAAGTTGTGTGGGTACAAAGCTATTGAAAAGCTCGTCACGCGAGATGGCAGAGTCAATACCCGGAAAGAGAATCTCGCTGCATCCCCGCACCGCGAGCATATCGGGTGACGCAACCCGCAGTGCCGAAATCTTCCGCTGAAGGTTTTTCAGCGGAAACAAAAAGGAGAGAGCGACTAATTCTATACCGGTATGCAGACCATTCCAGCCCATTTTTCTAAAATCTGAATATTGGCGACGATACAGCAGCAGTGTGAATCGATGTCCCTGACGGGCACCATTCAAAATAGTGGCGACAGTGTCGGCGAGAGAACCTGCCCCGGCTTCCGGCCCAAAATAAACGCAATAATGACGGGCTATTCCCCACTTAGATATATACGCAGAACGGCTGTTCTGGAACATCTCGTTTCTGCGTTGCACTGAACCGAACTGCTGGCCGGCAGAGCAGATCAGACTGCTGCGACCGGTGATGGCGGTTCGATAACCAACGGCAGCGACACGCCGTACATACTCGCTCAGACACCACTCATCACCATCAAGAGTGTCATCAAACAGACCGGCCACCATACGCATTTCGGTACGGACCAGAAGCGTTGCAAAAGAGACGGTGCAGCTTTCCATAACCGAACATCCCGGAGCGAGGTCCGGTATCTTCGGAGCTGCCACACCGCAGAACAGCGGTGAGACAATCCCGGCACCGGTCGTTTCTGCCGCGTCTACCAGCGTCTCCAGCCATCCGGAGTGCACCGTCACATGTGGTCGGACGATAACGGTATAATCGCTGTCGGAGCGGGTGAGACCGAGATTGATGGCAGCAACCAGTCCGATATTCCGTTCAGACTTGATAAACAGTCCCTGTTCACCCATTGGCTCGGAGAACTCCTCCAGCATGAGCTCCGTTTCACGGCTGCTGCCGTTATCAACAATGATCAGGCGTGTTCCGGGAGAGTGCGCAAGTATCGCGGCAAGACAGGCACGGGTTTCAAAAGGGTTATTCCAGACAGGAACAAGAATGTCAATGGTCGGGGAGATCATAAGTTAGGTATGAGAGGGTTTTACCTGATGAGCCACAGAGACCGGGTTGTAAACGCCCTCTGTGACTCAAACGGCAACAAATCAGGACGAAATGGCGACGCGGCGTAGCAGATCAAGTTCGTCCAGAACAACACCTGAACCGAGACAGACGCAGTCAAGAGGGTTCTCGGCAATCAAAACCGGCACTTTAGTAACTTCCCGCAGCAACAGGTCCAGGTTTCTCAGCAGGGCACCGCCACCGGCAAGGAAGATACCCTGGTCAACAATATCAGCCGCCAGCTCTGGTGGTGTTTTTTCCAGGCAGATACGCACCGTATCAACTATCGCGTTAACCGCCTCCTTTAATGCTTCACGTATTTCGTCCGAATTAACCTTGATTGTTTTCGGAATTCCGGAGACCAGGTCGCGCCCTTTTACATCCATCTCCAGCGTTTCGGGGCCCGGATATGCTTCACCAATATCGATCTTGATCTTCTCCGCCCAGCGCTCGCCAATCTGCAGGTTATACTTTTTGCGTATGTACTGAACAATCGCCTCATCCATCTTGTCACCACCCATACGCGTCGATTGGGCATAAACAATTCCTGCCAGCGAGATGACAGCGACTTCGGTGGTACCACCACCGATATCAACGATCATATTACCGGAGGCCTCAGTGATTGGAAGCCCTGCCCCGATGGCCGCCGCCATCGGCTCCTCGATAAGATACACTTCGCGGGCTCCGGCTGACTCAGCCGATTCCTTAACTGCGCGTTTTTCAACCTGGGTGATGCCGGAAGGCACACAGATAACAATACGTGGACGAACGAGGGTTTTACGATTATGTACTTTGTGAATAAAATAGCGCAGCATCTCTTCTGTGATGTCAAAATCTGCGATAACACCATCCTTCATAGGGCGGATGGCGGTAATGGAACCGGGGGTTCGTCCGAGCATCTGCTTTGCTTCCATACCGACTTTAAGCACCTTCTGCTGGCCATTCGGCATTTTCTGCACCGCGACAACCGACGGTTCCCTGACAACAATGCCTTTCCCCTTAAGATAAACCAGGGTATTTGCAGTGCCAAGGTCAATGGCCAGGTCATTCGAGAACATTCCGAACAGATAATCAAACATTTTCAACATTACGTAGTGATCCTTTCAGTGATCATATCATTTGGGTAAAATGGCTGAATACAATACCAGAGTCATGCCATGTAATGCAAGAACGAATTGATTTTGTCGGGTTCCGGTAGTAATACCAGCCGGAAATGGTATATATATTGAATCCGCATATCTACTCATGCGGCAGGAGGAGCCATCATAATGAGCCTTGACTCTATAGGTAAATTAAAAATTGACAAGACGGTTTTCCAGCAGAAAAACAGGAGTAAGAAACGCTGGATAATTATTGTTGCAGCTGTCCCGCTGCTGGTTAGTGCGACGATCTGGGCTCTTGAGCGCAGAGGCGTCCTTATTGAAACAACGACAGTATCCCTGATATATCCGACACAATCGTTCACGCTGCTGAACGCGAGCGGTTATGTCGTTGCGCAGCGCAAGGCGGCGGTTGCTTCAAAGATGACCGGGCGGCTTGAGTGGATCGGCGTCATGGAAGGAAGCCGCGTCAGCAGTGGGCAGATTATCGCCCGACTGGAGAATCGAGACAGCGACGCAGTTGTCAGCCAGGGAATGGCCGCTGTTCAGAATGCCAAGGCAAATGTTGACCAGGCACGGGCAGAACAAGATGACTCCAAACTCTCTTATGAACGGCTGAAGGAGTTGATCGGCCAGGGGATCATTTCCCGGGCTGACTTTGACACCGCCGAGTCGCGCTATATGCGGGGCAAAGCCTCCGTCGCTGCAGCGGAGGCGGCGGTGCGGGTTGCAGAGTCGTCTCTACAGGGTGCTCGGGTATCCTATGATTACTCGTTGATACGCGCCCCTTTCGAGGCGGTAGTCCTGACAAAAAATGCCGATGTCGGGGACATCATCACCCCGCTTGGTGCAGCTGCAAACGCCAAGGCCGCCGTGGTTACCATCGCCGATCTGGCGTCGTTACAGGTAGAGGCGGATGTCTCCGAATCGAACCTGGAAAAGGTCAAGACTGGACAACCGTGCGAAATCACCCTGGATGCCCTGCCGAACTCCCGCTTCAGAGGGGTATTGCAGACCATTGTACCGACCGCTGACCGGACAAAGGCCTCTGTGATGGTAAAGGTCCGGTTTTTAGATAGCGATCAACGCATCCTGCCCGAGATGAGCGCCAAGGTGGCTATTCTTTCCCGCCAGGCGACCGCACAGGATCAAAAAGCAAAAATAGTTCTCAACCCATCGGCAATAATCAAGGCAAACGGCAGGGATGCGGTATATCTGCTCGATAATGGTCATGTCCGGATCACTCCGATAACGGTTGGCGCACGTTTTGGCGAACTGGCAGAAGTAAGCGGGGTCAAGCCGGGAGATAAGGTGGCGTTACGCCCGCTGGAAAAGTTGAAGGACGGCAAAAACATCAGCGTGGTGGAAAAATAGATGACCGCGCATTCCGACATAGTCACTATTAGAAACGTGACCAAATCGTACCGGCGCGGCAATCAGCCGGTACCGGTGCTGGAGGATATCAGTTTCGCCATTCAATCCGGCGAGTTCCTCGCTCTGATGGGGCCGTCCGGATCCGGTAAAAGTACGCTGCTCAACCTGATTGCCGGCATCGACAAGGTTGACAGCGGCAGCATTACCATCGGCGACTGCGAGATTACGACCCTGAGCGAGACAGAATTAGCCCGGTGGCGGGCCGTAAACGTCGGCTTCGTCTTCCAGTTCTACAACCTTATTCCGGTGCTGACGGCGTACGAAAATGTCGAACTGCCATTGCTGCTCACGAGGCTTTCTCGCCGGGAACGACGAGAGCATGTCGAGACCGCCCTGGAAATAGTACGTCTGGCCGATCGGATGGACCACCGCCCCTCGCAGCTTTCCGGCGGCCAGCAGCAGCGTGTGGCCATAGCTCGGGCTATTGTCACCGACCCCGCCATCCTGGTGGCAGACGAACCGACTGGGGATCTCGATCGCGTCTCCGCAGGAGAAATTTTATCCCTGATGGATCATCTGGTGCTGGATTTCCACAAGACCATCATCATGGTCACCCATGACCCGCGTGCCGCAGAAAAGGCCCATGTTATCCGGCACCTGGAAAAAGGGCTGCTTACGGACGGCTGACATGTTCATGGTGAAATACATCCTGCGCAACGCCTTCCGCCACAAACTCCGCGCTCTACTGACGATAACCGGGGTGGCGATCGCCATCCTGGCCTTTGGACTCCTGCGCACTCTGGTCGGGCTCTGGTATCTTGGCGTGGAGTCATCCTCATCCACCCGACTGGTTGCCCGCAACGCCATTTCACTGGTTTTTTCCCTGCCGATTTCATACAAAGAACGCATCCGCCAGATCCCCGGAGTCACCAAGGTAGGTGCTATGAACTGGTTCGGCGGAATTTACATCTCAGAGAAAAATTTTTTTCCGAATTTCGCCATCGAGCCGCAGGCGTTTCTCGATCTGTATCCGGAATTTCTCCTTTCACCCGAAGAGCAGAAGGGCTTTCTACATGACCGGCAGGGCGCTGTTGTCGGTCGCAAACTGGCGGCCAAGCAGGGGTGGAAACTCGGTGACCGGGTCATTTTAAAGGGCACCATTTTCCCGGGGCAGTGGGAATTCGTTATCCGGGGCATTTACCGCGGAGCCCAGCGCAGCACCGACGAAACCCAGTTTTTCTTCAACTGGGATTACCTGAATGAAACCCTCCGCCGCACCATCGCACGGCGTGCCGATCAGGCCGGAATCTATATAATCGGCGTATCCAACCCGGAAAAGGCCGCCGAGGTCGCGGTGGCAATAGACACCTCATTCAAAAATTCCCTCGCCGAGACCATGACCGAGACGGAAAAAGCCTTCCAGCTCAGTTTTGTCACAATGACCGAGGCGATTATGATCGCCATAAAGATTGTTTCATACGTGGTCATTGTCATTATTATGGTCGTGGCGGCCAATACCATGGCTATGACCGCCCGGGAGCGCATCTCGGAGTATGCCACCCTGAAAACGCTCGGTTTCCAGTGGTATCATATCGCTTCAGCAGTTTTCGGCGAGTCGCTGTTCATCGCCACCCTTGGTGGCATCGCCGGGATTATGGGAACCTTTCCCGCTGCCGGCGTGATCGAACAAGAGCTCTCTCAGTTTTTTCCCTCTTTTCAGGTAACCACGACCACCATACTTCTGCAGCTGTCTGCCGCCGTTCTGGTCGGCGCCACGGCCTCAATATTCCCGACCTGGCGTGCCGCTACCATCAGGATCGCCGACGGACTGCGGCGCATCGGGTAACATCGTGAAAATTCCCCTTTCATACAGCATGCGCAATCTCTTGACGAGACGGATGACCACGGTGCTGACCGCGTCCGGTATGGCACTTGTGGTCATGGTCTTCGCGGCTACATTGATGCTGACGGAAGGCTTGCAGAAAACGCTGGTAGCGACCGGATCGCCGGACAATGCCATTGTGATTCGCAAGGGGGCTCAAACCGAGGTACAGAGCGGTGTTGAGCGACAGCAGGCAAATCTTGTCGAGAGCCTGCCCGGAATCGCCATCGGTTCAGACGGCAGCCGCCTTCTGGCCAAGGAGCTGGTGGTATTAATCAATCTCCCCAAACGGGGGAGCAATAAGCCCTCAAACGTGGTCATTCGCGGGACATCTCCCGCTTCACTGGCTTTGAGGCCGCAAGTACAGCTCATCGAGGGAAGGATGCCGCGCTCCGGCTCCTCCGAAATCATGACCGGCTCCGGCATTGCCCGCCGCTTTCAAGGAACCGGTATCGGAGAACATCTCCGTTTCGGGATGCGCGACTGGACTGTTGTCGGGATATTTGACGCGGGGACGACCGGCTTCAACTCGGAGGTGTGGGGGGACGTGGACCAGCTGATGCAGGCGTTCCGAAGACCGGTCTACTCCTCAATGCTGTTCAGACTGGTTGACACCAGTAACTTTGAAAAGCTGAAAGATCGGATCGAGAGCGATCCACGGTTGACGCTGGAGGCAAAGCGCGAACCGCGCTACTATCTGGACCAGTCCGAAGCGATGGCAAAATTCCTCAACATACTCGGCATGACGTTGACCATGATATTTTCTCTCGGTGCGATCATCGGCGCCATGATTACCATGTACGCCTCCGTAGCGAACCGCGTCGCAGAGATCGGTACACTCCGGGCACTCGGTTTCCGGCGTTCCAGCATACTGGCCGCCTTCCTCTCCGAGGCGTTGACACTCGGCCTGATCGGAGGACTGGTTGGGGTGTTCTGCGCCTCATTCCTGCAGCTGCTCACCATTTCCACCATGAACTGGCAAACCTTTGCCGAACTCTCCTTTTCATTCCACCTCACTCTTACCACCGCCCTCGAATCAATCAGTTTCTCCATGTTCATGGGGCTGGCAGGCGGACTTATCCCTGCGCTGCGAGCCGGCAGAATCAGTATTGTGGATGCATTGAGGGAAAGCTGATCTCGTTAACTCCAAACCATAAGCCTAGAAACGGCCTTTGCACCGCAGAGGACGCCGAGGAACGCCTAGAAAACAAGTAGTTATTTAAATTACTATCACCTCCCAAATGGTTATATGCTTTTAAAGCGTAACCTTTCGATTTTACCCAGAGTTCCTCTGCGGTAACTGCTTTTTTGAACTGTCGGGAGCAGTTGGCAGAGCTTGTCGGCATCGAACAAAAGCATATGAGCAGGCTTGAAGTGGGAAAGAACGCGCCCACCATTGATCGCCTGGAAAAAATAGCCGCAGCGTTGAATGTGCCGATGGGGAGTTTCTTCGATTCAGGAAGCCAGCAAGCGGATGCGGAACGGGCGGAAAAAATAGAGCGGATGGTCAGGGGGTTGGACGAGGATTATCACCGGATTATTTTGCAATTTCCAGAGATACTGAAGGAATTTAAAGAATAGTGACGCCCCGTTTTACGGGGCGTTTTTGGTATTGATTAATATCTATGCCTGAGATACATTGTATCTCAGGGGGTGACAAAGTTATGGCAACAACATCTATGGTTCATGTTCGAGTCGAAGAATCGATCAAGGAAGCTGCGAGTACTGCGCTTGAAGAGATGGGACTATCGGTTTCGGTAGCTGTCAACGCATTGTTGAAACGAATTGCAGTTGAAAAACGCATCCCGTTTGAGCTCAAAGTGCCGAACGCTGAAACTCGTAACGCGATGCTGGAAGCTGATGAAATAGTTGCTACTCACCGTGCACGTTTCGCCGGAGCCGGGGAGCTGTTCAATGAACTTGAAAAAAACAGCCGCGAGTAAACGCGCTTCGATTCCGTACCGTTCCGATTACGCCAAGTCGTTTTCCAAAGATTGGGAACGCTTGTCGCATTCTGGGCGGTATGACATGAATAATATGAAAGTTGTAATGATGTTGTTAATTGAAGGCAAATCACTTGGGGCAGAGTGGAAAGATCACCCTCTAAATGGTGATTGGAGTGGATACCGTGAATGTCACATTGGCGGAGATTTTCTGTTGATCTACAAAGTAGACAACAGCCAGAAGCCCGGTCTTGTGGTTTTTGTCAGGGCAGGTACACACGCTGAATTGTTTGAGTAAGCCTGTTTCGTGTTTGTAATGACCGCCTGCAAATGATCGCCAAGGCGCTGAATGTACAGATGGGAAGTTTTTTGATTCAGGAAATCAGGAGGCGGACGCGCAACGGGCGGCGAAGATAGAGCGGATGGTCAGGGAGTTGGACGAGGATTATCGGAAAATAATCCTGAAGTTTTCAGAGATACTGAAGAATAGTGACGCCCCGTTTTACGGGGCGTTTTTGGTTCAGGGGGTCGTGTTCAAGAAGCTGGTATTTTTGTCCCGTTGACACCATAGTACCATACTGATACTATGTTGTCATGCCGCCAAAACTTCGAGAAATAATAGCGCTCCTAAAACAGGCAGGCTTTACCGACAGGGGTGGCAAAGGTAGTCACCGCAACTTTACACACCAGAGTTGCTCAATGCCGGTCACTATATCCGGCAGCTCCGGTGATGACGCGAAAGCCTATCAGGAACGACTTGTAAAGAGAGCGATTGAGGAGAGTACGCGATGAAACCAGCTGATAAATATCTAAAAATTGTGGAATGGTCGGAAGAAGATGCGTGCTACATTGGAACCTGCCCCGGACTGACTCTTGGCGGTGTTCATGGCACTAACGAAGCAAAAGTTTATGAGGAGTTGTGTCAAGTAGTATCAGAGGCGGTTGAACTCTATCAGATTGACGGCAAGCCTCTTCCGCCGGCTACGGCAAACAAACAATATTCCGGCCGGTTTGTTCTTCGCGTTGGTTCCGATCTACACAAAGAGGTGTCAATCAGAGCGGCACGCCTTGGCGAGAGCCTGAACAGCTATTGCCAGAAGATTCTTCAGAATGCTGTCCATAGTTGAGCTCACGTTAGCTGTTGTGTACAAATTTCATGAAAACCTCCAGTCCCATAACAGTCCAGTTTTCTCGCCCAAATCCTTGACTTTCCGGCTTTATATCTGTAGTTTGTGGGAGTTTTAATGACTCACCTAACGGAGACTGTACCCTATGGAATATAAAGACACCCTCAATCTGCCGCAAACCGCTTTCGCCATGAAAGCCAACCTGTATCAACGCGAACCGGAAATGCTCGCCAAATGGGAAAAAACCGGTCTCTACGCCAAACTGGAAGCGAGCGGCCAAGATAAACCGCTGTACGTCCTGCATGACGGCCCCCCCTACGCCAACGGCCATATCCATATCGGTCATGCTCTCAATAAGACCCTCAAGGACATCGTGCTCAAAGTTAAGCGCATGGAAGGTTTCCACGCCCCGTACGTTCCGGGGTGGGACTGTCACGGTCTGCCGATCGAGCTGCAGGTGGAAAAGAACCTCGGGTCGAAGAAGCACACCATGAGCAAACTTGAAATGCGTCGGGAATGCCGGACGTATGCCGCCAAGTTTGTTGCGATTCAAAAAGAGGAATTCAAGCGCCTCGGCATTCTTGGCGATTGGGATAATCCCTACCTGACGATGAATTATGAATATGAAGGGCTGACGGCCGCCGAACTGGCCCGCTTTGCCCACAACGGCGGGCTCTATCGCGGCCGTAAACCGGTGCACTGGTGCTCCTCTTGCGTTACCGCACTGGCCGAAGCTGAAGTCGAGCACGCCGACCACACCTCCCCTTCCATCTATGTCCGCTTCGCCCTGCGTGATGACCTGTCGGCAGTAATCCCCGCTCTTGCAGGTAAACAGGCGTACGTCGTCATCTGGACAACAACGCCCTGGACAATTCCGGCCAACCTTGCCGTTGCGCTCCATCCAGAGTTCGATTATGTGGCGCTCGAAACAGAGAAAGGCGTTCTGATCGTCGCCGAAGGACTTAAAGATTCGTTCCTGGCAACGGTCGGCCTGACTGGAGCGGTCATCGCCACCTTTAAGGCCGGAGTTCTCGAGCGTAAGCTCTGCAAGCACCCTTTTTATGATCGTGATTCAGTCGTGCTGCTCGGCGAACATGTCACACTGGAAGCCGGCACCGGCTGCGTCCACACCGCTCCCGGACATGGCCAGGACGATTATGAACTGGCACTGAAAGAGGGGCTGCAGATCTACAATCCGGTCGACAACCATGGCAAATATCTTGCTGATGTTGAATTTTTCGGCGGGCAACAGGTTTTTCCCGCCAACAAGAGCGTCATCGATAAGTTGAACGAAGTCGAGGCACTGCTTCATACCGCGCCGATTGTCCACTCATACCCGCACTGCTGGCGCTGTAAAAAACCGATCATCTTCCGGGCGACCGAGCAGTGGTTCATCAGCATGAAGGCGAATGACCTGCGTGACAAGGCGTTGAAAGCCATTGACCAGGTGCAGTGGATTCCAAAATGGGGTCGTGAACGGATCTACGGCATGATCGAGAATCGACCCGACTGGTGCGTTTCCCGCCAGCGTTCCTGGGGTGTCCCGATCACCGCGTTTTCCTGTACCGCCTGTGGAGAATACGTCGCTGACGGCGCCATTATGGACCACATAGCAACTATTTTTAAAAAAGAGAGTTCCGATGTCTGGTTCGACTGGAGCCCTGAGCAGCTGCTCCCCGCGGGCACGGTCTGCCCCAAATGCGGAGCGGCGGCCTTTGAGAAAGAGAATGATATTCTTGATGTCTGGTTCGATTCGGGCGTTTCCCACGCAGCAGTGCTGGAACCAAACCCCAACCTCCGTTCGCCTGCCGATATGTATCTGGAGGGGAGTGACCAGCATCGCGGCTGGTTCCATTCATCGCTGCTCGAGAGCGTCGGCACCCGTGGAGTCGCACCCTATAAAAGCGTATTGACCCACGGCTTCGTGCTGGACGGCAAAGGGCACAAGATGAGCAAATCGATGGGTAACGTCGTTGCGCCCGAGGATGTCATCAAGAAGTTTGGCGCCGACGTCCTGCGCCTCTGGGTTTCCGCCCAGGACTACCGGGACGACAACCGCATCTCCGAAGAGATCCTGACCCGTGTTGCAGAGGCGTATCGCCGTATCCGCAACACCTGCCGCTACATTCTCGGGAATATACATGACTTTAATCCGGAGACGGAAACAGTAGTGTTTGCCGATATGCCGGAAATAGACCGGTGGGCCCTGCACCAACTGGAGCTGCTTAAAGAGAAGGTCCTGACGGCGTATCAAAACCTTGAATTCCATGTAATTTATCAGGACATCAACGCCTTCTGTACGGTGGAGATGAGTTCATTTTACCTTGATATTCTCAAGGACCGCATGTACACCAGCAAGGCCGACGGCCTGGAGCGGTGGAGCGCCCAGACGGTCATGTATCACATCCTCGACACGCTGGTGCGGATACTCGCTCCGGTACTCTCGTTCACGTCAGATGAAGTCTGGCAGTTTATGCCGGGAGAACGCGAGGAAAGCGTACATCTGGCAAAATTCCCCTCCCGTAATCCGGAATGGCAGGACGACGTTTTGGCCGCCCGCTGGGAACGCATTATCAAAGTACGCTCCGATGTGTCAAAAGCGCTGGAACTGGCTCGTGTCGCCAAGACCATCGGGCATTCTCTGGACGCCGCCGTAACCATCGCCGCACCGCCGGAACTGTTCGCATTCCTTCAGGAGTATGCCTCCGAACTGAACAGCATTTTTATTGTATCAAAAGCGACTCTGGAATCTGAGTTGGAGGGCGAATACTGGACTTCTGAAAACCTGGAAGGATTAAAGATTCAGGTAACCGCTGCTCCAGGCGTTAAATGTGAGCGCTGCTGGTATTTCAGCGAAGAACTGGGTACGCATGCAGACCACGCGACCATCTGCCCAAAATGTACGATTGCCGTCACGTAGGAACAAAGCACCGCAATTATCTATCATACCCCCGGGGCTGCATATGTTGAAAGCGCCCCGGATGCACGGAATATATCAATGAAACCTCGCTACATTCTGTTTGCCACTATCGCCATCGTCGGCATACTCATAGACCAGATCACCAAGATCGCTGTAGACCGCAGTATGCAGCTGTTCGACTCGATCCCGATTATTGAGCAATTCTTTCACCTTACCTACGTCAGAAACAGAGGGGCCGCCTTCAGCTTCCTCTCCAACGCATCGTGGCGGCTACCGTTTTTTATCTCCATATCAATAATTGCTGCGATCGTTATCCTGGTTGCCTTTCAAAAAATGCGGGACGATCAGAAGTTGGCGCATACGTCACTGGCACTGATCTTTTCCGGTGCAGTCGGCAATCTGATCGACCGGGTCCGCCTGGGGGAGGTTATTGATTTTCTTGACGCACATTGGTACCGGCACCATTGGCCAGCCTTCAACGTCGCTGATTCTCTGATCTGCGTCGGGGTTTTTCTGTTGGCGATTGATATGCTGCTGGAGGAGAAGCGGTTGAAAAAAGGAGTTTCAGGCTGAATAAATTTCATTCGACGTTACGACGGAGTATTTCCTTCATACCGCACTCCGGTTACAAATATTTCCTGCACCCTTCCGTCCCGCATCACCCGCTCCAGAACATTCTTTTCATCACCATCAAAATGCCCGACCACCTGGAAATCTGCCCGCTTGCCGACATCCAGCGAACCGGAGGTTGCGGTAATTCCGAGAGCAGCAGCGCCTCCGACCGTAGCCATAGTGAAGACATCGTGCTCGGAAAGGTCGTCAGGAAAGGTCTCCAGAGCAAAGCGCAGTTCATCCCACATTGACAGGGAGTTATTGCTGGCAAGCGAATCGGTGCCAAGGGCTAATGGAATACCTGCTTTTTTCAGAAGTGCCACCGGGGCGCGTCCGACATCAAGCAGATCATTACTGCGGGGACAGAGCGCTATATGAGCGCCGCTCATTTTGATAATAGCGGCATCAGACGCGGAAACATGAACGCAATGTACGGCCACTGTCGTTGGCGTCAATAATCCGTGGCGATGCAAGAGCTCTGTGGAACTGCAGCGGGAAGGATTCCCCAGAAAATGTTCCCAGCCGACAAAGGGATAAAAGGACGAAGCCAGATCGCCGCTGCCGTCAAAAACAAAGTCGGCTTCGGAACGGGATTCTGCAAGATGAATGGCGAGCGGCAGCCTGTGTACCGCTGAGGCGTCTCTGATTGTGGCTAGATGCTTCACCGCAATTGTATAGAGCGAATGAGGCGAGAGGCCGGGGGGGAGCGTTTGTACCTCTTCACTCAACACTACGGCCATGGCGGCAGCAAGTTTACTCTGAAAAAGCCCGCTTTCCTGCCCCAGCAGCTCAAAGTAGAGGCGACCGGCAAGCGGAGAACAGTAATAATATGCTGCCATTGCCGGGTTGCTGACTATCTCACCGATAGCTGTAGTACCGGACTCCAGACACATTCTCACCCCCTCCCTGATCGAGGTACAGTAATCATCATCTGTCAGACCGCGTTTAATTTTGATCAGCTGAATAATCCAATCGGCAAAACTGTGCGGTGCATAATCGATCGGTGACTTGTGCAGCCAGGAGGGAAAGTGGCTTAATTCGAGGTGGGTGTGGGCGTTAACAAATCCGGGGAGCAGCGCAGAGCCGGGGTAGTCAACAACCGGCACAGAGTACCTGCTGCGCAGAGCGCTCAGCGTACCGGTTTCAACGACAGAGCCGTCGGAAACGAGCAATGCCCCGCCGGCTACAGGCGGGGCATCGGGATTGAGTAGCCAGGAAGCGGAGTAGATGACCTCGTTCGACATGAACCACCTCTGAATGCATGCAAACAGTCCCCTCTCCATGAGGGAGAGGGTTAGGGTGAGGGGGAATGCTGGATTGTTCCGAGACGTTTTCCCCTCATCCGGCCTTCGGCCACCTTCTCCCTCGGGGAGAAGGACCTTTGCGATAATCCGTGTTCTATTGCAGTTTCAGACAGACGCCGCCGCTCCCGCACGAGCTTTGCGCGCGGGAGCAACAATCGCCTTGCCGGTTTTTACCGGCTTTTTCCCTGCAGTCGGATCGGGTGGCGGATACTTTTCAAGCGCAAGCTTGAGAGCCTCTTCTACTTCCGAGACTGCAACAATTTTCACTTTTTTCAAAATTGTAGCGGGAATATCCTCCAGATCCTTTTTGTTCTGCTCGGGGATGATAACCAGCCGCATCCGTGATCGGACCGCCGCCAGAATTTTTTCCTTCAGACCGCCGATCGGCAGGACTTTCCCCCGCAACGTGACCTCGCCGGTCATGGCTACATCTTTTTTAACCGGAATGTGACAGAGGATCGAGACCAGCGCCACGGTCATGGCAACACCGGCTGAAGGGCCATCTTTCGGTATGCCGCCTGCCGGAACATGAACATGGATTTCATGCTCTTCAAAAATTTTCGGATCAAGATGCAGCGCCCCGGCATGAGCCCGAATGTAGGAATGGGCCGCCTGCACAGACTCCTTCATGACATCGCCAAGTTGTCCGGTCAATGTCAACGCCTGCTTACCGGCCATCAAGCTCGCCTCAATATGAAGCACCTCGCCACCCACCGGTGTCCATGCAAGACCGTTGACAACACCTATCTCATTTTTATCCAGATCTTCCTCGCGAATATATTTTTCAGCGCCCAGGTAACTATGCAGGGCCTTTGTGGTCACCTGAACAGTGCGCTTGTTCCCTTCCGCCACTTTTCGAGCAACCTTGCGGCACACTTTGCCGATTTCCCGTTCCAGATTACGCAGACCGGCTTCACGAGTGTATTTGGAGACAATTTCACTGATCGCTTCATCATCAAAACTGATGTGTTTTGCTTTAAGACCGTTTTCCTTAATCTGACGCGGAACCAGATAGCGCTTGGCTATCTCCAGCTTTTCCTCCTCTGTGTAACCGGCCAGATTAATAACCTCCATCCTGTCGCGCAGGGCTGAAGGAATCGGATCCATCTGGTTGGCAGTCGCCACAAACATCACATTCGAGAGATCAAAGGGCTGGTTGATGTAATGATCAGAGAAGGAATTGTTCTGCTCCGGGTCAAGAACCTCCAAAAGAGCCGACGAAGGATCACCTTTGTAGTCGTAGCCCAGCTTGTCCAGCTCATCCAGCATAAAGACCGGATTGTTCGCGCCGGCCTGTTTCAAGCCCTGCAGAATACGACCCGGCAGAGCGCCGATGTAGGTACGTCGATGTCCGCGAATCTCGGCCTCATCGCGCACTCCGCCTAATGAAATGCGAACAAACTTGCGATTCATGGCACGGGCAATCGATTTGCCCAACGAAGTTTTGCCGACCCCGGGAGGGCCGACAAAGCAGAGGATCGGCCCCTTCATTTTCTTTTTCAACTTACGTACCGCCAAAAACTCCAGGATACGCTCCTTGATCTTTTCCAGATAGAAATGGTCATCATCAAGAATTTTTTTGGCGCGAATGATATCAAGGCTGTCACGGGTGGCCTTGCCCCAGGGGAGCTCGACCATCCAGTCCAGATATGTTCTGACGATACTGGCTTCTCCGCCGTCCGGATGCATGTTTTCAAGACGCCCCAGCTGTTTAAGCGCTTCTTTTTTAACCGGCTCAGGCATTTTTGCCGCTTCAATTGCCTTCCTGATATCGGCCAGATCCTCTTTTCCTTCGTTATCTCCCAGTTCGCTCTGAATGGCCTTCATCTGCTCACGAAGATAATATTCCTTGTGGTTTTTACCCATCTCTTCACGTGCAGCGTTCTGAATCTTGGCCTGTACACTCAGCAGTTCAACCTCGCGGTTCAAAAATTCATTAACCTTTGTCAGTCGGACAATAGGGTCATTTATTTCCAGCAGAGTTTGAGCATCAGCAACCTTCAATCCGATATTGCTGGAGACCAAATCAGCCATGCTGCCCGGATCCTGGACATTCTCGAGAATAACCATCACTTCAGGAGAAACCTGTTTGCCAAGTTCCATAACTTTGGCCAGCTGTTCGCGAACGGTGCGTATCAACGCCTCTGTTTCAAGTGATATGTCCACAACCGCTGTATCATGCTGACGCTCAACCCGGACCATATAGAACGGCTTATCTGAGACAAACTCTGTAATACGGGCTTTTGCAAGACCTTGAACAAGGATTTTAACGCGGCCATCCGGCAGCTTAAGCATCCGCATGATCATGGCGACCGTACCGACTTCATAAATTTTATCGGCAGGCGGGTCCTCGTCGCCGACATCATGTTGCGTCGACAGCAGAATCATGCGATCACCTGCCAGAGCACTGTCTACGGCCTTTACCGACATTTCCCGTCCGACGAAGAGCGGTATGATCATAAATGGATACACGACCACATCCCTGATCGGCAACAGTGGCAATACCTCCGGAATTTTCAGCTCTTCCGAATTTTCTACAATGTCATTTACTATATCTATCAATCTAAATCTCCTTTGAGGCGGTACATGTATGTAACTGTCAAACTTGTTTAGGGAAGCTCCTGTATCGGCACCAACCGCTCATAGCTCTTCGGGCAGATAACCCGCAGCACTCCGCGACGGTACTCCGCTCTGATCATACCCGGATCTACATTTCCCGGAATATGAACGGTATGGTTAAAGTGGCCATGGCCCCGCTCCACGCAGATAAATGTGCCTTCTATCGTCTCTCTCGGCTTACTTGCATCCAGAATAAGTGTCAAACCGTTTAACTTTAAAGAAATTGCGTCCAGCGCAAAACCGGGCAGGTCAAACTCAATGATAATGTCCTGACCGGTTTCATAGATATCCATCTTCGGACGGGTTTCATCAACCTCAAATGAGTCACGCAACTCAAGTGCATGCAGCAGACTGCGCATCTCGTCCACATGCCGATTGAATATATCCTGCGTAAACGGTTTCCTGCCTGAAAATCGTGGCATATCAGCACCTGCTAAGTGAGGTAATGTACCGGAGAGTCTGGACTAATGCGAAGGTAACCATTCACTTCGGCAAAGTCAAGGCAGACGTTCGGTAGAGGTATGATTCTGATGCCGCATAAATAGAATTTGACTTTGACCAGACTATGCAATAAATAAATAAGTTTGTTTGTACATGACTAATCGGAATATGGAGAACCGCCCCATGGAAAAATGGTCCATTAGTGAATCTGCCAAAATTTATAATCTCGACAACTGGGGGGCCGATCTTTTCTCGATCAACAAAAAAGGGAACATCTGTGTTCACCCTTCATCAAATTCAAAGCACGCCATCGACCTTCGTGAGCTTGTCGACGATCTGATCAAGCGAAAAATCAAGCCCCCCATTCTGCTCCGCTTTATGGACGTGCTGCAGGGTCGCATCGCCTCGATCAATCGCGTCTTTAAAAACGCCATTCAGGAGAATGATTATCCTGCGAAGTACCAGACCTTTTACCCGATAAAAGTAAATCAGCAGCGTCAAGTTGTGGAAGCTATTGCAGCCTACGGAAAACGCTATAACATAGGCCTCGAAGTCGGCTCAAAACCGGAACTGGTCGCAGGGATTTCAATCTCCAGCGGCAACAACCTGCCGATCATCTGCAACGGCTATAAAGATGCCGAATACATTGAAACAGTCCTGTATGCCACAAAAGTAGGCTTTGATATTACGATTGTCGTCGAGAAACTCTTCGAGCTCGAAAAAATTATCGAGATTTCAAAGAAAACCGGCATAATTCCGAAACTGGGGATCCGCGTCAAACTCTCCTCCAAGGGAACCGGCAAATGGGCCACGTCCGGTGGTGAAGACGCTAAATTCGGTCTGCGCATGTCGGAAATAATTGCCGCCATCCGGATGCTTGAAGACCAGGGGATGCTCGACTCAGTCAAACTGCTGCACTCACACATCGGCAGCCAGATCACCAAGATCGACAAGATCAAGACGGCACTGATTGAAGTCGCCCGTGTCTATACAGAGATGCGTAAATTGGGAGTCGGCATCGAATTTCTGGATATCGGCGGGGGACTGGGAGTCGATTACGACGGTTCCAAATCGAGCTACTTTTCAAGCGTCAACTACACCATCGAGGAGTACGCCAACGATGTCATCTACCAGATAAAAAATATCTGTGACGAGGCGGGGGTCGAATGCCCCAACATCATCTCAGAATCGGGACGGGCAACGGTCGCTCATTATTCGGTGCTGATTACCAACGTCCTCAACACTAATACCCAGCATTTAATGCCGAATTTCGAGGAGATTCTGGCCCAATCAGAAAAAGTGGCCCCGACTGTAAAAAAACTGATGGATATTTACAAGAGTATCGACCGCTACTCCCTCAGAGAGGATTACCACGACACCCTGCAGCTGATAAATGAGGCGGTGAGCCTTTTTAATCTGGGTTACCTGAACCTCAATGATCGGGCTATTGCAGAGTGGCTCTACTCAAAAATAATTAAAAAAATCAACAGCATCGTCGAGAAGATCAAGCCTATTCCGGAGGAGTTGCAAAACTTTCAGCTCTCGATGCGCCAGACTTATTTCGCCAATTTTTCTCTATTCCAGTCAATTCCGGACTCCTGGGCAATCGACCAGCTCTTTCCGATCATGCCGCTGCAGCGCCTCAACCAGAAACCGGATGTTATCGCCTCCATTGCCGACATCACCTGCGATTCTGACGGCGAGATAACCAGCTTTGTCGGTGAAAACGGACGAGCCAAGTACCTGCCGCTTCACAAGATCAAGAAGGACGAGGAGTATTACATCGGTTTCTTCCTGATCGGCGCGTACCAGGAAATCCTGGGAGACCTGCATAACCTGTTCGGTGACACCAACGCCGTCCATATCACCTTTAACAAAAAAACCGGGTACATGATCGATACCGTCATCAACGGCGACGCCACCTGGGAAACATTGAAATACGTTCAGTATAAAGGGCCGGAGATCCTGAAGCGGGTCAGGGACAATCTGGAGAAAAACGTTGTAATGAAGAAGATTTCCATCGAAGAGAGCAGCCATTTCATTGAACTGCTCGACAGAACACTGTTGGGCTATACCTATCTGGGGGAATAATACTATGAGCAAAGTACTAATCATCGGAGCCGGCGGCGTCGGCGGGGTTGTCACTCACAAATGCGCCCAACGGCGCGACATTTTCAGCGAGATCACTCTCGCCTCGCGCACCAAGTCAAAGTGCGATGCCATTGCCGCCCAGTTGGGGGGGAGCATCAACACCGCACAGGTCGATGCCGATAATGTGCCGGAACTCGTGGCCTTGATCAAACAGCTGCAGCCAAAACTGGTAATCAACGTAGCGCTTCCGTATCAGGATCTGCATATCATGGACGCCTGCCTTGAAACCGGCGTCGATTATCTCGACACCGCCAACTACGAACCGCTCGACACCGCCAAATTCGAGTACTCCTGGCAATGGGCCTATCAGGCGCGCTTCAAGGAGAAAGGGCTGATGGCGCTGCTCGGTTCCGGCTTCGATCCGGGTGTCACCAACGTGTATACGGCACTTGCCGCCAAAAAGTATCTGGATGTGGTAGAAGAGATCGACATTATCGACGCCAATGCCGGCAGTCATGGCCAACCGTTTGCAACCAATTTCAACCCGGAGATCAATATCCGCGAGGTAACCGCCACCTGCCGTCACTGGGAGAATGGCCAATTTGTGGAGTCGCCGGCTCTCTCCACCAAACGGGTCTTTGACTTTCCCGAGGGGATCGGCCCGATGAACTGCTACCGTCTTTACCATGAAGAGATGGAATCACTCGTCAAGCATATTCCGACCATCAAAAAGGCGCAGTTCTGGATGACTTTTTCTGAAAACTACCTGAAGCATCTTGAGGTATTGCAGAATGTCGGTATGACCCGCATCGACGAAGTGGAATTTAATGGTCAGAAGATTGTACCGATTCAGTTCCTGAAAGCGCTGCTCCCCGACCCCGGTTCTCTTGGCCCGTTGACCAAAGGGAAAACCTGTATCGGCGTCATTGCCCGCGGCACGAAAGATGGCCAACGCAAGCAGGTGTATATCTACAACATTTGCGACCATGAAGCCTGCTATAAAGAGGTTCAATCCCAGGCAATCAGCTACACTACCGGTGTTCCTGCCGTTGTCGGGGCAATCATGATGCTGACAAAACAGTGGCATGAACCGGGTGTCTTCAACATGGAGCAGTTCGATCCGGAACTGTTTCTGGATGTGTTGGGCCCGATGGGATTGCCGACTGTCGTTGTTGATGGCGGCGAATGGCCGGTACTGTAATCCGTTGACCGGTATCGATATCGACAAAATACTCCAGCTCGCCCCCTCCCCGGCCTACGTTGTTGACCTTGGGCGGTTGCGCCACAATCTGGCCATCCTGGACGAGGTTCAACAGCGCAGCGGTGCCAAAATATTACTGGCTATGAAGGCGTTCTCCATGTGGAGCGTCTTCCCGCTCATCAGTCAGACTCTGCACGGTGTCTGCGCCAGCTCCCCCTGGGAAGCACGGCTTGGACGGGAGGAGTTCGGCCGCGAAGTGCATAGTTTTTCCGCTGCTTTCAAAGAGAGCGACGTCGTTGAACTTCTTGGCATTTCCAACCACCTGGTGTTCAACTCTTTTGCTCAGCTGGAGCGGTTCCGCCCGTTATGGGAGAAGGAGCAGAGGCGGGTTTCCGTCGGCTTACGGGTCAACCCCGAACATTCCGAAGGGCATACAGAAATGTATGACCCCTGCGCGGTCAATTCGCGCCTTGGCATCCCCCGAAGAGAATTTGAAGGGCGGTCCCTGAACGGAGTCGAGGGGCTCCATTTTCACACCCTCTGCGAACAGCTTTTTGAGCCTCTGGAGCGGACGGCCAAAGCCTTCGAAGAAAAGTTCGGCGAGTTTCTGCCACAGATGAAATGGCTCAACTTTGGCGGAGGACACCACATCACCCGGGAAGGATATGATATTGACGGTCTGGTGGAACTGGTGAAGTATTTCAAGGGGAAATATGATCTGGAACTCTACCTTGAACCGGGAGAAGCCGTTGCCATCGGCACCGGCATTCTGGTGAGTGAGGTATTGGACGTTGTCCACAACGGCATTGATATCGCCATTCTCGATGTTTCAGCCACCTGTCATATGCCGGACATTCTGGAGATGCCCTACCGGCCCGACATCACGAACGGTTTTGCTGCGGACGAAAAAAAACACACCTACCGCCTGGGTGGCCCTTCATGTCTGGCAGGTGATATCATCGGTGACTGGTCGTTTGACAGGCCTCTTCATCCCGGCAGCAAAATTGCCTTTGAAGAGATGGCACACTATACGATGGTCAAGACCACAACATTCAACGGCATTCA
Source organism: uncultured Geobacteraceae bacterium (assembly GCA_903939115.1). GTDB lineage: Bacteria > Desulfobacterota > Desulfuromonadia > Geobacterales > Pseudopelobacteraceae > JACRCG01. The sequence continues at coordinate 113,542 of CAJAFV010000075.1, forward strand.
GCACCCGCATATCTGCACCTTCGAGCCCGAAACAGAGGAGCTGAAGGTCGTACGCAGCTTTGGCTACGAAGATTTTAAAGGTAAATTATCATAGAAAACAGGGCGACCGGACCGGTCGCGCCTGCAAAGGAAATGAATTATGTCAATTAACACAAGAATCTGGATGACCGGTTCGCTTGAATGGTTCGGCTATATCGGAGAGGTGGAAATGTTTCTTGGGCAGCGCTCATTTCCCAATCCTCCGGAAGAGGGTGATGCCTGGACTACCGAGGCCGGCGATATGTTCAAAATTATCGATGGAGATATTACTCATCTCGGCACGACAGAACCGCCGAAAAAATACTGGTAATACAACTTGATGTCTCCCCGCGTACAAAAGCTGCAGACCGCATGACGGACCCACTGCATATCATTGAAGTTGCCATTCCACTCTATCTGGACAGGACCTTCCATTATCTCGTCCCTGAATCATTACGAGCACAGGCTCTTACCGGCAGGCGGGCCCTGGTCCCGTTTGGCAACCGGAAACTGACCGGTTATATCCTGGGAATTGCCTCCGAATCCGCGGTTTCCAATTTGAAAGAGATTATTGAAGTCTTGGACAATGAACCTCTCTGGACGGCGAAAGAGCTTGATTTTTTCCGCTGGACTTCATCCTATTACCAGCATCCGCTTGGTGAAGTTGTGCGAACGGCCCTCCCGGCCGGCATCAACATTCAAACCCGCAAAGGTACTTCCGGTGAACAGGAGGACTTTACCGGAGGTAAAGCTCCCCGCAAGGAAAAGTTTTATATGCCGGACACGGTTGCTGCCACCCTCCGCCAACCCGGCGCCAAAGCACTCGAAATACTGGCCGTAATTCGCGAATCCGGTGATATTTCTGCCGCTGATCTTCGTAAGCGCTTCGGTGCCTGCACTCCACAGCTCAAGCGGTTGACAGAGCTTGGGCTGAGCAGGGTAGAGGAGCGCGAAGTGTATCGTGATCCATTCAAAGATCACATAACAACTCGTGATGAACCACGGCTTCTTCACACCCATCAAAAAGCCGCTTTGGACGCAATTTCAGCCTGCCTCGACGGTGATCTCTTTACGCCTTTTTTACTGTATGGCGTAACCGGCAGCGGGAAAACCGAGGTCTATCTTCAGGCAATCTCACATGCGCTCGAACTCGGCAGAAATGCCTTGGTACTGGTACCGGAAATAGCTCTCACTCCCCAGCTGACCGGACGCTTTCAAGCCCGTTTCGGCGGCGGCATTGCGATCCTGCACAGCGGACTCTCTGATGGTGAACGCTATGACGAGTGGCGCCGCATCCGGAGGGGGTTGGCACGGATCGTTATCGGAGCCCGCTCGGCAATTTTTGCTCCGCTTGAGAAGATCGGCATCATCATTGTCGATGAAGAGCATGAGGCCTCATTTAAACAATCCGACGGACTGCGCTACAACGCCCGCGATCTGTCACTGGTACGGGGACAGATGGAGCGGGCCGCCGTTGTTCTCGGTTCGGCAACGCCATTGGTTACCAGCATCCATGCGGCAGCAGAAGGGCGCCTGACGCTGCTTGAATTGCCGGAGCGGGTTGCAGGCCGCCCGATGCCGCTGGTTGAACTGGTAGCTATGAATGGGAGTAAAGAGACTCTCTCAGCAGCACTTTCGGCTCAATTGACTGAAACCTACCTGCAGAAACGGCAGGCTATTGTGTTTCTCAATCGGCGTGGCTTCGCTACGTTTCTGGTCTGTACCGATTGCGGAAAACCATTGACCTGCCCCAACTGCTCCGTAACTCTGACCTATCACCGCCAGCGCGGCCAGAGTCTCTGCCATTACTGCGATTATGCCGTTCCGGCACCCGGCACCTGTCCGGAATGCTCGGGGGCGGCACTCAGCGAATTGGGGGCAGGGACTGAAAAGCTGGAACACGATCTGAAAGAGTTGCTGCCGACAGCCCGCGTTCTCCGTATGGACAGCGACACAACCTCCGGCAAGGGGAGCCACGAGCGCCTGCTGTCACGCATGAACGACGGCAGCGCCGACATTCTTGTCGGCACCCAGATGATTGCCAAAGGGCACGACTTCCCTGAAGTAACACTAGTCGGGGTAGTGAACGCCGAAGCAAGCCTCGGCATGCCCGATTTTCGAGCCGCTGAACGCACCTTCCAATTACTGTCGCAGGTCATCGGTCGGGCCGGACGCGGTGAAAACCCGGGAAGAGTGGTTGTGCAGGCGTACGACACCGAACATTACGCCATAAAAGCGGCTACCGAGCATGATGCCGCCGGTTTTTATCAGCAGGAACTGGAGTTTCGCCGCGAAGCCGGCTATCCACCCTTCGCTTTTCTGGCAGCGTTTGCCATCTCCGGACTGACGGAACAGGCCGTATCCGATCAGGCAGATATAACGGCCCGGTTGCTGGCTCAACTAAAATCGGAGTTGAAAGTCCGGGTTGAAATCCTTGGCCCTGCCCCCTCCCCGATCTATCGCCTCCGCAATCGTTTTCGCCGCCAGATACTGCTGAAAGGGTCAAACCGGAGCGATCTTCATAGAGTGCTTTCCTTCTGGCGACAGCGGTCAGCTGTCCCTGCAACAGTCCGGATCTCTGTTGATATTGATCCGGTTGATATGATGTAAAGCATGGTATAACCTTTTATCCGAGGACGTTAACCGATGCATCACGGTGGAATCTACGCAGAAGAAATAGCCGGAAAAGCCTACGACACCGCACTATTGCGGCGGTTTGCACGCTATGTAGCTCCGTACCGGCTTGCGATCATGGTCGTGGTGCTGATACTGCCGCTTGTTGCAGCCTGCCGATTGGCGCAACCCTGGATCATCAAACTCGCCATCGACAACCACATTATTTCCGGAAAGCTTGCCGGGCTTGAAGTTATTGCGCTCGGATTTCTCGGTATCCTGATTGTCGAATCACTCCTCTCTTTTCTGGAAGTATACCTGCTGCAGTCGGTGGGACAACGGGTCATGTCTGACATGCGTGCGGAACTGTACCGCCACGTCATGCATCTCCCGGTCACCTGGTTCGACCGAGTCCCAACCGGGAGCGCGGTTACCCGGCTAACCAGCGATATCGAGGTCTTGGGGGAGATGTTTGCTTCCGGCATCATCACCATCATCGGCGACGTCCTGCTGTTAATCGGCATTATCTCCGTCATGCTCTGGATGAACCTCAAGCTGTCACTGGTGACCTTCTCCGTCCTGCCAGTTCTGCTCTACGTCGCCTACACCTTCAGGCGCCGCATGAGAACATCATTCCGGGAGGTCCGGGCGCGCCTCGGGACCATGAACGCCTTCCTCAACGAATGCATTTCCGGTATCAGCATCATCCAGATCTTTAACCGCGAACGTGATGAAGAGCGCCGCTTCAGCCTGCTGAACGCATCGTATCGTGACGCCAATATGCCGGTCATCTTTTGGGACGCATCACTGTATGCCATGGTAGAGGCACTCTCATCAATTGCGGTCGCCCTGATCGTCTGGTACGGCGGCGGGGAGATTTTACAGGGAGCCCTGACCTTCGGGGTTCTGGTCGCCTTCATTCAGTATATAGAAAAATTCTTCGGTCCGATCCGCGACCTTTCGGCAAAATATTCGGTCATGCAGGGGGCGATGGCGGCACTGGAGAGGATTTTTGCCTTGCTGGATACACCGGCAAACCCTGTATATAATGAGTCACGGAATATTGATAAAGAAAGGGCAGAAGAGTTGCCTCCTGCCCTCGGCCCTGTTCCCCTCATCGAATTCCGTGATGTCTCTTTTTCCTATCAGATCGGCAATGATATTCTGAGCGGTTTCAACCTCACCGTCCAGCGTGGTGAGCGGATCGCAATCGTCGGGGAAAGCGGCGGCGGCAAGACGACTATCACCAGACTGCTGACACGGTTGTACGAAATCGAGCGGGGCAGCATTCTTCTCGCGGGGATCGACATTAGTGAACTCGACCTGGCAGAGGTCCGCAGCAGAGTCGGCGTGGTTCTCCAGGATCCCTGCCTGTTCGCGGGAAGTATCGAATTCAATATCAGCCTCGGAAACGAGCAGGCCCGACTGCGTGTCCGTCAGGCCGCTGCGGCTGTTGGTGCCGACCGCTTCATTGAGAGACTGCCGCGTGGCTATGACGAAGAGGTGCGGGAGCGGGGCAGTAACTTCTCGGTCGGCGAGAAGCAGTTGATATCTTTTGCCCGGGCTGTTGCCTTTGATCCTGAGATACTTGTGCTTGATGAGGCCACCGCCAGCATTGACAGCGCCTCTGAGCAGATGATTCAGGAGGGGATCACCGGGATGATGCAGGGACGTACCTCGTTGGTAATTGCCCATCGCCTCTCCACTATCCAGAATGCAGACCGGATTATCACCATCCAGAATGGTGTCAAGGCCGAAGAGGGTACACATGAAGAGCTGATACGTGCCGGCGGGATATATGCACGGCTTCATCAGCTGCAATTCAAAGGAATGTAACCTGCAAACCGATATTGCCTCTCCCCGAAAAAACTGGTACTTTTCATCAAATTACGTTTAGGAGCTACTTATGTGCACAACCTGCGGATGCCCTTCGACCGATCACGATCACGATCACGACCATAAACACGACCATACCCACGACCATAAACACGACCATACCCACGACCATCAGCAGAGGCACGACAGCGGACACGAGCATCCACACAACCACAAAGGCAACCATTCACACGGTCATGGTGCAGAACCGGGCAAGCGGACGACCATTGCTATTGAAGAGGAAATTCTCGGCAAAAACAACCGTCTGGCCGGCTTTAATCGCGCATTGTTCAAAGACAAGGGCATTTTTGTTTTGAATCTGGTCAGCTCGCCCGGTTCCGGCAAGACAACCCTTCTGGAGCGGACCTTGAGTGACCTGTCGCACAAGCTTCGCTGTGCCGTCATAGAAGGGGACCAGCAGACTGATAATGATGCCAGGCGCATCGCCGCCACCGGAGTTCCGGTGCGACAGATAAACACCGGAGCCGGGTGCCATCTGGACGCCCATATGATCATGCACGGCACCGATGGCTTTGATATGGACAATCTGGATCTGCTGCTGATTGAAAATGTCGGCAATCTGGTCTGCCCGGCCGCTTTTGACCTGGGAGAACATCACAAAGTCGCAGTTCTTTCTGTTACCGAAGGTGAGGACAAGCCACTCAAATACCCCCAGATGTTCCACAACTCAACCGTCATGCTCCTCAATAAAACCGACCTGCTGCCGCATCTTGATTTTGACGTTGAAAAATGCAAGGAATATGCGCGCCGTGTAAATCCGGACATCCTCATCTTTGAAGTGTCAGCGCGAAACGGCAACGGCATGGAGGCCTGGTATCAGTGGTTGACGGATGGCACGGCAAAAAACTAGCATAGATTTTTTACGTCAAAGGGAGTTTTTTAGTGACCGATATACTGTTGTTCGCGGTTCTGGCCATATTGGCCGTAATCGTTGTTCTCATTTTCATGCTCCTGAAAAAATCGGCACAATCGGAGACCTCCTCCGTACTCCCTTCCCGCCTTGATTCTTTAGAGAAAGCGCAGGAAAGGACCGAAAGAGTTGTCAGAGAGGAAGTTGCCCAGAGTCGGGATGAATTGGGAAAAGCAACGAGAGAGCAGCGCCAGGAACTCACGGAAGCATTTAAAACATTCGGCGGAGCAGTGGCCCAGCGGATATCTGATGTCGCAGGCGTACAAAAAGGGCAATTGGAGACCTTCTCCGGCCAACTGGCTTCCTTCGCCAAAGCCAGCACGGAACAGCTTGATGCCGTTCGAGCAGAGTCTGCTATTGGTGCAAAACACTTGCGGGAAGAGGTTATCGGGGCACTCAAGGGCATTACGGAAGCCACCACCAATACCATGGGAGAGTTGGCCAATCTCCAGAAGGTGCAACTGGAAGCCATGTCATCGACGATTGGAAACCTCTCTGAATCAAATGAGAAAAAACTGGAAGCGGTCAGGGTTACGGTAGAAGCAAAGCTTCAGAGCATGCAGACCGACAACGCCAGGCAGCTTGAGCAGATGCGGCATACCGTAGATGAAAAACTCCAGGGAACGTTGGAGAAGCGTTTGGGAGAATCCTTCAAACAGGTCAGCGAGCGCCTTGAACTGGTACATAAAGGACTTGGCGAGATGCAGTCACTGGCCACTGGCGTTGGCGACCTTAAAAAAGTGCTGACCAACGTCAAAACCCGTGGGACCTGGGGTGAAGTTCAACTTGGAGCGCTGCTGGAGCAGGTTCTCAATCCTGATCAATTTGCCACCAATGTATCGACAAAAGGTGGCGGTGAACGCGTCGAGTTTGCGGTAAAACTGCCCGGACAGAGCAGTGACAAGGATGAAATCGTCTGGCTCCCGATTGATGCCAAGTTCCCGGTTGAAGATTATCAACGCCTTATCGAGGCTCAAGAGAGAGCTGATATTGAAGGAGTGGAAGCTGCAGGGAAACAGCTCGAAAGCCGGGTCAAGGCGTGTGCGAATGATATCTGCTCAAAGTATTTAAACCCGCCCGACACCACCGATTTCGGTATTCTGTTCTTACCGATTGAGGGGCTTTTCGCGGAGGTTATCCGCAGGACCGGTCTTACCGAGACGATACAACGGGAGTGCCGTGTTGTCATAGCCGGCCCAACGACCCTGTGGTCTATCTTGAACAGCCTGCAGATGGGTTTTCGCACACTCGCCATCCAAAAGCGTTCAAGTGAAGTCTGGAACCTTCTTGCGGCGGTCAAAACCGAGTGGACTAAATATGGCGACGTTCTGGACGCTGTACAGAAAAAGCTGCACCAGGCGTCAGACACAATTGAGAAGGCTAAAATGAGGTCCAGGGCCATCGGCAGAAAGCTCAAAGACGTGCAGGAGCTACCTGCCGGCGATGTTACGGCCCTGCTTCCGGTTTCCCTGATTGGTGATGATGAAGAAACCGGTGAGGCCGGGATCTTGACTGATGATTAAAAAAGAACTGCCTGCCCGCACCCTGCCCACATTGAAAACAACTGGAACAACCAATAACAATGCCCGTTATCCGCACGCAGTATAAAATCACTGGCATCGTCCAGGGAGTCGGTTTCCGACCATTCGTCTACCGGATCGCGCATGACCTGGATCTGACCGGATGGGTACGCAACACTCCAGCAGGCGTTGAGATTGAAGTTCAAGGCGCTATTGACCGGCTTAACGCTTTTGAGGACGCACTCCAAAACAAACTCCCACCCCTGGCAGTTGTAACATCCCGGACCAGTTCAGACATCGTCGCCATTGACGGAGAGCGTTTTTTTACCATTCTCGCAAGCGGCACCGGCAGGGCCGATATCCAGATCGCCCCGGATGCGGCTGTCTGCTCTGACTGCCTGAGAGAAATGAATGACCCGTCCGACCGCCGCTATCGCTACCCGTTCATAACCTGCACCAACTGCGGCCCGCGCTACAGCATCATCACCGGCACCCCGTACGACCGTCCCAAAACAACCATGGCCGGTTTTCCACTCTGCCCTGACTGCCGGAGTGAATACGAAAATCCGCTCGACCGGCGCTTTCATGCCCAACCGATCGCCTGCCACGTCTGCGGACCTCAGGTGAGACTGCTCACCTCTGCCGGTGAGCAGATCACCACACATGACGAAGCGGTTACCCGATCTGTAGAGTTACTTGAAAGCGGTGCAATCCTCGCGATCAAGGGAATCGGTGGTTACCATCTTGCCGTTGATGCCAGTAACCACGCGGCGGTAGATCGATTGCGGGCGAGAAAAAAGAGGGATGAAAAGCCGTTTGCCGTCATGGTCGCGTCTCTTGCGGCGGCCCGCGAACTCGCGCTGATGAGCGACATGGAAGAGCGCCTGCTCAGCTCTCCGGAAGCCCCGATAGTCATTGTTAAAAAGCGTGCCTCCACCCCGCTTTCGCCGTTGATCGCTTCGAATAACGGCTGGCTCGGCCTGATGCTGCCGTATGCACCGCTGCATCATCTTCTTTTTGCCTCTCACCCTTCATCCCTCACCCCTCATCATTTATTAACCGCTCTCGTCATGACCAGCGGCAACATATCCGACGAACCGGTGGTTTTTGAAGACCATGTCGCCCTGACCAGTCTGGCAGAAATTGCCGACTACTTCCTGCTCCATGACCGGCCGATTCATATCCGCTGCGATGATTCGGTGATGCGCGTTTTTCAGGACCAGCCGCTTTTTTACCGTCGCGCCCGCGGCTATGCTCCGCGAGCAGTAACACTACCCTTTCCGGTCCCGCCGCTTGTGGCGACAGGAGCCGAACTTAAGAATGCTATCTGCCTTGCCGATGGGGATCGTGCCGTTCTCAGCCAGCATATCGGCGACCTGCAGAATATCCCCACCTTCGACTCGTTCGTTCATGCGGTCACGCATCTGTCCGACACACTCGAAATCAAACCGGAGTTAATCGTCTGCGACCTCCATCCCGACTATCTTTCCTCCCGCTTTGCCGGGGATTCCGGCCTGCCGTGTGTTCAGGTACAGCACCATCATGCTCATATGGCCTCCTGCATGGCTGAAAACAATCTGGATGGTCGCGTCATCGGCATAATTTTTGACGGCACCGGTTTTGGCCCCGACGGCACGATCTGGGGGGGTGAATTTCTGGTGGGAGACTATGACGGCTATCACCGCGCCGGACACTTCCGGCCGGTGCCGATGCCGGGAGGCGATGCCGCCGTGCGTGAGCCGTGGCGTATGACGATGGCCTATCTGTTTCAGGCGCTTGGTGACGATGTTTTTTTGATCGATCACCCGGTTGCCCGCATCCTGCCGGAGAGCGAGCAATCCCTGTTCGCCCTGATGCTCCGACGTGGCATAAACTCGCCACTGACATCCAGCTGTGGTCGGTTGTTCGATGCCGTTGCCGCACTGCTTAACCTCCGGCATTTTGTGTCGTATGATGGCCAGGGGGCGATTGAACTTGAGGCGGTGGCGGAACTGGCAGATCAAGTGGAGTGTTATTCCTACAACGTAGTGAGCAGCAACGACGCCCCGCTCCAGTTGGACTTTTCTCCACTGTTGACTGATATTGTGCATGACATCAGTAATGGCGTAGAAGACTCAATCATCGCCCATCGCTTTCACCAGACCGTTGCCTCGGCCGCAGTCGACATCTGCCTGCGCATCTCCGGCAGTACCGGCCTTGACCGCATAATTCTCTCTGGCGGTGTTTTTCAGAATCGTCTTTTAAGTGAAATGATATATACTGCCTTAGTCAACCGGGGGCTACAGGTGTTTACCCATCGTCTGGTACCACCAAACGACGGCGGCATCGCCTTGGGACAAGCTGCTATCGCAGGAAGGAGAAAGAACTGATATGTGTCTTGGCGTACCTATGAAGATTTTAAGCAGAGATGGTGACACTGTTGTCGCCGAAGTTGATGGTGTGCAGAAAGAGGCCAGCATCATGCTGCTGGGGGAAGACGTTGCGATCGGTGATTATGTCATTATCCATGCCGGGTTTGCCATATCCAAACTGGATGAGGAATATGCTGAAGAGACAATCCGCCTGATGCGGGAAGTGTATTCAGATGAGGATATGGCATGACAGGAGATGTAACAGGGGACATGACCCACGAAATAAAGCACGGCATGAAATTCCAGGATGAATTCCGGGACAAGTCACTGGTGCAAAACATGGCGGCCAATATCCGCCGCATGGCTGAGAAACTCTCCTCATCGGTCAACTTCATGGAGGTCTGCGGGACCCACACCATGTCGATCTATCAGTACGGCATCCGCTCGCTGCTCCCAGAAAATGTCCGATTGGTATCAGGTCCCGGCTGTCCGGTATGTGTTACGCCTATAGGCTATGTCGACAAAGCAATAGCGTGCACAGCCGACCCGAACACTATCGTCGCCACCTTTGGCGACATGCTGCGCGTCCCGGGGAGCCATGCGTCGCTCATGGAGCAGCGGGCCGGCGGCGCCGATATCCGTATCGTCTATTCGCCACTTGACGCCGTTGCAGTGGCGAAAAGTAATCCGGAACGTCGCGTGGTATTTCTGGGGGTCGGCTTTGAAACAACCGCCCCGACGATTGCCGTCAGCATTCTCGAAGCCGCCCGCCTCGGCCTGAAAAATTATTGCGTACTGGCATCACACAAAACCATGCCGGTACCGATGGATATTCTGAGCGGCGATCCGGAACTGAACCTCAATGGCTACCTCTGCCCCGCGCATGTCAGCACCGTTATCGGCGGAAACGCCTACAGACCGCTGGCGGAAAAGTACCGCATCCCCTGTGTTGTTACTGGATTTGAGCCTGCTGACGTGATGCAGGGAATTGAGATGCTGCTGGCACAGACACTACATGGAGAAAGCACGGTCGAGATTCAGTACAGCCGTGCCGTGTCATGGGAAGGAAATCCAAAGGCGCAGGCGATTCTCCGGCAGATCTTTGCACCGTGCGATGCGGTCTGGCGCGGATTGGGCGTGTTACCCGGCAGCGGCTTGGCCATCAGGGCTGAGTTTGCCGAATTTGATGCGGAGCAGGTTCTGCCGCTTGACGTACCGGAAGCGGTTGAAAACCGGGCCTGTCTCTGCGGAGAGGTCCTTAAAGGTAAGCTGGCGCCATTCAACTGCCCGCTCTTTGCCACTGCCTGTACTCCTGAGTCGCCAGTTGGTGCCTGTATGGTTTCCAGTGAAGGCACCTGTGCTGCAGCCTATAAGTACGGCAGATAACTACATGTCCTTTCCTGCTCACATTTTCGCCGGCTTTTCACTCGGTTTTTACCACCGCCACTCATTGCGGCAGTTGCTTGACAGTACTCCATTGAATTCAAACATTTTGGAACTTGATCCGAAGGAGCTGCAATTAACTGGAGTCGCAGCCCTGGCGCTCGATTTTGACGGTGTCCTTGCTCATCACGGCGCTCCTGTGCCAGATCCCGCAGCAATCGCATGGATGAAGCGGTGTGAAACCATCTTTGGTGGTAACAAAATTTTCATCCTTTCCAACAAACCGACTGACGAGCGGAAGCAATGGTTCGCCGCAAACTTCGCCGCCATGCGCTTTATCTCAGGAGTACGCAAGAAACCATACCCGGACGGTCTTAACAAAACAGGGGAACTCATCGGAGTTCCCCTCTCTTCAATTTTGATGGTCGATGACCGCCTGCTGACCGGCTGTCTGGCTGCACTGGTTGCCGGTGCCCGCCCCTGCTACATCCGCCGCCCCTCTGTTTCATTTAAATATCGCCCCGTTGCTGAACTGTTCTTCTGGTTGCTGCGAACGACAGAACGGCTGTTTGTACGGTTGGCTTCTCTATTCTGAATGGTGCGCTACGACGATATTTCGGCGTAAAATGCCTGGAGATCATCGGTAAGCTGGCCGATCATCGCAACCGCTTCATCGAGCCTCCCCTCGCGCGCAAGCGCTTCAAGCGCGGTAGCGGTTTCTCGTACAACGCAGGCGGATATATTGCCGGCGGCCCCCTTGATAGTATGAGCCTGAATCCGGATTTGTTCAGTATCACCACGCGCCGCGGCTGACTGGAGCAGCTCCATATAGCCGGCCACATTTCTGCTGAACATCCCAATGAAGCGCCCGAGCATCTCCTCGCGACCGCCGAGGCGCTCCAGAAGTTCGCTACGGTTGAACACCGGGGCGGTTTTTCCGGATTCAGCCTGACCTTCCTGACTTTCCTGAACGTCCTGAGTAGCCTGAACTTTCTGACCTTCCTGACCTTCCTGAATGGCCTGAGCATTCGGCCCTTGCAAGGCTTCCCCAACCAGTTTTTCGAGCATTGCCAGAATTTCAGCAGTCCGAGCCGGCTTTGACAGATAGGCATCCATGTCCGCCGCCAGACATTTTTCCCGGTCTCCCTGCATTGCGTACGCTGTCATGGCGACGATCGGAGTCCGTCCGGCACCGCGCGCATGCTCAATTTCACGTATTTCCCGTACGGCTCCATAGCCGTCCAGAATCGGCATCTGAATATCCATGAAGACGAGATCGAATGTTCCCTGTGAAAACTGTTCAACCGCTTCCCGCCCGTTATGAGCCATAGTTACACGGTGGCTCCACTTTTCGAGCGTGGCCCGCAGTAGCTCCCGGTTGATCTCCACGTCATCGACTACCAGTATTGAGCAGCGGCCCCGCTCTTCCCTGACGCTGTGCCGGGTGACAATATCGGCCGGATGAGGCTGCTCGCTGATGATCGCTATCAAAGTATCGTGCAGTTCCTCCATGACGACCGGCTTGGTCAGATAGCCGGCAATGTGAAGTTCGCGGCATTTATTCGCATCACCGCGAATTCCGGCGCTCGGCATGGCCAGGATCTGCAGGGCATCGTATTCTTTCTGACTGCGCAGTGTAGACGCCAGCTCCCAGCCATCCATGCGCGGCATATGGACATCGGTCAGCATAAGTCGGGGTATGGTGCCGGTGCAGCGCATCTGATCCAGCATAGTCAGTGCCTCTGCCGCGTCAGAGGCCACCTGGACAGTCATCTGCCAACGGGCTAAAAATCCGCTCAGCATCTGGCGATTTATGGCGTTGTCGTCAACGACCAGCACCGATATTCCTTCAAGATTTCCCTCGGCCGGTGATTCGTTGAGAGCGGCTTCCTGGTGAACGAAGAGGGCGGTGAAACTGAAGCAACTCCCCTCCCCCGGAATGCTGGTCACGGTTAAATCGCCCCCCATCAGAGACACAAGGCGCTTTGAAATCGAAAGGCCGAGACCGGTGCCGCCAAACAGTTTGGTGGTCGAGGCATCTCCCTGTTCAAATGCGTCGAAGATCCGTTCCTTCTGTTCCGGCGAAATACCGATGCCGCTGTCTTGAATATCAAAACGGAGCAAAACGCCCTCCATTGATTGCTCAACCAGGCTAACGATGACGCTGACTTCGCCTTTCTCTGTAAACTTGACCGCATTGCCGACCAGATTGATCAGTACCTGCCTCACCCGACCCGGATCGCCGCGCAGTGAATCCGGGACATCCTGTTCGACGTTGAAAACAATTTCGAGTCCTTTTTCCATAGCCCGTGACGAGAGGGCCCGCAGCGTCTGGCCAAGCATGCCGCGTAGCAGAAAAGCGGACTCGTCAAGAGTCAGACGTCCCTCTTCGATTTTAGAAAAGTCCAATACGTCGTTAATGATCGAGAGCAGGTTGTCTGCCGAGGTCTTAACTGAGCCGAGATAAAGTCTCTGTTCGGAGTTCAGATCGGTGTCCAGCACCAGATCGGTCATGCCGATGATACCGTTCATCGGGGTGCGGATCTCATGGCTCATATTGGCGAGGAATTCACTTTTGGCACGACTGGCTGCTTCCGCCGTTTCCTTTGCAGCGGTCAGCTCGATAACGCGCTCGGAGATAGCCCGCGACATGGTGTTGAAGGCAGACCCCAATTGTCCCACATCGTCATCCCCCTCTTTGACCGGAGGCAGGGTCAGATTTCCGGCGGCGACCTGCAGACTTGCCTCGGTAAGTGAAGTCAAATGCCGGGTCAACCAGTAGCCGATCAGCAGCATGGTGATGGAGGAGAGAATTATTTCGACCGCAGCAATACTGACCCCCTGAATCAGCAGCATCCGCCGCGCCGCCACGATTTGGGACAAATTGAGGCCGAAGTGCAGGGTGCCCAAAGCCTGTTGCTGCATGGCAAGCGGCACCGCAACATCATATCGGGGCGCACTTTGGGTGTCGAACAGCGGCAGTTCCCTGCTCGGCTCCGGAAGTACCTTATCGGCAGGCCAGCCGCTTGATCCGGCCCGCTTCCCCGACTGGTCTACGACAACGATATAGTCAACGCCGCCGGCAGTGCGACTTTCATTAATGATCGCCTGTACCGTAGCAAAATCCCGCTGAGCCAGGGGAGCTGTCAAGGCCGCTCCCAAAACCGGATAGAACTGTTGCGCCTGCGTGCGTGCCTGAGTGGTCATGGCACCATGCTGCAGACGCAGGCTGTTCAAGACGAGAATCGACAGCATCAGGACTTCGACGCCGATTGCCAGCAGAAGTAACTGGCCGCGGACAGTATGGCGGAGAGACAGTCGCGTCATGGTACGCTGTTGTTTAGTGCCTTCCTTACTTCGGCAGCAAACGGATCCATCTCCTTCAGTTCGCCCGGCCGAAGCTTGCGATAGCCTTCAAGCTTGTTATTTTCAAAGTAGGTTTTAGCTTCAGGGGTCGCAGCAAAAGCCCAGAGCGCGGCTTCGATTTTTTTCTGCAGTGCCGCACGACTCTTGTTCAGCACATAGACGCGACCGACCATCGGCTTGCTTTCGGCGAGCACCCTCAGTTGGCTGCGCACAGCCGGTGTAAGTTTCTGATAATTAGCCAGCGACGTAAAACCGGCGGCTGCTTCACCGGCCACAATCAACTGGGCAACGCTGTCCGAAGCGCTGACAAACTTAACAGTGGAGGTATCAAGTTTGTTCTCCTTCATCCAATGCAGCCCCCACAGGGTTACCAGTGAGGCCGGGCTCAAGCCGAGCACCGGTTTTCCTTTCAGGTCCGCCGGTTTGCGTACCGAACCGGCATCAGCAACCAGCGCTACCGCCCTGAAATCGGCTTTGTAGGTAAGTATTGGAATATATTTGGCATCTGTTTGAAAGAGGCGCGCCTGATGCCCGGTGGTAACGGCAAGATCGAACTCTTTGGCCAGACCGCGACGGGCAAAGGTATCAAAATCCGGTGCTGTAACAATTTCTACCGGAATATCCAGAGCCTTTTCCATATACTGCCGAAGCGGCTGATACATCTCAAGGATCACCCGGGCACTGGTGTGCGGGGCTACGCCGATCACAAACGACTCCCTGGCACGTGCCGTGCCGGCTGCCAACAGTGTCACGACAACAAAACATACCATCAATGCTGTTTTCATCTCTCTACCTCTCTCAGATCATTTTTTCTGCATCGCTCATATGGTTCCGGTTCCTTCCGGATGCCAAAGGCTAATCAAGCGCCTTTTCAATCTTCTCACACAATGTTTTCAATACCTTGATGCGGGCATAATATTTATCGTTGGCCTCGACCAGTGTCCACGGAGCGATATCGGTGCTGGTACGGTCTATCATGTCGCAGACCGCCAGTTCGTATTCGCCCCATTTATCACGATTACGCCAATCTTCATCCGTAATCTTGTAGCGTTTAAAGCCGATCTTTTCCCGTTCCTTGAAACGCCTCAACTGCTCTTCCTTCGTGATGGAAAGCCAGAATTTGACGACGACGGTTTTGTTCCTGACCATCTGCTCTTCGAAATCGTTGATTTCACCGTAAGCCCGCATCCAGTCATTCTGCTCACAATAGCCCTCAACACGCTCCACCAGCACACGCCCGTACCAGGTGCGGTCAAATATGGCAAAACGGCTTTTGCGCGGGATGCTGCGCCAGAAACGCCACATATAGGGTTGGGCGCGCTCTTCCTCGGTCGGAGCGGCGACCGGAATAACCCGGTATTGTCGGGCATCCAGCGCCTGGATGATGCGACGTATGCTGCCCCCTTTTCCGGCGGCATCATTTCCTTCGAAGGCAACCACAACCGAAAGTTTTTTGAAATCGTGGTGACGGGTCAGAAGGTTGAGCTTGCCCTGATATTTTTCCAGTTCACTTTCAAATTCAGATTTTTTCAGCTTTTTTGACATATCAAGCGTCTGGAGAATAAGAAGATTGTCAATACTTGGCAAAATCGGTGGAACTGGTTCTTCGTGGCGTGGGGCCTCCGGAGCGTCGAGGCGTTGACGCATGGAGTTAAGAATTGCTTTGCCGATGGTGAGGTAGCGATATTCCGGATCGGTCCCCTCTACAATTGTCCAGGGGGATTCCGCTGTACTGGTCGAGCGCAGCATCCGTTCAGACACCTTGCGGAATTTATCATACTGTTTGTAGTGATCCCAATCAGTATCGGTAACTCTCCAACGCGTCTTGGGGTCTTTCTCCAACAGCTTGAGGCGTTTTTTCTGTTCGTCCTTAGAAAGGTGCAACCAGAATTTAAGTACCAGCGCCCCTTCGTCGCAGAGCATCTTCTCAAAACGGACAATCCGTTCCAGGCGTTGATCAAGCTCGGCGTTTTTGATCGTTCCATACACATTTTCCACCAGTGGAGCAGAATACCAGGTACCGATAAAAACGCCGACTTTACCTTTGGGGGGGAGCACCCGCCAGTAGCGCCACATCTGTGGCCGTTCCAGCTCTTCATCGGTCAGGTCACGCACTGCATGGGTTTCAATGTGGCGCGGATCCATCCACTCGTTGAGAAGATTAACTGTTTCACCTTTGCCGGCACAATCTACGCCCGCCACCAGAATAATCACCGGAAATTTTTTCGATTGCGCCAGATCCAACTGGGCATCCAAAAGCCCCTCGCGCAAAGGGGGGATTTCCTTTTTCCAGACTTTTTTACTGATCTTGTGACCCAACTCTGCGGATTCAAACATATTCCCTCCGGTTTATGGTGGATGGGCTCAACTTCCCACCTATTTTCCGGCCAGCGCTTTCGATTTCAGGCAGGCGGCCTCGACCGCATTCATGACAACACCACGAAAGCTTCCGATTTCAAGAGCATGCACCCCCACAATCGTTGTGCCTCCCGGCGAAGTAACTTTTTCCTTTAAGAGTGCAGGGTGTTCACCGGTTTCAACGACCATCCGTGCCGCGCCAAGTACCGTCTGAGCAGCCAGTTGAGAGGCGACATCACGAGGCAGACCGTTCTTTACTCCGGCATCGGACAGTGCCTCGATGAAAGTAAATACATACGCCGGGCCACTGCCGGAAAGACCGGTAACGGCGTCCATCAGCTTTTCCTCCACGGAGACGGCAACCCCGATCATAGCAAATATCTGTAACGCGCAGTCCAGGTCGGCCGGTGTTGCCTTTCGGCCGCAGCAAACAGCCGTGGCACCCGCTCCGACAAGAGCCGGCGTATTCGGCATCGCCCGTATGACACGACAGCCGGCTATCAGGTTAGCTTCTATTTTCAGGCTCGGAATGCCGGCCATAATTGAGATAACCAGTTTGTCAGTGGTGATAACCGGTTCAAGAATATCGAGCACCGCTGCCGCCTGCTGCGGTTTAATCGCCAGTATAACGACGTCGCCCAACTGCGCCGCTTCTGCCGCATCTCCGACAACCCGCAGGTTCGGGAACTCAGCTTTCAGAACGTCCCGCCGCTTGGGATTTATTTCCGCCACACAGACTTCAGCTCCGACACCCTCGCGCAACAGGCCGCGTATAATGGCTTCGGCCATGTTGCCACCGCCGATAAACGCTATTTTCCGTTCATTCAGCATTTCCGTTCCTCCTTCTGTTTTCGGTTAAAAGCGGCCGTACAGTTCAGTTTATTTTCTCAGAATGACTTTCCACGAATAACGGTATTCTGCTATAGAGTCAAGGGTTACATAGAGTTAAACGTAAAAACGGGGCTCCAAAACTGGACACCCCGTGCAGATACATGTCACAAGACCCTCTGAGCTATTTTTTTACGGCTTTTGCGATAATCTGATCTTTAACCTGCTCATAGACAGTAGCCGGCAGGATTTTTCGCGATTTCAGCTGAGTTTTATTGGCGTACGGACGACCGGCAATAATTTTTTCGGAAAAAGCGTCACCAATTCCGGGAATAGCCTTTAGTTCGGCAGCCGTCGCGGTGTTGATATCGACAATTTTTGCCTTGGCAGCAGCTTTAAGATCAGCTGCCTTTCCCTTTGCGTCCTGCTTTACCGTCGCAGCGTCAGCTTTTGCATCAGATTTTACGCTGTTTCCGACAGACTTGGCAGTGCCTTTTACGTCAAGCGCAGGAGCAGGACTCTCTGCCGCAAAACCGAGAGAGGTAGAGAAGAGCAGAGTGACGGCAATTAAAGCGGATTTAGTACAAATTTTCATCGGTGAATCTCCTTTATTCAATTTTGGTGTGACTCAACATCTGACTCTGTCAAAACGTTTTTTACCAAGTTGCAATCAAAATGAGTACGAGGCGGCGAGGAGAATAGCGACCGAGGCGTACTTCAGTACGTTGAGGAGCTATCGACGAAGCCAACAACGTAATCGTTTGATTGCGACTTGGTATTATAGCCCCGTCAGCCATCCGGCAAGATTGTCTGCCAGCTTGCTGTTATTGTAATCAAGGTGGCTATTCTGGAAGATGGCATCATCTCCAAAAACAATGAAACGGCCACTGCCAAGATTCCCGGAGACAACAACCGCAAATGCTCCAACAGCATCGCCTTTTGACAGGACTTTGTCACCATCCAGATCAACCCAGGCTTCAGCGGATGTTTGTGCCAGCGGCGTCCCTGCCTTACCCGGTTCAAGGGCCCAGACGCCGTAGGCGGAAAATTGTGGTACACCGTCAAACAGCGGTGAGCCTGAAAAACCGGTGACCCGGAAATTCATGTCACTGTCGATCACATTATGGCGCTCGTGCAGAACACCATTGGAGTGATACACATCAAGCTTCGCAAGCAATCCGGAGAGTGGCGGCCCGATATGGAGCATTGCTGCCAGCCGCCCGCCCCGTTCAATAAAGCGCACAACGGCCTCGACCTCTTCTGATCGCAGTGATTCAAAAGGACCTGAAATAACAAGGGCCGTCACATTTTTCAGGGCACTGTCATCCAATACCTTTTTGGTTGAAGTAACGTGAGCGCCTTTGCTCCGCACAACTGCCGCAAAATCGGACAGTTGCAAGACACCCTTTTCTTCAATCAAAAAACGCTGATTATGCCCCTGATCAAACAGGACTTGTACATTATTATCATCTGCCATGGCACTGACTGCTGAGAAAAGCATAGCCATACCGACCATCAGTAAAGTAGCTCTAATACTCATTTTTAAAATTCTCCTTTAGATAAAAGACTATTACGCTCTTATATAGCGAGAGGTGTTCTGGATTGCAAGAAATTCTTTTCCTTGCCCTGTCGAATATGGTAAGAGAAGAAAATTAAAATGAGCCGTGAAAAAACAAATCCAAGCGTCACATCAAAGGAGAATCAACCATGAGTAGCAAAAAACCTGAATTAACCTTCAAATACGTATTCAATTACGGCTACAACCCTTCCTACGTCAACGGCGCCCAAGGCGGCTTTTCCCCACGTGGCGAAATGGTAATCAACTTCTATCTTGAACGTCAACCATTACCGGATGCAATCACCCATGAAATCACACCTGAAGGCGCAATCGGCCGTGAGACCGAAGTAGAACCGAAAGATCTGGCCAGCAGCATGGTTCGTTTCATTGATACCGGCGTTGTTATGAGTTACGAAAACACCAAAGTATTCCACGCCTGGATGGGTGAAAAACTGCGGGAAGTCGAAGAGATGCAAAAGGCACGCACTGAATTTGAACAGTCACAAGCCGGCGGACAGGCGTAGATAAGAGTTCCAGGTTATGTAGCGGGCGAACTGCGTTCGCCCGTTTTTTTGCGGGTAAAGGATAACTGGTGAAATATTTTAATTGTGCAGTAGCAAGCTTGATGGCAGTTCTCTTCCTGGGTGCCATTGCCGGCACTGCGACTGCATTCCCGATTCCGGAGCGCCTGGAGTTTGAACTTTCATATACCGGCATAACGGCAGGGCGCGCCGTCCAGGAAGTCAAACAGGTCGACAATGAAATCCAGATTGTTTCCACGGCTCGTTCCGCAGATTGGCTGCGCTTCTTTTTTCCCGTTGACGACCGCATTGAATCATACCTGACATCAGACACTCCTTCACTTTCCATTGGCTCTCCCCGCCTGTATCATGAGCAGAAGCATGAAGGTAAAACAATCACCAACCGGGAAGCTCGCTTTGACCGCCAAAAGTTTGAAGTAACAACCATTGACCACCGTAACAACAATGAGAAAAAACATGCCATCACCAAACGGACCTACGACACACTCTCCAGTTTTTTCTACGTTCGCACAGTGCCGCTTCAGGTGGGGACTTCATATTACATTGACATCTTCGACTGTAATAGATTGTGGAACACCGAAGTAAAAGTGCTGCGCCGGGAAGAGCTTAAAACCCCTCTGGGACGATTTAAAACCATTGTGATTCAGCCGCTGTTGAAATCAGAGGGGATTTTTGCCCGGACAGGGGATATGTTAATCTGGCTGACAGATGACGACCGCCGGATACCGGTACAGATGAAATCAAAGGTCATTGTGGGAAGCATCACCGCCACCTTGACGGGGGGCAGTTACTGGCCGGTTCGATGAGTTAACTTCTTTGGAAAACTCTTCCCTTTCTTGCTTCCGCGTGATAAGAAGAACACCCTGCTAACGTTGTTTTACCCAGAATCAGGAGTGTCTTTATGATTAGTTTCAAAGGCGTGCACAAATGGTTCAAGGCTCTGCACGTACTTAACGATATCAACCTGCATATCACTCCCGGCGAGGTGCTGGTGGTGTGCGGTCCATCAGGGTCCGGTAAATCGACTTTGATCCGCACCATCAACCAATTGGAACCGATCAACGAAGGCTCTCTGATCGTTGACGGCATGAATCTTTCCGACAAGAAAACCGACATCAATAAGCTTCGCGCAGAGGTAGGCTTTGTTTTTCAGCAGTTCAACCTCTATCCTCACCTTTCAGTTATCGGCAACATCACCCTGGCCCCCATTAAAATACGCAACACCCCGAAAAAAGAGGCAGAAGAACAGGCCATGGTACTACTTAACCGGGTCGGCCTTGCTGAAAAACGGGATGCGTACCCTTCACAACTTTCCGGCGGCCAGCAACAGCGCGTTGCTATTGCCCGCGCATTAGCGATGAAGCCCCGCATTATGCTGTTCGATGAGCCGACATCCGCCCTTGATCCCGAGATGATCGGCGAAGTTTTGGCTGTTATGAAGGATCTGGCACTCTCCGGAATGACTATGGTTGTTGTTACTCACGAAATGGGCTTTGCCCGTGAAGTAGCGCATCGGATCGTCTTTATGGATTATGGAGTCATCCTGGAAGAAGCCCCCCCCGAAGATTTTTTTCTGCGTCCACAGCATGAACGGGCACAACAGTTTCTGCGTCAATTATTGACTCCGATGCAGTGTCAATAGACATATTCCGAAACCCGGAAATCTGCACAACAAAAAAAACTGGAGGATGCACAATGAAAAAACTCGTAACGCTGTTTATGATCATGGCCCTTGCAACAATCACCGTTAAAGCCGCACAGGCCGGAGATACTCTGGCAGATGTAAAGAAAAAGGGCGTATTGACGGTCGGGTGCAAAGACTCCCTCCCCCCTTTCGGATACATCGATGAAAAAAGCCGCCAGATCGTCGGTTACGATATTGACTTCGTCAACGCTATCGCTAAAAAATTGGGCGTCAAAGTTGAATTGAAGCCGGTTACTTCGGCAAGTCGTATGCCGCAACTGCAGGAAGGGCACATCGACATCATTGCTGCAACCATGACAAAGAATGCCGAACGGGCCAAGGTTATCGATTTCAGCCACGCCTACTTCCTTACCGGACAGAAATTTATTACCAAAAAGGGGAGCGTCAAGAGCCTGAAGGATCTGGAAGGGAAACGCATTGGCACTGCCAAAGGGTCCACATCGGAAAAGAACGTAGCTACGGCCATTCCTTCTGCAACTGTACTCTCATTTGATGACTATCCACAGGCTTTCCTCGCGTTAATGCAGGGCAAGGTTGCAGCAGTCACAACCGACGAAGCTATTTTGGCCGGTATCCTTGCGAAAGCTCCAACCAAAGGTCAGTTTGAAATCCCGAACCTTCAGATTTCCGATGAACCCTACGGCCTCGGCATGCGTAAAGGGGACACGAATTTTGTCAACTTTGTCAACAAAACCATTCTTGAGATGGAAAAAAGCGGCGAAGCAAAAGCCATATTCGATAAATGGTTTGGTCCGACTACGCAGTTCCACCTGGAGCGCACATTCAAAATTACCGCTGACAAGTAACATTTTTGGTGAAGGGTGACGGGTGAAAGGAGTATGACTCTTTTTTCACCCATCACTCTTCACTCTTCTCGGAGTTTTAGTGCTCAACTACACGTTCGACTGGTCAATAATAACCTCAGGGCAGTATTTCGACTGGCTGCTTGCAGGACTGATCACGACACTCAAGCTGTCTACCATTTCTATCATACTAGCCTTTCTGCTGGGACTGCTGATTGCAGTCATGCGCATGGCACACAGCAAGCCGGTGCGTTGGTTTGCGCTCGCCTATCTTGAGTTTTTTCGTAACACCCCACTGCTGGTACAGATTTTTTTCTGGTATTTCGGTTCCTACAAAATTCTGCCTGCCTTCATAAATGACTGGCTCAATAAAACGGGCTTCGAATTTGCTGCAGCTGCCATAGCCCTGACCATCTATACCTCTGCTTTTATTGCCGAAGATATTCGATCGGGTGTTCTCTCCATCCCGAAAGAGCAGATGGAGGCGGCCCGGAGCGCCGGTTTTTCCTATCTGCGTTCAATGCAGTACATCATTCTGCCCCAGGCGGTACGCATCACCATTCCGCCGCTGGTCAACCAGTTTCTCAATCTGGCCAAGAACTCATCGCTGGCTATGACAATCGGCGTCATGGAGATGACATACCAGGCCCGCCAGGTAGAAAGCTACACGTTTAAAGGTTTTGAAGCATTCACCGCAGCAACGGTAGTCTATCTGGTGCTCTCGATTGTTATTACCGCACTAGTTAACCTCTATAACGAAAAAGTTCTTAATGTTCACAAGGCGACCTGATATGGAACCTCTCTTCAACATATCGGTCATTACCGACAACTTCACCTATTTCATGATCGGACGTTTTCCGCACGGCCCACTCGGCGGCGTCGGCTTGACACTGTATCTGGCCGTTGTTTCCTGCATTCTTTCCTTTTTTGGCGGCATGATACTGGGACTCTTAAGTGTCTCGCGTTTCCCTGCCGTGCGCTACCCGGCACTTGCCTTCATAAACCTGGTGCGCGGTATGCCGCTGCTGATGGTTATTTTCTGGATGTACTTTCTGCTGCCGGCCCTGTTCGGCAAAATCCCGGAAAACAATACCGTCATCCTGGCGCTCTCCCTTTTCACTTCCGCCTACATGTCACGCATCATTGTGGCCGGAATCGACGGCATCCCGAAAGGACAGACCGAAGCGGCCACCTCTACCGGCCTGAAATCCTGGCAGGTCATGTATTACATCATCCTCCCGCAGGCGCTGCGTAACATGATCCCATCATTTGTAAACCAGTTCGTATCGCTGATCAAGGACACTTCGCTGGCCTTTATCGTCGGCGTTTCTGAACTGACTCATGTTGCCACCCAGATCAACAACCGCACCATGGCCTTCCCGACTGAAATATTTGCCTTCATTGCCATAATTTACTTTATCCTCTGCTTTGCCTTCACCAGTCTCTCCCGCTGGCTGGAAAAGCGCCTGTCATGGGCCAAGGCAATTTAGTCTCCCGTGTCTTCTGAAATACTCCTGCCACTGTTATTTGCCGCTGCCTTTGTCGCCGGCCTGATCGACTCCATCGCCGGGGGCGGCGGACTGATCACCGTTCCCGTACTGCTTGGCATCGGCCTCCCACCGCAAGTAGCACTCGGCACCAACAAACTTCAGGCATCATTCGGCTCCGGAAGTGCCACGCTCCATTTCGTACGGGCAGGCACGGTAAAGATGAGCGACTGCTGGATCGGTATCCTCTGGACTGCAGTCGGAGCGGCGCTTGGCGTCTGGGCGGTCCAACTGCTTGATGCCACCCTCCTTAAACGGCTGATTCCCTGGCTCCTGGCCGCTATTGCAATTTACACCCTGCTTTCTCCCCGTTTGGGTGCAGAGGATTCTCACGCCCGCATGAAAGCAGGTACTTTCTACCTGCTCTTCGGCCTATCAATCGGTTTTTACGACGGTTTTTTCGGCCCGGGAACCGGCTCTTTCTGGACGATGGCGTTGATGATGCTGCTCGGTTATTCGATGATGAGAGCAACCGCAACTACCAAGGTTATGAATTTTACCAGTAACTTTGTTGCCTTGATTTTCTTTCTATCAGTTGGGCAGGTACGTTTTGTTGAAGGATTTATCATGGGGGTCGGGCAGTTTCTGGGGGCGCGGGTCGGCTCAAAGCTGGTCATCACACGCGGCACCGCCTTTATCAGGCCGGTGTTTATCACGATGGTGCTGGCGCTTGTTGGACGGTTGATCTATCTGAACTTCAAGTAGTCTTGGAAAAGTACTCTCCCAACTCACCACGCGAATGTTCATCGTCATGACAATGGGTACAGAGATTTTCCCAGTTAGACCCGTCAGGCGGATTATTACGATGATTGCCGTCTCTGTGGTGGACTGTTAACAAGCTCAGGCTGCCCTGATCAAATTCGCGTCCGCACTTGGCACAGATAGCACCATTAATTCTAAGTGATTTTGAGCGATAGTTCTCATTGCTGTCAACCTCACCGCGCATTTTTTTTACAAGTGCAGCGGCAGCGGCAGCGCTTGGTAAAACAACCGTTCTGGGACCCCGTTGGCTCATTGTTATATTCCTTTGTATCCAGCATGCCTTTTTCAGTAATTACAGTTATAAAATCATCTTCTTATCATTACAAGTACATTCCCGCTTGAAATCGTCATGATTTTATGTTGACATACGCAACGTCATTTACCTTTGACCTCAAAAGGATACAGACGAGGAGGAGTTGCCATGTCGTTATGGGAAAAAGCGGTCGCAGAATTACTCGATATTATTGAATGGAGTGATGATTCACCCGATACGATGGTGTGGCGATTCCCCCGGTTTGACAATGAAATCAAGTACGGGGCACAGCTTATCGTGCGACAGGCGCAGGCCGCTGTTTTTGTTGACAGAGGGGAAATTGCCGACGTATTCACCTCCGGACAGCATAGCCTGACGACCAAAAACCTGCCGGTTCTCACAACCCTCTTGGGGTGGAAATACGGCTTTCACAGCCCTTTCAAAGCAGAAGTCTATTTTGTAAATACCCGGAATTTCACCAATCTAAAATGGGGAACAAGGAACCCGGTTATTCTCCGTGACCAGGAATTCGGCCCGGTGCGCCTTCGATCATTTGGCACGTATGTGGTTCGGGTAAGTGATCCGGCAAAATTCATACAGGAAATTGTCGGCACTGGCGGACATTTCACTCTTGACGACATCAGCGAACAACTGCGAAACCTTATTGTCAGCCGTTTTGCCGATGCACTTGCCGAGAGCGGCATCCCGCTTCTCGACCTGGCGGCCAATTACACCGAACTGTCTACGCTGCTGACGAAGCAGATAGCCCCGGAATTTTTGGAGTACGGCCTCGAAGTTACCAAACTGCTGATTGAGAACATCTCCCTCCCGCTGGAAGTTGAAGCAGCGCTGGATAAAAAGAGCAGCATGGGAATTATCGGCAATCTGGATAATTTTGCCAAGTTTCAAGCAGCGCAGGCCATGGAAGCTGCTGCGAAAAATCCGGGCGGCGATGCTTCGGCAGGTGTCGGCATGGGGATGGGCTTTGCGATGGCAAACCAGCTGGGAAAAGTATTGGCGAACCCACTGGAATCGGCATCTGAAACACCGCCACCATTACCGGGGGATGCATATTTCATCGGCAAGAATGGCACGAAGACAGGCCCGTTTGACATCCAGACCATTAACAACAACATTCACGCGGGAACGGTAACCGGGGAAACCCTGCTCTGGAAACAGGGGATGGCGGGATGGGAAAAAGCGGCATCATTTGCTGAATTCAAAGCGGCATTTCAATCAACACCGCCGCCGCTTCCGGCTTAATTTTTTCAGGAGGTACCGTGGCTAACTGCACCAACTGCTCAGCGCCCCTTCCACAGGATTCAATTCAGTGCACATATTGCGGAAGCCGCAATGATACTGATCTTGCCGGTGTTCATTACTATACGACCCATGAACTTGAATCAGAGAGGACCTGTCCCCGCTGCGCTGTCAGCCTGAAGACGATTGATCTGAATATCAACGGCAGATTCCTGATTGAGCGCTGCGACGAATGCCTGGGACTCTTCTTTGATCCAAATGAACTTGAAACACTACTGGAAGCGACAGTTTCCAATGTATTCACGATCAACAGGAGTCAGTTGACTGCCAGCAAAGCCACGATTGACACGAACTCACACGGTGCATTTTACATCAAATGCCCTGTCTGCAGTAACATCATGAACCGTGTCAATTTCGGGACAAATAGCGGGGTTATTGTCGACCGCTGTAAAGATCACGGGGTCTGGCTTGACGGCGGAGAACTGCGCCATCTGTTTGAATGGATGAAGGCCGGGGGTAAACTGCTGCAGCAGGAAAGAGAAGCGGAGCAAAGAAAAATTGAAGAGCGTGAACTGGAGCGGGAAAAGCGGAAACTACAGAATCAACCGTCCATGGCGGGAACATACTCAGCAGAGTCGAGTTTCGACCTGTTCGGCGGTACGTTACGAAAAGCAGACCCGGATCTGTTTGACATCGTCGTGAAAGCGGTCAGATTTTTTGTGAAATAGTCCGTCATCCCGTCACCCATTCAACAATTTCACCGTCGCCCGACCATCCGTATAATAATCTATGATATTCAGGCAGCCGTAATTCTGTTCAATATTAAACATGCCAGCCAGAGGAGCACCGATGGCATTCAGCAGCACTATGCGATTAACCCCGCCATGCGCAACAACCAGCACCTCCTCCCCTTTGTGGCGCTCCACAATATCGGTCAGGACCGGCATAACGCGCGCCTCAACATCAAGCAGATTTTCTCCCTGCGGAACGCGATAGTTAACAAGGTCAGACATGCGCGCCTGCCAGCCTTCGGGCCACGTGGTTTTGATTTCCTGCCAGGCCAATCCTTCCCAGACACCGATATTCAACTCGCGCAGTTCACGGTGCACGGCAGGTTCGATGCCAAGCGCCTGGCAGATTATAGCTGCACCGGTTGTGCAGCGGGAAAGATCACTCGTATAGCAGGCAGAAATATTCTTGTCGATCAGACGCTCTTTAAGGTGATGGTACTGTTCAACGCCGTAATCAGTAAGTGCAACGTCGGTCTGGCCGTTGTAACGAGGTTCGTCAAAACCGGCGACCTGGCCGTGGCGAATGAGGTAAATGCGGGTATGTGGTGTCATGAGGTAATTTCCCTTTAAGTATGAGATTCCACAGTCAGAATCAAATCCTGTAAACCTCGCGACGGTGGCCAATCTTGACGATCCAGACTGTTAATTGGGTGTCTTGTATCGAATAAACAATACGGTAATCGCCTTGGCGAACACGGTATTTTTCCTGGCCAGAGAGCTTCTCGCAACCGACAGGGCGAGGATTCTCTGCAAGAGAGCCGATCCAACTCATTATCCTCTGTAGAACATTATTGGGAACAGAGTCCAGGTCTTTTCTGACCGAATCCTTAAGAAAAATACTATAGACGGCCATTTGCCTTCAACTCTTTAAGCACTTCTTCGTATGAAACAAGCGGTTCACTGATCCTCTCTTCAAATACCGCAAGATCTTCGGCATCCTCATTAAGAGAATTACGAACCGCGTCATTGACAACATCGGAAAGAGATCTAGATGTGTCTAAGGCTTTGTGCTGAAGTGCCCGATGCATGACAGGATCAAAATACACGGTTGCCCGCTTCGTTAGTGCTCCCATGGTTAGTACCTCCAAGCTTCAGGATAGCGTCTTAACGTTATTACGTCAAGACGTTTGGCACTCAACTGCCGAGATAACCACCAGCACCAGAATTTCATTGAGCTCACTGAGGCAGCCGATCGTATCACCGGTCAGCCCCCCCAGCTTGCGCTGAAAAAACATACGACCGGCACTAGTAAGCAGGCATACTGCAGCCAGAGCTGCTATTCCCTTGAAGTACAGCAGGAAATACCCGACGGCGGCAACCGTGGTAAAGGCCAGCAGAAGTGTCGTTTTGCCGGAGCCCTCGACAAAAGCGGCCCCCAACCCATCCTGTCGAGCATGACGGGCACCGGTCAGGGTCAACACCTGTCCAAAGCGGGCCAGAGCGGGAAAAAGCAGCAATGCCTGCCATTTAAGCTCCACCGGGACCGCCACTAGCGCCTGCCATTTAAGCAGCAGCCCCAGCACCAACCCGACCGCCCCAATCGCCCCAACCTGGGAATCCTTCATGACTGCCAGAAAACGCTCCCGACTGCCGCGCGCCGCAAGACCGTCGCAGACGTCCGCGAGGCCATCCAGATGCAGTGCACCGGTAATCAGGGTCAACTGTGTTATCAGCAGGGCATCGCAGAGTGGGCGGGCAAGCCAGGGAGATATCAGCCAGTTGGCGCCCACCAGCACACCGCCGATGGTGAGTCCCGCCACCGGAAAAAACAGTGTTGAACGCCCCAGATCCTCCTTTTCGCAGCGAACAGCGAAGGGAAGCGGGATAATAGTCAGAAACTGAAAGGCAATCATAAATAGGCGCATAGCACATCACGTATCATAAGGAATTGGTGTTGCATTACAGAAATAATATCTTTACATTAAGACTTTGCTCATGTATCCGCAGAATGTATAGGAAAACGCGACATTATCCGGTCTCTCGCCATAAAAACAGATTATCCGAGGAGGAAATATATGCGCTCAATCATAGTCTATTGTATTCTCTTCATAGTATCCCTACTGCTTACAGCGTGCGCTGCCAAACGTCCGGTCCTTTATCCCAACACTCACTTAAAAGAAATCGGCCAGCCCAAAGCGGACCAGGAAATCGACGACTGCATCAGCCTGGCCAACTCGTATAAGGCAGGAGGTGACAGAACCAAAGAAATTGCAAAGGATACCGGCAAAGCGGGTGTTGTCGGGGCTGCTACCGGAGCCGTTATCGGCGCGATCACCGGCGACTTTGGCCGTGGCGCCGCCATCGGCGGTGCCGGCGCAGCTACTGCTGCAATGGGTTCAGGCATTATGCGTTCTGACGAACCTGATCCGGTATTTAAACAGTTTGTCGAGCAATGTCTCCGGGAAAAAGGGCTTCAGCCACTCGGGTGGCGCTGATCTGACGGGCAGAAATCAGATTTTATCACCCTTTAGATCGCACGCAAACAGCTTCCCCGCTCCTCGCGAAGCACAGAAATCACCGCACATTGTGCAGGTGTCCTCATCTTCCGGGGTACGACTGGCCCGGATGGTACGGGCGTCATCAGGGTACAGCGCCAACTGAAACTGTTTCTCCCAATCAAGGTCGCGACGCGCCTTGGACATCTCCTTATCCCGCTGACGCCCCTTTTCCGGGTATTTATTCATGTCGCCGATGTAGGCGGCAATCTTGGCGGTTTTCACACCGGTGCGCACATCCTCCTCGTTGGGGAGCGCCAGATGCTCCGCAGGCGTGATATAGCAGATCAGGTCGGCGCCGAAACGGCTGGATTGGGCCGCTCCGATAGCGGCGGTGATGTGATCAAAACCGGGGGCAACGTCAGTGGCAATCGGCCCCAGCATATAATACGGCGCTCCGCCGCTCATCCTCTTCTGCAGTTGGATATTCCCCTCGATCTCATCCAACGGCACATGTCCCGGCCCTTCCACAAGCATCTGGCACCCCATGTCGCGGCCGATCTCGGCCAGTTCACAGTTAAAGATCAGCTCTTGGATCTGGGCCCGATCGGAAGAGTCGTGTATAGCCCCGGCACGGAGGCCATTACCGAGCGAGAGAACTGTATCGTATTTTTTCAGGATCGAAACCACCCGGTCGAACTTCGCGTAGAGCGGATTTTCCCGATTATTTGCCATCATCCAGGCCACCATGGAGACACCACCCTTGGAGACCAGTCCGCCATAGCGATACCCCTGTTTGCGCAACCGTTCTATGGTGCAGAGGTTTATGCCGCAGTGTACCGCCATAAACGCCATGCCGTCAGCACACTGCCGCTCGATGATGTCAAAGAGCATCTCCTCATCCAGTCTGTTCGGATCACCGTATCTGCGGGCCGCCTCGCAAAAAGCCTGGTAGAGCGGGACATTGCCCACCGGCAGATCGACGGCGGCAATGACCTCGCGGCGGACGCGGTCGAGATCACCGCCAACGGAGAGTTCCATCAGTGTATCGGCGCCCGATTCCTGAGCGGCAAGCGCCTTCCTGATTTCGGCATCGTAGTCGATAATGTCCGAGGAGGTGCCGATGGAGGCATTGACCTTGGTTGAAAGCCCTTTGCCGATGCCGGCAATACGCGATGGCTTACGGTTATGATTCCAGGGAATGACGATCTTCCCTTCAGCGGTCATCCGGCGGATGTATTCCGCATCAAGCTGTTCATTCACAGCAGCGGCCTGCATCTGCGGAGTTATGATGCCCTGACGGGCGGATTCAATCTGTGTCAACATCGGTTCAATCCTTTTTTTTGATAACACCCACTGTTGGATTACCCGTGTGCCACTCCGGCCTGCTCAAACGTCGCCATCTCTTTCAAAACCTTCACTCCCGCTTCGATCAGCGTCATCGCCAAAGCTGCACCGGTCCCTTCCCCCAGGCGGAATTTGAGGTCGAGGATAGGATCAACGCCGATCCGCTCCAGCATGAAACTATGGCCTATTTCTACCGACTGATGGGCGGCAAAGATATAATCACGCACATTGGGATGGAGCTCCGAGGCGATCAAAGCACCGGCTGTCGAAATAAAACCGTCGATTACAACCGGAATTGAATTGGCTGCGCACCCTAGCACCAGTCCGGCGATAGCCGCAATTTCCAGCCCGCCGACTTTTGACAGGACATCGAGGGGATCATGTGGATCAGGTTTGTTAAGCGCCAATCCCTGTTCGATAACACGGATCTTGTTGGTCAACGTCTCGTCGCCGATGCCGGTGCCCCGATGGGTAACTTCTGCAACCGACTTACCGGAAATGGCCGCGATTATCGCTGACGACGGGGTCGTATTGCCGATTCCCATCTCGCCGGTTCCTACCAATGCTACTCCCTCAACACGGCACTGTTCAGCCAACTCGATACCGACTGCCAATGCTGCCACTGTTTCGTCACGAGTCATGGCCGGACCTTTGGCGAAGTTCTGCGTGCCACGGGCGACTTTTTTATGGATCAACCCGACGATGCCGGCGAAGTCATAATCGACGCCGACATCGACAACCCGAACATCAGCCCCGACATGGCGCGCCAGCACGTTAATCGCGGCGCCGCCGGAGATAAAGTTTAGCACCATTTGCGGAGTAACCTCGCGGGGAAACAGTGAAACACCCTCTTCGGTAACGCCGTGGTCACCGGCAAAGGTAAAAACGATCTTCTTTGACAGATCCGGATCCGGGTTGCCGCTTATTGCAACAATACGCCGGGCAAATTCTTCCAGACGGCCAAGTGAGCCCTGCGGTTTGGTCTTGTTGTCCATGCGGGTCTGAGCCTGCAGCAGCAGTTCTTCGCGAACCGGCTTGATACGGGAAAGTGTCTCTTTAATGATGTCCATGAAAAGCTCCTTTATCAAATGTCATTTCTGGTAATTGTCAAATTTCTGTTTTGGTAGGGGCG
This sequence comes from uncultured Geobacteraceae bacterium, assembly GCA_903939115.1. Taxonomy (GTDB): domain Bacteria; phylum Desulfobacterota; class Desulfuromonadia; order Geobacterales; family Pseudopelobacteraceae; genus JACRCG01. The sequence continues at coordinate 144,920 of CAJAFV010000075.1, forward strand.
ATCCCGACGGGTCGCCCTGCTGTGATCGCAAATAATGTCAGATATTACAGCAAAAGGCGGGCGAGCCACCGGCGTCGCCCTTACTTCAATTTCAACGGAATCCCGCTGATAACAACATGCACTTCGTCTGCCGTTGCGGCCAGAACCTGATTCGTTATCCCGGCGATATCCCGAAACATCCGTGCCAGACGATTATCCGGCACTATCCCCTGACCGACCTCGTTGCTGACCAGTATCACCGGGGTGACCATGCCATGCAGCGTACTTTTCAAGCGCTGGACATCCTCTTGAATACGCTCTTCACTCCCCCCACCGCTCTCTCCATAGGAAAACAGGAGATTAGAAAGCCACAGTGTCACACAGTCTACAAGGATCGCCTGAAACCGGCCATCACTGCGTGCCAGCGCCTGTGACAGTTGAATCGGCTCTTCGATTGTGTGCCACTGGGCACCTCGGCGCTCACAATGCAACCTGACCCGCTCACTCATCTCTTCATCCAGCATCTGGGCCGTTGCCAGATAACCGAGCGAATCTCCGAACTCCAACGCCCTTTTTTCAGCGAAACTGCTTTTGCCGCTCCGCGCACCGCCGGTAATGAAAACAGTGTGTGCCATCCCCCACCCTCCCCAAATAAAAAGCCCCTGTCCGTGAAATGGGCAGAGGCTCGAAAACCGTGAAATAAGATACGCTCAGGCTTCAGCCCCTCGTTCCACGGAGGTCCCAAAACATAAACGGAGTGGCAGGTTTCCTGGCTTCAGGGTCATCTTACTAACCGCGCCTTCCCGGAAAAATCCAGTGGCGTATTGCGGTGTTCATCACCTGTTACAGTTGCGGGACAGCGAGGGATTCACACCCTCTTCCCTTTTACCCGTGCCAGCTACGGCACGGCACCAAAACCGTGTGGTACATCAATTGTGCTGAGGTTTGTAGCAGACAGAGACGGTGGAAGTCAAAGAGAAATTTGAAATCCTCTTGTCACAATTGAAAAAGCCCGACCACCGACCAGATGATTGGGCTTAAAAACGTTTATTTCGCCTGCTCCCGGATAAGGTGTGCCACCAGGCAGCGCTACAGGCTGAAGCAGCGTTTTTTGTAGCACCGGCGAGGGGTTTGTGTCAAGGGGGAAAGGCGGGCGAAAGGGACACCATGGGGGACCGGCGAGGCGGGGGGGATTTGGGGAGTAGCGGGGGTAGTGATTTCACTGCATATTATGCGGCTATATAGCCAGTCTAATTTTAATTAAAACTGCAATGCCCTTGAATGTATACATTAATTAAACGGACCTTTTCTTGCAGAGAACACCACATACTATTTAATGTTCCGTTTCAAGGTAACCCTATCGAGAGGTAGGCACACAAAGTCACAGGTCCTAATAAAGGACAGCTGGGCTACCGGAAATACCTTGGACGGGAGTCAGATATGTTAAAAAAGTCGATCGCAACAGCCATGCTGGTCATGCTTCCAATTGCCGCCAACGCCTCATGGACATTCAACACGTGGGCAAAGAGTGCTGGTGGTACTATTACTTCACGTAATGGCACTCAGACCTCTGTCAACGGTTCATTTTTCAAGTCATACACTACACATTCAACAAAATTAACGGCAACTGTAACCGCTAATGCCGGCTATACCATCTCCAATGTTGTATTGAATGGTGTCAGCCTTGGTGCTCAAGGAGCATCTTATACTAACGCACTGATTTCAGGCGGCGCTGGTGCAAACGTTGCCCAGTCACTGTATGCATCGTTCAAAGCAGCACTCCTCCCAATGACCGCAGGAACTGGCGCAGGTGGTTACGTATCCCCGACTTCTGTTGCTGGTATCTACTACAATACAAAATTAACATCTCCGCTCGTCTTCACCTTCCAGCCAAAAAGCGGCTATAGCGTTGCAGGCATTACCGGTGCCCCCGCAGCTGCACTAACTGTTTATAACGCTACTACAGGGAAATACGATGCTGTTACCCTCCCTGCTCCAGTTAACAAGGCTGTCAAGGCAACGATTCCTGCCGGCTCAGTACTTACTGCTGGCTTCACTCTTAGCGGTACCTTTTCGAGTCCCAAGATAAGACCTATCATTCGTCCACCACAGCCGTGCATAATCGGAACCCCTAATACTCTTATTGCTACTGATACGAATGGAGATGCAGCAACTGGAACATGGAAAGTTTCAGGTGGTCCTTACGCCGCAATAGTCCCGCCAGCCACAGAAGCCTTACCCGTAACAGTTACACTTACAGGTACAAACCCGGCAAACTTCACACCAACTATTGTTGGTGACTATTCATTCAAGTTTACTGGAGGTGCTGAATCCTACTCGACTACAGCGTCGTGTTCTTCTTATGATTATAAAACCCTTGCCCAAAATCAGTGCACTAACTGCCACAATGAGAACAATATTGGCGGTGTTGGAATGCCAACTAATGTGTTGAATAACTGGGCTGCATCAGCTAACTACGATGCCAACTTGTGTTCAAAATGCCATAGCGGCGCTGGCACTGGTGGTCACCCAGGCACACTTGTTGCTCCAGTTGCTGATCATGACGACAAGGGCCTGACCTGCGTTAAATGCCATAATAATTCAACAAATGGTGATGCACACGCAATCAGCACCACCGCAGTACCTGGCTGCATCGGTTGCCACTCAACTAACCAGAACGCAGGCGCTGGTTTTGTTCAGGACAACGCTGGTGTCCGTCCTATCACAACAGAATTCGCTAAATGGTCACACCACGTAACTGGTGTAACTCTGCAGGACGCTCACTGCGCAGCCTGTCACCTCGAAGGTAAAGTAGTAGGCGGCAAAATCGTTACTGATCCTACTTACCATGTGGCTGACAACAAAACCCACCTGCGTAACGCTGATACAAACGCTGACATTCAGTGGGATCCAGCTGCACCAAGCTTCAGCAACATGGATAACTTCTGCCTCTCCTGCCATGACTCTGATGGCGCAACAGGCATCTCCGCCATCCAGGCTATCATGATTCCTGCTGCTGGTAAAACCGCTTCTGCAACCAACCCGTTCGCGGACACCATCTCCAACCAGTACGACATGCTTGAACGCCCAGCTGTTATTGATGCAAAAAGCCAGTTCAACACAAGCAACCCTTCACACCACGCAGTTCTCGGCCAGAAATACACAGGTCGCACCCGTGTAGCTGGCGCACGTTCCGTAGATACAGTTGCATTTGCTTCTAACTCTTCTGCAGCTCTTCCTGGCAAGCGTTCAACCATCTATGACGCCGGCAAGTTTGATGCTACATACGCAACTCTTTCTCCTGCTCCAGGAACTTCAGACACATCACTTGGTGATGACTCTGTTCTTCACTGCGCAGATTGCCACACTGTAGGTCAGTTCCGTGCAGCAGATGTCGGCACAAAATACAACAACGCAGTAATCGGCGCACACGGCTCCAACAACGAGTACCTCCTCCGTAACAACATCGGTACTGATGCACGTCATCAGGGTGCTGAAACCACAACTGGTAACTACCCAACCGTTGGAATGGGAACAAAACCGTACCTGGTCTGCTTCAACTGCCACGCCTTCTCAACATACGGTTCAGTTGGCTCGGCAACTAGTGCCGCTGGCCAGAACCACGCTGGTGAGTATGCCAACACAACACGTTGCAACGGTCCAGACAACACTGTATTCGGCAACATGACTGGTGAAGCCCGTCTCCGTTCGATGAACACCATCTTAACTGCCACTGGCGCAACCGGCTACGGCAAACCTGCTGGCGCTATGTACGGCAACGTATTCGGCATCCAGTGCAACAACTGCCACAACTCAGGGTACTCAGCTGGCAACCTCTTCGGTGGCATCCACGGTGCAAAAGATGCCACTTACATCGACGGAATGGGCAACACCACCAAACACTACCGCTTCATGCCCGGTCTTGCTAACGTCATGTACGTACCGGGTACAAAAGGTGGCTTCACTGGCGGTACACTTGCACCTTACAACAGCTACTCCGGCAACCGTAACGGTATAGGCACTGGCGATCCTCCGCAGCAGACATTTACCACGCTTCCCTATCGTACAATCGTATCGGGTACACCAACTGCAAATGTTACACTAAAGGATAATGGGCAAGTTATTACTAACCAACCTTCATACAACAATGGAGTAAACACTATCAGATCTGGTTCCTACCAGTACATCACTGGCGGCGTCAGTAACGACCTGAACTGGGAGCAGAAATCTCAGCAGCCGGTTGCTGGTGAGTATGACTTCCAGTCAAAATCAATGGGTTGCTACACACTGTCGAATCAAACTACACCGGCAGTTACTACAACTGGTTCGCTGCAGCCTAACGGCACTACAACCCAATCGCATGTGACTATTAGTTATCCTGGGCCTATCGTCGGGCCTATGCCAATTGGTATCCAGGCCGCATATCCAGGCCCAGACGGCACTACGAACATGTTCGACAACTGGGGTGGTTGCGATGACCATGGTTCCAATCAGGGTGCTGGCACTGCTCAATTCAGAAAAGTACTACGCAAAGTAACCTACTAAAATGAACTGAGGTGGTGAGGAAAACTGCCTTCCACTTTGTAAATAATTCTGCTCAATCCCCTCAAGTCCCCTTGGCATCCCGCCTTGGGGATTTTTTTTGACCATCAACCACATAAACCATCACACACAAAGGAGAAAACACCATGATCTGGCTCATCTTCATCCTCATCGCAGGCGCACTACTAATAAAACTCGGGGCATTATCGGTACTGGTCACGGTACTGGCAGTGTCACTCAAGGTCGCCATAGGGATCATAGCGGCTATTGGCATTTTTATGATCTGGGTAGAGAGCAGGTGCCAAAAATGAACTGTATCGTAATGAGACGGCAAAACATGAAATGGCAAAACATGACCAAAAACGAATTCATAGCAAAGATGGTGACGCTCGGAGTCCGCTACAAGCCGGGATTCTTTCCGAACGGTGCATGGAAGCAAGGCGGTTGCATCCTCAGCGCATACGCCGGGAATGTTCTCGTCGGTCAGTACGACAGTGCCACCGGTAAGGGGTGGTCAGTAGAATTGTAAATAGCTCAACATCAATCAACATCAACACAGGCTGCCCAATCGGGTGGCTATTTTTTTGCCCAAAAAGGAGATCACCTATGAACGAAATCGTTACAGAACTACTGAAGCATTTGGACGAGGATCAGCGCGAGGACTTCGAGGAACGTGCCGGGATCATGCAGTACGACGGCGGACTCACTCGGGACCACGCGGAGTGCCTGGCGCTGCTGTATCTGCTCAAGAAGTACCATGCGCCTCTGTCAGTATCTTATTTAGAAGGAACATTAATCGGAAAAGGAGAAGAACATGAACAACACAGATGAAGAACAGATTCAGGTAGTACGAACGGCATCATGCCCGTCGTTATCAGAAAGAAGCACGATCACGTATGAAATCGGCAGCAAGGGGGATAGTCAGTACATCAGGCTCTCAGCGAACAGTGCCGGGGGACTCTTCTGTAAGGAATGGGTAGATTTTGCCAATATACTGCCGCTACTGGCGGGGAGTCCCAATCTCACCAGCAAGACCCTCCAGCCGGTATACGCTGGGAAATCAGCCAATAGTCCTGGCTTTTTGCTGGCAGCGCTCATCCATGAGCAGCTGTGTACTACCGGGAAAGACAGCACTCCTGCTCCACCTACCCCGCCCCAGAAGAAACCCGCCAAGGCCAAGAAGGTCACATCCAAAGAGATACCAACCTAATCCTATTACAGCCGCTTTCTGTATGGAAAAGCAACCCGCAGCGGCGGGAAAATCATCAGCTTTCAAATGCGCCTTCAGAGGTCTTTTAAAGATCCCTAAAGGTCAATCCAGGCCCCATTAGGTTAATCTAACGGTCTCATATAACGATCTGGGAAAGGAAAATACATGACAATTCTATTCATTCTGTTTATGGCTCTACTGATCAAATTTGCACCTGAGAGATTCTACTACGTCTTCGCGCTGATCCTCGGAGTAGCTTTGCAAATGGGCTACCAGTTGGGCATGGGTGGTACGCTAGTCTGGATGGGCCTGGCCAAAGTGGGCCGTGACCTCTTCTATGCTGGGAGAGAAAGCTAAAATACCAATACCAACCACAAGGGAGCCCTCAAAAGTTCCCTATATTTTTGTCCAAAGGAGATACAAAACCATGACTATAAACAGAATTCAGCTGAACGATAATGAACGACTCAACTATACAGCCAGCCACTTCGGTGACAACTTCCCTTTCCGAATCGAACCATTCATCTACGACATGGCACGCAATCTTTCCGGTGACTATACAGGTGGATACTGGAATATGTTCGAGTTGACTAATGGGGGCTTCTACATGGCACCGGAATCTGACACACCTTTCCATGTAACATGTATGAACAGCTATGAGGGGACACTTTCTGCCGATGCTTTTGGTATTACGGTCTGTTTGTATGCTTACAGTAACCTTTCTTTTTCACCAGAACTATCAGATGTATGCGCTGAACAATTTCATTTGTTACGGGAATATATGTTCGAGCATCCCGAATGTCAGGCTATCCTATCGGCCATTGATTGACCCTCATGGGAGAGGCAAAAACGGCGGTCTGGGGCTTCGGCGGCGACCCGAGGGGGTACCGAGTGGGCCCCAAACTGCTCCATTTTGGACCGACCGGGGCGGGGCCATGACCACCCCCAGGACGAGGAGGAGCGGCGGCAGAGTGGGACAGTATGGAAGAGGCAGTGGCAGTTCGCATTTTCGCTGGAGTTGCAGGAAAAACGCGGTAAAGGCGGCGAAGGGGGGGCTACCGGGTTCACCGGCTTTTCCATCTTTGGTTCGCCGCTCGGCGAGAACTGTCAGTAGTGTTCGTCAGAGACTTTAATATTCGTCATGTTCACTCAAATTGTCAATCTGTAGCCAAGCGTCGTGCAATTCCTTTTCTGTTGGCTCTTTAGGCAACTTTTTTGCTTTTGATAGAGCTTCCTTCTCTTTCCTTTCAAGCTCTCCCTGGAGAAGTGGAGGGAATATTTCAATTTTTTCCTTGTTGGTGAGTATCCAATTCCAAACATCTCTTTTTGTAAAAGTTTCTGGATCGCTACGAATAAGTAAGCTGCACTTCCTTGATGTATTGATCAGCGCTCCTAAAAAATTGATCTGATTCTCTTGAGTGAATCTGTTTCTGACCAACCAATGTTCTTTGCCACTATTGTCAATCGCTGAGATCATGGAAAGCTTTTTTGGTGGGCTCTTTACTTCTGGCGTTTGCACGTGATCTTTGATTACCACTTTATTTATGCCTCTCCACTGTCTTCGTGGTTTCTTTTCCTGCAGTGGCTGCACGTAATTTTCAATCTTCAAGGATTTTTTACATATCCAGTAAATATCAGCATTGTCTACAATTGCACGTTGATGAAGCTCTTCGTAGTGTTCAGCCAGCCAACCTTGTATTTCTTTTGAACAACGCTTGATTGGCCGCTGGTTCTGTTTCATCAGAGGAAAACCCCAGCGGTGGAGATATTTGGCTACGCCTCGCACTGAGAGTTCTATACCACACTGCTTAAGTATCAAACGCTTTACCGCATCCCTATTCCACAAAGTTAACTTGCAAGTCCTACCAGGCGGATTGATTCTAACTTGCCAGGGGCGCTTCCTATATATGATGTAGCGCAACTGATTCTCTTGTTCTTCACTCAGAAACCGACCTGTACCTTGTTTCCTACCACGCGGTTCTGGCATGAGTTTAGCTTCATCTCCAAGCTCGTACAATTCGATTGCATCCTTCACCGCAGGCCAACTCAAACCGCTTTCCCTGACTATCTGCATCCTCGGCATCTTCTCAAGATGAAGACGAATCACGTGCTGGCGTCGCGCGTACAGCTCCTCCCTTGTCTGCTTTCTGGCGTCAATCTTTTCCATAGGAAAAGGATATCACAAGACATCAAAACAATCAATTATAAATCGTGCGTGCCAATATACATTTTAGATATATATATTTGATACTTATACAATCCGTTCTTTTAACGGAAAGAACATCTGCGGGTCGTATAAGGAGAAACCATGGAAAAAGTAGAGCAAACTGTAACACCGATGCTAGTATCAAGATTCGTACTACCACCTCCCCCCAAGCCGGTACCGTCGGGTTTGAAAGTCCCCAACCCGCCACCATTTTCGCTAAAGGTGTCAGGCAAAGCCGGTGACCTCTCAAGTGTCACCAACGCCGAATTCATTACTCGCGTTTTCACACAGATCCCTGAAGGCGCATCAGCTGCAGTCTGCTCTAAGCCGGGGGATCCTACAGAAGGGGGCTGGACTGCCGTTCAAGCAATTGCCGTCGATCTACAGAAGGCAACCGCGAACAACTTTGTCTCCTGCTCCAGTTTCCTACCAAGCAAGGATACAACTTTCAGTGTCAAAAAAGAGCAATTCGCCGCCTACCACACTATAATGCTCGATGATCTGGGTACGAAAGTCCCATTGGAGAAACTCGGGGGATTTGAACTGTCGTACCTGATCGAGACGAGTCCGAACAACTTTCAGGGCGGAATCATTCTGGCTGAACCGATTGCAGGTGGAGATTTAGCGGAACGGTTACTGAAAGCAATCATCGCTGCCGGTCTATGTGACGCCGGTGCTTCTGGACCATTGTGCCGCTGGGGGCGGTTACCAAATGGCAGCAACGGAAAGCCAAAATATCGGGATTCTGACGGAAAGCCGTTTCAATGCCGTTTAGCTCAGTGGCAACCTGAGAAACGCTACTCTGTTCAGGAAGTAGTCGATGGCCTGAAACTGGAAATGGATGCAAAGAAAGTAAATGTGCCTGTAATACATCGTGGAACTGATGAAGTATTCAAGCCGAGAGCATCAGAGAATCCGGTAGTTGCTGCCCTCAAAGCTCGTGGCCTTTACAAGAAGCCTCTGGGTGAAGGAAAGCACGATATATCCTGCCCGTGGAAGCATGAACATACCGATGCGCTCGACTCTGGTGCCGCATACTTTGAGCCCGATGACCGTTACCCAAATGGCGGTTTCTGCTGCCAGCACTCTCATCGTGACAAATATCATAATCATGAGTTGTTGGAATATTTGGAAATCTCCACGACTGAAGCTCGTCACAAGCCGGTGATCAGAGTGGTTGCAGGAGAGTTACATAATGTTGTAGATGCGGCGGAACAGGAGCTGGCAAACCTTGGCAGGCACTATCAGTCTGGAGGCTTGATCGTAACGGTATCAACTAATCCGGTCTCCGGTGATCCAACTATTGTTCCGACCGGATCATCGGCACTTACTCGGCAGTTGTCGTTTGCTGCTATATGGGAGAAATTTGATGGACGCAGTTCTGATTGGGTGCGCTGTGATCCACCACCTCGCCATGTTTCAATACTATTTGATGCAAAGAGCTTTCAATACTTGCCACCTCTGGCAGGTGTTGCAAGACAGCCATATTTCCGCGAAACAGATGGTGAACTGGTAGTTGAGCCTGGCTATGACCGCAAATCTATGATGTTTGGGGTGTTTGATCCACGCCAGTTTGCCTTGCCAGAACCCACGTTTGCAGCTGCTCGAACTGCAATGGGCCTGCTGGAAGAACTGCTTGCTGAATTTCATTTTGTATCTGCAACCGATAGGACGGCGGCACTCTCGGCTATCTTCACCGCCACTGTGAGGCCAACACTTCCGCATGCTCCTGCTTTTCATGTTAAGGCGCCTGTGTTTGGTAGCGGAAAATCGTATCTGTGTGAAGTCATAGGCGCCTTTGCTGGTCCTGGGTTGAACAACAAAGTGAGCTACCCGAAGTCATCAGAGGAAGCTACTAAAGTCATCCTGTCACTGTTTATGACTAATCCGGCTGTAATTGAGTTTGATGATATGGATTCTGACTGGACACCACACGGCGTCCTCTTGCGTGCGCTCACCGCTGAGCAGATCACTGACCGTATATTGGGCTACAGCAAGACTGCTACCGTCAGTACAAAAAGCTTGATACTCGGTTCTGGCAACAATGTCGGGCCAGTGCGAGATATGTTGCGGCGCGTTTCAACCATCAATATTGATCCACGCTGTTCTACGCCGGCTACCATGACCTATCGCGGCAATCCCCTTGAAAAGGTTCGAAAAGAGCGTGGCAAGTATGTTGCCGCAGTCCTGACCATCATACTGGCCTGGCGTAAGTGCGGATCACCGAAGACACCATGCGAGAGCATCGTTACTTATGGCGGTGCGTGGTCGGATTACTGCCGACAGCCTTTGATGTGGCTTGGACACCCTGATCCGGCAACAGCACTCATTGAGCAGATCCAGCACGACCCCGATGCTGATGCTCTCGGAAGATTGATGCTGGAGTGGCATCGGACTTTTGGGTCGATACCAACTACTGTACGTAAAGCGGTTGAGATGGCCTTTAACACGGAGCTTATGGAAGCCATGAAGGAATTCCCGGTCGAAGAACGGGGCTCAATCAACCATTCAAAACTTGGATGGATACTGAAGAAAAGTACAAATAGGATCGTCAACGGCATGGAGTTCCAGCGGGATGAAGCTGATGGCAGAACTGCTTGGAAGGTCGTTGTGGTCAAAGCAACAGCTATGCCCAGCCAGGTGCTGAAGATTACAGATATCGCCGACCCGTTTTAGTTGAAACACACCCCACCGGGTGCAGCATAGTGTACTCGGTGGGGAAACCAATCATTATAGGAGAATAATATGAAAACACATACAAGAAGAGAATTACGTAATTGTAATGCCCTTAAAGATTCAGTTCGCTACATTGTGGAAGACAGAATGCCTGACCTGCCGGACTATGCGGTGCTGACTGCTGAAAAAATATTAGGCGATTTCGCATGGAGTATGCTCGGTCCTGGAGAGCCAAGCTTGGTAGGAAAATGTTTGAAAGAATTGGTTGTTGATGATGGTGCCTTGGACTTTGATTTGGTCGAGGGCCTCCACGAGTATCCGCTTCTATACCGGAAGCGAATATCAGCATAGTAGGCATGTCGCAGGGTCACCGCTATTCCCGGCGGTGGCACCTGCCGACTTTTTCCGGCGAGTGGCGGACTAAAGCCGGGGAAGGCGGCGAACCCGGTGCTACCTGGATCACCGGCTTTACCTGCTTTGCCGGGCCGGGTCGCGTGGATTTGGCACATTTCCCGAACCGCCCCTGAGCGGCACTCGCCTCCAACCCTTATCACGGGTATGGGTCAGGCCGTGTTCGGCACACCAACAGCAATTTTGGAGGCCGCCATTTCCCCCTGCCGCTGCCCCGGCGAAATTTTGGAATGGGCGATCTGATCGAAAAGCAATGAAAAACAGTCGAGATATATAGAAGGAGAGCACCGAAAGCCCAGAGAGCTTAGTTTTTGAGTCAACATACAAGGAGATACAAAATGCCAATAGTCACATTATCTGCACAATTCGTGAATACAGCTACATGCCCCGAAGGCAAGAGCAAAGAAAATTACTATGACACGGCCATCACGGGATTCATCCTGGAGGTACGGGCCACAGGTGGAAAGACGTATGCTCTGAGGTATCGTGACTCACATGATCGGCAGTGCCAACATAAGATTGGTGACGCGAAGTCAATCTCATATGATAAAGCAAAAACAGCGGCCCAGCAGATCCGCTCGCAAGTTGTGCTCGGCGGCAATCCATCGGAAGAGCGCCGGGCTAAGCGTCTTGTACCTACTCTAACGGAATTTTTCAATGAACGTGCGGTGCCGTTTGCAAAAGGCAGCAAAAAGCGCAGTTTACGGTCGGATGAAAGTATCTTCCGCAATCATCTACAGCCCCGGTTCGGAAATTGTCACCTCGACGAAATCAGTCATCAGGCAGTATATGAATTTCATCATGGCATGCTGGCCGATGGTTACGCCAAGGCTACGTGCAACAGGGCATTGGTACTTTTGAAATTATTATACAATCTCGGGCGACGCTGGAAGATACCGGGCGCTGAATCGTCACCTTGTGCTGATGTGCATTATTTTGAAGCTAACAATGCTCGCGAACGCTTTTTAACGGCTGAAGAAACAATCAGACTGCATGCTGAACTAGAAAAGAGTGTAAATCCACAACTGAAGGATATTATTGCACTTTTACTTCTTACGGGGGCGCGCTTGCGAGAATTATTAGATGCTCGTATTAAGGATATTGACACAGTACGCCGAACCTGGACAGTACCCTTGAGTAAGTCAGGAAAGGCACGGCATATTCCCCTGTCAGATGCCGCGTTGGGGGTGTTAGCGCAACTGCCAAAGTGGGAAAAGTGTCCTTATCTGGTACCGAACCCGAAGACTCTCATGCCATACACTTCGGTGTTTCGTACTTGGAATACTGCACGAAAAAATGCTGGATTGCCGGATGTGAGGATACACGATCTCCGTCACAGCATGGCCAGCAACATGGTGAACTCAGGGCGCACGATATATGAAGTGGCAAAGGTACTGGGACATGCCCAGATTAAAACAACGACCCGCTACAGTCATTTATCCCAGGATGTCTTGCTTGCGGCAGTCGATTCCGCCGCCAATGCCACGGGGGTGAGTTGGAGTCAACCCCAAGTCGCCAACGCATAGCGTAACCGGCTGAAACAACTCACTGCCACCCGCCCAGAAGTCGTGGGTTGGGTGGATAGTGGGTAGATTTTGGTGAGCCAGTTTGGGCAGAGGATTTTGAGCTTTGAAATGCGGGGGACATATACTGCGGGCACTTGGGTAGTGTGTGGGTCGGACGAAAAAGGAGAACAAAAATTTCTACAACAACCTGAAAACAATCAGATTTTGCCAAGACGTAGCGGGTTTCACCTGTTACAGTTGCGGGACAGCGAGGGATTCACACCCTCTTCCCTTTTACCCGTGCCAGCTACGGCACGGCACCAAAACCGTGTGGTAATACAATTGTGTTGAGGTTTGTAGCAACAGGCGAGACAAAAGTCAAAGAGAAATTGGCAATACTCTTGTCATGATTGTGAGAAGTCAGGATATTATTTTGAAAGGCTCACTGAGGTGATATCCATAACCATATATACTTTTGAGAGGGCAATCTGTTTCGGACTCAGATGTAGGAAAAAGTTTTGCGCGCAGGCGCTGAACTAAAGCATCAAGCGCACGACTGTTTTGCTTATCTGCATTCGGATAGAGTTGGGATTGGAGATATTCCCGACTTGCCATTTGCTGTTGAGACGTTGCCAGAAGTTCGAGAAACTTGTACTCCACGGAGGTAATACGGCTTATTACATTATTCGGGCTACTGGCGCACCAAGTCAATCTGTTGAGTGTCCAGACCGGCAGAGAATCAGTGGTTTGTGGTGATCGTTTATTAACCCGCTCTGCCAGACGAGTTACGGCGGCACTGAGCACAAGGCTGGAAATCGGTTTGGTCAGATAGATATCCGCACCCGAATTATACCCTTTTAACTGTTCCTCTTCATTATCCCGCCCCGTCAAAATGATGATTCCTGTGTCACTGTTCTTCCGGAGATATTCAGCCAGCACCAGACCGGACTGATCAGGTAGACCTACGTCAATAATTGCCACGTCAAAGATGTTCCCGTCCAGAGCCTTATAGAAATCACATCCCGTGGCTACAGCAACAACAGAGTGTTTGCTGAAGGTAAAAAAATCCCTGAGGCCATTTCTCTGATCATCATCATCTTCGGCAATGATAATACGTAACTTGTCAGGCACCATCGTTTCGCTCCGAACTTATGGTATTCCATGAGTTAAGGGTTATGTGACAAATATCAAGGTTTTAGCCTAGCACCAAAATAAGCGTACGGCAAAGAAATATTGGAAGTTTTGAAGGAAAGAGGGGCTGTTGACCATATTCCTGAATATTCTGTGTGGGTCCCAAGGCAAAACGTTGCAATAGTTCTAAAGGACTTGCAGGAAAGCTTTACACGAGGCCGCACGTTTTATTGAGCACATTCTCAGCTGCTGTGAATCTGCTATACGGGCTATAACAGTGCAGTCCCTAATGCAGTGCCGTTTTAAGGGTTACTGAAGGATATCCCTTTACCTCAACAGCCATCCCGATCCGTTACAATCCATTACATTTCAGTTGCAATTTGATGTATTCAACTTGTTGATATTGCTTACATATTAGTGAAAAAACCATATCCCATCGCCAGGCGAGAATCCTTTGATATTTATAACTCACCGAAATATAGTGCTTTGTCGACGGCATTTTTATCCTGTTATGACTTGGCACCTTATTCGCAGTAAGTTCAGGCAGATCGCAATAAAAAAAGACACTGAGGAGTGAAACATGAAAACTTCAACCCGTATCATTCTGACCCTGGCCTCGTTACTGGCATTTGCCGGTGCGGCACACGCAACTACTTTTACCGTAGATTCAAGTCTCGAAAAACTTGATAACACTTCAGGGTTGCAGTGGGACGCTACGGCCATATCGATTGCAGACTTTATCCTTACAACAGAGAACTCGACAAAAACGTTTACGTACGCACATTTTACAACCTCAGATTTCAGTCTTGATGCTACTGATTTGGCTGACACTGATACACTCAAGGCTCTCTTAACCATTACACCACCCATATCAGGTGATGTAACATCAAGTACTGCTAAGGTTGATGGCTCGGTAATTCATGAACACCGCAATGATGTTGATCATATGATAGTTGATTTCGACAATAACTGGATTTCTGCCTATACTGACCCCGCGAGCGGTCTGCAGTATTCAATTAAATTTGATGACCTTGATATCACAGATAATTCTCATGGAAGTGGTTATGATCTGACTGCAACCTTTAGATTAGATCATGAGGGTTCTACTGCTGCCCCAGTTCCAGAACCTGGCACAATGATGCTTCTCGGTCTCGGCATGGCCGGACTTGCAGTATACGGTAAGCGCAGGATGAACAAAGAAGCATAAGGTGAAGTGGAATTGCAGATAGTTTTACTAGAAAGGCGTTGCTTCGGTGACGCCTTTATTCTTGGTGTCGAAAAAGCTTACACAGGCATAACGAAGCATAATCTCTGATTTCAAGAGGGGTCCGTCATGGACAACAGAAATTTCACAAGGGTTAACTATTCCGTTGGGGCCTCTGTCAGGTATGGTAATGAAGTAGTTCTTTGCAATACGGACAATTTGAGTATTCACGGAATGTTCCTGAAAACCGATCGTGACATTCCACTTAATATCCCGGTAAATGTTACCGTATATCATTCAAACCAGGTATCTCTGAAGGTAAATGCAAAAGTGGTCCGGAGAGAAGAGAATGGCGTTGGATTACAGATAAACAACCTGAACGTTAATTCATTCGTTCAGCTACGGAACATAGTCACAGACAACTGCAGCGACAAAGGGGCGGTAATGCAGGAAACCTTTAAAATGCTTAAATGTATTTACTGAATTGCTAAAAACGACCCCCTTCAGGGCAGTGTTAAGCGTCATCAAAAGGTTGCCAATTCCCTGCATCCCCACCTCCAGCCTTTGACTTGAGTTTTTATTCTTTTTTTTCAGCATTCCTTCCTGTTTTTTAATTCATTCCATTTTCAACCTGCTATGACCTGAATCGGAATCTTCTTTCCGGAGGTGGTCATTGTCCAAACACTGCGAGTTCTGCGGCAAGTTCTTCATTCCTGATCACCGGGTCGGTAATCGCCAGCGTGCCTGTTCACGTCCTAGCTGCAAGGCTGCTCGCAAACAGGCATCCCAGAAAAAATGGGTTTCCGGCGAACCGGGTTATTTCCATGGTCGCTATCCCTATGTCAAGGAATGGCGCCAGAAACGGCGTGACAAGAAGCTTGATGTGATACAAGACGAGAGACCACCCGCAAAGCCTTTATTGAAGCTGGTTTTTGTGGTGCCGGTGAATTACGGTACCATGATACAAGACGAGATAACCCTCAAACGCTTTGACAGGACTACGTTTGCAGCCACTGGACTTCCCCGGCGGGTGATACAAGACATGATAGCCCGCTCTCCATGACCGGATATATGCTGGCATCCTCTGCATCTGATTTTATTCACGGAGGTTGCCATGGTCGATGATGAACTCGCTGCTTTTGTCCTGCAGCGCCACCAAACAGAGAAGCTCTCGATTCGGCAGATATCTGCGTATTGCGGTCTGTGCCGGAAGACCATATCGCGCATTATTCGCGATGAAGGCAAAGACCCATCCCGTTATGCCGTTGATACTCTGGTAAAACCGTACTGGCGGCTTATTGAATCATGGTACGCCGAGTACCCTAAACTCAAGGCAGTGCAGGTTTTTGAGCGCCTCAAAGGTCTGGGGTTTGCAGGCTGTTGTTCAACGGTGGAGCGTGCCACCAGGAAGCTGCGTACCAAAAAAACTGTCATGTTCCACGAGCGGGTGCTGCTACCGGCCGAGGAAGCCCAGGTGGATTGGATGGTGCTGACGCTTCCGTGGGGAACCGTCTACGGTTTCGTCTATATCCTGGCCTGGTCCCGTCTCTTGGTACTTCGCTTCTATCCCCGAATGACTTTCGAGTTCTTTCTGGACGGCCATCTGGAGGCATTCCAGGAGTGCATGGGGGTTGCCCATGCCCATCGTTATGACAACCTCAAGAGCGTGGTGATCTCACGCAAACCCGTCCTTCGCCTCAATGCCCAGTTTGTCGATTTCTCCCGCCATTACAGCTTTGCTATTCACCCCTGCACTCCGTACCGCCCCAATGAGAAAGGGCGGGTTGAGCGGGTAATCCGTGATATCAGGTCGTTTCTCTACACTCAGCACCCAAAGGATCTGGCTGATCTCAATCGCATGGTTGATCAATGGCAAAGGGTTCGCAACAATACGCCGCACAGCATGACCGGCAGGTCGCCGTCGGATGCTTCATTCGATGAACCGTTGAAGAAGTTGCCGGCGATTGGATATCCCGCCAAACGCATCGTCGTGGCCTGCGTGTCAAAAACCGGTTTTGTGGAAGTGGAAACTAATCGCTATTCCGTGCCGTCGCGCTACTCGGGCCGGAGTGTGACTGTTGCCGTCTATCCTTCAATTATCGAGGTAATTGTGAACTCTCATCCGGTGGCAAGCCATCGGCGCTCGTTTGCAAAGAAACAAACCATCGAGCATCCCACCCACCGTACCGATCTGTTGTTACTTACCCCAGCCTATAAAGAGAAACGGATTTATCTGCTGATGATTCGGATGAACGCCGATATTGCCCAATTTATCCGGGAAGCAGATCGTGACGGCCATGACACACTGAAGACGGCCCATACACTGTTCCGATTATTGATCCAGTTTGGGAAGCCGTGTCTGCTGTCGGCAGTCAGAGAAGCAATGGGGCAGAATGCACTACGGCCTGATGTGGTGGCCGCCATACTGGCAAAACCTGCTTCGTCTCCCGCCTGTCCGGTAACGCCCCATAACGGCAGTCTGCTTGCCATATCCTACGAGGAAAGGAGTCTTGCCGATTATGACCCAGCTTTCTGAAGTATGGAGCCAGTTTCACCTGCTGTCGGATCAGAAATCATTCTCACCCGATGAGCAAGCCTTTCTTGAACGCTTTCTGGAAGAGGAAGCGCGTCTCAGGCTGGCAAAAAAGATCGGCTTCCTGCTGGCCCGTTCCGGCATCAAGAGGGTGAAGACTCTGGGTGAATTTGACTGGAAGTTTAACCCCAAGGTTCCCCGAGAGAAGCTGATGGAGTTCATGGCCCACCCCTGGCTCAAAGAACCGTGCAATCTTGTCATGATCGGCCCAGCAGGAGTGGGCAAGACTCATCTGGTCCAAGCTCTTTGTCACGATGCCGTGATGAAGGGGCACCAGACCATGTTTCTCTCGCTCTTTGATCTGATGGCACGGATTGCAAAAGCAAAAAGCCTCTACACAGCCATCGACTTCTACGCCAAGGTGCCGGTGCTCTGTCTGGATGAGGTTGGCTACGCCTTCCCTTCAAAGGATCAGGCCGATGCAATCTTCCAGATTATCGCCAAGCGAGCTGAAACAAAAACCACTATTATGACCACCAACCTCGTTCCGTCACAGTGGAACAAAGTCTTTGATGCAACGACCGCTACCGCCATTCTGGATCGCCTCACAATGAACGGGACGTTCCTGACTATGGAAGGGAGGTCGTATCGAAGCAGGATATGAGGCCAGGGGCCTGACTTGTATCATCAAAAACAAAATACGGAAAAGGGTCTGGGTGCGTCTTGAATCCCAGGCTCAATGGGTAGCTGCGACTTCAGGCAGGGTACTCGGGGCACTGGTACGTCAACTGTCCAGAATCAGCCGCCGCCACATGCAGCAAAATGGTAACCTTCCGATTCAGCCCAACAGGCAGTTGACCATATACCTGAATATTCTGCGCGGGTTCCAAGGCAAAACGTTGCAAAAATTCTAATGGACCTGCAGGAAAACTTTACTCGCTGCCGCACGCCTTATTGAGCACACATTCTCACCTGCCGTGAATCTGCTATACGGGCAATAACAGCTACAGTCCCTTCTTCAGCGCCGTTTTAAAGACTGCTGAAGGATATTCTTTGCCTCCATAACTCTCCCGACCAGTTATAATTCATTAAATTTCCGTTGCAATTCAGATGCATTCCACTCGTTGATAATACTTACATAACAGCGTAAACATCATAATCCATCGGAGGCGAGAGTCCCTTAATATTTATAACTCGCCGAAATATGATGCTTTTGTTGGCGTTTTTTATCCCGTTATGACTTGGCACTTTTTTTGCTTATAGTTCAGGCAGCTTGCAATAAAAAAAGAAACTGAGGAGTTTAAAATGAAAAAGACACTTTTGGCGGCAGTATTGGCAGTTGGTTTGATGGTGGGGGGGATGACCGGGGTTGCTCAAGCCACGTCTTTCACAGTGAGTGATGGTAGCTTCACAGCTGTTACCGGTAATAATGGGGGATTTAGTTGGTCTGTGGCAGGGGCATCAACTCCAAGTTTTTCACTAACATCAGTTGGACAAACAAGTACGTTTACATATGGCAATTTCTCAACAACTGACTTTGGAATAGATAATGCTGACTCAGCAACTCAGAATGACGTTTTTACCGCTGCATTCAATGTCACTCCTCCATCGACCAATAACACATTTACCAACACTGGTGACGTATCTGCATTTGCAGCAACTTATTTCTTTATTTGGCAAACCGCTGCTGCATACGCTACAGTTGATTTTAACAATACTCCTCTCTCAAAATCTTTTGGCAACGGCGGTACGTACGATGTAGTGTTTAATGATCTTACAATTTACGGTAATGGTACATACGACCTGACTGCAACAATTACACTCGATAGCCTTGATCGTGGCACAGCCCCAGTCCCGGAACCTGGTACAATGATGCTCCTCGGTCTCGGCATGGCTGGACTTGCAGTATACGGCAAGCGCAGGATGAACAAAGAATCATAAGGTGAAGTGGAATTGCAGATAGTTTTACTATAAAGGCGTTGCTTCGGCGACGCCTTTATTCTTGGTGTCGGAAAAGTTTACACTGGTATAACGAAGCATAATCTCTGATTTCAAGAGGGGACTGCCATGGACAACAGGAATTTCACGAGGGTTAACTATTCTGTTGGGGCCTCTGTCAGGTATGGCAATGAAGTAGTTCTTTGCAATACGGACAATTTGAGCCTACATGGAATGTTTCTGAAAACCGATCGTGACATTCCACTTAATATCCCGGTAAATGTTACCGTATATCATTCAAACCAGGTATCTCTGAAGGTAAATGCAAAAGTGGTCCGGAGAGAAGAGAATGGAGTTGGATTACAGATAAACGACCTGCACGTTAATTCATTCGTTCAACTGCGAAACATAGTCACCGAAAACTGCAGCGATAAAGGGGTGGTAATGCAGGAAACCTTTAAAATGCTTAAGTGTATTTACTGAATCGCTAAACACAACCCCTTTCACACTTAAAAAGCCTCTATATATGAGGCTTTTTCTTTTTATTGAGCAATCTTTCGACAAGACAATACTGACGTCGGATTTCTTTACACATACGAAACTCACTGAACTATTTAGTTTCTGACCGCCTTTTGTCCGTCGGCAGATACATTATATATTAATTAAAATAAATAATTTCATATTGACAATTATCTTTCAAGGTATTATTTTCCAAAATAGTTAAGAATACGCAATCTACATACAGCATTGATCACCATTCCGGAGGCAAGAATCCATCCGGAAAAAACGAGGAGGAACAGGAACATGAAAACAGAACCGATATGGCTTCTTAAGGGATGGATTGCAATGATCATCCTGGCAGTCCTCTTGTCAGGATGCGGAGGTGGTGGTGGAGACGGCGTTACGACCGGAAGCGGGACGCCCCGGACCGGAGTGGCAAAAATATCCCTCACCGACGCCCCCACCACTGACCTTGACCATGTGTGGGTTACGGTGAAAGAGATACGGTTTCACCTGGATCAGAACAGCGACGATCTCACCGATGGCGGCTGGCACAGCTACCCGCTCCCCGCGCCGGTGACTCTTGACCTGGCGAAGTTGAACAACGGGCTGTGGGACACCCTTTGGAACGACATTGTTCTGCCGGTCGGAAATTATCAGCAGATTCGACTGATACTTGCTGGAACCGAGGATCCCCTGACAGCTTCGGCAACGGCCAAAGCGCTCAACTACAATAATCAGGTAACCGATGGCGACACCCCCTACCCTCTCATTATTCCTGCTGCTAAAAACGGCATCAAGCTGATCGGAGCTTTCAAGGTTACAGCTGCCGCTCCACTGCACATCGTAGTCGATTTCGACATCACTCACGACGTAGTTGAGACCGGCAACGGCAGATACATTCTCAAGCCGCGACTTAAATACTATGTGGTCTCAGCGCCGGTGACCGCTGCCATCACCGGCACCATCAAACGCCCCGATGGCACCCCGTTTGCCAACTACACCGGGGTTAGCGTCATCATCAAGGCTGAGGCCCCGGAAACCATCACCTTTGCCAACACCAGCACTGCACGGGTGATGGCGATCGTTCGTGCGACGTCGGTAAAGCCCGATGGCAGCTTTGCACTCTACCCCCTACCATCCGAGCCTGGCAGAACCTATGACCTGGTGATACGAGGCAACGGAATACGGACCATGCTACTGAAGGCTGTCCCGGCCGAACCGGGGACTACCAAAGATTCACCTTCAATGCTCGCCATTGAACTTCGCCTGGCCAGCCAATACGTTGCCGGCGCTCAGGTCTACAATGCTGATACCAGCCCCTACGAGCCTGTTTTTAGCGCCTCGGTCGGCTTTTACCAGACACTGCCGGGACCGGGAGAGACCCCCTACTTGATCCGCTCCCGTCATGTTGGTCCGCTGAACGGCACATTCGATAATTTCTCCCTGCCAAATGGAGACGTTCTAGCGGGAAGCTTCAACTTTAATGTTCTGCTCCAGTCTTTTGTCTCCAAAGTGCCACTAGAGGGAACCGATTCGTTTCGCGCCTTCGCTACCGCCCCCTTCTTCTACGCCGACGGGCCGAAACTCTATACGCCTCATGTCACGTCTAACCGCTTCCTGCTGTCACCGATCCACTTCAATGCTCTGCCGGAGTGCGACATGGACGATGACTGGGAAAGCGATTCTTCTCCAATCAAAGGATACTACGTGACCTTTGGAGGGCTGATTGTGGATCACGTCCTCAAGAAAGATCTGGAGGAGGGGAAATACGAATTCCGGACTTCTAATGCCAGTGGCGGGAACGTCACCTCGCATGCAAAGAACGAAAAGGTGAAACTGGACGATAAGAACAATAAACCTGACAAGATAAAGTTCAGAAAGTGAGAGAATCGTTTTAAAAACTACCATTTACAAGCCCTCTTGTCCATCCAGGCCATGGGGGCTTGTTTGTTCCCCGCAAAACAACGAGGATACCCCGCTATTTAGCACGTCAAACAGGTAGCAGATATATTTACATGCATGGAACCTACTGATAACATTGTATTCACTGTTTTGGCATGCCGTATGCTTTACACTCAATAGTAACTCTATTGCGCAGAAACAGGAGTGCTGAAAATGCCGTGGTATACAAATCCGGTTATTACGCGTAAGGTCTTACACCGGATAGCCAATCGTCACACGTGCTCATCTATTCAGGAACTTAACTCAACCCTGGATAAAGCCACTCAATTGATCTGGGACAAGCAGCATAACTACCGATCAGTCAAAACTGAACGGACAGTCAACAATTCTATCGGCTGCAATTAAATAGAGAAACTAATTGAGAGGGTATCCGGAATGCTCAAAAAAATAATGAAACGTATCGGGGCGGTGTTGTTTTACATTGGCGGAATTGTGTGGGTGATATTCGCCGTTGCAAAATATCTGTTTGACTGTGATGTCTCTGCCAGCCAGTTTCTTCCGTATCATTTGGGTGCAATAATACCAGGAGTTATTTTGAAATACGGCTTGGTATACTATGAGCGGACATCGAACATCAGGTATAACGAGAGCTGACTAATAGTGCGGCGGTGGTTCTTCCTGATCAGTGTCGCGTGAGACCGATGGTGATATGACGAGAAACTGCTCCTTCAATGCGGTAAAATCACGTTGTAACCGTTCCAGGATCAGCTCCTGACGGCAGATAATTTCATTCAACTCCCCGATAGTCATCTCTTGCTGCATATAGCACATTTCCAGCTCATTAATTCGCTCTTCCATACTTAGCCACCTTCCATTAATAGAGGACCTAGTACCATTTACATAGTGTGGTACAGTTCCTGTTGAAATCATTCCCGACACCATCTGCGTAACACACTCACGTTTTTTTTGGAAGGGACAAAAAACGCACCCGGTTGTGTCTATGTGAGAGGGCATACTCAAAAGAAATCATTGACATTAATTGTTAAAGTCAGCATATATTCCGTTCGTATAACTAAAACGTATACTCATGCAAACATTAAATAAAGGAGCTTAAATGAACCGCAAGAGAATTATTTCCGTTATCGGACTCGGCTATGTTGGACTGCCGGTAGCAGTTGCCTTTGGCAAGGTACGCAAAACCGTCGGTTTCGACATCAATCCACTGAGAATTTCAGAACTGCAGGCCGGGCATGATCGAACCGGTGAGGTAACAGCTGAAGATCTTAAGTCAGCAGATATACTCTTCACTGAAAAATTGGAAGAGCTTGCACTGGCCGATTTCCACATTGTTGCCGTGCCGACTCCGGTCGATGAGGCACATCAACCGGATCTTTCCCTGATGTACCGGGCGTCAGAAACCATCGGTAAGGCGCTGAAAAAGGGCGACATTGTTGTCTATGAATCCACTGTATATCCGGGTGTAACGGAAGACGAGTGTGTGCCGGTACTGGAGCGGGCGTCAGGCTTGGTCTGTGGACCGGATTTCACGGTGGGCTACAGCCCCGAAAGGATCAATCCGGGAGATAAAGAACATACCTTCACCAAAATAAAGAAGGTGGTTTCCGGCCAGGATGCTGAGACGCTGGAAATCGTAGCTGCAGTTTATGAATCAGTCGTGACTGCCGGTGTCCACCGGGCCTCCTCCATTAAGGTGGCAGAAGCGGCCAAAGTCATCGAAAATACGCAACGGGACCTGAATATTGCCTTGATGAATGAATTGGCACTGATCTTCGATCGAATGGGCATCGATACCAATGACGTCCTGGAGGCAGCCGGGACTAAATGGAACTTCCTTAAATTCAAGCCGGGCCTGGTCGGCGGACATTGTATCGGCGTCGATCCCTACTACCTGACTCACAAAGCGGAAAAAATCGGCTACATCCCCCAGGTAATCCTGGCCGGACGTCGTATCAATGATGGTATGGGGAAATTTGTCGCTCAGCGCGCAATTAAAGAGATGATTCACGCCGGCCATAACATTCTAGGCAATACGGTGACCGTCCTGGGGTTGACCTTCAAAGAAAACTGCCCGGACCTACGAAACTCTAAGGTTATTGATATTATCAATGAACTCAGGGATTATGGCATTACTGTTCAGGTATGCGACCCGCTCGCCGATCCTGTCGAGGCGATCCATGAATATGGAGTACAACTGACCCCAATAGCTGAGCTGAAACCGGCTGCTGCAATCGTTGCCGCAGTCGCCCACCAGCAGTTCCTTGGCTGGACAGCCAAAGATATTGGGCGTTTCATGGGGAGCAACCCGGTACTGATTGACGTCAAGGGGACGTACGATCTGCAGGCAATGGTTGCTGCAGGGATACGGGTGTGGAGGCTATAGGTATGAATCGTTACGAAACCGTTCGCACTCAATTGCAGGCAGCCCCCAAAGTGTGGCTGATTACTGGAGTTGCCGGTTTCATTGGCTCCAATCTGCTGGAGCATCTTCTGAGACTTAACCAAACGGTCGTAGGGCTGGATAATTTCTCCACCGGCAAGCGCAGCAACCTTAATGAAGTACGGAGCCTTATATCTGAAAATCAGTGGCAGCGCTTCCGTTTTGTCGAAGGCGATATTTGCAAGCTTGCCACCTGCCGTGATGTCTGCATCGGAGTCGACTACATATTACACGAGGCTGCGCTTGGTTCAGTCCCCCGCTCCATCGCAGACCCCATATTAAGCAATGAGAGCAATGTCAGCGGTTTTCTCAATATGCTTGTTGCTGCACGGGATGCGGACGTAAAAAGGTTCGTGTACGCAGCAAGCAGTTCCACGTATGGTGACCATCCGGGACTGCCAAAGCAAGAGGACACTATCGGAAAACCGCTTTCACCCTATGCGGTGACCAAATACGTGAATGAGCTCTATGCCGACGTTTTTGCGAGAACATATGGAATGGAAACCATCGGGCTTCGCTATTTCAACGTATTCGGCCCGCGCCAGGACCCGGAAGGGGCCTATGCAGCCGTCATCCCCTGCTGGATCAGGGCGTTGCTTAAAGGAGAAACCGTTAACATTAATGGCTCCGGTGAAACCAGTCGTGACTTCTGCTTTGTTGAGAACGTAATTCAGATGAATCTGCTTGCAGCAACAACGACAGAAGCGGCAGCGATAAACCAGATATACAATACCGCCGTGAACGCCCGCACATCTCTAAATGAGCTGTTCACTATGCTCCGGGACCGACTGCTTCAGCATTACCCCCGCCTTAAGAGGTGCGAACCGGTGCATCGTGACTTCCGGAGAGGCGATGTGCTCCATTCCCAGGCTGACATCAGTAAGGCTGCCGCCCTGCTGGGATATGTACCCAGCCACACAATTGGCACCGGCCTCGATGCCGCCCTTTCGTGGTATGTGGCAAACCTTTGAGCCTCTGACACCATGAGTAATGTCATCATTCCCATAGCGGCAATTTTTGTATTGCTGTCAGTCGCAGGGTATGCGCTCTACCAGGAACGCTCCCGTTCTACCCTGTTTCTTTCCACAGCCTTGGCAGTTACCTCCCTTCTTGAGCTGTTCGATCTGTTGTCACTTACCTGTCATTCAGATGCTTTTTTCTGGAAAGCCTGTGCTTTGCGCGCCGAAACGTTTCTCCCCCCACTCTGGCTACTCTGCAGCCTTACCTTTGCCCGACAACCCGGGCCCTGGAAAATTCGATTGCCGTTAAAAACTGTTGTTGCATCCACGTGCCTTTTTTCTACTCTGCCCATAATACTCCCCCTGAGCGATTTTTTTTATGCCCCGGACTTTCCGGATGAACGGGTTCTCTTTCTCGGCACCGCCGGTCTCTATTTCTATATCGCTATCATGGCCAGCCTGGTGGTCGCCCTTGTAAATTTTGAAGTCACCCTTGCCAACGCTTCACCGGATAGCCGTTGGAAAATCGCATTTGAAATTATTGGAATCGGTACCATTCTGACCGTGCTGATATTCTACTACAGTCAGGCATTATTATACCGGTCTTTGAACATGAATTACCTCCAGTTACGCTCTTTCCTGTACCTGGTGGCATCGGCACTGATGACCTATCCGCTCCTGTTCCGACGTGGAAAAACTCGCATCAGCGTATCTAGACAGGTCGCCTTTAAATCCGTTGTTCTTTTTGCCGTAGGCATTTATTTGGTGATGATCGGCCTTTTGGCTGAAGGGATGCAACACTTTGGGGGCTTTTTCCCCCGTATTGTAACCGTCTCTATGGCCTTTCTGATCGGTATTGCCCTGCTGATTTTGATACTTTCGGAACGGGTAAGAAAAGAAGTAAAAGTCGTGCTGCATAAAAACTTTTACCAGAATAAACACGATTACCGAACACAATGGCTCCGCTTCACCGAGTTGCTTGCAACGGCCAAGACGTTAAGTGAACTCCAACAGAGAATTCTGTCAGCATATTGTGAAATATTTGGAACCGGAGGTGCGGCCCTTTTCCTTTACGAGGATATTTACGGGGGTTATTGCATGACAGCCGGTTATAATATGGATAAAATTTCAGATGTAATAACTCCGGACAACTCTCTGATCAAATACATGAAAGAGCGTTCGTGGGTTATTAACATCCGGGATGACTCTTCTGACATCCTCAAGCAAAATGGTTATTTTTTCGGTGAACACAGTATATTCATTGTGATACCACTGTTTAGCGGCAAAATTCTGGAAGGTTTTATCGCTCTTGGAAAAAACATTAACACCAATGAAGTCTTTATATATGAAGACTACGATCTGATGAAAACCATTGCCCGTCAGGCTTCCCTGGCAATTATGCATCAACGGTTGTCCGAGCAGATTAATCATGCCCGTGAAGTTGAAGCGATCGGTAATGTTGCTACATTTGTGGCACACGATCTAAAAAATCTGGTTTCAAGCCTGTCGCTGATAGTTGAAAACGCTGGCAGACACATACACAATCCGGATTTTCAGCATGATATGCTCGCGTCTTTGGGAAGTACCGTCGGCAAGATGCACAAGTTGATCAGCAGGCTGAAAAACCTGGGTGAGCAGGAGCATCTCAAACTACAGCAGGTAAATCTCCTCGAATTGGCGGAAAAAACTGCAAGCCTGGTTATAGGTAACAATATTTCGGTATCAGGTACTGCAACAATTATTCAAATCGATGAAAATGAAATCCAGAAAGTCCTTCTGAATCTCATCATGAATGGCATTGAAGCGTCAGACGCTGATCAGCCGATTGCGATAGAAGTCGGAGTATCCGGCGCACCATTCATCAAGGTAATTGATTACGGCTGCGGAATGACTGACAGTTTTTTACGCACTGGACTGTTTGAGCCGTTTAAAACGACTAAAAAGGATGGTCTGGGCATCGGACTGTATCAATGCCGCCAGATTATAGGAGCGCATGGCGGCAGGATTGAGGTGCTCAGCGTAGAAGGCTCCGGTTCCGTCTTTACGATATGGTTTGCCGATACTGAGTAGTGAGAACAAGGAGCTACCCATGGAAAAACTGTTAATAATTGATGACAATGTTGATATTCGCCAGCAACTGAAGTGGGGGTTGTGTGAAGATTATTCGGTTTTATTAGCCGGCGACGTCAATGAAGGGCTTGGCCTGTTCAAGAAAAATCGCCCGAAGGTCGTAATTCTCGACCTTGGGCTTCCTCCGCACGAAGACACTTCTATTGAAGGATTTCGTGGCCTGGGAGAACTGCTTGAGCTTGATCCATACGTCAAAGTGATCATGTTGACCGGCAACAGCGAACGTGAAAATGCCTTGAAAGCGATGCAGATGGGAGCATACGATTTTTTTCCGAAACCTCCAATTCTTAATGAGCTGAAAGTCATCATCAGTCGAGCGTTCCATCTGACTAACCTCGAAGATCAGAATCGTTCATTACAGCGGGCTGTCGAGCAGAAAGCCGGTGATTCCGGCGGCATGATCGGCCAATGCCCCGAGATGCTGTCTATTTTTTCAACCATCAGAAAAGTGGCACCATCTGATGTGTCGATATTTATTACAGGTGAAAACGGTACCGGCAAAGAGTTGGTTGCCCAGGCGATCCACGATTCAAGTCTGCGTAAAAAGCATCCTTTCATCCCGATCAATTGCGGTGCTATCCCTGAGAATCTTCTCGAATCAGAACTTTTCGGCCATGAGAAGGGATCCTTCACCGGAGCCCACTCAACAGTACAGGGAAAGGTGGAATATGCGCAAAAAGGCACTCTTTTTCTCGACGAAATTGGCGAACTGCCAGTCAACCTCCAGGTAAAATTACTCCGTTTTCTTCAGGAAGGGGTTATCCAGCGAGTCGGCGGTAGACATGATATTCCGATCGACACCCGTACGGTTTGCGCCACCAACGTAGATATTGCCCGGGCGATCAAAGAGGGGAAATTCAGAGAGGATCTGTATTACCGAATCAGCGTGATTTCAATAAACCTACCACCACTCCGGGACCGTGGTGATGACATCCTGATATTAGCGAATTATTTTCTGCGCATGTTTAATGAAGAGTATCACAAGAGAGTGCGCCGTTTCAGTGCCGCATCGGTCAATTTCCTCAAAAACTACGATTGGCCGGGCAATGTACGGGAACTCAGGAACCGGGTACAGCGCTCTATAATCATGAGTGAATCAACGGCTCTGGAACCATCGGACCTTGGGTGCACAACGGAACAGTCGGAACTGACTGACAACATCCAGCCGGCCATCAGGCTAAAGGAGGCACGGGATAATGTTGAACGGCAAATGATAGGAGCCGCAATTGACCAGCAAAATGGGAGTATTGTTAAGGCGGCCGAAGTTTTAGGGGTGAGTAGACCGACACTCTATGATCTGATGAAAAAGCATAATATGGCTCCGTTGTCAACGTATCCGGAGAAGACGCTATAACCGATGAAAATGATCCGGAAAAAGCCCTGACGTAGGGGTACCTCCTGCATTTTGATTTTCTTCGACTCTACTCTTGTCATTTGTTTTTTTGTTATATAGGCTGTTTTTACTGTCGAAATATTTTACAATACCTTGCCAAATACTTCGCCTAACTTATTATATTCATTAAGTTCGACAAGTTATACCTATGGCACATAATTTGCTTATCTTATATTCTGATATAAAGAAAACGAGGGGACCTTGAGATGGACAACAGAAACTTTACAAGGGTTAACTATTCCGTTGGGGCCTCTGTCAGGTATGGCAATGAGGTGGTTCTTTGCAATACGGACAATTTGAGTCTTCACGGGATGTACCTGAAGACCGATCATGACATCCCACTCAATATCCCGGTAAATGTTACCGTATATCATTCAAACCAGGTGTCTCTGAAGGTAAATGCAAAAGTGGTTCGAAGAGAAGAAAATGGAGTTGGACTACAGATAAACAACCTGAACGTTAATTCATTCGTTCAACTGCGGAACATCGTTACCGAAAACTGCAGCGATAAAGGGGCGGTAATGCAGGAGACCTTTAAAATGCTTAAGTGTATTTACTGATCAGGCACCAGACTTTTGGTTTACAACAACGGGGGTATGCACATCGCATATCCCCGTTGTCGTTTTGTTAACAAAACCGACACCTACCAAAACTGCCATTTCCCTGTTGAGACAACATAGATGGCAAGGGCCAGATTAGTCACAGCATGTGACAGCACGCAGTGGGCAATGCTGCGGGTTCGATAGAGGACCAGATTAAAGAAGATCCCCGCCATGATACCTGCATAAATAAAGTTATGCTCAAGACCGAAAAAGGCAACCGTGAGCAGGAACGAACCCCAGGTAAATGTTCCAATGCTGACAGTGTCGAAATTCTTGTCAATAATATAGCGAATAAGGAACGATCTCCAGAACAGCTCTTCCATCAGCGGGACAACCAGCACCGCACCGGCAATCCTGAAAAGTGTCATACTGATCTGAATGGTACGCCCCGGCAGCAGTGCCGGATTAAACCCCTGTGGCACACCTGCAGCTCCAAGAGTCCAATCCATTTTGATCCAGAGGGTGAAGACCAGCACCCCAATGCCGCACGATAGCAGAGTGTCCGGAATGTTGGCGAGATCCTTAAACGTCACCTCTTTATAACGATCCTTGAACAGATAGAGCAGATAGCCAACGGTCAGGGCTTTAACCGGATAGAGATAGTAGAGGGCCGTTGCTTCGAGCGTAAAGAGGCCAAGCCCGGCAAGAAAGCGGATACATTCGTCAAGGCCGATGAAACCCATAAAGACAGCAAAAGGGAGATAACGGTAAAATGCAGAACTAACAGCTATGCGTTCAGCCATAGAAACGGGTCCTTATGTTGTGTAAAGTAATCCGACAGGCAAATATTTATACGCTTAATTGAACGTGAATGTTGCAGTGACTGTATCTAACGGCCCCACTCCTGAAGGACTCCATGCGCCGAAGGACGTCGTAATATCACTCGGATTTGGCACATAGCTAAACGGAACAGTCATGATCACGGTCATAAATTCACCCAAGCGGTAATCGTTGGAACTTGCAAAATTGACCGTCAACTTTCTTGATACACTGTCATAAGTATTAATTTGAGGCGAGGCTCCCGTAAATTGTCCGGACAAAAAAACAGCACTGAACAAGGGAACACCGGAGGAATCGACGGGGAGGAGAGAACCAACCGGCAGTATCACCGACAATAAAAAACCGCCTAGCAGTTCACTTTGATTCGTACTTTGCGAATAAAATTTTAGCGTTGAGGTTTTTGTTGTCGGCAGTGTGATAGCAGTGCTGGCGGAACGACTGTTGGAGACGTTACCGGCGGCATCTTTAGCCCAGGCGTAGGCAGTTTTTGTGCCTGCAGAGGTAAAGGTGAAGCTGGAGGGCGCTGAGGCAGACCAACCACTTGCTGAGACGACAGGTGCCGTGGAGGTTTCATTTACCAGATAGCCGGTTACGCCTACATTGTCAGCGGCAGTTAGACTTGAAATGGGAACTGTCAAAGACACTGATGGGGATGACAGCTCAAAAGAGCTGACTGTCGGTGCAATAGTGTCTACCAGGGTAATTATAGTAGTGGCAGGAAGGCCGTTTGAGACGTTACCTGCTGCATCTTTAGCCCAGGCGTAGGCGGTTTTAGTGCCGATAGAAGAAAAAGTGAAACTGGTTGGGGCTGATGCGGCCCATCCAATTTCTGATGCGGCAGGTACTGTTGAGCTTTCGGTGATCAGATAACCAGTGACACCAATTGCATCAGTAGCGCTAAAACTGGAAATGGTTACTGTCATGGAGACTGAAGTTACCGGCATGGTGAAGCTGTTAACTATAGGGGCCGTAGTATCAGAAATAACAGGTGGTGACCCAACTGCACTCCCCCCTCCACCACCACCGCACCCGGAGATAATTTGAACAACAAAAACCAGCGACACTGCAAACCATTTATAAAATCGCATAAATCCTCCCGAAAACATTTTACCTATATA